>JAJECN010000026.1 GCA_022821965.1 Candidatus Poribacteria bacterium
TTGCTTTTCAGTGGTTCCCTTGGTTTCCATAAGAGCACCTTTCATAACCTAATAGGGATGTAAAGTGGAAAAAGAGACATAAACTATCTGCTCTGTTTCCACTATTTTACCACATTCTTAGGTTTTACTCAATATGACTTCATGGACAGCAACATTTCGAGACACCGAATATTGACCGTCTCGCAAACGAAGGAATGAAATTCAACCATGCCTACGGTTGCGCGTTCTGTGCCCCATCCCGAGCCAGCATGTTGACGGGGATCCACGATTGCCATGATGGAACGTGGACCTATACACAAGGTGGACTCTACCACAGATTGAGTGCCGGTGAATTGACATTGGATCAAATTACAGAGTCGCTACATACAACCGGACTCCAAGCGCGTCCGGACGATGTCTTCTTGGCACAGATCGCTGAAGAAGCGGGTTACGTTACAGGACAGATCGGGAAACTCGAATGGGGTTTTGCCACGACTGGCGCACGTATCCGTCGGCACGGCTGGCAGTACCACTACGGCTACTATGACCATCAACGTTGCCACGGTTTTTACCCACCGTATCTCTTTGAAAACGGGCAGCCTACGCCCATCCGAGGCAATACTCATGACGACTGCGGCGTACATCCGAATACGGAATCTGCTGAAAATATGGAGATTCGCAGGAATCGCCAAGGGAAAGCGGTATATTCTCAAGACATTTTCAACGAGAAAATCATAGAATTTCTTCGCGACCACAAGGATAAACCTTTCTTTCTCTATCATCCTTCTCAGTTGCCACACGGACCAATCGCCATTCCCGACATCCACCCAGCAGTCAAGCAGTCTTCGGCGTTAACAACGTTTGAGAAAGAGTACGCCTCCATGATCCTAAAGCTGGATGAAACCGTCGGGATCATCTTGGACGAACTCGAACGACTCGGAATAGACGACCGCACGATGATTGTCTTCTCCGCTGATAACGGCCATGAAGTGTACTACCGTCAAGAAGGACGAACGACAGGTCGGCAAGTGGCTTTGGACGGAAACCCTTTTGACGACATCACAACAAAATTCTATTCGGAAACAGGCGGTGATGTGTTCAACGGCAACGACGGTATGGGAGGCTTGAAGTGGTCGAGTTGGGAAGGGGGCACGCGAATTCCTTACCTCGTCCGTTTCCCTGGCACGATTACACCCAACTTTGTATCGGATCATATACTCACAAACTATGATTTGATGCCGACCCTCGCAGATTTCATCGGCACGGAAATGCCGCAAGATAAAGATGGCGTATCGTTCTTACCGACTTTGCTTGAAAGGCATGAGGACCAGCAGCACCACGAGTGGGTTATATATGCCTCTCGGCTCGGTCCGGCACTCGTAACGGCAGATGGTTGGAAGTTACGGTACATCAATAGCACAGACAGTTTCCAGTTATATCGTCTCCACGATGACTACCGCGAAGAGAACGACATTTCAGCGGAGCATCCTGACCTTGTTGCTCGACTCAGTGGATGGATGCTCAATGCTTGTGATGGCGATTATCGAAACGGAACACCCGGAGCACATTTCGCTGCGTATCCGGATAGCAATTGACTTAATCCTTCCAATTTCAACCCTTCAGAAAGGAATGTTTTATGCTCATTGTTGATGCCCACCTTGATCTATCCATGAATGCGTTGCAAGGCAACCGCGACTTACTGAGTTCCGCCTATACGATTCGTACCCAAGAGGCACGTACGTCCGGTAACCAAGGCACCGTCGCACTCCCAGAAATGCGTCAAGGACGAATCGCCCTAAGTTTCGTCACTCTGTTTGCCCGCTCCACCGGTAGACCCTCTCCGCATTCCGATTTTGCCTCACCTGCCCAATCCTACGGTATCGCACAGGGGCAATTGGCTTACTACCGCGCCTTAGAAAGAATGGGATACGTCCGCATTATCACGGACCGGGGACAATTAGACAACCACATCAATGCTTGGCAGACTTGGGAGAGCACAGCGATAGGCGATGCCAGCGACTACGATAATGCCCCGCCCTTGGGGTTCGTGATTAGTATAGAAGGTGCCGATCCAATTCTTTATCCAACGCAATTAGAGGCTTGGGTTGAGGGCGGATTGCGCCTGCTCGGGCTAACGCACTACGGTCCCGGACGCTATGCAGGAGGGACAGGCACAGAAATCGGATTGACCGAACTTGGTCGTCCGTTGCTTGCTGAAATGGAACGTTTAGGCGTTATCCTCGATCTCACACACTGCTCCGATCAGGCGTTCTGGCAGGCGCTCGAACACTACAACGGTTTAGTTCTCGCCAGTCATAATAACTGTCGTGCACTCGTTCCGCATCAACGTCAGTTCAGCGATGAACAATTACGGGCTATCTTTGAACGAGACGGGGTCATCGGTGCTGCTTTTGACGCGTGGATGCTCCAACCGGGTTGGGTTACCGGCGAAACTCCGAACGACAAGGTCACTTTGAGCAATGTCGTTGACCATATTGACTATGTTTGTCAATTGGCGGGTAACACTCGGCACGCCGCTATCGGCACGGACTTAGACGGCGGTTATGGGCGTGAGCAATCCCCCAGCGACTTGGACACCATCGCCGATTTACAAAAGATACCGGGCTTATTGTCAACTCGCGGCTATAGCGACGATGACATCGCCGCTATCATGCACGGCAACTGGATCCGATTCCTACACGACGCGTGGTCTTAAACGGTCTCGTAGAAATGGATGTGAATTTATCTCTTGATATTCAGTCCAATTTCATGTTATAATTGGCAAAAATGCAAAACATTGTGCTTGATATTGAAACTGGAGACTATGAAATTGACGCTGAAGATTTGGAAGCGACGATGCGCCTGCTTTCCAAACATCCTAAGGCTGTTACCTACGGTCTTCGGATTGGATACCCAGCTGCTTATGGTATTGGCTTTAACTTCACGGTTACTCCTTTGGCATGAACCAAAAATTTCATCACCAATGAAACGATCAGGAAGCCTCACCCTTTAGGGTGGGGAGGAATGCTGTCCCTTGTATGTTAGACCGTAGCGTTTTCTATAAGGAAACTCTCTTTCGTGCTTTTTGGTATGAAGATACACAAAATTTTCCAAACTTTAGTATAAAAATAGCAAAGGGGAGCTTATGCAAGTCAATATTCAAAATAAAAATTTTACAATTTTAGAGATTCAAGGAAGAGTCGTTGGACAAGATGCTCTCGTGCTTAAAACTATGCTTGAGGAGCATATTCAGGGGCTTGAGGCGCAAGACGGAGTTCCTACACTCATTTTCAATATGTCTGGGGCACAGACAATGGATAGTGCTGGGTTAGGCGTTCTGATTACTACCAGCACCCAAATCCGTCAGAATGGCGGGCGGACGGCACTTGTTAACGTCAATAAGGGCATCAGACGTATGTTAATTCGGACAAACCTGACATCACTTTTTGAATTTCCCAAAAACCTTGCAGAAGCGATAGCCAAAAGTTTCTAATTGGGCGAAACGTGGGAAAGAAACAGCTTTATTCTGTATACCTTGTCCTATCTATGTTCCCCCCATATTTCAGCGCATAAATCAGCAGATTCGACATAAACCGATAGACATCCGTAGAACGTCGGAGCCGCAGCATCGTGCGGCTTTCAATTTCTGCAGTCTCCATTGCACACATATAGTCCTTGCGATTGTAAACCACTGCTAACCGATCGTCGATAATAATCCCTTTCTGAAAACGGAACTGCGTCGGTTGTGCGTTGTTCTCATTGCCCCAGAATACATCACCACCAGTAGGCGGTTTCGGCAAATCGTAATGGATACTGTAGATTTCATGATCGTGCGGTAGAATGTCAAGTGGATATTCTGGAAAAATCTGTTTAAGTTCATCCGCGACGATGTGCGCGAAAAGCCCGTTGAAGCCGCAGTCATCGAAAAACAGCATCCCACCCTTTTCAACGATATACTTCCGAAGTGCGGCGCGCTCTGCTGATGTGAAACCTGTCTGCAGCGGACCGTCTTTCGCCAGCCCTCGCCCGACGGTAATATCTTTGTCATGTCCCGTCATGATGATGAGTGGGGCATCCATAATCTGTGAATCGGTCAGCCGTAGCGCACCGCCAGCGAAATCCATATCCGCTCGAATCGGTGTGTGATCTTCCAACCATTTGATGAGTGCTGGAATGGCAGTCGGATCCTGCCACCAATCCGAGAGCGAATGTTTAAGTCGGATCAACCGGATATGCCCGCGAATCTCATTTCTTGTTCCTTCAAGGACACCCCCCAATTTCTCCTTCGGTATCTTCACAAGGTTGCGAAATGTCGTATCAAATTCGTCTCCCAAACTACCTGTCGGCAAAGAGTCGTCCAGAAATTCTGAAAGTCCGGTTTTAGCAGCAGTGGTGTCTCCCCTTCTTATGACGGGAGAGGCACCTTTTTCTATGATTGGTGCCTCTTCTCTGGGAGAAACAGATGGATGTACCGATGAAGTGTTGGAAGTCTCACCGCTCGGAAGTGTCGGTGCTATCGCCATCTCCGTAGGGTTCGGCACATCGGTTTCAAGGTCTACTGGTGCTACTTGCTGCACAACCTCCCTCTCGTTCTTTGGAAGTTGATGCATAGGCGATACTTGTGTTGGTATGCGATTCGTGGGGATTTCTCTGGAAAGTGGAATGTTCGTCGAGACGGTGCGCCGGGTTGGACGGATTTCCACGTCCGTTCTGGCAGGATTAAGCGTAACGAAGGTCGCTTCAAATGAATCTTTATTCAACTCCCGATGTCCAGATAACAGCAGTGCTGCTATCAGTACAAAGAGCAGATGCAATCCAACTGAAGCGATGACTGCGTGACGTTTGTATCGCAAGTTTCGGTTTGCAAGCTGCACCGAAAAATGTCTCTGTTTCATTTTTTTAATTTACCTTGCGGTTCATTACGGCTTCCAATCTTTCGCTAAGAGGATAGAAGTTTCTTAGAGATGACGCTGAATTTGTAGATAACTCTGCGCGTCTAACTCCCGATAATCCGGAATATCGTACCGATTCCCTTGCACGTCTACTACAAAAAGTCGTGCCGGAGGCACCTGTTTGATATTCTGATTCAGCCCACGCACCGAGAACGTTATGCGTCCCCGCTCTGTTTGGACCTCCCACTCATGGATCCCGAATTGCTCTTTTACGCGATAAACCTTCTGAATTGTCGGTGTAAAATACCGTTTGTCCAACTCTTCTCGTAGGATTTTCTGACTCCGCGGTGTGAGTTCCGATGGGTTCGCGATAATCCCGATTTCAGTGTCTTCATCCGCTGCGATAGAGATGTAACCATCTGGGTTGCTGAGCGGCATGAGCCTTCTCACCACCACGCGTAGATGACAGACCTCATCCTGAATTTCGAGCCGCGCCGTCCCGACTTCAGAACGCGTAAACGTGAGTTGAGCTGCATCCAAATAACGCGGCGTAAAGTCATCCGATTCAGACGACTCCGGTTTTGTCGTATCGTTTGTGGTGGATGTGTCCTGTTTCACTCCATTTTCGTTCCGCATGTTTATCTCTCCACGGCTTGCGCTTGGGCGCGGATATTGGCAGCTTCCCTCTGGGTTTCCACAAGTTTGTAATAGATGCCCTGTTGCTCCATAAGTTCCTCGTGAGAACCACACTCAACGCCTTTGCCTTTTTCGATCACGAAGAGACGATCGGCGTTTCGGAGCGTTGAAAGTCGGTGGGCAATCGCAAATGTCGTCCTATTCTGCACCAGTCTGTCAATCGCTTGTTGAATCTTTTTCTCTGTCTCTACATCCACAGACGAGGTAGCTTCGTCAAGAATCAGGATGCGTGGATTGTGCAAAATTGCCCGGGCGATTGAGACGCGTTGCCGTTCGCCGCCGGACAGACTACCACCGCGTTCACCGACTTCTGTATCATAGCCATCGGGGAACTTGACGATAAATTCATGCGCGTTTGCCGCTTTCGCTGCTGTGATAATATCCTCCATAGAGGCATCTGGGTGCGCGTAGGCGATGTTCTCGGCTATAGTGCCACTGAACAGATATGGATCCTGCAGCACGACACCGATCTGTTGGCGCAAATCCTTAAGATTAATCTGCCTAATATCTTCGCCATCAATATCTAACTGCCCTGAGTCGGGCGTGTAGAACCGACAAATCAGATTAATGAGCGTTGACTTTCCAGCACCGGAATGACCTACCAGTCCTATCATCTCACCGGGTTGGACATGAAGATTAATGTCACGAAGCACCGGTTTGTGTGAATCATAACCGAAAGTCACGTTGTGGAATTTAACCTCACCCGTGATGTTCGGCATCGCTTTAAGGTTGCCGTCGTCCAACTGTTCTGGTTGTGAGTCTATGACTTCAAAAAGCCGTTCCGCTGCTGTCATTGAACGGGAAGCCCAGTTGATGAGCGGACTGATATAGCGCATCGGTTCATAGAACCTCATGAGATATCCATGAAAAGTCATGAGCGTGCCGAGGGACATTGTTCCAGTGAGAACATCAAGTCCACCAACGTACCAGACGATGAGAGACCCCAACTGAATAGCGGACATCAGCGGCGGATAATAGGTTGCCCAGATCATCTCGGCGTTGGTTTCGTAATCGCGTGCATCGATATTGGCATCAGCAAACCGGTTGACTTCACCCCGTTGTTGTCCGAAAGCGCGGACGACCCGAATACCAGATACCGAATCGTTGACGACATCGAACAACTTTGAGCGTCGTCGCCACGCACGGTGCCAGAGGCTGCGCACTTTCTTCCAAAACCAACCTGCCCCGAAGACAATTATCGGAATCGGGATTAGGATGAAACATGCCAATTTCCAGTTCATCCAGAAAAGGATACCTCCAATCCCAAAGAAGAGGAACACCTGCACAGCGAGAAACGAGAGCCCTTCTAACATGAAGTCCTGAAGTCTTTCGCTGTCCTCTGTGATGTGCGAAATGACAGTCCCTGTTGTTCGTTTGTCGAAAAATCGGATGGACAGGTTATGCAAATGCTGGTAGACATGAGACCGGATGTTTGCGGAGATGCGAAATGTCAACCAAGCCGCCAAACGTCCTTGGAAAATTGCAAATATCGAACTGATGATTTGTGCAGCTAACAGTGTACCAATAGCAATTGCTAAAGCGACTGTCGCGGGTTGAATCCTTCGGAATAGCTCCGCTAACCATGTTAACTGCGTATCCGCTGGCGGAGTAACGAGATTGTTCAACTGTAGGATATCGTCAATCAGAATACGATTGAAATATTGTGGGACTAAAGAAATAAGTGTTCCGACGATGATGAGTGCAATAAAGAGACTTGCTCTACCGCGATACGGTTTTATGTAAGATAAAATCCGTAACATCACCTTGTGCTTCTTGGTACATGCCGGACAAGGCGAAAACTCATCAGGCAACGGCAATCCGCAGCTTTTACAGGCGTGATCCTCAGATTTATAGTCCCAAATAGGTGCTTCGTCGCGTTTGCCGTTTCGGAACTCAACCTCGTCCCCGATGAATCGTGCGACAAACCCGAACTTTGAGGCACATCCGTTGGAATACCGGATGAGGTCTACCGTTCCTTCTTCTGTTTCCAGTACCAAGAGTCCAGCATCCACTACGATTTCGGGACGGATGCCGAGTACGCTCTTATATGGAATGTAGTGAAGCACCTCACCCTCGCCCGTTACAGTAAATATCGCCGCTTCTGTTAGCACGAACCATTCTTCACCGTAATTGCCGTCTGAGCGGACATCACTTCGGACAGCAAATCGTATCTGTTCTATCGGGGTATCCAAATTTTGTAATGTCTCTTTGAGAGAATCGGGCAGCGCGTCAAGCGTACCCGTTGGTGTATCTGCAGTTGTCATTCCTTCTTTGTTCTCCCATACTTACTTCCCGGGCGTGCGCTCATCCGGATATTTCCAAAGGACTTTACGATCAATAGACTTCCAACGCCTCGAATCAACGCGTTGGGTAACAAATATCTT
Organism: Candidatus Poribacteria bacterium; assembly: GCA_022821965.1. GTDB lineage: Bacteria > Poribacteria > WGA-4E > WGA-4E > WGA-3G > WGA-3G. Next base: position 7,952 of record JAJECN010000026.1, read on the forward strand.
CTTACCACACCTGCACCGTATATCGTGAACGTGCCCGTTTGAGCAGGTCTTTTTTTTAATAAAGTCAATGCTGTCGTGGTGGACGCGATAGCCGCGCCTGCATGAATAACAGACTAAATACATCACAAATATCTCTATCTACTGTGTTGCTGAAGGCAAGTGGCTAATTCCGCATCATTTGACGGTTGATCGTCAAAACAGTAGCATTCACAAATGGTCTTCCGTTTTCCTGTTCTTTTTAACCCATTCCAGGGGATACAATTCAGATAATTACGCTACATTTCAAACGGTAATGGAATGCTTCTCCAAAACCTCGTCATTTAGTTCAACGCCCAGTCCGGACTTCGTTGACGGAATGATGTATCCATCTTCCCACTGTAACGGTTCCTTAAGTATTTCAGCGTGGAAGCCGTCCCACGTATGGATGCCTTCCTGAATCAGGAAATTCGGACTGCAGACATCCAACTGGATATTCGCAGCACCCCCGATGGGACCGCCGTACAAATGCGGTGCGATTTGGGCGTAGTGTGCCTCACCCATGGATGCAATCTTCTTCGCTTCAAGGATACCGCCTGTAATCGTCAAATCCATCTGCAGAATAGATGCTGCCTGTTGCTCCAGCAGATCCGCGAACTCATATTTTGTCAGCAATCGTTCTCCAGTCGCAATTGGGATGCTTGTGGATTGTGCAACGCGTGCCATCTCTTTGATATTCTCCGGTGGTATCGGTTCCTCAAACCAGAGTGGATCGTACTGTTCCACGCGTTTCGCGAAACGGATTGCACTGTTCGTGTTAAATTGTCCGTGTGTCCCGATTAGAATGTCACACCTATCGCCAACGGCATCACGAATGCCACGAATGACACTCTCAGCATAATCAAGGGTTTCTAACCTATCGGCAGTCCCTGCATCGACTGGGTCAAACTTGACAGCAGTAAAACCTTTTTCGACGTAAGAGAGCGCGAGTTCCCCGGTTTGTTCTGGAGAGTCGCCACGCCGCCATTGCAACAGGTAGGAATAAGCGCGCAGTTTCTCGTGGAACATGCCGCCTAACAGGTTGTAGATCGGTTGGTTCAGTGCCTTTCCGACAATGTCCCAACACGCCATCTCAATCGCGCTCATCGCTGGTGTCGTCAGTGGACCGGAATGCCGTACACAGGGACCTTCATAAAGCGTTGACCAGATTTTTTCAATCCGAAACGGATCCGCTCCAATCAAGAAACGCTCGCCCCAATCTTTGATGAGTTCAACGACGACATGATTAAGTTGCGTATGATAGGTACATTCGCCTACGCCTTCGATGCCGTCATCAGTTATCAGCTTGACGAAAATCCAACGTCTGCCACCCCAGTGCGGTGGTGGTACATCAACGAGATACGTTTTTACATCAACAATCTTCATGTTTTTAACTTTCCTTGCGGAGTAACGACGTGGGTTTGGCATTGACGTGCCTTACAAAGATCCGCCCTCCACTACGTTACGGGCTACGGTTTTCTAGCGGATAGAAACAAAGAATTGCAATCGGTAATTATCAACAGTCAACTTTTTCTATTTGCTTGTTAAGTTTCCTCTGACAAAAGTGATTTCCTGATTGTATGCTTCAGTATTTGTCAGAGGACATTATGGATTCCACCAATAGGTTACTTTGCCAACCACGGTTGTATCCAGCAATCCCGATGTTATACTGTCTGTTCCATACGTCTGGTTAAAAACGAAATAAAAATCACTACCGGGACGGTAGATATAATTGACTAAGAAATTCGTTGTAACCAAATTCCTGTCACTGTTCCATTGGACATAAAGTTTGGTAAAAAGGTCGGTGGAGAAGGAATAGACGACACGCCCCCCGAAAACATTTGTATCAAAGGAGACATTTTGGTCAGGTTCTCCGTTTTGTGGCAGTGTGACACGGTTAAACTCGTATCTCGGTTCCAAACTAAAGCGTCCAGCGAACCGAAGGTCGAGACGGAGGTCAAATCCTCGTCGAGTACCGTTATAAAAATCCCCGACATTGAACCCAAAACGTCCGTTGAAGACCTTGCCTTCAGCGTTGAGCATGAGGCTATAGTTATTGTAACTGTACTTGCCTCTCGGAATGATAATCCCTTCTCGAATTTCAAAGTCGTCAATGAGGTTCTCAAAATTTCGGTAGATTCGGAGACCACCCCAGCCGTTTGTTTCCAATTCAAGCCACGTGCTCCAAATAAAAGTTCGCGTTTCTAATTCATTGTCCGAATTGAGAATGATGTCAATCTCCGGTCCAGCCCATAACCGACGAAATCCATACCAACGAAGATAAGGCGTGGCGCGGACTTCGCTCCGAAACCACCGACTCCCTGTCCGATACACATAGCCGACTTCCGGATTGAAGTCGTCACCGATATCCGTGTAAGAAGCATTTACTCGGGCAACTTCGCTCTGCCAATTTCCACCGAAGTATAACGCATTTGTGTTTCCCGCAGGTGTTTCGTTGGGTAAGGGACTGTTCCCTGGAGAGGCTTGTCCGTTCTGAATTTCGCGCGGTTCAAAGGTGCGTGCCCAGAGTCCTCGAAAATTCATCTTGTCGGTGGGGCGATAGATAAAATCAGCACCAGTTGCTCGATTGTGTGCGTCAGGACCTTGTTTATTAATCCCAATCACACCGATGCTTGAACCTGTAAAAAGATCACGCTTGATACGTAAAACCGAGTAGTTTGTCCTGTCAACATCAACTGCGTCTAAATTTTCTGTAGCGTCGGCTGCATAGTTATCCGTGAAAACATTCAGCAACCCTACACCGAAGCCTCCGACTTTACCGGTAATCTTTCCGCCCGTCAAAATCGGGATTGCGTGTCCTTCTTCAATACCGATGCGACGACTGTAGAAAAGTAGGAGCGGTGGCGGTGCATTAAAACTCGTACGTGGGATGCCAAAATCGAATAAACCTGCGCCCTCTAAGAAGAATTGACGTTTTTCCGGGAAAAAGAGGCTGAACCGCGTTAAATTCGCTTGTTCTTGGTCCGCCTCAACCTGTGCGAAGTCTGTGTTGACGGTTAAATCGGCGGTCAGGTTTGAGGTGACACTCACCTTCATGTCCGCACCCAAATCAAACACACCAACCGTTCCTTCTTCCTCTGTCCGGGCAACACCGGGCAGCAGATACGGCAGGAACTCAATATTCCGTCGTTGTGAGATTCCAGATAAGCCAGTGAGTGTGCCTAAGTGCGTCGTCCGATAGCGTGCCAGAAAGGTATAGGCTGCTGGCACGGGTGACCATGTGCCTTCTTCCTGATTCTTTTGGATAGTGCGTCCGAGATTCAAACCCCATGTTAGTGCTTCTTCACTCTTAAACCTCAATTGGCTGAACGGGATCGCAATTTCTGTCGTCCAATTATCGCCGTTAATTTTCGCTCGAGCGTCCCAAACCGCGTTCCAGTTCTCGTTTCGACTGTCGCCACTGTCCATGAGCGCGACATCTTCCCGAGCACCCAGTGGATTGACTCTGAAGAAGAAGCCGCTGCGCCTATCGTTATAGGTATCCAATAGCACAAAGACGTTGTCTTGGTCCCACATCATCGCATCACGGCGCATCTTATTGGCAATAATCTTGGAACGGTCAGGTTCGCTGCAGACAAAACCGAAGTAGATGTGTCTGTCATCGTAAAGGATGCGAACCTCTGTTGATTCTGTCAGTGGTTCGCCAGCATCAGGTTCAAATTGAATAAATTGACGGATGGGTGTTGCTTTCTGCCAATCGGACTCTGTGAGTTCACCGTCGATTTCAATGCTCTCATAAGTACGGTATGCTTCCGCTTGAAGTTCATCAGTTTCGGCATGCACGCCAACGCTAATAAAAAAGAGAAGTAGAATTGATAGCCATCTACATAGATAATCCATGGTATACAAAGTAGAAAATACAACCTCCGTGATTATCTCAAACTTCTATCTATTATACCACATTTATCGAAATTCTGCACATTCTTATCTATGCGAATTTCAGGGATTGGAAACCACTGATTTCGATCAGGGTAGAAAAATCCGTCCTTTTGGTAAGGAGCAAAACGTTAAAAAAAGATTTGACTTTGGGCAGAAATTATGGCATGATTAATACATAACACTGACAAGTATAGCAAGCGTAATTGTAAGGTTATTCTTGGCAGTATTGATGTAATATACTATGGGAATAGGATGTAAGTCTCCCTTTTATGCCACTTAGCATCTGTTTTAGAGGTAGATGAATGAAATGGTCATTTTTTGACATTTTACGGTAAAATCAACCGATTTTTTTAAGGCATTTGTCCGTAAAATGACAACTTTCAGAGATCTATTTGGATTTTCAAACAAGTGCTTAGGGAGAATATGTCAAAGAACAAGCTGGAAAATATGTAGTACACGATTGGAGCAAATATGAGCAACGAAAGTAAATGCCCAGTGATGCATCATTCTCAGGCACAGGGCACCATAGCGAACCAACAGTGGTGGCCAAATCAGTTGAACCTGAAGATGCTCCACCAGAATCCACCCTCATCCAATCCTATGGGCGAGGATTTCAACTACGCTGAGGCGTTCAATACACTCGACCTGGCGGAGCTGCAGCAGGACATTGAAAAAGTGATGACGACATCGCAGGAGTGGTGGCCCGCTGATTACGGACACTATGGACCTCTCTTCATTCGGATGGCGTGGCACAGTGCAGGCACGTACCGCATCGGTGACGGACGCGGTGGTGGTGCCTCTGGCACGCTCCGCTTTGCACCCCTCAACAGTTGGCCCGACAACGCCAGTCTTGATAAGGCGGTTCGGTTGCTTTGGCCCGTCAAGCAGAAGTACGGTCGGAAACTCTCGATGGCGGATCTGATAATCTTCGCAGGGAACTGTGCCCTTGAGTCGATGGGTTTCAAGACCCTCGGGTTTGCTGGCGGACGAGAGGATGTCTGGGAACCTGAAGAGGACATCTATTGGGGATCCGAGACCACGTGGCTGGGCGATGAACGCTATACCGGGGACAGGGAACTGGAAAATCCTCTCGGTGCCGTTCAGATGGGGCTGATCTATGTGAATCCGCAGGGACCGAACGCTAACCCGGATCCGATCGCCGCAGCGAGAGATATTAAAGAGACGTTCCGTCGCATGGCAATGAACGACGAGGAGACGGTCGCACTCATCGCTGGTGGACACACGTTCGGCAAAACCCACGGTGCTGCTGATGCAGACGAGTATGTCGGTCCCGAACCCGAAGGAGCCACTATTGAGGAGCAAGGACTCGGTTGGAAGAACAGCTATGGTAGCGGCATGGGCGGCGACACGATCACCAGTGGGTTGGAGGGTGCTTGGACCGTTACACCGATCCAGTGGGATAACAACTTCTTTGAAAACCTATTCAATTACGAGTGGGAACTGATAAAAGGTCCCGGTGGTGCGTGGCAGTGGACGCCCAAAGATGAATCTGCACAGGACACCGTCCCGGACGCTCACGATTCCTCAAAGAAGCACGCGCCAATGATGCTCACGACTGACCTATCTCTGAAGGCGGATTCAGCCTACGAGAAGATTTCCAAGCGTTTCTACGAGAACCCGGACGAGTTCGCAGATGCCTTTGCTAAGGCTTGGTATAAGCTAACCCATCGCGACATGGGACCCCGTACACGATGTCTCGGTCCCTGGGTTCCTGCGGAACCGCAATTGTGGCAAGACCCCGTCCCTGATGTCGATCATGAATTGATTGGTGAGCAGGACATCGCTGCCCTCAAGGACAAATGCCTCGAATCGGGACTGTCCATTTCCCAACTCGTTTCGACCGCTTGGGCATCTGCGGCAACATTCCGCGGCACTGACAAGCGCGGTGGTGCTAACGGCGCACGCATTCGCCTTGCACCGCAGAAGGATTGGGAAGTCAACAATCCGCCCGAACTGGAGAAGGTACTTGAGACACTGGAAGGGATTCAAGAGGAATTTAACGGATCGCAGTCCGACGGGAAGCAGGTCTCGCTTGCTGATCTCATCGTTCTCGCTGGGTGTGCAGGGGTCGAGTCAGCTGCGAAGAACGCTGGTATTGACGTAGAGGTTCCCTTCGCTCCGGGACGCACAGACGCGTTGCAGGAGCAAACCGATGTCGAATCGTTTGCCGTGCTTGAACCGACCGCCGATGGATTTCGCAACCATCTTGCAAATGGACACGAGAGAACAGCCGAAGAACTACTGGTGGATCGCGCACACATGCTGACGCTAACCGCTCCTGAGATGACGGTGCTTGTCGGTGGGTTGCGCGTCCTGAATGCAAACGTGGGTCAATCCGACCTCGGCGTTTTCACGAGCCGTCCCGAGACGTTGACGACTGATTTCTTCGTGAACCTGCTTAACATGAATATCGAATGGTTGGCATCCGATACAACCGAGGGTGTGTTTGAGGGGCGCCATCGCTTGACAGGTGATCTTAAATGGACTGGCACCCGTGCCGATCTCGTATTCGGCTCAAATTCCCAACTTCGCGCCATTGCGGAAGTCTACGCGTGCGATGACGCACAAGAAGCATTTGTGCGTGACTTCGTGGCTGCGTGGAACAAGGTTATGAATCTTGACCGCTTCGACCTTGCCTAATCTCGGTGAGGTAAAGACAGTGGGAGCGTGGAACTTTCACGCTCCCATTGCTTCCATTCGCTCTACATCTCTAATCTACACTTCTTCCAGTACCATTTCTCTCCCGTAAAATAATCTCTGGTTTTGTATTTGTCTTGTAAGGGCGACCTATTTGTTGGGTTTCACCTTCGGTTCAATCCAACCTACGTGCTTCTTGCCGAGATGAAAATCAGATACTCTCCCCTTCTGGAGAATCTTGTTGATTTTCTTCCAAAAGTGTGGGAAAATACACGGAAGATTCCAACCTTATCACTTTGCAGATGGGAGACCTATGAAGGGAATTAACTGACAATCCCAAGTCTTTAGACTTGGGGCCAACCCCCGTATCTCGTGCAATTGTAAGGAAAAACATTTTTAACGCTTTCAGATAGACAGTATCAGTGCCAAAGCTGCGGGTTCGCAGAAGACCGCGACGTAAACGCAGCAATCAACTTAAAATACCTCGCCGTCGGGCAGACGGAGAGTTAAAACGCTTGTGGAGTTTGTGTAAGACCTCCACTTGCGGGAGGCACCGAATGAAGAAGCAAGAATCCCACGACTTTAGGCGTGGGAGTGTCAAAAACGATAAGAAAACGATCTTCGGTTGGTGCATGTATGACTGCGCGAATTCCGCCTATATCACCACTGTGATCGCCGCCATATTGCCGAATTATTTTGCGAAAGCCATTGTAGGCGAAGCAGGTGTGGACATTCTCGGCATGAATGTGAGTGCGACGGCGTTGTGGGGCTATATGTTGGGAACCGCGGCGTTCTGCGTGTTCCTCTTTGCACCCGTGCTTGGCGCGATTGCCGATTTCTCTGGCGCGAAAAAACGGTTTCTTATGGGCTTCGCGTATATGGGCAGTATCTTCGCAACGATGCTCTATTTTTGCGGGTCCGGTGATGTCGGATTGACGATTGGGCTATTTCTCGGTTCTCAAATTTGCTTTGTCGGCGGTAATGTTTTCTACGATGCGTTCCTACCACAGATTGCCTCCGAAGACAAAATGGATTCCGTTTCTGCCAAAGGATATGCGTTCGGGTATGTCGGCGGCTCGCTGCAATTTACCATTGCCCTCGCCCTCGTCGCCACGCAAAAGACACCGGAAGGTCAAGCGATGGCGGCACGCATCGGGATGGCGATGACGGGTATCTGGTGGGCAGGTTGGACCTTGTTGACACTGAAATACCTAAAAGAGGAAAAAACGCCGTATCAACTTCCAGAGGCACACCGCAACAAACCCAAACCTATCGCCTATCTCATCCTCGGCATCAGTCGGACGCTTTCAACAGCGAAACGGGTCGGACGCTTTAAACACCTCACCCTCTTCCTTATCGCCTACATGATATACAACGACGGGATCCACACCGTTACCAGCATGGCGACAATTTACGGCACAGAAGAATTAAATCTTTCGACAACGGCACTCATGGTCACCCTCTTGTTGGTGCAAGTCGTTGCGATAGCAGGTGCGTTGATCTTCAGTCGGCTCGCAAATCGTATCGGTGCGAAACGCTCCGTGATGTTCGCCTTAGTTCTGTGGAGTGGGGTTGTTACGTATGGATATTTCATTCACACTGCAACGGAATTTTTTGTTTTGGGAATAGTCGTTGGTGTTGTCCTCGGTGGAACACAAGCGTTGAGCCGTTCCTTCTATGGCGCGATGATTCCAGAGCAGGCAAGTGCGGAGTTTTACGGATTCTATTCTGTTTTCAGCAAGTTTTCCTCAATTTGGGGCCCCGTAACGTTCGGTGTTATCGAACAGATCACCGGCAGTGCCCGTCTTGCCATTATTTCATTGATGATTTTCTTTATTGTCGGATTGGTGCTGCTGGGTTTTGTGAATGAGACAAAAGCGAAAGCAGATAGGGATAAATTCGCATTCTGAAATGTTTGGAACCTCGTTAAAAGGTCTTATAGATGCTGAAGGATTTGAGTGTCATAGGTTTTACTATATGCACTCGAATTACCTTGATATTTCACAAATATATTTAGAAAATTTAAAGGAAAAATCGGAAAAACAGTAAATTCTGAAAAAATTTGTGAAAAAGTGCAAATTAGGCCTTAACTTTTGCAGTTTTACCTTTATAATTAAGATAACGACCATTTCATGGATGACGAGTTGATATTTTTCAACTTTCCTGAGAAAAATGGGAAGACAGATAGCAACTACAATTCGTCCGAGGGGTGGTGTTATAATTTTGGAACCGAATGGGAAGATAATTGGAACCGCAGTATCGGAATAATTTCTCAAAGGAGACGAAACGATGAAACCTATAAAATATCGCCAAGTACTGCTAACGAACCTTTTAGCCATATTTGGATTCTCCATAATATGTGGATGTTCGGCATTGGGACTAAAAAAAATTGAACGTCCCGAAGTTCCGCCCGATATTCCGTTTGCTATCGTTTGGCTGCGACCTGAGAAAAAAGCTGTGCGTATTGATGAGTTGACCGAGCGAGAATTGTTGGGACTCGTTCTGGTTAAGAAATGGAATGAAGGGGACCGTGATTTTGTTGGGGTTAGTATGCAGGATGGCAAAGTCTATTTGCACTATCCAGATGTTGTTTATGTCAAATGGGAGGATACCCAACTGCCTGATGGCACCATCACTAAATATGCATCTCTGATTTATGGACCAGGAGGTGGTAGCACAATTTCAGACCAAGTTAGGGAGGGAATACTTCCGCCAGGCGTTCAAGTATTAGACCTGGATTCTTCGGGCATAGATCCGTATGTGTACCTATTAGACTGAACTGAATTACCGTTGGCGCTTCAAACCATGACACTTATAGGGAAGAAAATACTCATTATTGCTGTAATGTTCGCCGTTCTTGGCATAAGTGTGTTATTCATCTTCTTACATAATGATGACCTGCAGGAGACGACCATCTATAATCATGAATCTACGACGCTCTCCGTGCCAGAGGGTATGGTGCTAATTCCAGCAGGTGAATTTGAGATGGGAATTAACTATCCAGATGCATCGCCTAATGACGAACAGCCAGTGTATACTGTTCGTGTTAATGCTTTCTTCGTAGATAAGAATGAAGTTACCAATGCAGAATACAAGCAATTTCTCATTGAAAATCCGCAGTGGCAAAAACAACATATTGATGAGAGATTACATAAGGGGAATTATCTGGCAACTTGGAATGGAAACAACTATCCCAACGGCAAAAGCAATCATCCCGTAAATCACGTGAGTTGGTACGCTGCAATGGCTTACGCAAAGTGGGTGGGAAAGCGTCTACCAACAGAGGTTGAATGGGAACGTGCTGCACGCGGTGGTTTAGAAGGAAAAAAGTATCCGTGGGGCAATAAAATTACTGCTGAGGATGCTAATTATAATAATAATAGTGGTTATTCCACGCCTGTTGGTAAGTACCCTCCGAATACTTATGGCTTGTATGACATGGCGGGTAATGTGTGGGAGTGGTGTTTAGATGAACATGAATTCGGCCACTATGATTCTTTTTCCGCTAACACTACTATACGTCTAACGAATTGGCTCATGGATAATTTCACAAATGTTAATAGCAATCGCGTGTTTCGTGGCGGTTCTTGGGCAAGTAAAGCAGAGTCTGTGCGGTGTGCCTCTCGTCTCGTAATATCTCCATCAGTAGCGTACTTCGGTGTTGGTTTGCGCTGTGCGATGACAGCCACACCTTGAGCATGCGCCAAATTTAATCAGAAACCCTTATAGATGGCAACAATTGACCCGTGATGAATACATTGCCGATCTTGAGGCACAATACGCACTCTGGCCAGACCCACGAACACTACGTCCCCTTGAAGATGTAGAAAAAAACGGAGACACGTCCTTCATTCGATTCGAGGAGAACCAAGAATGAAAATCACCTTTATTTGCCTTGCCTGCCTTTTCAGCCTCGTATTTTGGAGCGGTTGTGGAGATACCGAAGATGCATCCGATTCCGTAGCTTCAGCTGCTTCGATAGAAGACTTACCCGCTGATGACGATATCGAAGGGCTGTATAACCTTGGAATCCCCCACAGCTGGTACCTGATTAAGGATCCCGTGTTATACACCAAATATTTTCGGGCACAACTCCTAAGGCAGTTTGGCAACATTCCAGAAATCCATATTGTTGCCGATATGACGCTCAAAGAACGTCAATGGATCTATCCAACGCGCGATGAATACATTACCTATCTTAGAGCACTCTATCGACTTTGGCGCGATACTGGAACGCTGGAAAGTCTGCAAAACGAACTACGCCGGAAAGCCGAGGGAAAACCGTTCGCGCTGATATATGCCGATGCACCAGCAAAACATATCATAAAGAGGTTAGAAGAGATTTATCAGCGGAAACTCTCACGCGAAGAAGCTCTCCTCGAAGTCGCCATCATAAAAGGCGATGCGGGAACCCTTGAGGCTTTCGGGTGGGAGGAAGCAGATATGGACGATGAAGAATTTGAGGCTTGGAAAGCCAGAGAACCCGAAAGATTCGTCGAGGAGGATCCATTCGTGCCGGGCGGTGGAATCATAAAACAACTTGAAGATGATGATGAACCAGACGAGGAAGATGAAGATGAAGAAGAAGATGATGCGTGAAAAATCACGGAATGTGTACCTATTAGACTGAACTATAGGTGTCAATTTAGGGATTTTCCGTTAATTTTTCGCCGCAGACCTCTACAGATACTGCAGAAACACCCCAGCAAAAACCCCCTACGGGGTTTAGATCTGTGAGGTCGCGTTTTTCTACAGAATTCAAGAGGTTTTGAAGTCTGCAAGGTTTCTGTGTAAAACTCGGTTCGGTTAGGAATGCAGATTGCATTTGGGTGAGTACACAGCAAAACCGAACCGACCGGCCTGGGGCTGCGACGATTATTTTTTCTTAAATTGACAGTTATGGTGCGTTTCCGAAGCGCGCCTACAAATACGTAACTTAATTCGTCAACTCGAAAATAATCGGGAGTTCGAGCCGCAGACTATTCCCCTCTTGCTCTTCGGGGAAAGGTGGATAAGGCACGGCATTTCGGACAGCGGCGAGCGCGGCGTTATCCAGTGCTTTTGAGCCGGAAGAATCCGTAACGACTGGGTTCTTGATGGTGCCATCTTTGAAGAGCGTAAACCGAACCGTTGTGGTGCTACCATCGTCTAAAGTGCGGACGCGTGGGGGGAACCGTTGAACCTGTTTTATCCGATCCCGCACCGCTTTTAAGAATTCGTTGAACGACTGTTTCGCATCCCCTAAGTTGACGGAGGCGAGTTCAAGATTGCCCGGATCATTGAACTCCGTTTGTGCGAGACTTGTTCCCATATCCATTCTCGTGACCAAACTTGTGGACTCAAACTTCGGCACCTCAAACTTCGGCATCGTTGTAACGATGTTTGCCTGTTGGCGAGTTGCCCTGAACAGATTTTTGCCAATTCCAGTTACGCTGGGTGCCATAACCGGACGTGTAGAGACATCGCTCGTCGGCAGCGTGAAACGTGCGTTGCCCATCGGGATTTTAGCATCCGTTGTGACCGGTTGCCCTTTGGGGGTCTGAAGCTTAGAAAATTTCGGTTTTTTCAGTTCTCGTGTTGTACGAGGGGGTGTACGGCGTTTCGGTTGTGGTTTTTCGGCTTCCAGAACAACGCTCTCTACTTTGTCTTTGTTCATATCTAACACCGTTTTTTGAATAAAGTAGATACCTCCAGCAATAATCCCCATTACATGCAGTCCGATTGCGAAACCCCATGCGATCCGGATCGCTTTCCTTTTCCGTTGTTGGGCGGCTTCTCGATTCTGCCGCTGAACATCGGTAATCGTCATCATATTCTTTTTCTCCCGTTTTCTTAATCTATTTGCCCCTGCCGTGGTTGGAAAGAGCATAATTCATCAATTCAGTCTTCCTCAAGCCGTATAAAAAATTGTTAATTACCGGTTAACAGATAAAAATCTATCTGTAACAATTTAACCGACAACCGATAACTGATAACCATTTAATCTTCATAACTTAGTAACTTATATCTCCCGTTTTTAGCAACTACCGAGCCGAGAATCTTCAATTCCCTCTTTTCACCAGCGGCGTTCTGTAACGTCAAAACGGTTCCACGCAAAAGTTGGAACCCCTCATAAGTCTGCTGTGGTCGGTCGAAGCGGATGTCAACAAACTTCAGGTCGTGCCCTCCGAAGTGAGCGATCCACTTTTTCATACCGATATTACACTTTTTATTAAGATTTGACCAAGCAAAATCACCCGGAAAGTTGTTGGGTGGTCGGCTTGCAGGGAACGCGGGCCAAATCCAATCAAGATACTCTTCGCGTTGCACACGCAGGCGGTCCAACTGTTCGATATCTTTTCGATTCAGTGCGTCTACGACTGCCAGACCGAGTTGGCCTGGCGAGTCGAGACTATTTTTCCAGGTCGATTTCTCACATCCTACGAAACTGCTGTAGACAAACAGTATCGTTAGAAGGATGTAGAACCTGTAAACGGTGCGTTCATTACCTCTGTGCACTCGTTGTCCATCCTGTGGTCCAGTTGTTGCTTGGACTTACGCCACCGATGAAGTCAACCTGTTCAAAGAAACCGTCAGCAGGGGGACTTGCAGGTGTCACCGCATTTGCCCCGGCACCGGGTGTGAAGTTCGGTGCGGCCTTGTTGAAGGGAGCTACTAAGCCCGGATCAGTTTCTTTATTACCGTTGGAGGCTGCAAAACCGGCTTCGTCGAAACCATCATCGTCTTTTTCATCACCGAAATTGCCTTTTCCATTTTCAAAGAAGATACTGTTTTTGACAACCAGTTTACCGCTGTCGGCTTGCGCGTGAGTCGCTTCATTGTTGATATCGAGTCCGACTTTGTTAAATCCGGTAACGATGAAGTTTGCGAATATGCCAGCAGCACCTTCGCGAATCAACATACCGTTATCGCTTTCCGGCCCAGCAGGATCACCGACGAGCGTCGCGTTATAGATAGTTGCGGCGGAACGTGGCGTTGCCTCGTTATCTTTACTGCTGTTATCAACTTCAAAGCCGTTGTCTGCATCGTCGCCATACTGCTGCACAACGAGGAACTGTGCCTTACCTGTCCAACCATCTGTCCAGTCAAAGGAATCATCGCGGGCACCCGTGACCATGACGTATTTAAGGTTGACAGTACCGCCAAACATCTCAACGCCGTCATCTTGGTTCATGTGTACTTGGACGTGATCGACCACTGTCCCGGATCCGACACCTTGGAAGGCAATGCCGTTTAACTCGTTGTCAGGGCTAAATTCGATGCCTGCGTACTCGACCCGGACGTAGCGAAGCACACCGCTGCTGTCAGCCGGATTGTTTCCGCCGAACGCGCCTGTGTCGCCTTCACCGAAAGTTACGCCTTGGTTCGTCGGGGCACTACCGTTGACAATCAAACCACCCCACTGTCCGCGTGCGCGGGAACCTTCAAAGGCATCACTCGACATAACGATCGGGGCAGATTCTGTTCCTTCTGCCATAATTTTGGAACCTTGCGCAATGATAAGCGTGCCATTGCTTGCCTGCTCGCCGTAAATTTTGACTCCCGGTTCAATGGTTAATGTTGCGCCGCCTTCGACAAACACTGCACCCCGAAGGAGATAATCGTAAGCAGCAGTAAGCACTTTATCGGCGTTCAATCTGCCTTCAAGAACGACGACTTGACGGCCGTCAATATCAATAACAGTTTCCTCTGGAACCAGTGCTTCCTCGGTTTCTTCTGTTTCTTCTTCATCGCTACCACAACCGACATAAGCCAAAGCCAATCCAACTGTAAAGATGGCGATTAGCAGGAACAACCAATTTTGATATAAACCCCTTCTTCCTGTGGATGTGGGGGTGGACCCAATATTTAACATTAGTAACTAAGCTCCTTTTTTATTTTTTCATAATGCCCAACCGATCTGACGGACAGGCACCGATGGTTGCGACTTGGTAATCTATATCACCTTCAATTTTAAGTCGCTGTTGTAAATTTCCTTCATAATTAAAGATACTCATCAATTGTTGCAAGAAAATGACAATCTTATGATTTTTTTACACTTTGAAAACTGATTGCTGACAGCCTGATGCTATAAGTTGTAGCTTACCCCAAACGAGAACGATCTACCGAGTTTGTACTCAAGATTGGTTGCTTCTCCTATCTTGTAATGGACGTAGGGGTCAAGCAGATTTTTCGCCGAAACGCTGAATTTGAAATGATTTGCAACCGTTCGACTAAAACTCACATCCAGTTGTCCACGGGGTTGCTCATATACATCCGGCACACCGTGGTTACCTACTTCGGAAAGCCTACGTCCGAAGATGTTATACGCAATCGCGCTGGAGATGCCCCAGTTGGGGTCTTCAAAACCGATGGAGACATTGACGATGTAAGGACACTGTCCCTGTAGTGGACGCTCGGAAGAGGTCTGAATGCCGACATCCTCCGGCAAGACAACTTGCGAGGAAATCAGCGCCGCGTTTGTATTAATGGAGAATTTACGCAATGCCTCTGTGATGACACCTAAATTTTGACGAGCTTCTAACTCCAAGCCGTAATTGTTGGCACCTTCGGCGTTTTCGTAGGTGATTCTGACTTCTGCCTGCGGTTGGACGATCTGCTCGATCGGTTTTTGGAACCGTTTATAGAACGCACTTACCGCCAAAATACCGCCTCTCTGTGGAAAAGTTTCCCAACGCAAATCGAAATTGTCTATCTGAGTCCGCTCCAAGTCTGGATTGCCGAGGATCGTTCTGCCACCGACGAAGTCTGTAAATTCAAACGGCGCGAGTTCACGGAAATCAGGACGCGTAATCGTTCGCGAAGCCGCGAGACGTAGATTCATCCGTTCTGTTAGACGATACGTCACATTCATGCCCGGCAACCAATCAAGTGTTTGCAAATTTGCTTCGATCTCCTTTCGAGAGGCAGAGAATGGATCGTAGGTGGTAACCGTTTGATCCGAAGATTCCAATCGGACCCCGGTCATAACCTGCCATTTTGCCGTAATCTGTAGATCAAGCATCAAGTAACTTGAGTAGATATTGTGGTCTGCCAGATAGTTATCCGTAGAGCGCGTGGACTCCCGCAATTCAAAAACACGAGGTGCTATGTTTTGCGTTTGGAAAAGGATTTCAGGGGGATCGGATAGATTGACGGTAGCGTCTACTTGGTCAGAAGGTAGGAATCTAAATCTACGTACATCAAATGTCCGCGCCCGATCTCGCAAGAGTCCTCCGAATTTGAAGAGACCTTCAGCACCAAGCGGAATTTTCCAGTCAACCCGTGCGTTGTATTCATCGTCCTCAAGATCAAAGAAGAACCGACTACCGCTATGTGTGACATCTCGGAAGGTGTATGTTCCATCGCCTCTATCTTCGTAAATATTCTCACGTGTGTCGGGTTCATCGCGCGATGCACGCGAATAGGTCAGTCGCCACTCCATAGAGACATCGGGTTGCTCTGGACCTTCTTCTGTGGTTTCTAATGCGGGCACGCCAAAATTAAAGTCGTGCATGCCTGCGAGTTGGCCCGAGAAAAGTTGGCGTTCAACGTAGCGGAGGCGGAAACTCCGCATATCTGTGTTTCTATCGGCGTTGAAGCCCTCCCATGTTCGCGTTTCGTCTTCAGCCGTGTGCGTGAAAAGCGTCTTTATGCTGAGTAAGTGTTGCGGAGAGAAGCGAAGACTGGCATTTAAAACGCTGCCCCAATCGACTTCATTACCACTTCGTTCAACGTTATAAGAAGTTACAGGGGAAAGCGTCTCGTTCAAACCGATACGGAAGGCGTTGCGAACCTGCGTCCCGTAACTATGACTATTGCCGTAAGAGATCACACCTAAATAGCCAAACTCTTTACCGAGAATTTTATTACTATTACCGAGACTGAATTTATAACCTTGATTGATTGGGACCTCTTGTCGCTCTGGCGACCAGACGTTAGAAAACGATTGACCGAACTCCTGAATTTCTTGGGCTGTGAATCCTAACGGTGTAAACCGTCCACGTTCCCGGATGGGTAAGTCTGCTGCCCGATTTTGGACAATGCTGGGCAGATCGCGCGAGCCATCGTCAAATCCTAAGAAATCGAAATCACCACCCGGATACGTCAAACCATCTTCGCCTGTTGCTTGTGTGTTGAAACCGCTTGACATCGAGAGGGACATCGTCAACTCTTCCGGGAAGTCTTTGGTAAACACTTGAACAGAACCGCCAGCGAAACCGCCCGGCTGATCGGGGGAGAAAGTCTTGACTGTTTGTAAACTCGCAAGGAGGCTTGCCGGAAAAATATCCATCGGCACAACCCGACGATTCGGTTCGGGACTCGGAATTTCGACGTTGTTAAGGAGTGTGTTACTGTAACGTTCTCCCAACCCGCGGACGAATACATAACGTCCACCAACAATACTGATCCCTGTCACCCGTTTAATAGCCTCACCGGCAGACGATGCCGGAAGTCGGCTAATTTCTTCTGTACTGATGCTATCTTCAATTCGTGAGCTCCGCATCCGCTTTTCAAGAAGACCGCGCTCACTGGATTGGCTCAGTCGGACCGGTAACTTGATTGCGTCAAGTTTTACCACTTGCGGTGTCAGTTTAACTTGAAGTATTTCTGGAGTCGTGTCCGTGCTCACCTGAAAATCGGTAATGACATAAGTATTATAAAATGACGCGCTTGCGTGAATCTTATAGGTGCCGCTCGGCAATTCCAGCGAAAACGCACCTGTCTCATCTGTTGTCGTACGAATCTTAGTATCGGCAACCCGAATTGTCACCGCTGCTATCGGGACTTCGGTGTCGTTATCTACAACGGTTCCTGTTATTTTAACGAGTTGTTGCGTTTCATGGTTATCAGCACCTACCTCTCCGGGTGCGATTCCTGCGCCAAGCACCAAAAGCAATGAACAGATGCAAAACCATTTCCCCAAAGGTGGAGCTTGCAAACCCATGTTAAGAAATCCTCTCCTTTTGTTTCATTGTCCGTGTAAGTAGGCTTAAAATCCTCTCGTCGTTTGGTCGGGGTGCTTTTCAAGCGCGTGTGGACGGATTGGAAAATCCGTCCTTACTTTATAGAACGCGCAAATGGTGTTCCGTCAACGTTTCTATTCCCAACACTATTCCAATGGTAGAAAAATTGTAATCCTCAAATGCAACAAAAGTGTGTTATTTTTTTGTTAAAAAATAGAAAAACAATTTGTTAAGAGTCATCAGTTATCAGTACGATTTTTCTGCGAAAAATCTTTCAGTTATCAGTTAAGAGATAATTTATGGTGGGTACTTTTCTCGTAACTGCCACAAGAATATGACTGCGTACTGAATGCTAACAACTGAAAACCATTTTTCTTGATATTTTCTTCTGTAAGTCTTATAATAATTACTAAACTTTGGACAATGTTAAGAATCAATAGAAACACCCGAAGCCCTCTACAAATGCCGCCCCGCTGGGGCTTAGGTCTTGGGGCGTATAACGTTTCTATAAACATACCGCCCCGCTGGGGCTGCGCTTTTAGGAACCTTAGTTTTTTTCTCAGTGTTAGTTGTCTGTGTCAAACTCACAGAAAAATACGGATTTCTTGCAAACTCAACTTGCACGCAACACGAATCGTCCAAACTATAGTAATAATTATTATTAAAGACAGGCGACTATGTTGTATCGAAGGTGAATTGATGATAGGCGAGCTGCTTCGGAAAAGCATTCATTTATCAGGGCTTACGCTACCGGTTATCTATATCTTCTTGGATAAATCGACGATGTTAGTTTTAATCGGGATATTGGCTGGACTCGCGCTTGCTGTCGAATTGGTGAAGTGGCTCTTTCCGCCTTTCGGTGATTTCTTTTTCCGAATTTTCAAACCTCTCCTCCGCAGACATGAGCGTAAAGGCGCGATAACGGGGGCAACCTACTACCTCATCAGTGCTTTCTTGTGCATTTTCTTTTTTGCCAAGACGCTTGCTATTGTTTGCATTTTTTTCATGATATTGGGAGATATGGCAGCTGCGTTGGTAGGTAAACAGTGGGGTAAAACGAAACTCCTTGGCAGAAAGAGTTTGGAGGGGAGTGCGGCGTGTTTCATTGTCTGTGCCGCTATCGCTTTAGTTAAGTTGAATCCTGTTATAGCAATCATCGGTGCTTTGGTCGCTACGATCGTAGAACTCATGCCATTTCCGATTGACGATAACCTCACGGTGCCGCTCATTTCAGGCGCAGTGATGCATTTCCTAATGTAAAGTAGCAGTCAGCAGTCAGTTCGGATTTTTTCCTCCGAAAAAATCCTTTCAGTTTTCAGTCACAAGAGCGGTTGGGTGTCTCAGAGTCCTCTTTAAACTGATAACCGATAACTGATAACTAATATTATGGCGCACATCAAACTTGAGAATATTGTAAAACGCTTCGGCGATGTTGTCGCTGTCAAGGATTTTAACCTTGAAATTGAGGACAAAGAGTTCGTCGTTTTTCTCGGTCCCTCCGGCTGTGGAAAAACCACAACACTCCGCCTCATCGCTGGCTTAGAAAACCCTGAAGAAGGCGACATCTTCATTGATGGACAGCGCGTCAACGACCTCTCCCCCGCCGATCGCGACATCGCTTTTGTCTTTCAATTCTACGCCCTCTATCCACACCTGAGTGTCTACGATAATATTGCTTTTCCACTCAAAGCGGTAAAAGTCTCAAAATCCGAAATTGACACGCAAGTTAAGCGGGTCGCCGAGATCTTACAGATATCCAATATGCTCGATCGGAAGCCGAATGTGCTTAGTGGTGGTGAGATGCAACGCGTCGCGCTTGGGCGCGCAATGGTGCGTCAACCGAAAGTTTACCTCCTTGATGAGCCTATGGCGAATTTAGATACGAAGATTCGCGTCGACACGCGTGCCGAAATTAAACGGCTTCAACACGAAATCGGGGCAACAACCATCTTTGTAACGCATGACCAAGTCGAAGCGATGTCCCTTGCGGACAGAATCGCAGTTATCCACCAAGGTCTACTACAGCAAATTGGCACGCCACACGAGGTCTACAACAAGCCGGAAAGTCTTTTCGTAGCAGGATTTATGGGAATGCCGACCATGAACCTCCTTGGGGCAGAGTTAGCCAGTCAGGAAGGCGAATCTGTTCTCCGTCTGAGCCACACTGATGTTCATCTTCGCCTCTCTCCAGAACGACAGGCACGTATCAGTTCAGTTTCACAGGAAAATGGCTTGGTATTTGGCATTCGACCTGAGCATATCACAGCCGCGAATCAACCGAATGGACAAAGCATTTCTGCTCATCTGCATCTCGTTGAACCCCTCGGTCCTGTAAACATCCTTGATATCCGTCTCGGAACGCACCCAGAGACACAGGAACCGATACTACTTCGGGTCAGAACACATCCAACATTTCAGGGCGCAATAGGGGATACTATCTGGTTAGATTTTAGCGAAGAAGAGATGCATCTCTTTGACCGAGAGACAGAACAGGCAGTTTGGTAATTCCATAACCAACTGTCTACATGTTTTCGGTTTTACTATAAAAGATCAACAATTCAGACGAAAAGAGGAAATATGAAAATACCGTGTCGCTTGGCGGCTTTCGACTTAGATGGGACACTTCTAAATAGTGAACATAAGTTGGCACCAAAAAACCGCGAGGCTCTTCAGGCACTCGCGGCGAACGATATTCTTGTCGTATTGGTATCTGGAAGGATGCACCGTTCGATTCAACCGATTAGCGATCAGATTGGACTCGAAAATCCTATCATTTCTTACAACGGCGCGATGGTGCGACATGCAACAACCGGGGAGGTGTATCATCACACCCCTGTTCCGGCAGATTACGCGATGGCAGTTGTCGATGACTGCGTCGAACAGAATTTACATCTCAATTTCTGTTTGAACGACGAGCTTTATGTCGCTGAACGGAACGCGTGGAGTGATCTCTACGAAGCACGAACGGGTGTTCCAGCGACACCTGTCGGTAACCTACGCGAATTAGCGGGTGAAACACCGACGAAGATGCTTCTTATCCACACACCTGAAAAATTACAACCGCTTTTAGAGAGTTTTCAAACCAATTATGCGAAGAAACTTTATGTTACGCAGACCCAAGCAGAATATATTGAGTTTATGAATCCGGCAGTTACCAAGGGACGCGCACTAACAGCCCTCGCCAATCAATTCAACATTCCAATGAATACGGTTGTTGCTTTTGGCGACAGTTACAACGATGAGAGTTTACTCAAAACAGCCGGGTTCGGCATAGCGATGGCAAACGCAGTTCCACCGATCCGTGCCTGTGCCGACCATATCACAACGACGAATGATGATCACGGGGTCGCAAAAGCCGTATGGGAATTGATCTTATAATGTCTTCGTCCTGTATTCCCGCAGCTCTGTTTTCCACGCCTACAACTTTATTACCAGTTGGTTATTGACCTACATTCATGTCGTGGAACTTTTTGTAAGGAAAGTCCGCGACAAGTACATAGGAATTTCCCTTCTGTTTCAAGGACACCTGAACAGAGTTGACCGAAAATTCAAAATACTTTGCCAGAACCTCTGCTAATTCATTGTGTAACCTTGTCATAAAGCGATCATCAACGTCCATCCTGTCTTGTGTAATGACAAGCTTCAAGCGTTGTTTGGCGATATTACT
Source organism: Candidatus Poribacteria bacterium (assembly GCA_022821965.1). Taxonomy (GTDB): domain Bacteria; phylum Poribacteria; class WGA-4E; order WGA-4E; family WGA-3G; genus WGA-3G. Next base: position 29,138 of record JAJECN010000026.1, read on the forward strand.
GGATTTGGGTCTTCGCCCGAATAGTTGTTTTATGCTTATATTCATCGGGGGACTCCTTATCTCTTTCTTGTGAACCAGTTTACAATATTCGTAAGCAAGCCTTTATGCTCCAAGTCGGGGATCGGGATTCGTTGTCCGGTGAGTCGCCGGGCAATACGCATATAAGCCTGGGACCCCGGTGAAGTGTCTTCATACACCAAAGGAATCCCTCGGTTTGTGGAAGTGATTACACCACTATCTTCTGGAACAATACCGATCAAATCTATATTGAGGATGTCCAAAACATCGGCTTGATCCATCATACTGCCGTTCCCTACGAGTTCCGGGGAGAAGCGGTTTAATATGAGATTAATCGGTTCGATTCTTTCGTTTTGCAACAACCCAATAATCCGGTCAGCATCCCGAATTGCGGAGACATCCGGGGTCGTGACAACGATGGCTTCGTCAGCACCGGCGGAGGCATTACTAAAACCGCGCTCAATCCCTGCTGGCGAATCGACCAACACAAAATCGTGGGTTGTCCGCAATTTGTCACAAATCGCTTTCATTTGTGCCGGTTGGATGTCGTCTTTGTTGTTTTTCTGGGATGCTGCGAGTAGCATCAGTCCATCAACGCGTCGATCTTTGACAAGAGCTTTGCTGAGTTCACACTGCTTTTCGATGACATCCATTGAAGTGTAAACAATTCGACTCTCAAGTCCCATGACGATATCCAGATTCCGAAGCCCGACATCTGCATCGACAACCGCGACTGTTTTACCGAGAAGTGCGAGTGCTGTCCCTAAATTGGCAGTAGAGGTTGTTTTTCCGACCCCTCCCTTGCCTGATGTCACTACGATTACTTTTCCCATAGTCGGGACCTCCTTTATTAAAACTTAACGAATTTTTCAACAATAATTACATCTTCTACCCCAACGCGCGCTATTTCTGGATAACCGCGGGGTTTTTGACCAATCGGTTGGCGATTTGCGAAGCTACCAATCTGAAGTTGGACCGGAATTAATTCCATAGCGATAACGACAGCGGATAACCTACCATTTGTTCCAGCGTGTGCGTTCCCGCGGAGAGCACCGAGCACAACAATATCTCCACCGGCTCTCACTTCACCGCCCGAATTCACATCACCGTAGATAATAAGGCTTCCTTGTGGAAAATCTTCTGTTTGTCCCGAGCGAATTGTGTACGGCACAATCCTTGCAGGTTCGCTATCGCGACTGTCCTGCACTTCTGCTATTTGTGAAATAGTGTGGGTCGTTGGTGCAGCAGCAATAGGTGGAGCCTGTTGTTCATCGACGGATTCGATGCTTCGCACTGTCAGATTATAGGTCTCTTGGAGTTTAGATCTTAAGTACGCTATCTCCTCCTCTTTCAGCGTTGGACACTTAAGATCAATCTGCACAGATGCCCCAATTAAAGGACGATTCATCCGAGACATTTCCTGTTGAATAGCTGCTTCAACTTCCGTGATAGACAGGTGAGGCCTGATAATCAGGTGCAAGCCATCCCTATATGCTCTGAGTGCCACAATGGAGTTTGCCATTTTGCTACTTTAACCTCAACTTTCACGTTATTGAGGCTGTTTCCTCAGTGGACGCGACCTTTCAATCGCGAATTCTATGTGCTATTAATTCCCCGCCAACTGTGCTAAGACATAAGGTCCTTCAGGAATCACTGCGATTTGGACATCTTCTCCATATCGCGTTAAGAGTTCTTCAATGCCTTCCTGTGCACTTTTCAAGGGATGCACAAACAGCTTTGCGCGCTGGTGATACGGAATTCCATCGGTATAAAAATAGATATCTGCCTTCCGTGCAACCTTCGCCAATTCTTCCAATTGCCATTGATCGATGACAAAGTTTGCTGGATTGTAAAGCCTTTGTACAAAAGCAGTTAAATCATCCGTTTTGAAAATCAGATCTGTGAACGGTTTGCTACCAATACCCTCGCTACATGCTGCGACAAGCAGAATACTACCACCCTGTTTTACAATCTCGACGGCAGTCAGTAAACCTTTGATTGCTTGATAGAAAGTTGTATCTAACGGGTAGCCCGCACTCGAAACGACAACAGCATCCGCTGCCACAGGTACGGTAACCTTCGCGTGTTCCTCAACAAACGCCGCGCCGACACGGTGTGATTCGACCAGGTCGCCCGCGAAAACCCCTGTGATCCGACGCTGCTTATCAATTGCGACGTTCAGGTTGAAATCAGCCCCAGCCATCAGTGCGATTTCTGTGGCTTCTATATGAAACGGATTTCCCTCCAGAATCCCGACAGCTGATTTCGGATGCTCCATCAGTTCGGGACCGTGCATCACCTTCATTGTCTCAACTGAGGCGATTCCTGGACAAATTGCCTTCCTACCGCCAGAATAACCTGCCATCAGGTGAGGTTCGATCAATCCGGTGGTAATTTTCAGATCCGCTTCGAGATAAGTCTTATCAATGTGGACTGGGGTGCCGTTCTGTGTTTTGCCTAAATATGCGTGCGTCTCTGGCTTCTGTGAAAAATGGTTGACAATGCGATACGTCTTCATAATATCGCTTCCAACCATCGTTTCGAGTTCTTCCGCATCGTTGGGACGGTGGATACCGGTCGCAATGAGGATCGTAATTTTTTCGCGTGGAATGCCGGTTTGTTCAAGCACTTCCAACATCGGAGGGAGAATGACTTTGTTAGGCACGGGTCGAGTTATGTCAGAGATCACAATGCATGCTGACGCTCGACCTTTTCCTATCTCAGCTAAGGGTTGTGAGGCAATAGGGTGCGCAATCGCCTCCCGAACGGCTCTGGCTTCGTCCGACAGCGGACTGCTTTCCGAAATTTCGAGAACCTTGGCTACATTCTTATCCGGAATTTCGATAGGTAAAATTCCGGTGCCATATCTCATTTCCACTTTCATGTTGGAAGCTTAACCTTTCAGTCTAATTGCGCGCGGTGTGGATACAAGCATACCACTGAATAAAAACTAATCCCTCTCAATATTATACCAATTTTTCATAAAAAATGCAAATTTATTTCGTTTATATACTAATCTTACCAAATTCTACGGAATTTTTACGCACTTTATGCAACCAAATGTAATCTTTTAAATGTGGAAACCGGAAACCGAATCGCCCAGGATTCGTAATTTAGAGACTTGACTTTTTTGACACAACATGTTAAAATTGTTGAATAGAATATGTCTACCCAACCGATAAAATTCTCAAAACGGATTGCGGACAAAAATTTACGATCACAACGGAGAAAGAGACTGATATGCACCGCATTGAAATTACCACCAAACCCAACGGCGCGGGACGTAATTGGTTAGAAGTTGGAAATTTTGAAACAGACGCACTTGGTCGCAAACAGTGGGTTAAAAAAAACGTGCCGCATCAAGAATCAAAGTTAACCGTTGATAGGCAGTATTCGCCCCGTGGTGAAACGATTGACTGGATCGTTATTATTCCTGAAAACTACCCGTTTACACTCGTCAAGGTTACTTATGATCGGCTCAATCCGAAGGAACTTGAGGTGCTTTGGGATCCGGATGCAGCAACGTCGCAATCCGAAACCGACCGTGAGGAGAAAATTAAACGCGTCTTTGAACTTGCTGCTGGCAACGATGAACTCACTACGCTTCTGAAGGAGCTGCTCTAACCTTCACCTACCATCCGTACCGCTCCGGTCCCCAAGATTTTGTCACCAATTCCTGTTTTGCCATTATCATTGTTTTGCTTGGAACATCGTCGTATAGGATCACGCCGGGTCCTACGACGCTGTAGGAGCCGATGCGTCTACCGGGCATTATTATCGCATTAACGCCAGTGCGGCAATAGTCTCCCATATAGGTGGCGTTTGCCCCGTAAGGTGGAACTTCGTAACGGCCTTCCACCTGCATCGGTGTATCCTTGTCGTCGAATCGGAGGGTACCACACACCGTCGCCGCGCCGATATCGGTCGCACATCCGAAAACGCCGGACATCTCACAGTAGTGATAGAGATAAACCTTGTCAAACAGGACACCCGCCATCTCGGCACCGTGCCCAATAATACATCGGTTTCCGATGGCACTGCTGTCGACATCGCAATAATCGCTGATCCTGCACTGATCGCCGACGAAAATATTTCCGTGTAGAATGGCACCGTTCGTTATGTTGTTGTTCGCGCCTGCGATGAGAGTTCCATTAATGACGACGCGAGGACCAATCACAGAGTTTTTTCCTAAAACGACGTGTCCATTAATTTCAGCGGCATCCGAGATTGTGGCACCTGTCGCAATCTGATCTTCGGTAACCTGTTTCGCAAGGTGGTCAACCAAACGTTTGTTCGCCTCTAACACGTGCCACGGCTTGTCAACGTCAACAAAGAAATCTTCCGCTTGAACTGTCAGCACTGTACGTCCATCGTCAACCATGAGTTGCATAGATTGCGCGATTTCGGATTCCGGGGGCGGCATCCCACCGACAGGGACCCGTGTAACGATGCCGGGGTTTCTTAAGAGGTAAGGTGTTACAGTCGGACGAAAGGCGTAGACACCACAGAGTCGGTGTGAACCGCCACGCGGGTGTCCCTCAATACCGGTAAGCATTGAGACGCTTTTGCCCTCTAATTCCATCGTACCGACACCGGCACCCAGCCAGTCGCTTGCGTCTTCATTACCGAGCGGTTGCACTAATGCCGCCGCTTCCGCATTATGCGAACAAACCACGTTAATCAGATTACGAAAATTGTCAGGGGTGGTTACAATATCACCATAAACCACAAGATAGGGTTCATCTTCAAGCAGATCCAGTGCGGTTAGCACTGCGCTCGCGGTTCCGTCAATGGGGTGCTGTGTGACAAAGGTAACGCTCGGTAGGTCAGCGAGTGCACCACGCACCTGTTGTGCATAGTGTCCCACCACAACGATAATTCGCTGGCATCCGACCTCAATCAGATTATCGACAACGCGACGGACTATCGGCGTGTTGGCAACAGGAATCGTACATTTCTGTCGAAATTCCCCGTAGGGCCACACCTTCCGTCCTAATCCTGCGGCGAGTACGATCGCCGTTTTTATCTCCATATTAAAGTATTCCTAATCTCTGCCATGCCACGTGTTGATTCATAAATTCTGCTAAGAACGTTACATCGGGATGAGCAGTATCCAGTTGTTTTTCATAAGGGACAACACCAATCACAGGAACACCTGTTAAATTCTCGATTTCAGCTGGGTTTGTTGCTTCGGCGAGTCCCGCTGTCTCGGGGCATAATCCGTTCAACACAATACCGGTTATCTGAAGTTCAAACTGTCGAGCGTAGGCGACAGTCAAGAGGGTATGATTTAAAGTTCCCAGCCCCACCTCTGCAACAATCAGTATCGGCAGTTGCAACCGCTTGATAAGATGCACGACGAGAAAATCGTCTTGGACGGGTACTGCGATGCCACCGACACCCTCCACAATCACGAAATCGTATTTCTGTCGAAGTGCTGCGAAGGCGGTCTCAACGCAGGACACATCGATTTCTCTGCCTTCCATCCTCGCTGCCACGGACGGTGCCAATGGATGTCGGAGATAGATCGGGTTAATCGAGGAGCGTTCATCGTCAACCTGCGCGGCGTGTTTGAGGAACTGGGCATCAGCGGTATCGCCTGTGCTGATCGGTTTCATCACACCCACGTTCATCCCCGCCTGTTTGAGGGATGCCGCTAACCCACCAGCGATCACCGTCTTCCCGATTTCTGTTCCTGTCCCTGTGATAAAGATGCCTTGTGTCATGTTAGTTTTCATTCTACACAAAGAAACGTTTTTCGTCAAGGAGTGTTTTGGCTTGATTTTTTTTTGAAATCTGTTATTGTTTTAACCCATAAATAATATTACACAGAGAAGGAAATGCATGGCGAATTATCAAGAATTAGCAAATCTGGTTTGGAATGTAGCAGACGATGTGCTCAGAGGACTTTTCAAACCGCACGAATACGGCGACATCACCCTCCCGTTTCTGGTGCTGCGCCGATTGGACTGCATCTTAGACGAGGACGGACGAAAAGAGAAAGCCATCAATACCTACAACGCGTTTAAGGACAAAGTGTCCGAAGAAATGCTACCGCCGATTATCCTGAGAGCGGTAAACACCAGCTTCTACAACACCTCCCAATACGACCTATCCCGACTGACAGAAGACCCAACCAACATCCGCCTCAATTTTGAGAATTACCGCAACGGATTCAGTCAAGACGTGCGCGACATCATTGAAAACTTCAATCTCGATGGATTTATTGAGCGATTGGACAGAAACAACCGACTGTTTATCTTCTGCGATAAGTTCACCGAAATCGACTTACATCCCGATAAGGTGGATAACCACACGATGGGACAAGTCTTTGAGGAGCTGCTCCGCCGATTTTCCGAGATGTCCAACGAAACCAGTGGGGAGCACTACACGCCGCGGGATGTCGTGCGGTTACTGGTTTCGCTATTGTTTGCGGAACACCGTGAAGATCTACGCGGGCAGGGGGTTATCCGCAGCATCTTCGATCCGTGTTGTGGGACAGGCGGCATGTTGACCGTTGGGAAGGAGTACTTCCGCGAACAGATTAATCCGAATGCTGACATTCGGCTGTTGGGTCAAGAACTGAACGCGCAGACCTACGCCATCTGCAAGTCGGATATGCTCATTACTGGCGAGGACCCGGACAATATTCGACACGGTTCCAGTCTCTCCGAGGATCAATTTCAAGGACAACGTTTCGATTATATGATAACAAATCCACCCTTCGGTGTGAGTTGGAAGTCCGATGAAGCGGCTGTGAAAGCGGACGCGCAGACCGCCAACGGCAGATTCTCAGCAGGTACGCCGCGCTCCTCCGATGGGGCGTTGCTGTTCCTGCAACACATGCTCTCTAAAATGGAAGAGCGCGGGAGTCGGGTTGGAATCGTCTTTAACGGGTCGCCGCTTTTTACAGGGGATGCCGGTAGCGGTGAGAGTGAAATCCGACGCTGGATTATCGAAAACGACTGGCTGGAGTGTATTATTGCGCTGCCTGAAAAGTTGTTCTTCAACACCAGTATTGCCACCTATATCTGGATCTTAACGAATCGAAAATCGGAGGCACGACAGGGCAAAATACAACTGATTAACGCTGTTGACTTCCGCGACGAGATGAAAAGGAATCTCGGAGACAAGAACGTTTTCATCTCCGATAATCATATCCGTCAAATAGTGGAACTCTACACCAACTTTGAAGAAACCGAACACGCCAAAATTTATCCAAACGACTTTTTCGGTTATACAAAAGTAACGGTTGAGAGACCGCTCATTGAAAGGCAGGAGATTCTCGGAGAGGAACAGGAATTCGTTGTCAGGGACAAGAAGGGCAATCCTAAACCCGATACCAAGCTCCGAGACTATGAGCGCGTTCCGCTCACAGAGAACATTGAAGATTACTACCAACGAGAAGTGAAACCGCACCTACCGGACAGTTGGATAGACAGGAAGAAGGATAAGGTGGGCTATGAAATCAACTTCAATCGGTATTTCTACCAGTACACACCGCTGCGTTCACTGGAGGAGATTGCAGAGGAAATGCTGGCTCTTGAACGGAAAAGTGAAGGCTTGCTGAATGAGGTGTTGGGGTTATGAAGTCTCTGGTATAACGAAGGGAGCAGAGTAGATCGGGATTCCAGAGGCATTCAATTCTCCTGTAGGAGGGATTTCCGAATCCCGACATACCACAGTCGGAGGTATCTCCGCGTCACTACTTCTCCGATAACCCCCACGAAAAACTGACAATTGAATGGCTCTGATCGGGATTCATAGTTTACTTGGTAGAGAGGAAAAAAATGTGTTATAATACCTTAAGATTAAAGATTTTTTAGTCTTAATCAGCCTTTTCAGAGGCGAGAAGACTATAAATAATAGGACTTACGCATTGCTTCTTAAAGTCCCCCTGATAAGGGGGATTTAGGGGGTTAAAAATATGGAAAATACCGCTTTTTCGCGTCTAAATGTTCAATATTTGCTCAGTTTGCGTAAGTCCTAAATAAAATATATGTTGAACGTTTAACGATAGCGAAAAAGGAACGGAAATATCTAAATGAGTGGTTGTTTAGTATAAAACCTGAAATCAGTGAGTTTATTCAAACTCACCTACTTAACGCGAAACTCACGCAAAAGTGAAATTCATTCTATAGGAGGATGAACGACATGAAAATTACGATGGTATTAGCAGGATTTGTGTTGATGATAGCCTTTTGTGTTATCGGCACAAGCGACATAGCACAGGCGGAGGAAGTCTTGGGAACAGGAACGAGTTCCCTGCTCGGAGGCGACCTAACTGACCCAGAAGACGATGGTGCGGCTGAAGCAGATGAAGGTTACAACGCTATTTTCTCAGCCAACGATGAACCCGGATTCGGGGGCGGTGAATTTGCGTTTAACGTTTTCGATAACCGCCTTGGTCCCAGCAATGACAAATGGTGCTGCGGACGTGGGGGAGGCATTCCGGAAGAAGGCCTACACGTGACAGCTGAGTTTGAGGAAGCGTACGCATTGACACACTTCACCGTATCTTCCGCGAACGATGTTCCGGCAAGGGACCCGACAGTGTGGGAGATTCAGGGATCGAATGACGGTGAGGAGTTTACGACCATCTTTGCTCACGACGGGGATAGCTTCTGGAATCAGCGACTGCAAGTCGTGCTTTTTGAGGCAGGGGAAGATTACGATGTTCAAACCACCGGGTATCGTTTCTTTCGGCATGTTACTTTTGACACCGCATCGAACCCGGCTGGGGCGTACTTTCAAATTGGCGAAATTGAGTACTTCGGCGCTGCTCTTACCGCCGTAGACCCTAAAGCTAAGCTCACAACCACATGGGGCAGCATCAAAAACGCCCGATAAGCGCAAATATCGGACAGTTTCTAAATCGGAAACCTGAATCCAGTAATAACTTGGTTTGGGTTTCCGTTTTTCATATCTGCAATGGTTGGTTGATGTGCTTGAAAAATTCTATGCGGTATTTCGTCCGCGTCTTGAAAAACTAATGATGGGGGTTTAGGTCTTAGCGTTCAGCGAGCAATTGAAACGTAAATCTTAAATAGTAGTGCTATTACGGGTGGATATAGTGGCACCAGTGCCTGCAGTGCAACATCGTATTGCCTTATTGTTTCTGTGCCATCTGGTATTGTTTTGGTGCCCGGAGGCAGAACCGGAAGCCTTAATGAGACTCGTTCAAGCGCATACGGATGATGTGGAGGTAAATAATATGATAAAATCAGCAGCAGAAACGCTTTTTGAAGAAGGCTTTGAGCAAGGCTTTGCAATAGGATTTGAGGAAGGCAGAATAATAAGCAAAACAAAAATTATTCAGCAAGACCTTACAAAAAATATTGCAAAAATTGTTGAACAGGGCATTGCAATAGGTATTGAGCAAGACATTGCAAAAGACATTGAAAAAGTTATTGAGCAAGCCAAAGCAACAATTATTCAGAAGGGCATTGCAAAAGATATTGAAAAAGTTATTGAGCAAGCCAAAGCAGTAGATGTTGAGCAAGACATTGCAAAAGAAACTGATAAAACTATTGAACAGGGCATTGTAATGGGTATTGAGCAGGGCATTGCAAAAGTTATTGAGCAAGCCAAAGTCGAGATATATCGTGCTTGGCACGCAGATTGGGAAAAACGAAGACAGGCAGCAGCAGAAAAAGGACTCCCGTTTAACGACCCGCCGCTACCAAATCCTAATAATAACAACTGAAGGCAAACGCTAATTTAGACCAGAAATCAGCAAAGTTAAGACAAGTTTTTTGCTCAAATTCGACAGGTATCAAAAGATATGTAAGACCCTCGGGTTCACCCGAAGCAATAACCTACCATAAAAGGATAAACTTTGTTCAATCAATTTTTCAATTACCTTTTTATATTTTGCATTCCTTTTATCATTATCGGTTGTAGCACAATTTTTTCAGCTCAGGAATGGAGTGATAACTACGCGCTAATGGATGGAGTGCAATCAACAAGTCCGCAAATGGTTGATGGAAATCTTGAAACTATAGGAGAAGCAGCGTTTACATCAGATAACACAATGTATGCATTAAATGATAAAAGAGATTTTGTCCGAAATGATTCTATAGTGGTTGTTTCATTACCAGAAAAGAAAAAAATTTATAGAATTATACTTCACTCGGATAACTTAAAACATTTTGTTATATCCGTGGATAAAGGTAAAAGAGCAAAAAGTGAAGACTGGCATCGTATTATAGAGATGCGAGATGTAATATCCAAAAAAATTGATCTCAAACTTAAGATACCCTATTATACGCATCAGATTAAGATTCGTATATTGGAGACGCATCCACAAGTTCAAAAATATGGAGAAGCCACAATAGGATCTGGAAGGCTTGATAGAACAATATTTACCAATCGTAGATCTATTCATTTGCCGGGCAGAATACAAGAAATTGAGATTTACGGTTTTAAAACTGCAGAATAATATGAACAGTATTAAGAGAAGTAACATATATAACCCCGGTAAGTTCAGTTTCCTAACCGAACTGGAAAACTTAACCAAAAACAGTAGATTCTTTTAAGAGGAATCATCAATTAGAATTGGTATCACATAGCAGACAATTAGGAGCACGGAACTTGCATTTTCGTGCTTTTTTCGGTTAAGTTCCCTTCCTGCCTGGCGGACTCAACCCACTTTGCTAAAAATTGTAACACTTTCTCCTATTGTTCAGTGTGCCGAAGCGTTTTGATTTTCAAATTTCCTTGAGTTCCACAGCTTAACTATGTATAATTAATATTAACATAATCCTTACAACAGAGGACCCAAATGAAAAAGCCAAAACTTGTCGTTGGACACCTCATGAACGACCAAGTACTCGTCCAATCTGTTGCGACCTCAAAGTCTTTTGATTGGCTCAAATGGTTAGAGACAGAAGAACTTGTCGAATTTTTTGCTGAGTTGTTCAAGCTGCTAACGCGAATCTCAGCAGGGAAAAAAGACGCTGAAACACTTTCAATTTTTCTCTCCGAATGGCGTGAAACCGCATTGATTAATTCAGAACCGGATGTCTTAGCAGATATTGTTGAAGCACAACAAGAATTAGCCGCAGGTGGTGGCAAGGAGTGGGCACAGATCAAAAAGGAAATATGTGTAATCCGCGATTCAGACAGAAAAGTGAAGACTTGCTGAACGAGGTGTTGGGGTTATGAGGGGTTTTAGCATAAAGACGGTAGCGAGGAGAATTAAGTGAACAACATTCGGGTCGATATACGCCTTAGACCTATTCGGTTTGGATTTTTGGTTCGTCCAGATGATGCCAAAAATGTCCTTGAGATTTTTCGTATTAATACATGTTTGTGGGGTGGCATGTTCAATCCAATTATCCCTATTTTTGACTCTGTACCATCTTGGTTGGAAGAAGAAGGTTTTCACTTTGAGAACCCAAAACAAATGATCAACGACTATCTTGATTTCTTTGAACCTGATTTCCTTGTTGAAGCAGAAGAAGAGTTAGCGGAAGGATTCGGGTTTGACCCAGAAAGGGTACGAAAACTTGCAGATATGATAGAAGAACCAAGAGGGAATTACGTACATAGATATGGATTAAGTGTCCATGGACTCTATACGGATTTATATGCCAAGGAATATCAGTTTGAGCAACGTCACAAAGATCCTTTTGTTGATATACAACCAGCAGATACGGCTTTTACAAATTTCGTTGCAGGTCTATTCGGCGACTTCCCAGTTCAAGAACGCCTTAGTTATTTTCAACATAACTACAAAGTCATATTCAATTCAATGTCGGTAGGTTTAGATGCTGCTGCCCTCGCGAAACTGTATCAATCCGGGTATAGTTCTGCCTTAGGAATAACGTGTAAAGATCTTCAGGTAGGTTATAATGCTCCTCTGTTATCCACATTATTCATATTAGATGCCCGTGAGTCAAAAGATATAGTTGATTTCTGGAATTTACGCGCAATACATCAACATGTTCATGCAGTTCCTATTCAATGGATTGACGACCTTTCACCTTTCTGTAAAAAGTTCATTCGGGATAATTATCGTCGTCAACCTGATGACGCAAGTGCGACAATGGTTGGTCCAGTCTTAATGTTTTCACGCTCCCTTTCTGACGGGGACATAGAAGAAATAGTGGGAAATTTCTCTTTTGTTGAGGAAGGAGATGTTTACACAATACAAAGATGGTCTCCAACTATCTGGTATAAGTTGTCGGAACAAGTTGCTAGCCCTACACGTCCGACCTTAACAGCTAATCGAAAAGTAATGAACATACCAATTGATAGTGATAATCCTGAAGTTCGATTCGATCCTCTCTTTCCCGATTTTGTCAGTGAATACAATTTATATCGTGTAGCGAATGTTGTCAGATTGCAAGATTGGAGCGATGAAGAGTACGTTGTCAGAGTGCGAGATAGAATAGACGACAATGATCAGATCGCCACAATTTTTCCATGCAACTATAGAAATCCTTCTGTTCCCAAATTCCAACCTGAATTTCTGCAGGAGGATTATCTTTTGCCTACCACCGAGGGATTGATCATTTTTCCTTATAGGGAGAATTTTTCTGAATTGTGGAATTTAGTTGATGGAACCACGGCATTCAATCAATGGTTGATAGCCAACCGAGTGCGTACCATTCCTTCTGATGGAGGAAAAGCAACGGAACAGATAATTGAGACATTAGGTGGTCTTCGGGATGTTGGTTGCCTAACGCATGAAGGGGTTATTGAGTTTCTAAATAAAATGACAGGTAGATTTACTAAAGCTAGCGATTACTGTGAATTTAAGAGAAAAATTGACAATGCTGACAAGAAAGAAAGACCAAAAAATAGAACTTTTGAAACATTAATCAAACGAAAGGTGGTTGAGTTTGGGGTAAAACTTAAATGTAGCAAGTGCAGCAAATGGAGTTGGTATTCGGTAAACCAACTTGATTACTCACTAATCTGCGATTTCTGCTTTCAGCAGTTTGATTACCCTATTCTTGACCCTACAGACAAAAAACATTCCAAATGGGCTTATCGTGTTGTAGGACCGTTTGCTTTGCCTAATTACGCTGACGGAGGATATGCAGCTGCCTTAGCCATGCGTTTCTTTGCAAATGTTATAGGTGAATTCGATCAAGCAGGAGTAACTTGGTCGTCTGGGCAAGAACTAACGTTAAACAGAAATAAAAAGGTAGAAGTTGACTTTATGTTATGGTATCAACGTCGTAAAAAGATTTATGGAACGGAGCGGTCATTTTTTACAGACGGTTTGCCCAGTTTTGGGCTAGATCGACCTACCGAAACGATGTTTGGCGAAGCCAAGAGTTTCTATAGGTTTAAACAAAAAGACATTAATAAGATGAAATTATTGGCAGAAAAGTTTCCGGGTTCTGTATTGGTATTTGCTACAATGAGAGAAAGACTTTCTCCAAGTGAAATTAACCGCATCAAAGAATTAGCAGAATGGGGACGAAAATATGATAAGGAAAGTAGACAAACACGAGCACCGGTGATAGTACTTACAGGAACAGAATTGTTCACGTCAGGTTTTTTAAGCACTTCGTGGGAAGAGAAAGGGGGGAAACACAAGGACTTAGCAAAGCACACGTCGCTAGGCACATCTAATTTGAGAATCTTGGCGAATTTTACGCAACACCTATACTTAGATTTGGAGATGCTACCCTATGGACCGACCATGGCTCAACGGAGAGAATCATTTGAAAGAAGAATGGATCATTTGAGAAATACTGAGGTTTAGGATTATGAGAGGTTATCCTGAATATAAAGACAGCGGCGTGGAGTGGATTGGGGAGATACCAGCGCATTGGAAAATCGAAAAAATAAAGCATATTGCAACTCTTGTAAGTGAAAAATCCACTCCTAAGACAGGCACCATAAAAATTTCACCTGAAAATGTTGAATCGAAAACTGGCAAAGTCCTTGATTTTTACAGCTCCTATGATTCAAGCGGTGTGAAATTTCAAATTGGAGATGTGCTATTCAACAAAATTCGTGTCTATCTAAACAAAGTGGTCTTTGCAGAATATGATGGTTACTCTCTCGGTGAAATGATAGTTATGAGACCGTCTCTACAAGGTATGGGTAAATACCTTTTCTATTTCATGTTATCCAGTCGTTTTATTGAATACTGCGATTCCATATCTTACGGAGCGAAGATGCCACGCACGGCCGTCGATGATATTCTGAATGCACAAATTCCTATTACCTCAGATAAGGAACAACGTCAAATCGCCAACTTCCTTGACCGCAAGACCAAACAGATTGACGAACTCATCCACATCAAAGAACGACGCATCGAACTGCTGCAGGAACAACGCACCGCACTGATAAATCAGGCAGTGACGAAGGGAGTTGACCCGAATGTGGAGATGAAACCGTCGGGAATGGAATGGATTGGAAATATCCCAAGACACTGGGAAAGAATAAAGTTGAGATATTTGGGTGTATTACAAAATGGAATTAGTAAGGATTCTGATTCATTCGGTTTGGGATACCCTTTTCTCAGCTATGGTGATGTGTATAATAATTACACTTTACCCACACAAGTGGAAGGATTGGTTAAATCAACGGAAACTGATAGAGAAAGATATTCCGTGCTAGAAGGAGATGTATTTTTTACCAGAACGTCAGAGACAATCGAAGATATTGGAATATCATCTACTTGTATGCAAACGATAGAGAATTGTGTCTTTTCTGGATTCTTAATAAGGTTTAGGAATACTTCCAAGGTATTAACAAAAGAATTTTCCAAATACTATTTTCTTTCTCACTTACCAAGAATATTTTTAGCTAGGGAAGTGAACATAGTTACTCGTTCTTCATTGAGTCAAGAGTTATTAAAAAGGCTACCAGTCCTACTTCCATCTATAGATGAACAAGAAGAAATCGCTATATTTCTTGATGAGCAAACGCAAAAAATTGACTTTATGATTGAAAAAGAAAATAGACAAATCCAACTCCTGAAAGAATACCGTCAATCCCTCATCTCCGAGGCGGTGACAGGCAAAATCGATGTCCGAAACGAGGTTTAGATCCTATCTTGTTGTTTTCTGAGTTGGCGTGCGATACATATCGCGTTGATTTTTTAGTATTTCTATGCTATACTTTGCAAAACGTTTTTCTTCAACTATTGAAAGTATAGGCATCCATGCGCGAAACACAGGATACGCAGATAGAACACTTCCCCGACCGGAGCCTCAGACGTCTGCTTCAAGACTGGGAATATGTACGGGGGTTAGTCCAAATTATCGCACCGGACATCGAGGCGTTTCTCGACTTCAGCCGGATTACATACCAGAAAAGAAGTTTTATCTCTAAAGCACTGCAAGAACGCGAGTCAGATGTGCTACTGAGTGTCCCGTTTCAAGAAGACGCAGATGCCACAGATACCGATGCGCTGCTCATCTATATCCTCATTGAACATCAATCTACAGTGGATAAAACGATGGGCTTTCGGTTATTGTCTTACATGGTGCAAATCTGGGAGACACAACGGCGGGAGTGGGAAACGGAGAAGCTTCCTGAAAATGAGAGACGTTTACAGCCGATTCTGCCGATCCTGCTTTATACGGGCGACCGTCCGTGGACAGTGCCGGTGTCCCTGACGACAATTATGGATGTGCCTGAAATCTTGGAGCGTTTCGTACCGAGTTTCGACACACTGTTTTTAGGGGTCAAGGAGACTGAGGCAGAGGCTCTGACGCAATCCGGACATCCGTTGGGCTGGTTGTTGCGTGTGCTTCAAAAGGAGCATTCGGACGAGACAGAGATAAGCGAAGCACTAACAGATGCTGTATCACATTTAGCGTCCGTAGATGAAAACTTTGCACCGCAAATTGCAGAGGCACTCCGGTATTTTGTGCAGTTGATATTCCACCGGCGTTCTCTTGAGGAGCGCGATGCGTTAGTAGATATTATCAGGCAACACATTCAAGACCATAAGGAGTTAGACACAATGGCACAGACAACAGCCGAATTTCTCAGAGAACAAGGCAAAGCAGAAGGTAAAGTAGAAGGCAAAGCGGAAGGTAAACAGGACGCGGTGCTCAAACTCTTGCAGCTCCGATTTCAGAACGTGCCAGAAGTGCTTTCCCGCAAAATCAGCAATATCCACAACTTGTCGCGCCTTGATATACTCTTAGAGCAAGCGATGACCGCGCAAAGTTTAGACGAAATAGATACGCATTTCTTCTCAAACTCTTCTTGAAACGATTGATAAAGGAGTTAGAGGCGATGGCACAGACAACGGCTGAGTTTCTCATAGAACAAGGCAAAGTAGAAGGCAGGGTGGAAGGCAAACAGGACGCGGTGCTCAAACTCTTGCAGCTCCGATTTCAAAACGTGCCAGAAGTGCTTTCCCGCGAGATCAGTAATATCCACAACTTATCGCGCCTTGATACGCTCTTAGAGCAAGCGATGACCGCGCAAAGTTTAGATGAAATAGATACCCATTTCCTCTTAAACTCTCCATGAAATGATTGATAGTTGACGATTCGGAGTTAAGTGATCCGCGTGGTCCAAGAACAACCCGTATCTATTTCACGAGGTGTAGAGTCGTGCAGACGTATACAGAACAGAATTTTGAGGACCACATCGAAGAACACCTGAATCAGTCGGGCTACCGGTCATTACAATCTTCCCATTATAATAAATCCCGCTGCCTGATATCCAATGAGACACTACGGTTTATTCAGATGACGCAACTGCCGGAGTATCAGAAATTGGAACGCCAGTACGACGCGGATACACCAGATAAACTCCTTGATCGTGTGAGCAGAGAGATTAAAAATCGCGGGGTATTGGACGTGCTTCGGAAAGGCGTTAGGGATAGAGGTTGTCATTTTAAACTGACCTACTTCCTGCCATCAAGTGGCATGAACCCCGATCACCAGCAGCTCTATGCACAGAACCGATTCTCCCTCATCCGACAGTTAAAGTATTCAGAGAAGAACGAGAAATCGCTCGATATGACCTTGTTTCTCAACGGGTTGCCATTGGTGACAATGGAACTGAAAAACAGCCTCACGGGTCAGGTGGTAACGGATGCTGAAAAACAGTATAGGACAAGTCGGGATTCGAGGGAGCCGTTGTTCCAATTCAAGCGGTCTCTGGTGCACTTTGCGGTGGGCAATGAGAAGGTTTCCATGACAACGCACTTGCAGCGTGGCAAGACACGTTTCTTTCCGTTCAACAAGGGTATTGAAAACCCCGTAAATCCAGAAGGGCACAAAACCGCCTATCTTTGGGAGGACATCCTACAGCCCGATAACCTGATGGCGTTAATCAACAACTTTATCCATGAGCAGGAGACCACAGAGAAGGTCTACGATCCCAAAACTAAGATGGTGAAAGATGAGAAGCACCGCGTGCTCATTTTCCCGCGATACCATCAATTGGATGTGATTCATGAATTGAAAACGACTATTGTGGAGGAAGGGGTTGGGCATAACTACCTTATCCAACACACCACAGGGAGCGGAAAATCGAACTCCATCGCGTGGTTGGCACACCTGCTAACGCATCTGTACCGCTCTCCGAAGGATACCAATCGAATTTTCGACTCCATCATCGTTGTGACGGATCGGCGCGTGCTTGACAAGCAGCTGCAGGACACAATCAAACAGGTGGAACAGGTTGACGGTGTGGTGCATGCCGTTGATCAAACCTCAGCACAACTCAGAGGTTTCTTCGAATCCGGCAAAGACATCATCATCTCAACGATTCAGAAGTTCAGCATGATTGCTAAGGAAATTGGCAAACTCAAAAGTAAGACCTTCGCCGTGATTATTGACGAAGCGCACTCCTCGCAGAGCGGTGAATCGGCGAGAAATCTCAGAACTTCGCTCTCGAAGGGGATTGAGGATGGAGTAGGCGAAGATTATGCCGACGAGGTATCCGATATAGACGCTCGGATTATTGCGGAGATAGAACAACGCAGAATGCAGGATCATATCTCCTATTTCGGTTTCAGCGGCACCCCGAAAAACAAGACATTAGAACTCTTTGGACGGAAGGACGAAGACGGGAAATTTATCCCCTTCCATGTCTATTCGATGCGCCAGAGTATCAGTGAAGGCTTTACACTGGACGTACTGCAGAACTACACCACCTTTAAGAGGTACTTCCAACTGGTTAAAAGTGTGCCAGAGGATAGAGAGTACGAGAAGGCGCGGACGCTCCGAGCATTGACCAATTACGTTGACCAGCAACCCCACAGCATTGAGACGAAGACCAAGATTATGCTGGAACACTTCATCGAACACACTGCAAAGACGATCGAAGGGAAGGGGCGGGCGATGTTGGTTACGCCGTCCCGATTGCACTGCGTCAGATACAAGCAGGCGTTTGATCGGCAGATGAAGGAAATGGGACTTCCCTACGGGTGTTTGGTAGCGTTCAGCGACACAGTGCACGACACCGATAACGGGCAGGACTACACAGAAAACGGGATGAATGCGTTGCCACCAAGCACTTCCATTGCGGACAGTTTCAAGAGTCCTGAGTACCGAATTCTAATTGTCGCGAGCAAGTTCCAAACGGGTTTCGATGAACCGCTGCTACAGACGATGTACGTTGATAAGCGATTGGACGGGCTGCAATGTGTCCAGACCCTGAGTCGTCTGAACCGCGTCACCACCGGTAAAACGGACACACTCGTGCTTGACTTTGTGAATGAACCGGAGCAGATACAGGAAGCTTTTCAGGAGTACTATCAGACCACGATGCTCGCGGAGGAGACTGACCCGAATCGGCTGTATGACCTACAGAGCCAGTTGGAGGATTTTGATCTCTATGATGAAGGGACCATTAATCAATTCTGTTTTATCTTTTATGACTCTGAACAACCTGACGAACTTCTACAAGGCGTTCTTGATGGTGTTGTTGAGCGGTGGGCAGATCTTGAAACAGATGACAAGGAGAAGTTTCGTTCTACTTTACAAAGTTATATTCGGCTCTATGGGTACATCTCACAGTTGATAACCTTCACCGATGTGGCGTTGGAAAAGTTGTATATCTTCGGTCGCAGTCTCAACAAGAAGCTGCCGAAACGGGATCACCCCGACTTACAAGATGTTTTGGCATCTGTGGACTTGGATTCGTTTCGTGTACAGAGAACCCATGAGGAGCTACAACTCTCCCTTGCAGAAAAAGATAGCGAGGTCGAAGGGTTTGGCAGCGATGTCGCTATCCGCAGGGACCCTGAGCAGGATTTCCTCTCCAATATCCTTGATGCCCTGAACAGTGCCCATCACATAGATTTCACACCGGAAGATAAGGTTGATATTGAGACCATTCACCGAAAGGTGCACGAAAACGAAGAACTGCGACAGGTAATCAACGGAGATAATTCAGAAACTAACAAAAGACGTAAGTTTGATGATGTAATTGATGACATTCTATTGAGTTTCGTCAATAGCAAACTCGAGCTCTACACGAAATTATCACAACCGGAGATCAAGGCAGATCTCACGCGTCAACTCTATCAAGCCTATCGTGAGCAACCGTCCGCTTCTGTAGAATCGACCTCCCAGTCGCGATCTTCCTAACTCCGATGACCGCTATTCTTCTGACCGAATGATTCAATCTTCCCTTGACCTTTTTTACCAAATACTCTATGATTGTAAGCGTTTATTGCAGCATCAAAATAGAGTGTATTTCTTTAAAAATATCAGAAAAGAAAAAAGGAGAAAATCTTGTGCAAGACCTCCAAGATTTGATTACACAGCAACCCTACACGCGTCTCATCACACCCAAACGGATTTTGTTTGTGATTCTCGGTGTGATAGTCTTAGCGTGCTTAGCGACAAGTTTTTATACGGTTGAGGCGGACGAGATCGCTGTTGTGCTGATGTTCGGCAAATCCGTCCGACAAGCCGAACCCGGACTCCACTTCAAGCTGCCGCTCGGTATTGAGAGGGCGATTAACGTGCCTGTCCGCAAAGTCTTCAAAGAAGAATTCGGTTTTCGGACGCTGAGAGCCGGGGTTCGGACGCAGTATGACACCCGCGACTATTCGGAGGAATCCCTCTTACTGTCGGGAGATCTAAGTATCGCTGATGTCGAATGGGTAGTTCAGTATAAAATTAAAGATCCGAAAATGTTCCTGTTCTTTGTGAGGAATCCGCAACGGGCTTTGCGGGACCTTTCAGAATCGGTAATGAGTCGGGTCGTAGGCGATCGGACTGTTACCGAAGTGTTGACTATCGGTCGTATTGAAATCGCGGCAGAAGTTGAAGAACATCTCCAACGATTGTTGGATCTCTACCAAACCGGATTAGATGTGGCAACCGTGACCTTGCAGGATGTGAATCCACCGGAAACCGTGAAGTCCGCTTTTAACGCCGTTAACGAGGCGAAACAGGAGAAAGAGCGGTTAATCAACGAGGCGTGGCGCGATTACAACCAATCCGTTCCAAAAGCGAAAGGCGTGGCGGCACAGCGAATTTCGGAGGCACAAGGGTACGCACTGAAGCGAGTGAACGAAGCACAGGGTGATGCTGACCGGTTCAAAGCCATTCGCACGGAATATCAAAAAGCGAAAGAGGTTACCCGTCGCCGACTCTATCTCGAAGCGATGCGAGAAGTGTTGCCACAGGTGAAAGAGATTTATGTCATTGACGGTAAAGCCAACGCACCTATCCCACTTTTGCAACTCAAAGAATAAAAACGGTAAGGAAAAATTAGAAGTCGGTGAAGAGGTGTTCGTCTCACAAAAGTTTCCTTTTAAGAGGTCATTGAGACCCGTAGCCCGTAATGCAATGAAGGGCGGATATACGAAGAAACAGGTTATTCTTCAAACCCGCCTAATCAAACCGCAAGGAAAATTAAAATCATGAAGTCGAAAATAGTTCTCATTCCCTTAATTGTTGTTATAGTTCTGGTGGTGCTGGTTGCGTCAGGAGTGTTCTATACCGTCTATGAAGGCGAACAGGTCATCATTACTGAGTTTGGTCGTCCTATTGGGCAACCGATCGTCACCGCTGGATTGAAAGTAAAAACACCCTTTATTCAGCAGGTGCACCGCTTTGAAAAGCGGGTGCTTGAATGGGATGGATCGCCTAACCAGATTCCAACAAAGGACAAGAGATTCATCTGGTTGGATACTACGGCGCGGTGGCGTATTACAGATGCACTCAAATTCTATCAAGCACTCGGCACAGAACAATTCGCACAGTCCCGCTTGGATGACATTATTGATTCCGCAGCACGGGATTTAGTTACAGCACAACTCTTGATTGAAGTCGTGCGGGATTCAAATCGGGTCTTAACCCTGGATCTGGAAGTCCTTGAAGGTGAGGAGGGACAGACAGGTGAACCCTTGGAGGAGATTCAGATTGGCAGGGAACGGATTACACGCATGATCCTTGAGAAGGTACAAGAGACCGTTCCGCAATTCGGCATTGAACTCGTCGATGTTCAGATAAAACGGATCAACTATGTGGACGAGGTACGAAAGAAAGTCTTTGACCAAATGATTTCGGAGCGTCAACGTATCTCTGAGAAGTACAAATCGGAGGGTGAAGGTGAAGCCGCTGACATCATGGGGCAGAAACAGAAAGAGTTAGAGCGGATCCAATCGGAAGCGTATAAGGAGGCAGAACAGATTAAGGGAGATGCAGACGCACAAGCCATCCAAATCTATGCGGAAGCACACGGTCAGGATCCGGAGTTTTTCGCCTTTATTCAGACCTTAGAGACGTACCGCCAGACGGTAGGCGAGAGTACGAAACTCATTTTGACAACGGATAGCGACCTCTATCGGTATCTCAAAAGCAGTAATGTCCTCGGGCGTTGATTTCCAGTTGTTGGTAGGTTTGGAGACTGAAACATGAGACGAATTCGCTATAGTGTCGCTATGAGCCTGGATGGCTACATCGCTGGACCCGATGGGGAGTTCGACTGGATTCTCATGGACCCCGATTTTGACTTTGTCGGAATGTCTGAACAGTTTGACACCTATCTGCTCGGCAGACGGACGTTTGAGGTCACGCGCAGTCATGGACAAGGAGCGATGCCCGGGGTCCGAACGTTTGTATTCTCACGAACGTTACAGCAGAGCGACTACGACGATGTCACCATCGTCGGTGAGAACTGGAGACAGGTCGTCCAGTCGCTCCGCGAGGAAGAGGGAAAGGACCTCTGGTTGTTCGGGGGCGGATCCCTGTTTCGTAGCTTCGCCGAAGAAGGGTTCGTTGACACGGTGGAGGTCGCCGTAATTCCAGTCATCCTCGGAGGAGGTATCCCCCTCATTGCTGAACCAAGCGGACGAATCTCGCTGACGTTGAAGGAGCACACGGTGTACGAGAAGACCGGCATCGTTGGGTTGGTATATGCTGTGAACAGTGCCACTCAGTCATGAAACGTCAGCTCTCTCCTCTCAGTTTGAAAGCGGTTTGCATCGGGCTATTGCTGATTCCGCTGAATGCGATGTGGCAGATGATGGGACTGCGCTGGGACATCGCACACATGTCGATGATCTCCCTGCTCTATAACACGATCACGCTGCTGTTCGCACTGACAATCGTAAACCGATTCACGAAAAAAATCTCGCCGCAACTCTCTCTTTCCACCGCTGAACTCCTAACAATTTATGTGATGCTGTGCCTCTCGACGGCTATCGGTGGGCACATGTGCGTGCAGATTCTCCTCCCGATTATTAGTTACGCCTTCGCCTATGCAACGCCGGAGAACGATTGGCAATCCTTGTTCTGGCATTATATCCCGTCATGGACCTCGGTGACCGATAAGCGCGGACTCGCAAACTTTTTCGACGGTGGTTCTACGTTCTATCCACACTTGGAGGCATGGAGCACCCCGTTGTTGTGGTGGGGGCTCTTTCTCGCAGCACTGTTCTCGGTGATGTTCAGTATCAACTTCATTTTCCGAAGGCAGTGGACCGAAAATGAGAAGTTAAGTTACCCGTTGATCCAATTGCCACTGGCGATGGCGAATCCGAGGAGCGGATTTTTCCGCAGCAAAGCGATGTGGATTGGGTTCGCAGTTGCCGCTGGTATCGATCTCCTCAACGGGGTTAATTACCTGTTCCCGCAAGTGCCGCGACTCAGTGGTATCCGCGCTTATGACATTGCCGATTTCTTTACCGCCCGTCCCTGGAACGCGATTACGTGGTTCCCGATTGGCATTTATCCATTTGCCGTTGGATTGGCATTTTTCATGCCGTTGGAGTTGTCGTTTTCCTGTTGGTTCTTTTATCTGTATTGGCAAGCACTCCGTGTGTTAGGCAGTGCGGTTGGTCTATCAGCACCCTTCCCGTATGCCGCGGAGCAATCCTTCGGGGCATATCTCGGTATCGGTATCATTGCGGTGTGGAGTGCGCGCCGATACTTGGCACAAATTTTACGTAGATTGTTTAGTACGCAATCTACACGCACTGATAGCGATGAACCAATCTCGTACCGTGCAGCAGTGGTGTGGATGCTGGTAAGTATTGTGTTCCTCATTGGGTTCTGCTATAAACTTGGAATGTCGTTGTGGGTGATCGCGACCTTCTTCGGGCTTTTCTTCGGGTTGGCGACGGGGATTACGCGGATGCGCGCCGAACTCGGTTCACCCGTTCACGACCAGCACTATGCCGGTCCCGACAGGATGATGTATTCGGTTTTTGGGGCGAAACAGCTCGGTGCGAGTAACCTAACGGGATTGGCGTATCTCTACTTTTTCAATCGTGCGTACGATTGTCTGTTGATGCCGCATCATCTTGAGGGGTTGAAGATAGCCGAGCGTGCCAGCATCGAAAACAAGACCTTCGCAAGGGCAGTGATCGTTGCTATCGGTGTCAGCATTGTCGCGACGATTTGGGCATATCTGCACGTCTCGTATCAGGACGGTGTTTATACAGCGTGGGCAGGCAGAGAAACGTTTAGTCGGCTCGGTAGAAGGTTGGTCCAACCGGCGGGTCCTGACACCGCTGTACTGAGTGCGGTTAGTGTCGGCACAATTGTCGCTGTGCTCTTGGCGTTTCTACGGGGACGGTGGATGTGGATGCCGTTCCATCCAGCAGGTTATGCCGTCACCAGCACCTTCACGATGAATTTCTTCTGGTTTTCGCTCCTCGTGAGTTTTCTACTGAAGTGGATTATTATAAGACATGGTGGGATTGGTAGTTTTCGCAAGGCAGCCCCGTTTTTCCTCGGTCTCGTGTTGGGTGAGTTTGTCGTGACGACTTTTTGGGGGACGGTGGCGATTCTATTTCGTGTAGAGACGTATATAACGATTAATTTGTAGAAATCGGTTTTCAGTACGATTTTTCTGCGAAAAATCTTTCAGTTATTAGTTGTCAGTTAAGAGGTGTTCTGGTCAAAGAAACCTCTCTTTAACTGACAACTGCGTACTGACAACCGACAACTAAGGAATCTAATCTATTTCCCATTCTTTCAGACCGAGGGGGACAGGGTCAGGACGCTCTATCGTGCTTTTGATGACAGTGTGTTCACCGGTTTCCGAGGATTTATCGAAGGCGAGCATTACCTCCAGTACATGGTATGCCAAGTCACCGTTTGCGCGGTGCGTCCGTCCTGATTGGATTGCCGATACCATATCAATGACACCGATCATCCGAGCGTTGTTCGGGAAACGGATTTCTTCCTCTTCCCAATCACCACCCGCTGGGCAGACATTTACGGGGCCGCCAAATCCATTCGGATCGGGTACCGTCATTGAGCCTGTTTCACCGTAGATTTCGATGCAGGGCAAACGCTGTCGCCACATATCGAAACTCATGATTGTCGTGACAATCGTCCCATTTTCAAACTCCAACACGCCTGTTAGATGTGTTGTGATATGAACAGGAATTCGCATGCCGTTTACTGCTTGACTCGTTGCGGTGCGTTCCTCAAAGCCCTTGGTCGTAATCGCTGCGACACGCTTGACGGGTCCGAGGAGGTTGACGAGCGCAGTCATGTAGTAAGGTCCCATATCCAACATTGGACCGCCGCCGATGTCGTAAAAGAAAGCAGGATTCGGATGCCAACCTTCGGGTCCGTGTCCGCACATGAACGCGCTGCCTGCGATGGGTCTACCGATTTTTCCAGCATCCAGTGCCTGTCGCGATGTCTGGATTCCAGCACCGAGGAAGGTATCTGGGGCAGAACCGACACGGAGTCCTTTTTCAGCGGCGGTCTCAATAAGTTTCTTCCCGGTCTCAATATCTACACCGAGGGGTTTCTCGCTATAGACGTGTTTGCCCGCTTCCAAGACTTGTAGTCCAACATCCACGTGCGCGCGCGGAATCGTGAGATTCACGACGAGTTCGATCTCAGGGTCTGCGAGCAATTCATCGACGGGGCAGGCATGGCAGTTGTATCTTTCGGCTTGTGCGTGTGCCGCTTCCATTCGGAGGTCTGCGCAGGCTTTGATTTCTAAGATGTCGGTTTTTCGTGCGCCTTCAAAGTAGGCACCGCTGATTGTGCCACAGCCAATAATTCCAATTTTCATGTATACTATTTGCCTTTCAGATGCTTATCACTTTCGATTCAATCTGACCTATATAACTCTCCGGTGCGGTTAGGAATGCAGATCGTAAATGTAAAGCATTCTCACTGCGAAGCAAATTTGGTTTCCGCGTGTGGGAGACCAAATTTGGGTGAGTACGCCGCAAAACCGCACCTATCTTAGCTCAGGTCGGATCGTAATTCGTTCTGTTAATCAGCCGCTTCGGTATCTTCCTCCTTCGCATCGGATGCGATATGGAGTTGGTGACCCTGTTCTTTGAACTGTTCGCTCTTTTCCGCCATCCCTTCTGTAAGTGCTTCCTCAGCGGTGATGCCTTTCTCCTCGGCATATTTACGGATATCCTCCGTGATTTTCATTGAGCAGAAATGCGGACCGCACATAGAGCAGAAGTGAACGGTTTTTGCCGACTCACTCGGAAGGGTTTCGTCGTGGTATTCGCGAGCGGTTTCTGGATCGAGACTGAGGTTGAACTGATCTTCCCAACGGAACTCGAAACGCGCTTTTGACAGCACATTGTCGCGTTCTTGCGCACCTGGGTGTCCTTTCGCGAGGTCTGCCGCGTGCGCAGCGATCTTATAGGTAATCACACCTTCCTTTACATCGTCTCTGTTCGGCAATCCGAGATGTTCTTTCGGGGTCACGTAGCAGAGCATCGCGCATCCGAACCACCCGATCATTGCTGCACCGATACCACTGGTGATGTGATCATAGCCCGGAGCGATGTCGGTCGTCAACGGACCGAGCGTGTAAAACGGTGCTTCGTCGCAATGTTTGAGCTGCAGATCCATATTCTCCTTGATGAGATTCATCGGAATGTGCCCAGGTCCCTCAATCATAACTTGGCAATCGTGTTCCCAGGCGGTCTTCGTGAGTTCACCGAGCGTTTCCAATTCCGCAAATTGCGCCTCGTCGTTCGCATCGGGAATCGCACCCGGACGCAGCCCATCACCGAGAGAGAAGGAGACATCATAAGCACGCATAATCTCACAAATTTCGGGGAAGTGGGTGTAGAGGAAACTTTCCTGATGATGTGATAGACACCATTTCGCCATGATACTACCACCCCGCGAGACAATGCCGCAGGATCGATTCGCTGTCAGCGGTATGTAGGCGAGGCGAACACCAGCGTGAATGGTAAAGTAATCGACACCTTGCTCCGCCTGTTCTATAAGAGTGTCTCGATAAACCTCCCAACTCAGTTCCTCCGCTTTACCACCGACTTTCTCCAGTGCCTGATAGATCGGCACTGTCCCGATAGGGACGGGTGAGTTGCGCAGAATCCACTCTCGCGTTTCGTGAATGTTTTTGCCTGTTGACAAGTCCATCACGGTGTCTGTGCCCCATTTCGTTGCCCACCGCATCTTTTCGACCTCTTCCTCAATCGAAGAAGCGACAGCAGAGTTACCGATGTTCGCGTTGATTTTCACGAGGAAGTTTCTGCCGATGATCATCGGTTCACTTTCGGGGTGATTGATATTCGCCGGGATGATCGCACGCCCGCGCGCGACCTCATCTCGGACGAACTCCGGTGTAATGTATTCAGGGATGTACGCACCGAACGTCTCACCCGGGTGTTGATGGTTCAATCGGTTGCGGGTCCGATAGTCACCGTGAATCGCCTCGTACGCTTGTGCTCTCCCTAAATTCTCGCGGATGGCGATGTATTCCATCTCAGGTGTTACGATCCCGCGTTTCGCGTATGCTATCTGTGTAACAGCTTCGCCGTTCTTTGCGCGCAGCGGTTTCCGTTTCAAACCCGGAAAGTTTTTCAAACCACCCTTTGATTCCGAGCGCATACGAGCGTACTGTTCGTGTCCTTTGGTGAGATAGCCGTTATCCTGTGGACGAATTTCCCGTCCGTTGTATGCTTCAACATCGCCACGTGCCTGAATCCAATCTTGCCGCATCGGCGGAATCCCAGATTCCACATCACACGATTGTGAGTCGTCGCCCCACACACCGCTTGTGTCGTAAACACGCAACGGTTCATTGTCCTCAACTGTTCCGTCAGCGACGTGCGTCGGGGTGAGTGTGATTTCACGGAAAGGAACGCGGATATCAGGGTGCAAGTTACCGGAAACGTACACTTTGCTACTGTTCGGAAAGAAACCTTCAGTTTTAGAACCCATGACATTGACCTCCAATAGCCTCATCGTCGTTCTGTTTGCGTTAGTGTTAATTGTCTGTGCATCTGTTGCAAGTCATTCTGCGGCGTGCCTTTTCACACCGTCTGTAATATGTTTCGTTTCAGTGAGAAAGGTAAGTCTCTATTCTGCTTAACATACTAACACAAACGCTACATTTTCGCAAGTCGTATGAGAAAGGTATGGATGATTTTGAAGTCGAAAGAAGATTTCGGCGAAAATCGCCCATCAAGAAGAGCAACCTGCTGAATGACCCCAACACTTAATTTATGAAAAAATAATTGACAAACTATAGAGATATTGCTATGATAAATGGCAACTCAGGCGGAATTGTTTGTCGGTGCAACGAAGCATCGGTTGACGGAGATCTAACACCTTAATAAAAGCACCTTGGAATGGAGAGAATAGCATGGGAAACCGAATTGAAATCGGTAACCTCAGAATAGATAGAGATTTGTACGCATTGGTGAGAGATGAGATCGCACCCGGCACCGGAATAGAAGCAGATGCCTTCTGGAAAGCGTTTGGCGACATCGTTGCGGCATTCGCACCTGAAAACGAGGCGTTATTGGAAAAACGGGATACGCTCCAGCAACAAATCGACGCGTGGCATCTCGCACATAAAGATGAACCGATTGACGGTGAGGCGTATGCAGCGTTCCTTACCGACATAGGCTATCTGCTCCCTGAAGGACGGGATTTTACTGTGATTACCGAGGATGTTGACATAGAGATTTCGCTCATCTCAGGTCCGCAGTTGGTTGTCCCGACCGATAACGCTCGCTATGCGCTAAACGCGGCGAACGCGCGCTGGGGAAGCCTCTACGATGCACTCTACGGCACCGATGTTATTGATGAGTCGGACGGTGCTACACGAGGGACTACCTATAATCCAGTCCGAGGTGCGAAGGTCATCGCGTACACCGAGCAGTTTTTAGATGAAATGACCGCGCTTGAAACGGGAAGTTTCTCTGACGTTACGCAATTTTCCCTCAAAGCCGTTCACGGTGAGCAACAGTTACGCGCCACACTCCGGGATGGCAGTGAGGTCGGTTTGGCAGATCCGACCAAATTCGTAGGTTTTACACAAAATGGTGCCGAACTCAGTGCTATTCTGCTTCGAAACCACGGACTCCACATTGATATACAGGTAGACCGCGAACATCCGGTTGGGAAAGCACATCCGGCTGGCGTTGTTGATGTTATCCTTGAGTCTGCGATCACGACGATTCAGGATTGCGAGGATTCCGTCGCTGCAGTAGATGCAGCAGATAAGGTGCGCGTCTATAGCAACTGGAACGGTATCATGAAAGGGACGCTGGAGACAACGTTTGAGAAAAACGGCGAAATGCTGACCCGCCGCCTCGCATCGGATAAGACGTTTACCGCACCTGATGGAAGCACGCTGACGTTACCGGGTAGGAGTCTTCTCTTAATTCGGAACGTTGGACTCCACATGTACACGGATGCCGTCACAACGGCAGAAGGGGACGAAATTCCTGAAGGCATTCTTGATGCCATGGTAACGAGTTTCGCCGCAATGCATGATCTCCAAGGCAAGGGTCTCCATACCAATAGCAAAACGGGTAGTATCTATATCGTCAAACCGAAGTTCCACGGACCTGAAGAAGTCGATATGACGATTCGGATGTTTGAGTGGATAGAGTCCGCACTCGGGCTCCCGACGAATACTATTAAAATTGGGATTATGGATGAAGAACGGCGGACGACTGTCAATCTCAAAGAAGCGATCCGGGTAGCGCAAGAGCGGCTCGTCTTTATTAACACCGGATTTTTGGATAGAACCGGCGATGAAATCCATACGAGTATGGAAGCGGGACCCATGACCCGCAAAATGGACATCCGTAATGAGCCGTGGATGCTCGCTTATGAGGATTGGAACGTCGATATCGGAATTGAAACCGCCTTGCTCGGTACCGCACAAATTGGGAAGGGGATGTGGACGAAACCTGACCACATGGCGGAGATGGTTGAAACGAAGGTGAATCACCCATTAGCAGGTGCGACAACCGCATGGGTGCCGTCGCCGACAGCCGCAACGCTTCATGCGATGCACTACCATCGGGTTGATGTCGGAAACTGGATAAAAGAATTATCCGCGAGACAGCGCGCCAGCATGGCAGATCTGTTGACACCACCGCTATTAAGGGAACGCCAGTTGCAACCCGATGCGATTCAGCAAGAATTGGATAACAACGCACAGGGTATCTTAGGATATGTTGTCCGGTGGGTGGATCAGGGTATCGGCTGCTCAAAGGTCCCCGATATTAACGATGTCGGTTTGATGGAGGATCGGGCGACCCTACGGATTTCAAGTCAACATATCGCAAACTGGCTGCACCACGGAATCGTTACGAAGGAACAGGTAACCGAGACGTTCCAACGGATGGCAAAGATTGTTGACGAACAGAACGCCGGGGACCCGAATTATCGGGATATGTCGCCGGACTATGACGAGAGTGTCGCATTTCAGGCGGCTTTGGACCTCGTGTTCAAAGGGTGTGAGCTGCCGAACGGATATACGGAGTTTGTACTGCATCCGCGCCGACGGGAAGTTAAATCTGGCAGTTAACGAGGAAGATTACTACAAAAGGGAAGCGTGGAAGATTTATTCTTCTGTGCTTCCCCTTTTCTTTTTTTGCGCTATGAATCGAGCTTATAAAATCTAATGGCGTTGTCACGGAAGAGGTTGTGCAACTCCTCAGATGAGCATCCTGATACAGCCTCTTTCAATGTCTGCACCCACCGTGGATAGTCAGTGGCTTGCGTGGAGACGGGCCAATCGCTGCCATATATGACGCGATCAAAACCGAAACAGGTGATGACGTGTTCAATATAGGGTTGTAGGTTGTCGGGTGTCCACGCTTCAAAGTCCGCCTCTGTTACCAAACCTGATATTTTGCAATGGACATTCGGGAACGCTGCGAGGGTTTCGATCTCTTGCTTCCACGGATCGAACAGTTGGTTTTTGATGTCAGGTTTGCCGATATGATCTAAGATGAATTGGACATGTGGACACTGTTCCACTAACCGAATTGCATTGGCGAGTTGGGGGTGGAAAATACAGATGTCGAAACTCAATCCGTAGCGAGACAGCACTTTGACCCCATTCACAAAGTTCGGTTGAACGCAGAAATCAACGCTTTCGGATTGGATGAGCCGACGGATACCTTTGACGAGTGGATTCTCTGCCAACTTTTCAACGAAAGGTGCCACCTGTCCTCCCTCTTCAAGCGGTGCCCATGCGACGATACCCTGAATCCGAGGTTCTACTGTCGTTGCGAGATCCGTAACCCACGTTGTCTCTTTCAAGCCGTCATCGGGATGTGTATCGCACTGAACGAAGACCATGGATTCGATTTCCAGTTCGCCGTACGCGTCGGTGTAATCTTTTAGGAGATAAGGTCTGTTTAGGGCTGGTACTTCCGTAAGCCATGGGTATCTCAGTTGTTTCGGGTGCCAGAGGTGAACGTGTGTGTCAACGATTGGAAATTTCTCCATTATGGTGCTCCTTCATTGTAGCGCGTTTGGGAGTATTTTAAGGCTACTATGCAGGATTGTCAAGTATTAAAAAATTGACATCTACAATGAGAACGTGTATAATACTTTAGCATTGTGATGAAGACATTTTTCTATTTTTCGCATTCAAAGTTGGCGGAACCGGTACTGCAATTGTGAATTGTGCTTTTCATCTCCGGAGGATAGACAATGGCTGAGAAATTTAAGATGAGTCCCAAAGTTGTCAAATGGCGCGAATGGATGAAGATGATTGAACCAGAGCTTCGACTGCTCCTTCGGGATGCCAGAGTGTTCTGGGAAATCCGAATCATCATCCATGGACATCAGCGTACCCAAGATTTTCACTACAATTATCTTGAACGCTCATATCTTGAACATGTATTGGCCGGGCTACGTCGACAGTTGAAACGAGATAAGGAACGTATTTCCTTTGTCGGTGTGTTAGATGATATTGCCAAAAATCCTGATGAGTTATCCCGCAGTTACTTTGAATCTGTATGTTCAGATCCAAATGCAGTCGGCAAATTTTCGTCGTATGCCGATGTTAACGGTATGCATGTTTGTGCCCAGATGATAACCGAGGATCAAAAGCAGCTTGCCTTGGCGTTAAACGCGTGCGAAAAGTTCGCAGATGAACGTCTCGCTTATTTGGTGAAGCATGAAGTAAAGACCGCACCAGCGTTCAAAGAATTTAAGAACTGCTTTAAATTGCTGGATAAGACCTACGTGAAATACCACGCGTTGTTTTATGGGGATGGACTGAAGACGTTGCAGCCACCGCGTCAAGCTGGCACCCTCAAGGGATTGATTCATATCGCTGATGATTTTGATGCCGAACTTCCAGAATTCAGGGAATATATGTGGTGAGATATTTGCTGGATACCCACACACTCCTTTGGTTTATCGCTGAGGACAAACAACTCAGTAGCAGCGGACAGCGATTAATCCTCGATTCAAGTAGTGAGATTTTCATTAGCACCGCTAGCCTCTGGGAGATTGCGATCAAGATTAATATAGGAAAACTTGCTTTAAACAAACCTTTTGAGCAATCGTTTCCGGATGAATTGGATTCCCACGGAATTGAAATTTTGGATATTACAGTTGATACCCTCGTTCAGTTGACCACCTTGCCACTTCATCACCGGGATCCGTTTGACCGTTTGATAATCGCCCAAGCAATTGTTGAAGGCATTCCAATAATTAGCAAAGACGAGGCTTTTGATCTCTACGATGTGAAAAGAGAATGGTGAAAACAAGAGTTTTGCCAAGAAGTCACGCAGTGTGGTAAACTGATAGATATTCTAAACGGAGGCTTAAAATATGAGAAAAAAATCTCGAATTGTTATGGTGGCAGGAAAAGCAAGTCATGGTGGTGGTTCGCATGAGCATCCGGGTGGGTGTGCCTTTCTCGCTGATCAGTTGAACGAGAATGTAGACGGTGTGGAAGCCGTTGTCTCTCAAGGGTGGCCTGAGAATCCAGCAACTTTCGCAGATACAGATGCAATCATTGTTTATTCAGATGGTGGTGCCGGACATCTCAGCATTCCACACCTTGAACAAATCTCCGGATTGATAGATCAGGGGATGGGGCTTGCGATGTTGCACTATGCAGTCGAAGTGCCGAAGGGTGAACCGGGAGATCGTTTCTTGGATTGGATCGGTGGCTACTTTGAGACGCACCTTTCGGTCAATCCGTACTGGACAGCGACATTTACTGGTTTTCCTGACCATCCGATAACTCGCGGTCTGGAACCTTTCTCGTTGGAAGACGAGTGGTATTATCACATGCGGTTTCGTGAAAATATGGAAGGTGTGACACCTTTGCTGAGCGCAATCGCCCCTGAATCAACGCTTGAAAGACCCGATGGACCCCATAGCGGCAACCCGCATGTCCGAGAATCAGTGGCAAAGGGTGAGCCACAGCACTTAGGATGGTGTGTGGAGCGCCCAGATGGTGGGCGTGGCTTCGGATTTACGGGAGGACATCTCCATAGCAATTGGGCGGATGACACACTCCGTAAGTTCATTCTCAACGCCATTGCGTGGACCGCTAAAGTGGATGTCCCTGAAGGGGGTATCTCTACGCCAACCCCGACGGAAGCTGAATTGGGCGCGTATCTGTAGTCGTGATGGTATTCTATGGGTGCGGTTGAAACCGTGCCTATTGGCTGAGGAGATGGAACATGGATCAAGAGATACAGGATTATCTATTCGACTTGCAAGGTTATCTAATTTTAGAGAACGCGATCTCGGAAGACGATCTGGATAAGATAAACGGATGGATTGATGCGCATTGGGAGTACGTGGAGCATCCGTGGGAGGAAAACGGTGAAGACAGACGGATTCCGCGCTGGATCGGGAACATTGAGACGCATACCTACAACATCGAAAACGGTGTCAATTTCCAGAATATCATTGAGGGCGGCGAGGCGTTTCAGAAGCTAATTGACCACCCGGCTTGGATTGGACTGGTTCGGAAATACGTCCATGAAGTCAATGGGCTTTCTATCCATGAGAATTTCCTTAACGTCCGCGGTCCCGGCGGTTTTATTCATATTCACTGTGGTGGGCATGTCCCGCTGAGTTACCTAACCTTCCGCCAGGAGAACACAGGAGAATGGATGGTAGGACAGATTAATGTCCTGATGGCACTAAACGATATTGGACCGGGAGATGGCGCACCTGTGCTGGTGCCCGGAAGCCATAAATGTACCGAGATTCACCCGCGTTTGAAACACGACGGGAAAGGCTTGGTCTACGACGGTGTGAGCGGTAAACCCGCAGGGACAGCGTTTGCGACACAGGAGATCTATCTCAAGGCAGGGGATGTCGTCATGTTCACAGACGCGATTACGCACGGCTCGGCAGAGCGGACGAATGACGGATGTCGCCGATCGATTGTCTATCGCTATTCTCCGAGATATGTCCGTGAGCGTTTTGACTATCCGCATTCAGAGGCGTTATTGGCACGTCTGACCCCTGACCAACGCAAAATTATCCAACCGATGTCGATACGTCGTCCGCCGCAGGTTGTGTAGCAACAATTGTGTTATTATCTAAAAAGGAGGTTTGATTATGCGAAAAGTTGACTTACAACAGCAGGCAGTGAGGGTAATCAGGCAGCTCTCTACCGAAAAACTCAAATCTGCTGTTGATTATCTCGTTTATCTTCAGGATGCAGAGGCGCGAAATGTCTCTTCTGATCACGAAGTTCCATCACAAAATCTGGGAACGGCGATCCACGAAATGTTCAAACCTTTTGGCGGAGTGGAACTTGAGATACCCCCACGGGAACCGGCGCGAGAACCGCCTCGCTTTGACTAAATACCAAACATGATTGTTCTTGACACTAATGTCGTCTCGGAGCTCATGCGGGACAGTCCACAACAGACAGTTCTGGCTTGGTTTGGTGTCCAGCCTGCCGGCAGCTTGTTCGTGACAACTGTCACCGAAGCAGAAATTTTGGCTGGTATAGCACTCTTGCCTTATGGAAGGCGACGGCGCGGACTCTCGGAGGCTGCTGCTCGTGTATTTACTACGTTGTTCGCTGGACGCATCCTTGTTTTTGATAGTGATGCAGCGAACATTTACGCCGAAATTTTTGCTCAACGACACGCAGCTGGTAGACCGATAAGCCAAGCCGATTGTCAAATTGCTGCAATTGCCCGTTCCCGCGAGGCAGCCATCGCGACTCGAAACGTTACAGATTTTGAAAGGGTTGGGGTTGAACTTATTGATCCATGGGCACATCTGTAACTCGTTTTCACAACGAGGGGCTGGAATGTTGATTGCCGAAGAATCTGATAGACTATGAAAAAACCCGAAAAAACGCTCTGGGGTGGACGTTTTAGCACAAGCCTCACTACAGAGACAATAGCCTTCACGCACTCCATTGAAGCCGATACGCGCCTCATCGGATACGATATCTGGGGGAGTCAAGCGCATGCGATTATGCTCGCTCGACAGGGAATTATCTCCGATGCCGACCTACGTGAGATTTTGCGCTGGCTCCGAAAAGCAGAAGAAGATTTTCAGAACGGCGATTTTACGCTTGATCCGAATAAAGAGGACGTGCACATGAACGTCGAATCGTATCTGATTGAGAACGCTGGACGCGAATTCGGGGGCAAACTTCACACCGCCCGTTCTCGGAACGATCAGGTACTCGTAGATGCACATCTCTACATCCGCGATGAGATTCTCAATATTCAACGTGGTCTCTCCTCACTCTGCGATGCCTTCCTTCAGATTGCGAAAAAACATACCGACACCGTCATGCCCGGCTATACGCATACACAGCATGCGCAGCCGATCAGTCTCGGTTTCTGGGCGACGGCTTACGTCAGCATGTTCCTACGGGATCAGAAGCGTCTCCAATCTGCATACACACTTGCCAATATGAACCCGCTCGGTGCCTGTGCTTTGGCTGGCACAACTTTCCCTATTGACCGAGAATTAACAACAAAACTGCTCGGTTTCGATGCACCACACGAACACGCACTTGATGTTATCAGCAGTCGGGATTTTATTGCAGAGGTGCTTTTCGCGTTATCGCTCGTGATGGCGAACCTCTCACGGATTAGCGAGGAGTTGGTCTATTGGACAACCTATGAATTCGGAATGGCGGTGCTTGACGATGCGTATAGTTTCGGGAGTTCCATCATGCCACAGAAGAAGAATCCGGACATCGCCGAGCTCACACGCGGTCGTACAGGACGTGTCTACGGGGCGTTACTGGACCTGTTAACGAATCTCAAGGGGTTGCCGATGGGCTACAACCGTGATTTCCAAGAGGATAAACCGCCGCTGTGGGAGGCGTTTGATGTTGTGAAGGCGTGTCTCGGTCTGCTACCGGAGCTCCTCAAGACAACGGATTTCAAGACGGAAAGGATGGCTGAATTGGCGAATGCGAATTTCGCGACCGCAACGGAGTTAGCGAACTATCTTGTGAAAGAGCATCAGATGAGTTTTCGGGAGTCCCACGAGATTGTGGGATGGCTTGTCGGAGAACTTGCAGGGCAGGAAAAGACGTTCACGGATTGGGAGTTGACGCGAAAACTCTTGAAACAGAAAGAGATTGACATACCGATTTCGCAGCTGAAACAAATTTTGGATGCAGAGTTAGCAATTCAGAACAACCAGAGCCTCGGCGGCACGTCCCCCGCGGAAGTTCATCGGATGATAGATAATTTTGAAGAACAACTCAAAGGGATTGCGTTGAATATCTATAATTGCCAGACCCAAATTGAGGACGCACACCGAGAGACGTTACGGATCGTTGATAAAGTTTTAAGTGTGCCAGTTGAGGTGGTATTGTAAGAAGAAGGATACAAAAAATTAATGCGTACAGGTCCGTACAAGCTGTTGAGGGATTTTGCACAGAAACATCCAAACACCAGACCGGCACTCAACCATTGGCACAGATTGATAAGCGGAAGAAATTTTCGTTCGATTGCTGAGTTGCGTGAGGTCTTTCCTCACGCTGACCGAGTTGAAGGTTGGACTGTTTTCAATATTGGAGGGAACAAGGCTCGCCTCATTGCAACTATCCACTATGACCAGCAGATAGTGTTTATTCGTCATGTGCTAACCCACGCTGAGTATGATAGGTGGAGGCCTTGACCAATATTATTAGGTCTGCTACTGATAAATTCAGGAGTCTACTATGTCAACCGAAAAGCATGCTGCACCTAATGTGGCACAAGTTAAATTTGAACACAGTATTCCGAACAATTCTCGATCGTTTGCATCACTAAACACTTTAAACGATGCAATTGGCAAATGCCAAGATAACACCATTGCAGCCTTAACGGAAAACGATTACGAGCAATTAATAGTCCTGCTCGGCGAATTAATGGACGTGGTACGTGACGACGAAAATCATCTTCTTGCTCCATTGATGCAATTCGTTTTTGGGCTCATTGAAAACTATGAACGTAAACACATTCCAGAGTTGGCAGAACTTGGATGAATGAAAAATCGAGGGCTCCAGTAGGACCAGCAGAAGAAACGTCTTGCGTTAGACAATGGATAACGCGCGTCACCCCTATAAAGGAAATAAAAAAGTGAGAGATAGATTAATCATCGCATTGGATACGGATGATGGTGAGGAGATTGACTGGCTATCTGGAACGCTTATGGATATAGTCCGTTGGTTTAAGATGGGCTTTCAGGCGTTCAGCGCGCTTGGGATGGAAGCTTTTCCATGGTTTGAACAAAATGGTCATAAAGTCTTTGTTGACTTGAAGTTTCACGACATCCCGAATACGGTTGCACGCGATGTTGGCATGATGACGAAACACGGCGCAAATATGATTAACATGCATGCCTCCGGTGGTTTTGAGATGATGCAAACCGCAAGAAACAGCGCGGATGATGCCGCATACAAAGCAAATATTCCGAAACCTATTCTGCTCGGTGTGACCATTCTGACGAGCATTGATGAGACCGGATTTCAGCAAAATTTCGGTTCAGCGCGGCAACTCACTGAACAAGTAATTTATCTTGCGCAGCAGGCAAAGGAAGCCGGATTGGACGGGGTCGTCGCATCGCCGTTGGAGATTGAGCCAATTCGGAAAGCGTGTGGTGATAATTTTTTGATTGTGACACCGGGCATTCGTCCGAAATGGGCGGAAACTGGTGACCAGCGTCGTATCACCACGCCAGCGGAGGCGATTCGACGAGGCGCGGATTACATTGTCGTCGGCAGGCCTATTATTGAGGCTGGTGACCCCTTAGAGGCTACCGAAATGATCCTTGATGAAATGAGAGAGGCTTAAAAGTATGAACATTGTCTGTATCTGTTTAGACACATTTCGCGCCGACATCATCGGCGAAGGTAAGAAATATAGCCACGTGCAAACGCCTAACCTCGATGCACTTGCATCGGAGAGTGTCCGCTTCACACGCGCGTTTGGTGAAGGGCAACCCACACTTCAGATACGGCGTGGCAACTTTACGGGGATGCGGAGTTTTCCGTGGAGATACAATTTTGATCGACGCGGGCATTGGCACCACGCACCCGGCTGGCATAAGATTCCACCGGAGCAGGATACGATCGCCGAAGTGCTACTGGAGCGCGGTTACCTCACCGCCCTGATTGCCGATACCTATCACATGTTCAAGCCGACGATGAATTTCTCGCGCGGGTTTGCACATTTCGATTTCATCCGCGGGCAAGAGTCAGATAATTGGCACAGCGGCGATCCGAGACTGATTGAAGAACAACTCCGAAAACATGTGCGTGAACCGATTAATTGGCAACGACACGCTGGACTCGTCAACTATCTATTGTCGCAACGCCACCGACAATCGGAAGATGACTATAGTTGTGCGCGCGTCTTCCGCGCTGCGTCTGACTGGCTTGAGGATAATCATACCGTCGGTCCGTTCTTCTTATGGGTGGATAGTTTTGACCCACATGAACCGTGGGATCCACCGAAATCTTACGCAGATATCTATTTTCCTGACTATT
The DNA here is from genome assembly GCA_022821965.1 of Candidatus Poribacteria bacterium. GTDB lineage: Bacteria > Poribacteria > WGA-4E > WGA-4E > WGA-3G > WGA-3G. The sequence continues at coordinate 67,772 of JAJECN010000026.1, forward strand.
CCGGTAAGGATTTTATCACACTGGGCGGTGTGAATGAAGGCGACGGTCCTACAGAAGATGAATTGCGCCGCATTGAGGCTCTCTATCTCGGCGAAGTAACGTTTGTTGATAAGTGGGTTGGTGCGCTGCTTGATAAGATAGAGCAGCTGAACATCAAGGACGAAACCTTGGTTGTGCTGATGTCCGACCACGGCACACAACTCCGAGACCACGGGAGTTTCGGGAAAGGTGCGAACAAACTACATCCTTTCAATACCCAACTCAATCTCATGATCCGACACCCTGAAGGACCGAACGATAAGGAGATTTTCGCTTTTGTGCAGAACCACGATCTGATGCCGACGTTGCTGAATCAGCTGAACATTCCGTGTGATTGGACGGACGGTGAGGATATGTGGCAGCTCGTTACGCAAGAGAAAGCGTTCCTCCGTGAACGGATTATCACCGGTTGGGCAGGCTTTGCAACGGGCAATGCACGTGGACGCGTCAGCGTCCGCGATGACCATTGGAATTTCTGTACTTCAGTCGGTTATAACGATGAGAAGGGTGATGAACTCTTTGACATCCGGAACGATCCAGAGGAGAAAGTGAACGTTGCGAGCGACCATCCGACAGTTGTTGCAGAACGAAGACGAGATGTGGAGGCGTTGATCGGACAACCCTTGCCAGGGCATTTCATTGAAGTCTGTGATCCAGGACACGCGCCGATGACGCGGTGGCTTCAGAAGAAATTGGCTGAAATGTAGAAAAGCCAATCTGATCGTTTGCCTTATCGTAAATGGCTGTTAGCTGCCGGTAAGAACACCTCTTTGCTGATAATTGACGACTGATGGCTATTTGAGTATCTCCCAATTCCAGAGAAGGGTTGTGGCATCATTACTTCCGCTCGCGAGTGTTTTTCCTTCTGGAGAAAATAGCAACACTCGTATAGGGTTTGTATGGGCTGCGTGTGTGGATAAAAGTCGACCTGTGTTAGTTTCCCACAGTTGGAGGATTCCTTTTCCACTTCCACTGACAAGGATTTTTCCATCCGGCGAGAATAGCAGGGCACTCACTGTTGCGCGCGGCTTAAGAATGTTTGCGCTACCCTTAGTACCGTCTGCTGTATACCAGAAGCAAATTTCCCCACCCGCGCCGCCACTTACGAGTGTTCTACCGTCTGGCGAGAATGCCAAGGCGGTAATCCGACTGCTATGTTCTATGCGTGTGAAATGTTCTGTGCCTGTGTGGGCATTCCACAAATGGATGTGCCCACCGTTACTTCCACCTGCGAGTGTTTGCCCATCTGGTGAGAATGCTAATGTGCGGACGTGAACTGGGTGTCCTTGGATAGTCAGTCGAGGATGCAGTGTATCGGCAAAACCGAAAAATTTCTTGAGACCAGAGGGTTGTCGCGCCGTGGCATCCCACAAATGGACGACATTATTCCGTCTGCCGCTGGCTATGATTGTGCTGTCCGGAGAGAAAGTGAATTCTGATCGGAAGGAGGATGCACCTGCTCCCTTTCGCTTCTTCTTTAATGGTTCTTTCAAGGTAGCACGTGCTCGCCTTGTGTTCACATCCCACAGTTGCATCATCTCTTTTTGCCAATATTCGTGTGCGACAATCGTTTTCCCATCAGGTGAGATTGCCGCGAACTCGTTATCTACATTCAGAAATCGAGTAGACAGTTGGTTTTTTGTGTTGACATCCCAATCTTCCAGTTGAACGCTGTTCCAATTGAGACGATACACGCTTGTAAGGGTGGAGTCCGTTTCAGAAAAGACAAACCCCAACGGATTTCCAAGGTGACCTGAGCAGACGAAGCGTTTATTCCCCGTGGTGGTATCCCAGGCGCGGATGTTTTTATCGAAGAGGCTTGCTGTGATAAGCATTTGTCCGTCCGATGAGAATGCTATTGTAGAGACTCGGCTTTTATGCGCTTTGAGCGTTAGTGTAGGTACATACGCGCTGAGGGCACTCAACCCTCCCTGTTTTTCGGTGGAAGCATTCCACAACTGAATTCTTCCATCACTACGACCGCTTGCCAAAAGTTTTCCATTTGGTGAAAATGCTAACGCGTGGAAACTACCCGTAGGTACTTTAAGCGTCGCGCTGAGATTACCAGTATCCATATTCCACAACCGAATTCTCTGACGTTCATCTCCACTTGCCAATGTTTTGCTATCCGGTGAAAATGCCAAAGTCCGAATCCATCGTGTATGTCCTTCCAAGACGAACAGCAAATTTCCAGTGTTCGCATCCCACACTCGAATTCGGTGACTTTCGTCCGCTTCCCACATCGCTGTTGCAAGGAGCATAGCATTTGGCGAGAGTGCCATGGTTGTCCCGTGGCCAAATCCGGAATCTGATTTTATATCGGTAACAATCGTTTGGCGTGTTTCGCTACCGAACTCCCACAAGTGGATATTTCCGGGTTGTTTGTTGGCAAGTTTAATCCTATCGGTGGAGACAGCGGAAACCGCGTCTGTAATTTTTCGAGGACCTCGGAACGTTGAGAGAAGTTTGGTTGTGGATATATCCCAGATTTGTACTTCCCCTTCAGAGTCGGCACTGATAAGTTTTCTGCCGTCTGAAGAGAAGGCTATCGTTCTGATGTCTCTCGGTTTTTCATTGAGACGTGCGATTTCTGAGCCGGTATGCGCATCGTATAGCCAGATACCGATGCTCGTTGCCACGATGAATTGCGTGCTGTTCGGTGCAGATTTTATGTCCCTAATATGCCCCTTACCGAGGCGTAGTTTAGCACCTGCTGGTAGGTGCCATTGGGTATAGGCGGGAGCCGCTACTTGTGTTTGGAACTCCGTTGGAGTTTCCTCTAATTTCGGTGAAGTTATCCAACGGAGTAGCAAACTGAGCAATAGGACACTACAGATGAACAGTAATGGTATAAGGAGAAAACGTGCGTTTTTCATCAGTTTTGCTCTTAAGTTTTTTGTTCGTTTTAAAGCCGGTTGTTTCTACTATTTCATATCCCAGAGGAGAATTGTGCCATCGGCACTTCCGCTTGCGAGGGTTTTGCCATCTGGAGAGAACATCAGCACATGAATAGATCCTTGATGTCCTGTGAAGATGGTTTGTATCTTGTGATTGGGGTCTAATGTCCACACCTGAATAGATCCTTCCCCACTCCCAATTGCAAGTGTCTTTCCATCTGGAGAGAAGGCTAACGCAAGCACATTTTCCCGAACACCGATGGTGCCCATCGGATCGCCAATGTGGGCGTTCCATAGGTGAATCTCGCTTCCACCTCCGCTTGCGAGCACCTTGCTATCTGCGGAGAAGGCTAACGCACTGATAGGCTTCGTGTTGCCCGTGATGAGATTCAATAGGTTTTTGCCCGTTTCGACATCCCATAAAACGATGGTTCCATCTTCACCACCGCTCGCGAAGACCTTGCTGTTTGGCGAGAATGTGTATTCACTCACAGTCCCTGTGTGCCCCTCAAGTGTGAATAACTCGGCACCGGTGTCTGTCTTCCAAATCCGGACCTTGTTGCCTAAAACTCCTATTCTACCCCTACCCGCAAGCATCGTACCGTCTGGTGAAAATACGAGGGGCCAGTAACCAGCCATCCGCTCTGTCCCCCTCAAAGTAGACAAGCGAGCTTTTGTCGTGGAATCCCACACCTGAATTCCGTGGCGCAAGGCACGTCCCGCAAGTTTTTTGAAGTCCGCGGAGAACATGAGTTCGATAGCGTCTTGGGGCGGTGTAAGGATAGCCTCTTGTGTGAAAGTTTCTACGCTCCAGACGCGCACCCTCCCTTCAAGGGCATTATCACTGACAAGATGTTTACTGTCTGCGGAAAAGCCGAGGGCACTTACCCAATTCGTGTACGCACCAAGAGAGAAGGATAGTTGGTAGCGTCCGGTGTCAACATCCCATAGATGGAGGCTGCCGTCACCACTCACACTGATCAGTTGGCTGCCATCTTTAGAAAATTTCACGCTATAAACGTCATCCCGTTTCTTTGGCAGAATTCTCTGTTCAAGCAGTTTGAGCATTTGGTTTGCTGCAACTAATGGGTTAATGGCATCCTCAGGAGCGGGAAGTTTCTTCTGTTCGGTACTGGTGTTGACATCCCAGAGCCGCATTGTTTTATCGCCACTCGTGGTGATAAGTGTACTGCTATCTGGTGCAAACGCCATATCACGAATTTTGCCGGTGTGTCCTTTGAGACCCATTCGGAGTGTACCGGTATCGACATCCCACAAATGCACCGTGTGATCCCATCCCCCGCCTGTTGCGAGTGTTTTACCGTCTGGTGAAAATGCGAGTAGGCTGATGGATCCCAGATCTTTACTGTCTGCGTGTAGCAACTCACCTGTGTTGGCATCCCATAGGCGGAGGGTTGATCCCGCACTCGCAAGAATCTGACCGTCGGGTGAGAACGCGACCGCGTTTACTGCACTCGGGTGCCCCGTTAGGCTTTTGATATATTTGCCGGTGTTGACCTCCCATAGATGCACCGTCCAATCTCCACCTGCGGTGGCAATTTTTGTACCCTCCGGTGAAAGTGCGAGTGCGTTAATTGAATCCGGATGTTCATCGAGCATCGCAAACGCGTTGCCTGTGAAGGTGTCCCAGACGTAAATACTGTTTCCATGAGCAGTCGCGATAATTGATGCGTCAGTTGAGAAGGTCAGTGTCTCTGGTGGTGTTTTGATAAAGAAACCATCTTTTTTCTCAGCTTGTTTCTCTGTGAACAGTGAAACGACTTCGCCGGTTTGGGCATCATAAATCCAGATGCCGACAGTTGTTGAGGCGACGACTCGGGTACTGTCGGGGGACAGTTTGATGTTAATCAATTTACCTCTGCCGAGACGCGCTTTCGCCCCATCCGGTAGGTGCCACTGTGCTGCGAAGTCTTGTGCGAGACTGTCTAATAGGAGTAAGTCGGCAAGTAAAACGCATACGATATAGAGAAGGTGAGTCTTTTTCATGAACCTAAGCTCCTTTTGGGAAATGGTTTTATTGTTGAAATATCTATACCGTATTTGTCAGCAAATTCCGTGCCGATTTGAGCGATACCGTATTGATGGATCTCTACGTAAAATCCCCAGAAAGTACTGCACAAAATGGGGCAAGTCTCGTGCAGGGTTGCACGAAATCGGGCAGAGTTGATACATCGTGCGTATTTAAGTTTATCACGAAAAACCTCTGGAATCAAGCGCAGAGGCGTTGTTTCAGCGATTGCAGAGAAATATTGGACCCCCAGGTCCGGTAGGTGCGGTGTTTTTGCCGAGGTGTTTCTTCAATTTCCCTCCTAACCGCACCTGATCTTTAAAAAAAGGGTACCCAACCAGATAATGTATTAAAACTATGGTGAATTATGAAGATAAGTTTACATTTCAATAGAAGCGAGACCTGCCCCCCGCTGGCGAGGATTGTATCCTCGCCCTCTTTTGGTGTGTACATAATTATATATTTCACTATAAATGACCCAGCCAATAAAATAAAAAGACTTGATTTTGATTTTCGTTTTCAGTATAATATGTGAGGAAGTCATCAAAATTCCATCATTTTTTGTTCGGTGTAGTTTGCTACGTCGGGGTTCCTACTTGTTACTGGGAACGGACTGAACTTGTTATAGAAAATTTGAAGGGAAAAATTATGCAAAGAAGACGCTCCAGAGCGCAATATTGTAAAGGTGAACTAATTGAACGCGAAGACTTTTCTGAAGATTTAGCCGCGTTTAAATTCCGTGTTGATAAGCAGCTGCCATTTATACCCGGTCAATACGCCACGATAGGTTTTCAAGTTGACGAAAAGATTGTCCAACGTCCCTATTCAATAGTCTCTTCACCACACGAACCGTTTATGGAGGTTTTCGTGGAATTGGTACCGGAAGGGGCAACCACACCGTTGTTCTGGGAACTGAAATTGGGAGACAGCGTGTTTATCCGAGATCGCCTCGTCGGGAAATTCGTGATGGACACGGAGAGCGGAATGACACACCATGTTATGGCAGGCACTGTAACCGGAGCTGCGCCGTATATTAGCATTGCGCGAACACAGAAAATTGAGCAGGAACAGGGCAAAGCCAGTCCGCATCAGATCCTTGCGATTGTCGGGGCGAGTCGTTCGTGGGAACTCGGGTATTACATGGACGAACTCAACGAACTCGCAGCGCAGGAAGAGTGGTTCACCTTTGTTCCGACAGTGAGTCGACCGTGGGAAGATCCGGAGTGGCAAGGCGAGAGCGGACGTGCTGAAGATGTAATTCGGAAGTACGGCGACCAACTCGGCTATGATCACACCAATGCTGTTGTCTATGCGTGTGGGCATCCGCAGATGATTGAGAATGCGAAGGCGATCTGGGCGCGTGCGCGTTACCCTGAAGAGCGGATTAAAGAGGAAAAATTCTTTGTAATTAAGGAAGAATAGTGGATGGATAATCCACGCTTACGGAGCGAATTTTACACGGTTTTAGCTGGACTGGGCGCGCTTTGTAAGCGCGCCCGTTTTTGTTATTATTTTTGCGCTGCTGCTCTCTGCCGCATTTGATAAATAAACATATTGGTCATGAACCGATAGACATCCGAAGAGCGTCTTGATGCGAGTGGTGCGCGGCTATCGACCTCAGCGGTTTCCATGCTACATAAGTAATCGAGCGGGCAAAATACGACTGCCAAACGAGGCTTACCTAACCGTCCTGGTACTGAGATCCCTTTAATATGTCGCCATTTTTCGTTCCCACCCTTGTAACCGGTGCCCCAGAACGTTGAGCCACCGACAGGCGTTTTTTTCAGTTTGAAATAGCACTGAAAAATCTCATGTCGTATATCATCCAGCGTTTTCATCGGATATTCAGGGAACACCGTGCGTAACTCGTTTTCTACGAGCGTCGCAAACGATTTCTCATTACCACCATCACCACAGTAGTCGAAAAATAGCATGCCGTTGTAATCGAGAATGTATTTCCGAAGGGCTGCGCGCTCTTCACTGCTGAAACCCGATGCCTGTGAATTGCGGTCGGCTAACCGTTGGTAGGATACAGACATCGCCTGGTCGTGCCCTGTCATTATCATTAGGGGTGCGTTCATGATGTCCTCATCTGTTAGTGATAATGAACCACCAGCGTATTTCATATCAGCGGTGATTGATGGCGTGTGATCGCGCAACCATTTTATTAGGGATGGGATCGCTGTCGGGTCTTGCCACCAATCGCTCATTTGATGCTTTAGACGGATTAGCCGAATATGTCCCCGTACGATGCCGTCCTCTTCATCAATAATGCTGCCGAGTTGATCGCCGATTTCGTCTTCGTAAGTACCAACAAGGTCCGAGATTCCTTCACCGAAGGCATCTTGTCCTGTACCGCCTGATTGCGTTAAATTTCCAAGACCTTTCCCCGAACCTCCGCCTCCCGTGCCTTTACCGGGGGTGTTTCCGTAGCCAGAGCCTCTTCCATCCTGAGCATAACCTCGTCCGTCCTTAATTTCGCCACTTCCTCTTTCTATTGTTGCTGAATTCGCTTTAGTGTCTGCAAGGATGGACTCCGGTGAAGGCGCGAGTTTTACCACTGTCGAAAGCAGTGGTGCTTCTAACTTCGGCTTTTCGTTGACTTTCGGAATTGAGGACATTAATGACGGTAGACGCTTCGCTGCTGGGTTTTGAATGGATGCCGCGGCGGCAGCAGCGCTCTGATCGACCTTTCGGATTATCTTTTTTGGCTTATGTATCCGCTGCGGTGGCGGAACAAAATCCACAGCAATCGTATCTTCTATCTGTTCTACCAACGGTTTCAATAACCATATCGCTGTGAAAATAATTGCGATTGCATGTGCTACCAAAGAGAATATCAGTGCCCTGTTTCTACGTTGTTTGGCGTAGTATTTTTCAATCATACGTGTATTCATGATTATTCCTTTATTCGGGTTTGAATTATGGTATTAGGGCGGTATGCTGAAAGCAGAATTTGTTTAATGCCAAGGGACGGTCAAATTTATAAGTCAATGGTTTTAAGTAGCACCCGCCGTGTTTTTATTTTTCTCCATAGTAACGTGAGTTTGAAATAAGCATCATTATGGACATTGCAAAGAATGTCCAGCAACTTACGAACAGCGAAAACAACTGTTGTTCTCGCTGATGTATTTTCGTTTCGCTAAAAGCAAAACACCTACTGGGTTTGAACCCATGCAAACAAAAACCGCGACGGAACATCCCGTATGAGATGGAACGCGCGCGGTTACTTTTAATGACAGAAAGGTGGCTTCTGCCAATGCTGTCCTGGTGATGATGTAAATTGTTAAAAACGCTAAGTTTTGCGGGGGGGGGGGTAACTAACGTATAGTTAAAACTGAGTAGATGCCAATGCGCAGGGGACTTGGATCCCCACAATAGCGGAAGCTCGTTGGCTGGCATATTAACTTTTTCAACTGCGGTATTAATATATTGGTTTCTCACATTGGTTACCCATAGATAGATTTTGTCGTCTTTGCATTGATAGCTTATACGTATTTCGAGAAGAAAACTCTACTGAAGCTATGAGAACTTTAGGAACTCAACAACGAATTTCCAGCCTGTAGGTTGGGTTGAACGGGGATCAAGTAAACGTGCATACAAAAGAGACTTCTCAACACAAGGAAACTTCAACACACCAAATACCGCGTGAAACCCAACGCTTTTTGACTGAAATAACTACTTTTCAGTCAAATATATTGCTTTTTTACGCAATTTGCGTAAGTCCTGATTATCAAACTTACGTTAGTTATAATAGGTTAATTTTTGTAATTATACAAGAATAATAATAATTAAGACTATATATGACTAAAAAATTATATAAAATTTTCAGCGAAAAAGCAAATATAGAAGCTCCGCTACAAGCCTGCAGGTTCTATAAATTGGCAAAGGGTAGTTGAAACCACGTCTACTGGTTGCAATGAAGGGGAGATGTGAAAAAATTAGCCCAAGGTAGGTTTGTCGTTATGAAAAAGATAGTAGGGATATTTGATAACTCCTTATATTTTTTAAAGTTTGGACAATTTTAAGATGGCCATAAGGTTCTGAGCGGACACATCTTTCGTAGCATAGGCTGTTGGTCTCTTGTGTCCTTCGTATATTTTGCAATTGCCACAATTATTTAAACATCACCCTTTCCTCATTCGCTTTATTTTCAAAGTAAACTTTTTACTACCGAGTCGCTGTCCATCGTTGCTGAACAGTTGGATTTCCAAGGATTGGTCCCGTTCACGTACATTCTTATCTGCTGACATTGAGATAGCGATAGTTTCTGGGTTATTCTTGCCGAGTTTTGAAATTCGTGCGGGCTGCTTATAAGGCACTCCGGAGATAAAGGGCGGATCAATTCTGACCCCTACATTGCGAACCGTGCCACCACTGTTCCTAATTATGATCCTAAGGCGACCCGTCTCGCCAGCATCAAGGGAACCGTTACCTGAAGGTTCTTCTAAAGAAACTGCTATTGAGAGTTCGGGCGGTGTTGGAGAAGAGGCAGGCAGCGAAATTATATTAAACCTGATAGCAACAAACGCACATACCGCGACGATTCCCAAAATAACGGCATAGACCCTGACTTTCTTCCAAATTTTTTTATTTCTCTCTAAGTTTCTGGCGAACTTGATGATTTGGAGGAATTCGCGTGCTTGCCGATGGTTTGGATTGCGCTTCAAGACTTCATCTGTGGCAGCTTTTGCATCGTCAAATGCCCTTATTTCGAGGTAAGATTGCGCTAAACCGTAGTGAGCCTCTACCAAGCTCGGATCTACCTTTATTACTTTTTTGAACGCGGCGGCGGCTTGATTATACTGCTTGTTGCTGAGAAAGACGAGTCCGCGCTCTAAATCTTGCTTCACATCGGATGTATCTGATGGCGGTGTACTTACTGACTTCGTCGGTGTGGGTTGAGGAGGCGTGGGGCGCGCCTGTTTTATAGCCTCTAAGAGTTGACGCGCCGACTGAGAATTAGCGTCAACCTTTAACACCGCGTTCGCTGCGTTTTCTGCGTCATCAAGTTGTCCTATTTCAAGATAGATTTCGCCCAAATTCGTGTGTGCTGCTGTGAAATCTGGATCCAAATCTATCGCCTTTTTGAACTCCGCGATTGCTTCTGTAAGCATTTTTGCGTCTCGATAAGCGGTGCCGAGTTCATAGTGTGTTTCCTGACTTGATTTTGCAGCGGGTTGTTGGTCTACAGGTTGCTCCGGTTCTGGGGGTGTCGTAGTCTCTGTCTCAGGAGGTGTGAAGCTTGGATCGATGGCTTCTAAAAGAGAGTGTGCGGGTTGATAACTCGCATCCAATTGCAGTGCCTCTCTCGCCGCTTCTCTCGCCTTTCCAAGTTCCTGCTGCCCAAGGTAAGCCAGAGCGAGAGCATGATGTGCTGCTGTATAGGTGCTATCAAGGGCTATTGTTTTCTGCAGTGCCTCCACCGCACGGGGATACGTTTCCATTTTGAGATAGGTTAACCCCAAGTTATAATGTGCAGTGGTAAAATCGGAGTCGAGGGTTATAGCGTTCTGAAAGGCTGGAACAGCTTCACTATAACGTTCATCGTTGAGGTAAGTGGTCCCTCTGTTGTAGTGTTCCTGTTTTATCGCATTTGCGAGTTCATGCGCGGCTTGATAATTGGGATCGAGTCTTAGCGTTTCTGTGACAGCGTATGTTGCCGCTTCCAAATTGCCCGATTCTCGGTGTGCGCGGGCAAGATTGTAGTGTGCGCGTTTGAGATTCGGTGCGATGGCTATAGCACGTTCAAGATGCGGGACCGCTTTATCAGGGTGTCCTTGTTCAACGTAAGCATAACCGAGGTTGTAGTGGGCATCGACAAGGTCGGCATCTAAGGCTATCGCGTTTTGTAATGCGTCGATTGCCTCCTGATACGCCTTCAGTCCAATATAAGCGGCACCGAGATGCGCATGGATATGCTTATTTTCAGTGTCGGAAACCTCCGCGCTGCGTCCTAAATCGGCATCAAGGGTTAAGGCTTTCTGGAATGTCGGAACGGCTTCAGTGTAGCGTCCGGCATCCAGATGTTGTCTGCCCCTGTTGTAGTATGCTTGTGTTATAGTGTCGCACAACAGCATCGCGGGTTGGTGCGTAGCATCAAGTTTTAACGCTTCTGTGACGGCTGTGTTTGCTTTCTCTAATTCGTCCTGTTCGAGGTAGGCGCGACAGAGCGCACAGTGCGCACCTATGAAATTCGCATCCAGTTTTATGGCTGCTTCAAATTCAGGGACGGCTCTGTTGTATTGTCCTGCTTCCAGATAAGCAATACCGAGGTTATAGTGTGCTTCTTTTATAGCGTCCATTTACTTGAAAAAGGTTATTTTAGCATTAATTTTTAGGGTTATTTTATCAGATTTGCTTTAATTTTGCAAACAAAAATCTTGAGCGAGGTTCGGTTCTGCTGTATAATAGCATCGAGAGTTTATAGGTAAAACAACGCACGCCTCGACTGGAAATCTCTATGCTCCAACACTCGCCTCCCCTCTCTACGTCTGTTTCTCACCGGAGAATCCGTTGGCGGATTATTTGGATTGGACTTGTACTCATTCCCTTCAATAACTATTGGGTCTTTGCATCGCTGCGTTGGGATCAGGGGTTCCCGACGACGATGTCCCTCTTTTTCAACACCATCTTCGCACTTACCCTCCTGATAGCCCTCAATACATTTCTCCATCGATTGGCACCGCGCGCTGTACTCACCCAAGGTGAATTGCTGACGCTCTATGCAATGCTATCTGTGGCATCTGCTATCTGCGGACATGACTTGTTTGAAGTTATTATTACAAATATTGCCACAGTTGGTTGGCTGGCAACAGAAGAGAATGAGTGGAGTACACTTTTTCACCGCTATCTCCCAGAGTGGCTCGCCTTGACCGATAAGAACCGCTTAACAGTGTATTTCACCGGGGAATCCAGTCTTTATTTACGTCCACATCTCCAGTTGTGGTGGCAACCTGTGCTGGCGTGGAGTGGCTTTATTATCGTTCTGCTTTCCACGACGTTTTGCATCAATGTTATGCTGCGGAAGCAGTGGATTGAGGTGGAACGGCTCAGTTATCCGATTATTGAGTTGCCGTACCAGATGACAACGACGCGTTTCTTTCGCTCAAAACCGTTGTGGATAGGCATCATCCTTGCGGGTGGGATAGATGTGGTTAATGGACTCCATTTCCTCTATCCAAACTTCCCTGGACTTGGTGGGGAGTTCTATGATTTGCGTCCATGGTTTACAACAAAACCGTGGAACGCGATTGGTTGGACCCCGGTTGTCCTCTTTCCTTTCGTTATCGGGATGGCATATTTTATTCCGCTCGACCTTTCGTTTACATTCTGGTTTTTCTATGTTTTCTGGAAGTTTGAAATGATCTTCGGTAGTATTGCTGGCTTGCAGCGAATTCCGGGATTTCCGTTCATTTTCGACCAGTCATTTGGGGTTTGTGTCGGTGTATTGGGCATGACATTGTGGAGTGCACGGAAACATTTACGAAATGTGTTTACACAAGCGTGGCGTGCGAACAGAGAAACGACATCAAACGAACCGATATCCTATCGCACGGCGGTGATAGGACTAATCGGTGGGTTTCTACTGCTGACAGGTTTTTGGTGGGTGGCGGGGATGTCTTTCTGGGTAGCGGTACTCGTTTTCGTTATCCATTTGACGACGGTGACGGTGATTACCCGTGTCCGTGCTGAATTGGGTCCACCGATTCATGACTTACGATCTATGGGACCTGATGTCTTACTCCCGAAAATGTTTGGGATGCGCAGACTCGGAGGGCAGAATCTGGCACTCTTTTCACTTGTGTTCTGCTTCAATCGTGCTTATCGCGGGAATACAATGCCGCATCAATTAGAGGGCTTAAAATTGGCGGAACGCTCCCGCAGTTCTTCACGACGGATGGCTATAGCGATGCTCCTCGCAATGGTGTTGAGTCCCTTTGCTGCCTTTTGGGGCGCGCTGCATCTCGGTTATGAGAGTGGAGCGATCGAAGTCTGGTCGGGTTCTGTGTTTAACCGCACCCAGAATTGGCTAACGAATCCGATGCCTGTTAACATACCGTCTTTGATTGCTATGATTTTCGGACTTCTGTTTGCATTTGGTCTTACCTTAATCCGACTCCGCTTTTTCTGGTGGCCCCTATATCCGATTGGGTATGCCATCTCTGGGACATGGGCGGTAAACTTCTTCTGGTTTTCGGTCTTTGTCAGTTATTTCATCAAGTTAGCGATTCTGCGTTTCGGTGGCGTGCGGACGTTTCGGCGGGTTGCGCCTTTCTTTCTGGGGCTGATTTTAGGGGAATTCTTGGTTGGGAGTGTCTGGGGACTTCTCGGTATTTTCCTGCAAAAGCCGATGTATCGCTTTATTTGGTAAGAAAGCCGCATCTATCGTTTTTCGCTTGACAAAGATGCGTGAACCTCTTAGAATATATTGAGGTTTTTTTCTATCCAGATATGCCGAGATACGTTCGCAGAGTGAAGGTTTCCGAGACTTGTTATGGAACAAATACAACAACTTCGTCGAATTACAATATGGGGTGTCGGATTAATCGGCGGTTCGCTTGGGCTTGCACTCAAAAAGAACGGATTTCAGGGACAACGCGTCGGGTTAGGACGTAACATCGGCAGACTTGAGAAGGCACTTCAACACGATGCAGTTGATACCGTTACCACAGAGGTAACAGAAGGGTTACGCGGGAGCGACCTTGTTGTCCTATGTACACCTGTTGAACTTGTGCCAGTCTTGGTACAGCGTATCGTTGAATTTGTTGACACACAACAGCACCGTCCGGTGTTGACGGATGTGGGCAGCACGAAATCGGTGTTGGTAAACACAATTGAGGCACAGTTGTCGGAACGCGGTTCGGACGCTGTTTCTTTTGTCGGTGCACATCCGATGGCAGGCTCACATGAAACCGGTGTTGACGCAGCACTCGCGACGCTTTTTGAAAACGCGACATGTATTTTGACCCCCACAAAAAATACCGACGCGAATTCTCTACGGTTGGTTAAGGATCTCTGGGAATTTGTCGGGGCAGTGCCACATATCCTCTCACCCGAAACCCATGATCTACTCATCGGTGCTGCAAGCCATCTCCCACATCTCATTGCGAGTCTCCTCGCGAACACTGTTGCCAATGTCGAAACGGAAGGGACAAAGGCGTTGGACTTTACCGCAACCGGTTTTCGAGATTCCACCCGGATCGCTGCGGGGTCACCCGACTTATGGACCGGTATTTTTACACAAAATAGCGATGTCCTTTTATCACTCATTGATGACATCGTTGACAACTTAACCGAATTCAAAACCTTGCTTCAGACGGATAATCTTGCTGAAATTGAGCGTGTGCTTCTCGAAGCGCAGGTTATCGTCCAAAAGCGGAGGGAAGCATTAGGAGGCGCATGAAAACAACAGGATCTCAGGTGACGATTGCGATGGATGGACCCGCCGGGTCTGGAAAGAGCACGGTGGCTCGACGCATCGCAGAAAAACTCGGCTTGCTTTATCTCGATTCCGGCGCGATGTATCGAGCGGTGACGCTGTTGGCGATACAGGAAGGGCTTGAAGCGAATAGTCCCAAACTCATCGACCGTGTCAAGGCGTGTCATATTGCATTCACGGATAATGGCAAGACGATTTTACTCAATGCGGAGAATGTATCTGTTCAGATCCGTACACCAGCCGTTAACAGACGGGTCGCGGATGTCGCAAAAATCCCCGAGATTCGCCGTGAAATTGTGGAACATCAACAACGAATCGGCGCAGAAGGCAACATTGTTGCTGAAGGTAGAGATTTAACAACCATTGTTTTTCCCAATGCCGATTTTAAATTCTACCTTGATGCGTCCGTAACAGAACGGGCGAAGCGTAGACTTGCCGAACTCAAAACACAAAATGTAGACGCAACATTAGCAGCGGTTGAAGCGGAGATTCGCGCTCGCGATGAAAAGGATACAACCCGAGAACACAGTCCATTGCGTACCGCTGACGATGCAATTGTTATTGATACAACCTGTAAAACCGTTGAGGAAGTGGTGGATTTTATTGTCGAACATATCTATGGAAGTGAGGCGTGTTAGCCGTAAAGTTATGTGGTATACCAATAATCAGTTCTGGACATCCCGTGCGCTCTACCGATGGGGACATCGACTCACAAATCTTTTCTGTAAAACGATGGGACAGCTTGAAGCACGCGACGTTCATCGTATTCCAAGAGAAGGTGGGGTTTTACTCGTTTCAAATCACGTTAGCTTCCTTGATCCGGTTATCGTCGGTTCCGCTGCGAACCGTGAGATTCATTATATGGCGCGGAGTAATGCATTCGACATTCCGGGTTTAGGGAAACTCATCGCAGCGTATAATGCCTATCCTGTAAACAGGGGAGCCCCTGACTTAGGCGCATTGCGACGGACTATTTCGCTTTTGCAAGCGGGGCACGCTGTGCTTATATTTCCTGAAGGGACCCGTAGCGTTGATGGCACGTTGGGGAAAGCACGGGACGGTGCCTGCTTTATTGCACACCGGGCAGGAGTACCGACGATCCCTGTTTTCCACAGCGGCGCGGAACGGATGTTACCACGTAACAGTAAGCGGCTACGCCGAGCAAAATTGACTGTCACCTTTGGAAACCCGCTTGAACTCGCTACCGAGGGATTTGAGACGAAGCGTGAAATGTATCAACACATGGGCAATCAGATGATGGAAGCGATTGCAGACTTGCGGGATAACCTAACGTGAGTTCGATAAAAGGTCTCTACTCAGTTACTCGGATTTGCCAGAATCAGTAAGACATCACCCTCTTGTACTTGATAGGTTTTGCCTTCGGCTCTCAGCAACCCTTTACTTCGTGCTTGCGGATAACTACCACATTCTATCAAGTCAGCCCAGTTAATTGTTTCCGAACGGATGAAGCCTTTTTCAAAGTCGGTATGGACACGACCGGCTGCTTCAACGGCACTTTGTCCCTCTTGCAGCGTCCATGCCCGTGTCTCAACTGGACCGGTTGTAAAGAATGTCAGCAGTCCCAATAACTGGTACGAAGTCTGGATAAACCGTTCTACAGCGGATTCCTCTAACCCCATCTCCTCCATAAAAATCTCGGTATCCGTTTCATCGAGTTGCGACAGTTCCATTTCTAACTGTGCAGCGAGTACAATAACCGCTGTATGTGGCTCTGCTTCATATTTGGTGAAACGTTTGTGAATCTCGTCAGCCGCCTCCAGTTGTGTTTCACCGATATTGCAGACTAACAGCACCGGTTTCTGGGTCAAAAACCCGTAACCCCGTATCACCTTTTCTTCATTGGTAGATAGATTGAGGATGCGAAGTGGTTTGCCCTTTTCTAAGGTTTGTTGACACATCTCCAAAAGCCGAATTTCGCTTTGCTGTTCTGGCAGTTTCTGATTTTGAAATTGCTTACGGAGTCGGGTAAGTCTACCTTCAACGATCTGTAGATCTGCGAGTGCAAACTCAAGGGCAATGCTTTCGATATCCCGTTCTGCGTCAACACTTCCATCGACATGCGGAACCGCCTCATCTTCAAAAAGCCTGACGACATGCACAAGTGCGTCTACTGTGCGGAGTTCTGCGAGCATCCCTGCTTCTAACTCCTCCTGTTCCACATCCGATCTGGTCACCCCGGCGACATCTACATAATCAATCGTTGCTGGGGTCATTTTAGGGGATTCAAAAACCTTTGCTAACTGTTGCAAACGTTCGTCTGGAACGTTAGCCGTACTGAGGTTTATTTGTCCGCGGCTGGTGTAGCCCCCAACTTCTGCATTGGACTGTGCTAAGGTGTTAAACACCGTCGTTTTTCCAACTTGTGGTCTGCCTACAATGCCTATTTTCATCTTTCTATGAACCTATTTTGTTTCCCTGGCGAAGGTTCTAACCTTACGGGTACTATAGAAAATCTCTTGACAATATCCGTGCAAGGTGTTAGGATAAGACGTAACTATAGAATCCAACGCAGAGGTAAATTGAACATGACTGACCAGAGGAAAACATGGAAACGGCACATCGTTAAAAGTTTAACTATTCTCTTAATCTTTATGGTATGCCTTGCAGTTTTACAGTGGTTTATCATCAGAGAATTATTTAGTTTTGGTGCAGACATGGTAAAGGACGCGCTAATTCAACAAGCCCCTGAAGGTGTAGATCGGTATAACATTGAAGCTACATTTGATCGCGTCAAAACTGCTGGAATGCAGCTGCCGTTCAGTTTTCTTACAGGAAGGATCAGTCTCCGTAAAATCAGAGCCGTTGGTAGGTATGCAATAGAAGCGAACGATGATGGATCTTGGGACGCTGATGAGATTAACACACTCCTACGGATGATGGATGCCTCTGTCGGAGTTAAAGGAGGAATCGAGTGACTTGCATGATTGATTTGCAAGGGATGCTTAAACAATGCGGACACAGCTAACTCCCCCCTATGAAAAATTCGCCTACGCCTATGACCGAATGATGACAAACGTCAACTATACACGTTGGACACATTACATTGAGTCGCTTTTTGAAAAATATGATTACAAACCCCGCACCGTTCTCGATTTGGCATGCGGCACCTGTGCTTTGACGATAGAACTCGCGCTCAGAGGCTATGAAATGACCGGCGTGGACCGGGCTGTTGGCATGCTCGATATTGCGAAGGAGAAAGCGGCAGCGCACGAGGTAGACATCGAAGTCCATCACGGGGATATGTGCGATTTTCAACTGAATCAGAAATTTGACGCAGTTCTCTGCACTTATGATAGCATTAACTATGCTTACGATGAAACCGAATTAAGCAAGGTCTTTCGGTGTGTTGCTGAGCATCTCGAACCGGACGGCTTGTTTATCTTTGATGTGACAACAGAGCGAAACATCGTTGAGCATTTCCACAATAAAACGTTCGCTTCAAACCATGACGATTATACTTACATTTGGAAAAACAACTACCTCCACCACTCCAAAATGTGCCGCACGGTGCTGACCTTTTTTATCCGCGAGGGTGAATTATTTAGGCGTTATGAGGAGGTTCACCAGCAGCGAATCTTTGAAGTCAATACAGTCAATAACCTGCTCAAAGAGGCTGACTACAAACCCCTCAGTGCTTACGATATGTACACCTTCAACCGTTGGAACCGCTATTCAGATCGCATTAATTTTACAGCGCGCTTGCTCTGAAGTATGGATAGCTCCAGATGCCTCTTCTTAATCAGCCGACTGCTAAGGTGCATCCCATAAGAAAATTGTGCCCCCACTTTCGCCGCTGACGATGGTCAGACCATCAGGCGAGAAGTCCACACCGACGACAGAAGTCGTATGTCCTGTGAGCGTTTTCAAGTGTTCTCCTGTAACAGTATCCCATAACCGAACAGTGGCATCCCAACCGCCACTGGCGATCGTTTTGCTATCTGGTGAAAAAGCTATACTGGAAACAAAACTCTCATGTCCTATGAGTGTGTCTGTGGGTTTTCCTGTCGTGGAATCCCATAATCGGATGGTCTGGTCTTCACTCCCGCTGGCGATCGTTTTGCCATCCGGTGAAAAACGGACACTCAGGACAGACCCTGTATGTCCACTAAGTGTTTTCAGGTGTTCTCCCGCAACAGCATCCCATAGGACAACGGTATTGTCCTCACTCCCACTTACGAGGGTTTTACCATCCGGTGAAAAAGATCCACTGGTGACAGATCCCATGTGCCATTTGAGTCTTTTGAGGGGGTCCGCGGTAGCGATGTCCCACAGCCAAACGGTATCGTCATGACTCGCACTGGCGAGGGTCCTGCCGTCCGGTGAAAAGGATATGAAATTGATAGAATTCTTATGCCCTATGAGGGTGTTCAGGTGTTTCCTCCGAATAGCATCCCATAACCGAATGGCGTTGTCACTGTAAAAGTCACCACTACCACCGGCAATGGTCTCGCCATCGGGTGAGAAGCACACAGTGTAGACACCACTCGAATGTCCGATGAGGAGGTCAAGCTCTTCACCGGTAGAGACACGGTAGAGCTGGATACCCATCCAAGATGCCACGGCAAGTTGCGTGCCATCAGGCGAAAACTGAAGTCCCTTTATTTCGTCTTTTCCGAGGCGCATCTTGGCACCCTCGGGTAAATCCGATCTGCTATAGGCGGATGGTAAAAACAGGACAAGGATCAATAACAGAATCGTGAGGTGTTGGTAAACTCTTTTCATTTGCTAACCCCCAATTTATCGCACGCTCTGAAATTACCTGAACGATTACAGCCCTTCTGCGATAAGGTCGCCAACTTCTTCGGTGGTATAGCCCATCCGTCCGGCACCCAGATCTTTGATTTTTCCGCTTGCGAGCAAGTCGCTGATAGATGTCTCTACTTTTGCTGCCTCTGTTGTATGTCCAAGGTGGTCAAGCATCATGCCGGCTGCCGCTACTGCAGCAATGGGATTAATCTGATTTTTGCCGGTATAGCGCGGTGCGGAGCCGTGGATCGGTTCAAACATAGCGACACTCTCCGGGTTCAGATTGCCAGAGGCTGCAACGCCCATACCCCCCTGAATCATCGCGCCGAGGTCGGTGATAATGTCTCCGAACATATTACAGGTCACAACGACATCGAACCATTCTGGGTTTTTCACCATCCACATTGTTGTCGCATCGACGAATGCGTATTCCTTCTTGATATCGGGATAATCTTCGCCTACCTCGTCAAAGACACGTCGCCACAGATCATGTGCGTAAGTGAGGACGTTTGCCTTGTCACAGAGCGTCAGCGTATTTTCCTTGTTCCGCTTTTTCGTGAGTTCGTACGCATAACGCACACAGCGTTCTACACCTTTGTAGGTGTTAATCATTTCCTGAATCGCTACTTCATCGCGCGTGCCGCGTTTCAGAAAACCACCGATACCAGCGTACAGACCTTCAGTGTTTTCGCGGACGATGATGAAATCGATTTCTTCAGGTCCTTTATCTTTCACAGGTGTCGGGACACCGGGGTAGAGTTTGACAGGACGGAGGTTGATATAGAGATCAAGTTCAAACCGGACCTTGAGCAGGATACCTTTCTCTAAAATACCGGGTTTGACATCAGGGTGTCCAATAGCACCGAGGTAGATAGCGTCTAATCCGCGAAGTTCTTCTAAAACTGAATCTGGTAACACTTCACCGGTTGCGAGATACCGGTCGCCGCCGACATCGTATTCAACTGTTTCGTATTGGATGCCTGCTTGTGCCGCTGCTGCCCCGAAGACCTTCATCGCTTCGCGCGTCACTTCGGGGCCAATTCCATCGCCAGGGATGAGACCGATTTTATACATTGATTGTCTCCTAACATGTTCTTATCATGAGTTTTGATACCTTATATTTTACCATATCTTGGGTGATATTGCAAATTAGGTGTTTTGTAGGGGCGGGCATTTATGGTGAATTATGAAAATAAGTTTACATTTCAATAGAAGCGAGGTCAGCACCCTCGCTGGCGAGGATTGTATCCTCGCCTTCTTTTGGTGTATACATAATTGTATATTTCACCATAGTTTTCTCTTTTGTAGCGTATCCTGTTAGGTTGCGCTTCATACACGCACCATAGGTGTCAATTTAGGGATTTTTCAAGGTGTTTTGTAACAGCTTCCTTACAAATGCCGCCCTTACAGGGCTTAGGAGATTGGGGAAGCGCGTTTCTATAAACATTGCGTCCCTACGGGACTGAAGAGGGTTTTTTGGGCATACACGGTTTGCGTGTAAGATCCGGTGCGGTTTCCTAACCGAACCGAGTTTTACACGGAAGCCTTGAAAATTTCAAAAACCTCTTGAATCCCGTAGGGTTTATTTGCTTGGAGTGTTTTTGCTTGGGTGTTTCTGCAGCATCTGTGTAGCAATGATTATTTTTAGAATCCACCATAGGTGACCCTAAGATGAATGAATTTGATGTTACCCCAAAAAGGACGGATGTGGTATAATTGTTACCCACATCGCAGGACATTCTGAGCCACCGGAGAAACATATTGATTAGCGAAGCGCGCCTAAAAACAATTCTCAATCAATTTCACGACCAACGTATCCTTGTCGTTGGGGATTTTTATCTTGATGCCTACTGGTACATAGACAAAGTCCGATCGACGCTGTCATTGGAAACGCCGTGGCATACGAATCCTGTTGTCGATCAACGCTATAGTCCGGGCGCGGCAGGCACCGTCACAAATAACCTGAAAGCATTGGACGTGGGAACGGTTTATACGCTAAGTGTTATCGGCGAAGATGGATTCGGAGGGACGCTGCTGAATTGTTTACAAGCAAACGGGTGCCGAACGGACTTTATGATACAGGTGCCGAGGTGGGTGACACCTACCTATCTCAAACCGATTCATCGCGGCTATGAAGGTGTAGAAACAGAGGGACCGCGATTTGATATTGAAAACCAATCCCCAATGGAAGAAGAAGTTGAAACTGCCGTTATTGATGCGTTGCAAAACTGTATCCCGCTCGTTGATGGTATAATTGTTGGTGATCAGATGCCAATTGAGAACTTGGGGGTTGTCACCAACCGGGTGAGAGAAAAGTTATGTGAGTTGGCAGTGGCGTTTCCTGAAAAGGTCTTTTTCGCCGACTCCCGCACGCGGATCGGCGCGTACCGAAACGTGATTATTAAGCCAAATCGGTTTGAAGCGAAACGCGCTGTTGAACCGGAGTGGAATGGGCGGGAGGTTGACATGGCGGAAGCTGAGCAGTGTGCAATTGGACTTGCGGAACAGACACAAAACACGGTGTACGTTACCCTCGGTGGGAACGGCATTCTTGTTTACTGTAAGGGGGAGTTCACTCACATTCCGGGGATCCCAATTGATGATGAGACCGATCCAGTTGGTGCAGGGGACAGTGTTTCAGCTGGGCTTGTCGCGACGCTTTGTAGCCTACGCGGTTCGCAAGGCGCAGCGGCCGTTGATGCTGCTTATATTGGAAATCTGGTGGCTTCTATTACCGTCACCAAAATCGGTACGACTGGCACTGCTTCACCCACAGAAATTCTTGAACGCCATCGGAGCCTTGTGAACCTATGAACGTTTTTGATGCAATAACACAGCGCCGAAGCCATCGCGCAACATTTCAGAAACGTGCGATAGATGCGACTGACCTTGAGAAACTCATTGAAGCCGCACGGTGGACACCCTCGCCGTTCAATGTCCAACCTTGGGAACTCCTGCTCATTCAGGAAGCGGAGGGCAAAATAGCACTCGCCGATGTCACAGAGCGTTCTGTCGTTGACCAATTCAAGGATGCAAAGTTTCTTGATGACAACAGTCGATGGATGCGTCTAACAGAGATGGAATGGCAGGAACACGGCGACGGTGTTCTGCTCGAAGAACACGTCACGCTACCGAAACCACTTCAGGACGCACCTGAAAAGTTATTGCAAAGCCTATTAAAAAATGCGAAATCTTTCACGCTTTTGGGGCATTTAGGCGCGGGTAAAATACCTGCCAAAGAAATCGCTACACAGGTGCGCGAGGCACCGCTTCTGATGCTAATTACGATGAATTGCAAAAGATACCCACCCGGTGAAGGCGGAACTCGGTGGATGTGGCTGAGCATGGGAATGTTGATCCAAAACATACTTCTTGCTGCAACCGCCTTAGACATCGGTGTGCAGTTTGTCAGTGCGCCCCTCGAACGCGCAGCAGATCGTGAGCATATCCGCCAACTTTTCGATATTCCTACCTCTCATGAGGTGATTACACTACTCAGGATGGGCTATGTTGAGGGGGAGGGTGGGAACTCTGTCCGCTTACAACCGTCAGAGTTTGTGCACTTTGAAAAGATAGTGTAGGCGGGCACAGCAACCCGCCGCTATCCACATTAAGTCTATTAAGCACCGCGATTCTGTAAGTCTATTAAGCAAAGTCTATTAAGCACCGCGATTCTGTAACAATTCTTTCAATGCCGCTTTCTTTTTTTTCAGTCGCCGTTGTTGGCGTTGGCGGATTTGGGTCCGACGTCGGACCTGTCCGCTTTTACTTCGTGGCATAAGTTTACCCCCTTTCTTCGATCGTTTTGGCGAGGTACATGACTGCCGATGTGCATCGCGTTTCTACCTCTGCCATTGCAATAGTAAGTTCTGCTTCTGAGCGGGCGTGTAACTGCAATCGCTCTTCGGTAACCGTAATGTAACGTTCGTTCTCTACATCAACAAATTCGACCTGTTTTTCGTTTTCATTCACCAAAGCGTAGTTAGTCAGCCCTTCTTCTGAAGAAGTGTCATCTTTTTCCCCTTTAAAACACTCTTTTATTTTCCAGCCATCAAAATTTTTATAAAGTGCCCGAGCAGGAAGCTCATCAGGAGACATAGGTGGTATTTCTACCACTGCAGCGGGCGATGCTGGATCTTCCACAGGCGCGGTTGACATCTGTTCCATATCAACGCTTTCTGGTTCTACCGCGTCTGAGTGTGAAGAATCCAATTCAGGTAGAACGGATTTCGGAGCCTCAGCCTCGCGGTGTTCCAAGTTTTTTCCAGCGTCTGAAAATAGCGAAACCGGTTGAGATTGATGCACTTCTGAATCTTCGTACTCCAGAACATCTGAAAAGATTTCTTTGACCGCCTCAGGATTATCAATAATGTCCATCTCTTCCACCAGGACTCGTAGTGTTTCAATACCAATCGTTTGAATCATCGGATGGAACGCCAGTATCTCCGGTGGGGCTTTCTCAAAAAGCGAGCGGGTAACAGAAGCCACCTCTGCAAGTTCTCCGTCGCCTGTCAGTTTGAGACGAGTTTCACATGCCGTAAGTGCTTGCTCTAATTGTCGCATGAAGTCCGGTGTAACGAGATGTGGAAGCACTTCTAACTGAAAATGTTCGCAGGCGCGTTCCGCTTCAGGCAAGGTGTTTAGTCGATCTGTGTTCGCTACCGTTTCGTCTATTGCGTTTGTTAAATCGGTGGAATCTTCGGTAGGTTCAGGGAAATCCGCTGATTCATCTGTCGGCGCGTCCGTTCTGTCTACTTCATGATTACTGAGTGATTGCGTCACCCATTTGTACGTTAGTTCAAAATCGAAAAGTACACCTTCAAGCTCCGGTTCTTTGAGAAGTTGTTGACTCTGTGAGATACAAGCGTGCAAATGCTCTTCTTCCGATTTTTCGTAAAGCAGTCTGCGTTGTTTTTCAACAGCAAGTTGTTTTTGTCTGGATTTCCGGTCGCGATTTCGTTTTTCACGCTTCCGTGCCACATTTATGGAGCGGCGGCCCTTTTTCTTTGCCATGGTAATGTCTTTTGGGGTCAACGTAATTATTTGATGAACTCTAATTCCAAAGAGGACGCAACGTCAAGTTTCACATACTATTAAGTATACATCAACCGTAATTTATTGTCAAACATAATATTATTATACGGGTGTGTAAATATTTTGTCATACTATTCACGCGGTTTTTGAGTGTTGATCCCAAAATACATCCCAGGCCCCATTCTTTAATAAACATCGCCAGAATAAAATGGCATTTATCCCGGGTGTGCTCCATTTCATAGCCGTTT
>JAJECN010000014.1 GCA_022821965.1 Candidatus Poribacteria bacterium
GTGGCAAGACACTTATCGAAAACTCGCATTCAGCTACGATAGACTTAAACAAACGCGGTTAGGGTTTCGATATCTCGCATATTCTATGATTAACTTTCGTATAACTTTCAACCATTCTTAGACCGTACTCGCTATGAGTTCCATAGCAACTGAGCATACCGCGTCCGAGATCGTCTGCGAAGATGAGAATAACATTCAGATTATCGGTCATGACTATGATACCAAACGTCTAAAAAAATCAAGTCTTTCTGGGGACTACCCATGCTGAAATGCGCGTTGTCTGTAGAGATGTTCAAACAGGTTTCCCTCATGCGGACTATCCCAAGAGATCTGATTCGTCGGAATCGCGCCTAAATTCAATCGGTCAATGAGGGGTGTTGCGATGAGATTTTGTATGAGCGATGCATCTTCTGTAATCGCGGTAGCAACGAGTGTCGCGCCGATAGATTCAACTAATTGTTTCGGGGGCACTTCCACAATGCTCACGAATGGAAACGGGAATTCCGTGTTCGCTAACGGGTGTTCCGCATCCTCACACCATATCACAGTCGGTCTGAGGAAAGTGCAACCATCTAATTCGACGACTCGGTCACCGGTCGTCAATTCCGTTGCACCGGATTCTTTGAGGTGAAGATCAATGAGCGATGAGATGCCGTGGGCAGCCTTCGGATTCGCCCACGCTGCGATTCCTGCTGCTGGGTGATCCAGCGGTTTCGGTTCGATCCCTTCTAAGCGTTCCGTCAACGCCTCAGCAATCTCACGTCCGTGTGCCGTTACCCATACACCAGAAGCATTAATACAGGACCGCCCACCGTTCTTAGCGACCGATTCCACGATGAGATCAAGGTATGTCTTCCAATTGTTTTGCTCTCCTTCGTGGATGATGATTTTGCTACGTCCCGGTCCGTGGATTTCGACGCGAGGCGTGCTTACCCACGGCGCTACGGTAGCACCACCGCCGAAGAGCATAGAGCGTCCACATCGGACAAGGATTTCGTTGGCACCGGCATAATCGGTGGGATAGAAACTGAACGCCTCTGCAGGCGCGCCCGCAGCGATAAATGCTTGTGCGATGCGGTAAGGGGTCCACGGCTCCTCACGCCCCGGTTTTAGGACGAGTGGAACTTTTAAAGGAATAGCAGGCACCCACAACGAATGCACGCCCGGTGAATTGCTCGGCAACACAGCACCTAAGGAATCTGTTTCACAGACATAACTCAACGTCCGTCCGTTTTGAACACCCCATCCGATGTCAAGAACATGCAAATCAAGTCCGCGGGTGAGTCCGTCCAAAACCGTATCTATGTTTTCCAAGACACCCTGAATCTTGGCAAGGTTCTGCTGACAGAGTGCTTCGGGCAAGCCAGTCGTTCCAGAAACCTGTTGGATATAGTCTGTCGGGGATTGGTCGGTTCCATCAAGTGGCAGCGTTGCCATTGTGAAAAGGCGTGCTGCCTCCTTGCAGATAGCGACTAATTCGGCGACAGAACGTTGCCCAAGCCCCTCTTTTTGGAGAGCAATGTCAACGAGATCCTTCGCTATCAAGCCACGGTTGGCTTGGCTTACCTCAACTAAGGGTTCACCTGTTTTGATATGCGGCACGCGGACGGTGTTCAAACTTCTGTAGGACCGTCCGGCGCGTAGAATTGGAATGTGTATCATCTTAATAGTTGTCGGTTCGCCTGCTGCGCAGGGTTTCAGTTTTAATAGTTGTCAGTCTGCCTCGCAGTGAGAGTACGATTTTTCTACGAAAAATCTTTCAGTTTTCAGAAAGAGACTTTGGGATACTCCGAAAACCTCTTAACTGACAACTGATAACCGATAACTGATAACCATTTCACCATGTGATTTTTGCTATCCACCCGGAGGCGGCATCGCAGTAGAGAAAATCGTCGCCGTAGAGGGATAACCCGTGCGGTTCTGGGCAGTCTTCAGGCACCTCAATCACATCAAGCGGCGTGCCGTCTTCAAGATCAAGTTTGACGATGACCCTATCAGAGGTATGGGTTGACCAAAGCCCATCTTCAACGCGAACCATACCGTGTCCACGCCCATGAGGCAATGGAAGCGTCTTTTGAATAGACCAGTCCGAAATCCTGACTTTATGTGTGACCTGATCCTTGAGGGTTTGGACCCAGAGATGTCCTTCATCGTAGTGGTCATATTCAATGCCGTGGGTGCCGCCGCCATCGGGTATAGGATAACGTCCGAGGGTTTCGCCAGTAGCGGGATCAACTTGGAAAACCTCACCTGTCTCGGCATCTGTATCCCGGACGGGACGCCAGCGTTCGCCAGTCCCATTCGCCGCTAACCAGAGCGCGCCGCCCCCATACGTCATCCCACTTGTGTTAGAGGATTCGCTCGGAATATCGCGGATGAGTTTCGGCACGGTATAGTCCGGGTCTGATGTGATTTCAACTAAAGCGACTCTATCGGTAATCTGATCGACGATCCATAAACCGTCGTCTGTAACTTGCAAACCGTTCGGCACGGAATAGGGTGACCGGAAGACTTTTTCAATTTTCGTTATCATATCCAAACTCCTTTTTAGTGTTTATCTACTTGTGCTAAAGATGACTTTAGCCACGTTAAATATTGGGATTTCCGTTCTTTAGCGATTGGAAAGGACTTGATAAACTCGTTTGTCGGTAGATTCTGGATAAACGCTAATTCGGGTGTTAAAATCATGGGATCAACAGGATAAACAAAGTGTTCTTGGAGTTTTGTAGCTAAGGCAGCTGCAGCAGCCCCTTTGGCACCGTCCTGAAGATCCGGTAATTCTCTGAGTAAAACCCATGTATTCACAAACCTTGTGTTAAGCAACTTGATAACTCTCGCCGAGGAGAGCGGACCCGCTCTCAAACTTTTACCTGTCCCTCAGCAGGATTCATCATCAAGTGTCCCAAATAAAACTAACGCGTGGATGGGACGATTTGTTCCTTTCGCGAGTTCAACCGTATCTTCAATCGGTGTCCACTCAATTTCAGCAAACTTGTAGAATGCAGTCGCTAACTTTTTGCGGGCTTCTTCTTCAGTAATGGCGGTTTCCCATGTTATCTCGTGTGTAGATAGCCCACTTGATAAGGTAGAGAGTTCCATGCGAGGAATAAAAGCCACGTCTGCTGCTCTGAACGCGTTAACATCTACATTGCTATTACGTGATGGAAGAGCCAAAGAAAACTCGACAACCACGCCTTCCGTTCGGTTCAGCACCAATCGCCCTGCAAACTCGGCTGGTAACAAACGGACACCGGACGCGTCCAAATTGAAAAGTTCTAACGCCTGTTCCCACTCCATATTTACTGTTTCTGGCCACCGTGTTTTGAGCTTCTCAAATTGTTCTTGTGTTAGCTGATGCAAGTTGTCCGTAGCATCCGCGATTGGCTCCCAATGTGCTTGCACTTGCACACCTGCTGCACTGCTGAGGGCATCACTAAAGTCTACCACTATTTTACCTCCCGTCGCCGAAGTTCCGCATTTCAAATCAAGATGGCTGGTTCGGGCTGGGTGCTTTTCGCCGGAGCGGGACTATCACTATTCACGAGGAATCTGAGGCAAGACAGGTGCTTCAGATATGCTCGGTTATTTTTTTACCAATTCCTGAAGTTTCTCCACTTCGTAATACTTACCCTCTCGAAAATTCTTGACAGCCTTTTCAGAGAGATAATCCAGATGCCCAGCTTTCACGTCTGCTTCAAACTGCTTCTCCCATGCTTCCTGCTCAGTTTCTAAAGCCTCATGCAATTCGTGCACAAGAGTTTTCAGCAAGGCTTCTTGCGTGTGTTCTTCGCACTTCACTTCCGGAACTTCCGGTATCCACCCTATCCATGCAGCCCCATTTTTCTGAATGTGAGCGGTATAGGTTTCTTCGTATACTGGGTCCTGTATTTCGAGAGTTTTAATTTCTTCCATGTCTGTCTCCTTTGATTAAGAGAACTTAGTAAACTCCCACGACGACACTCTCTTGGAGTTCCGTGAGCAGGCGGAGATTTTCAACACCGTCCCACGGGTATTCTGGAATCGGTTCGGCGCGTTCGGCTTCGTCACGTTCCAGAAAACGAGGCACAAAAAATTCTTTCGTTAACGTGGTGAGCATGACGCGCCCGGTTTCGCCGTAATCGACGAGTTCCTCTGGATTTTCCGGGTTAACCAACTCAATGACAGCGCGCGGATGCGGTGGATAATAGATAATCGCATACTTGTCCGCTGGATCGAATGGCTTACAAGTGGCTAAACCCATAAGCGTATTACCGTAAGTTGGAATAAAATCGATGCCGGGAACGAGTTCCTCACGCGCGAAGCGGTGGAACTGTGCGTCCATTTCCGTGCCACCACAAAAGATTCCTTGAATACCGGCTTTTGGCAACGAAATTTTTTCGCACAACGCCTCCAGCAGCTTCGGAGTCGTAAAGAGGCATTGGACATTTTCATGGGCGCGCAGCACGTTGAGTGCCTGCGAGATGACATGGTTCTTATACGCGTCCAACTCCTCATTCTTGCCGTAACGCACGAGTTGGTTCACCCAACGCGGATCGAGATCGACGTGGAAACAGATACCGCCACGATGCTGCGCAAGATGCTCGACAGCGAGCCGTAAACGCCGCGGCCCCGTCGGACCTAACATGAGCCAATCGCTACCGGGTGGGAAACTTTCATCAGAAAGCGTCTTACTGAACATCTCATAATCAATATGGAAGTCACGGACGCTAATTCTTGATTTCGGTACGCCCGTCGAGCCCCCCGTTTCAAAGACATAAATTGGATCATTGGCGTAAGCCTTCGGTACCCAGCGTCGGACGGGTCCACCGCGGAGCCATTCGTCTTGGAAATGTCCGAGACACTTGAGGTCCGCATACCCACCGATCTCTTTTCGCGGGTCAAAATCAAGATTTTCTGCGAATTCCAGCCAGAACGGACATCCGGTCTTTGGGCTAAAGTGCCATTTGACGATTTCCCTGACGTGTGCATCGAGTGCTTTTCGGGCTTCATTAATTTTTCGGGAAAGGTTCATTTGTATAAAAAGCCTTTTGCGTGAACTTTGATTCAATTAGCAATCTCATGCCTTTTGCGCGACCATACTTGCAAGGATACCGAGGATTTTGTCACACTGCGCGATTTGGTACACAGACATATCAATGTAGAGTTTCTTTCCCTCTAATTTGAGGAATCTCCAATCTGCACCTGAGGTGGTAGCACCGTAGATACGGGGGATATCATTGCCTTCTTGGGCGTTAAAGCGTTGGGCGGCTACCATCTCCGCGACGCACTGGCCGAGCCCGATCTCCAAATTATCATTCTTTGCTTCAACAAGAACAATGACAGGTGCCTTCAAAGAAAATTGTCTTGGTGAGAGGCTGATGACAAAATCACATACGCTTGTTAATCCATTTTCAGGATCAACATTGAAGTCAATCCCTGAAAAGAGACTGATACGACATTCTAGCTGCTCGCGGAGTTCAACGAGAACATCGGCGACAATCATCTCTGATTTTGCTTTTTCGGTACCGATAGCAGTAGCGAGCGGCAATTTTCGAGCCAATACGTCCGTGAGCAGCTGACTGGGATCCACCGGCTCAATATCAGCAAAGATACCAGCAGCATCAATCTCTTCGAGGTCAAACGCCTCTTGTGCTGTATCTAAGGTAAAGTTACTATATGCCATTATAGACGTGCCTCTCAAGGAGATTACTATTCTGATATTGCAACCAGTGTATTCCGAGTTACGATGTAAAGCACACCGTTTTTTGCCACAGGGGTCGTATAGACCGCACTACCCATATTGTTTTTAAACAACACTTGCTCAGTCTTACCTGCTTTTAGAACCAGAACATTGCCATCCTCGTCGCCGAGATAGACCTTGCCGTCCACCACATAAGGTGAGCCCCAAATTGCGGCGAAAGTGTCGTGTTTCCAATAGAGATCCCCAGTGTTCACATCCAAGCAGTAGAGGAATCCGCTCAGATCCGATATATAGAGGAGTCCGTCATCAATCGCTACGGTGGACATCGTGCGATTGAACTGTTTGCCGCCAAAGTGCCATACACCCGCAGTCTCGGTAACATCGCCGGTTTGGGAGGCATCAATGCACCAGAGATGTCCTACACCCTCACCGTGTTCTGGGTCCTGTCCGACAGCAATAAAAACCTTGTCGTCATAAACAACAGGGGTTGAGATGATGTTATTGCGTGTACCACGTCCGCCAAGTTCCCAAACGGAATCTTTAGGATTACAGTCAAACTTCCAGATGATATCACCTGTTTCCGGCGCAAACGCATAGACCCAACCATCACCACCAGGGATGATAACCTGGGGAACACCTTTGATAACACCGTAAGCCGGGTTTGACCACTGCCCGTGCAGTATATTTTCGGCAGGGGAGGCATCCTCCCAGACGAGTTCCCCAGTATTTTTATTTAAAGCAATGAAAGACGGGGCATCAGGTGAAGGGATATGGATATGCCCTTCATCAACGCCATTGCTTGTTTCTAAAAAGAGAAGATCACCGACAGCAAGCGGTGAACAGGTCGCAAGATTATGCGGAAAGACATCCAACTCGTCCATCATATCATAACTCCAGATGATATCGCCATCAATCTCACTTGTTTCGGTTTCGTCGGTAAAGGGGCCGTCGTTTTCACCATCAAGGAAACCCTCAGTGTCAACACAGACGACTTCACAGCGGTTAGATATATAGTAGAGTCGGTCACCTTCAATAAACGGTGTGGAACAAATTCCCTGCAGAGGCCAGTCGTTAACCCTACCCGCCGGGAGTTTGGTGTGGGTCGATTGCCAGAGGAATTTGCCATCGGATTCGCGAAATGCCATAAGATTCCCGCGATCACCGGTCAGTTTTGGGTTGTAGAGTGCCTTGTTATTCGTACCGACGAAAACTTTCCCTCCAATGATGAGGGGACCCGCGTAACTTTGCGAACCAAGCTCTGCTGTCCATTTGATATTTTCACCGGTTTCCAAATCCCAACTTGCCGGGATATTCTTTTCGTCGGAGACCATATTACGGCTTAGCGTGCCGCCCCACAATGCGATCTCTTTTTCCGGGGAGACGGCAGACACCATAAAAGGGAGAAGTACCGCGAGTTTTATGATGTAGATAAATCGTGATTTCCAAAAAAGTTTCAATTGAATAACTCCTTTTGAGTAGTTGTCAGAGGAATAGTTATCGGTCATCGGTTATCAGTTGTCAGTTGTCAGTTAATATCTTATGGCAGTTACCTTATAGGTGACGACCACAGCATACCTCTTTAACTGATAACTGAAAGGTTTTTCGCAGAAAAACCGAACTGATAACTGACAACCAATTACCATACCTTAAGATTGTCATAATAGATATCAGCTGGGGAGTTACCGTAGATACCCGGGCTTCCCTCGCGATTTGGCAGTGGATCTTCAGCAGTGATCGTCCATTCTGCCGGCTCAGATTCGCCAGTTCGCCATACTTTTCCATGGATGATTGCTTTATCATCTGCAATTTCTACCATCATTTTCATTGTGTACCAGACACCTGTCTCCCAAGCGAAGTCGATTGTCTTCGCCATCCGTAGGTCTGATGCCCAAGAACGGATTTGCAGACGTTGGTGTCTACCTTGCATATCCAAGGTATATCGGTTCGCGATGAGTCCCATATCTGGTAGTCTGCGTTTATTTCTTGTGCCCATTAGGTCAACCTGAATCTGATAGTCCTTCATTGTTGAGGGACCGATGTAGACATTAGATCTGTCTAAACCACGCTGGGGGGGTGGTTTGACGAGTATTTTATTTCCATCCTTCTCACGCACAAAGAACTTGCCAGTCGCGCCAATCCAGTGGGTTGGTATCTTTTCAAGTTCAATCGTCTCAAAATCCTCTGCCCATGGAAGTGGTGGAACGACACGGACACGCGCCGTGGCTTTCATATCACCTGATTCGGCAAAGATCATCCCAGCATGCGCCCGGGCATTTTTATCGGGTGTGAATGCAGTTGTAGTGGTGTTTTTGTCGGGTGCGAAGGGGATGGGTTGGAGTGTTCCCTCCAAACCCATAGTTGACCATTGTATAGTCCCTACCGCATTCGTCCGTTTTCCATCTACATCGAAGCCGATGACACTGAATTCAATGGGATCGCCTGATGTGAGCGTTTCGGCGGGTGTAAGCAGGAGCGAGACAGCAGGGGCAGTTGACATCTTCATTGGCTCTGGTGCCATTTCTTTACTGGCACAACCAGCGACGAGTACACAAGCAATCAATATAGCGGACATTGAAATAGAAATTCTCATTATTTACTTCCCCCGATACAGTAAAGGCGTTCCTCTGTCGTGAAATAGATGCGTCCATCAGCGATAGCGGGTGAACCGTAGATTTCAACGTAGTGATCTTCCTCGGCTCGACTTATCTCTTGGGCATTTAGCGTCTTACACTCGTTCTCGTCGGGTTGAAGGATGATAAATCCACCGTTGACTTCCGTGACATAGAGCTTTCCATCTGCCCAGACAGGAGAACCTTTGCCAACTTTGCCAATGTTATGCATCCAGAGGAACTCACCCGTATCCGCATTAACAGCGTGAACGTTAGCGGAGTTGTCCACAACATAGAGATGTCCGTCGTGAATTGTCGGGGACGCGTATCCAACGTTAACGGCATCATATCGCCAGAATTCGTGTGTTTCCGTGACATCACCGGTGCCGGTTGCGTCGATACAGACGACGCGTCCCATCTCTGTATTGTCTATATTCTCTTCGCTATGCGAGGCGTAGACCTTCGTGCCTGAAACGATCACAGATGTATTGATACCACGTTGACTGAGTTTAAATCCCCAGACCATCTCTCCGGTATTCTGTTTCATGGCGTAGATACCGCCATCAGCATTGCCGCCAATAATGAGCTGCTGTCCGTTGATATTGGTAACGACTGGCGTGGAGTAGGTTGTGTCTAAGGGTCTACCGCCGGGGGTTGAGATCCAAATGAGTTCCCCAGTACGTTTATCGAAAGCAAAGTAACGATGGCGTGTCGCGGCTTGCGCGCCCCATCCTGAGTTCAGATAACTGATAACGACAAGGTCCCCTGCGATAATAGGTGTATGTACGCGGCCACCGTAACCGGATATCCGTCCATATTCCTCTGTGAGTGAACGCGACCAAAGGATATTGCCATCTTTGTCGAAGCAGAAGAAGAGGCCTTGGACACCGTGGGCATAGATATTTCCCGTTTCAGGATCGCCAGCGAGGTTTGTCCATCCGACTCGGTTGAAGGTGATAGTGGTATGAAAGACGTTAAACTGATAATTCCACAGACGTTCGCCGGTTTCAGCGTCGAAGCAGGCGACGCGTTCCTGTTCGGTGATGTCTTTGCCAACACGCCCCATGACGTAAACTCTGCCGTTGAGCACAATCGGTGTAGAACGTCCGATAAATTCTGCTTCCCAGAGCAGGTTCTCACCTTCAACCGACCACGTTGAGATTAATCCGGTTTCTGTTGAGGTGCCGTCTTGGTTTGGTCCCCGCCACGTTGGCCAATCGCCTGCGATAGCATGCATAGGAAGGGAAACCACCAGAACAAAGCCAATAAATAGTCCAAAAAGGTTTGATTTCCAATGGTGCAAACTTCTGTTCCTCCTCGTGTATTTTATGTGTATCTGTAATCCTATTATAGTAAAGCGTTACCCATACACCAACGGAAGGTCGAGGTCTCCTAACCCCGCCAACTATAATGTCTAAGTAATTCTATAATCCATAGATACCGGTTTTGCATATTTCAATCTTCACTCCCTCCGACTTCAACATGTGCTGTCCAACTTGTAAAGTCTCCACCTATCTTGATAAACTCGATTTTCTGTGTTTCTCCTGGCGAAAGATCTATTGCACGCGTCGGACCGAGTTTTACTCCGTTGGATAAGCGGACTTTAACCCTGACACGTTTCAATGTTTGGTTGGTCATGTTCTCCACATGTCCTTTGATAGAGCGGCTTTGGGGATCGTAATCCAAAATCATGCTTGCACAGCCTTGGACGTGTCGGACGGGATCTAAACGTTTATTCAGACCGAATTGGCCGCTGAAGCCTGTCCCTTGAAAATGAATGTAAGGGCGAGTCACGCTTGAACAGCCGCTAATCAGAAAAACAAACAATCCAATAACAATGAGGACGAAAACCCTAAGCATTTGATTCATGGACGGTCTCCTTGTCTAAGCCCATGCTTCGCGCAAAAGTCGCAGCCAGTTGCTGTGCATGATGGCGACGATATCTTCGTTGCTACAACCACGAGCCTCCAACAAGCCCGGTATCTTCTGTAAGTCAGCGATAGTGTCCAAATCCCTGGGAAACTGCTCACGTCCATAGCTGTCATCTAAGTCCGTGCCGATAGCAGCGTGACGAGTGTTGCCCACCAATTGGCAGACATAGTCGATGTAGTCAACAACATTGTTCAAAGTAACCCCTTCATTGGAATCTTCGCCAGTAACCCGGCAAGGTCTTAATGTTTAACGCTGCGCGTCTGTTGGAAACATCTCATTGTGTTGCGCTTATAAATCTGACAGCGCAACAAATGGTTTTGTTCAGCATATCTTTTGATATATTATTATATCACTTTTGGTGTTTTTGAGAAAGGTATAAATTGAAGAATAGCGAAAGGCGAGGTGAATATACCTCGCCATGGAAAGATATGAGGAATTCAAGGAAGGTTTCGCAGAAGAGAAAGTGTGGAAATCAAAGATATTTACTAATCTGATTTGGATTCGGTATTTTCTTTAACACGAATTAAGAGGATTTTGTGCGGAGAGGCATCCTCATAACGTTCGGTTGACGCTCCATCAAAATGATACAAACCGAGTGTATCATCGTCTGAAGTAAATGCACCAATTGGCGTGTTATACGCTCCGACATCATAACGCACAACACGGCTGATTCTCAGTTCGTCAATATACATCCCGGAAGCAGGCACCGCTTTCAGCCCGCTCTCCTTTAAAACGGGAACACCGCCGATCAAGAGAGGTTCACTCACAGATGCGAGACGACTCCCGGGTGTCAGTCCAGAGATAGCTCCTCCACATCCGACAGTAGAGCCTCCGTTAATTATTGCCACGTAATAGACCCACCGCCCGGTAGGTAGTGTTCCTCATATTTTCCCGGATCCACTCCCAATCCCTCTTGTAACAATAGCAGGACTGGCTTTGTATCCATCACCAACAATTGCACAAGTGAATCGTTCGGTCTGACCCACTATGGAGAAGGCAGCACGGGATCCAGCCTCCAGCGATGCGATATCCTGAACGCTCGGTGGTCTGTCTATGTATACCCATGCTTCAATCGTTAGCGGACCGGGATAATCGGGAAACCACGGTTTTTCGGTTTGCACAAGGGGTAGTTCGGGATTCAGTTCAAGCCAACCACCTCCAGCAGGTGAGGGTTCGTGCGGTGCTGCAAGAAGCCTTAAAGGCAGCAGTAAGAGGATCAGCAAACATGCCGCTTTGAACCATTTCATAAAGAACCTCCGTCAAAATCAATTGTTAGGATTGCTTCAGTTGTAAGCGGAGTACACCGCGATGACGCGTGCCGATATAGAAAATACCACGGTCAACAGTAAATGCAGTTATCTTGTACGGAATCTCGGATGCCATCTGAATCCATGTGTTTGTTCCAGTGTCTATACGATAAACGCCTTGGTTACATACACCGTAGACCGTATCACCATCCGCAGCTATCCGAGTCATCTGAACTCGATGCCCTTCAGTATCAATGAGTGTATTCCAATTGATACCGTCGTGTGAATTCATAGCACCTTGATCAGTTATGACATAAACAGTGGAACCAGCAAAAACTATCTCATCAAAATATGCGAAAGTGAAGGGTAAATCTGCGGTAATCTCTTTCCAATTCTCTCCCCCGTCAAGCGACTGAAATAGGGACCCGTCGCGTTTACCGGCATAGACAATGTTCTGCGAAGCCGCGAGTGTAAGACCTTTAGATGTATCAGCACCGGGAGCGCGTTCGGTGGTATCTACAAGACCTGTATTGAACCATTGCGCTTCACCTTTTCGCCATCTGAAGAGTTTGCGTCGGAATTCCATGAAAACAGTTTCACCAGTCATTGTAAACCCACCGTTCGTCAGATACTCTTCAATAATACGGGGCCTATCCGCTTTTCTCTGGTCACTTAATTCACTATCGCGAGGTGCATTATTAATCCTTTTCTGCCATTCAACGTGCAGCGTATCTTCAGCAAATACAGGCACTTCTTGAACAGACATCAGCGTACTTCCATCAGTAGAAAGGTGATAAAAACCGACGTTATCCGCTGTACTGTTGCTTACATAAAGTGAACCGTTAGCCTTCGCGATTTTCGCGTGACTTAGCAAATCTGGAACGGCTT
The DNA here is from genome assembly GCA_022821965.1 of Candidatus Poribacteria bacterium. Lineage (GTDB taxonomy): Bacteria > Poribacteria > WGA-4E > WGA-4E > WGA-3G > WGA-3G. Next base: position 12,357 of record JAJECN010000014.1, read on the forward strand.
GTTTCTTTTGAAGCTTCCCGTCGTTGACAACGACACCGCCAGCATCTACTGGAACGAATGTCCACGATTCCGCAAGATCCGTTGATTTGACAACCCCCTCAGGTGTGAGTGCACAGAGCGTGTTTTCAACGGTAACCAGACTTAAAACATGAGAGTTCACCATTCCAGTGGAAAAAGGTTGCCACGAAACACCGGCATCTGTTGATCGAGCTATTCCAGAAATGTCCGAGGTATAAAAATTATTTTCATCCAGCGCGACAATGGGGAAGATACTCTGACTCAATGCATTCTCGCCAATGTCAATGTTTTTTCCAATGTCTGTCCATGTATCACCACTATCGGACGACTGTAGTAAAACGCGTGTTCCCATAACCACGAGTTTCTCGCCGACTGCGGCTAACTGGATACCACTGAACATTTGGAGTCGGAAACCGTCATCTGTTGGCGGCACCTCCATCCATAATCTACCACCTGTCCCTTTCCCCTCTACCGGCGAGATGTCAACCCAAGTATCGCCCAGATCGGTAGAACGAAAAATTCTCGGTGGAAATTTTAATATCTTCACTGAAAAATCTAAGTTTTGATAGTCTTGCGCAAATGTAGACCGTGTAAAATCAGGACCCGCTATAACATAGAGTTTGTTTTCAGTGGCTACCAACGAATTAATAAATTGGGGCCCGTAGAAAGGCAACCTCTCCCAAACTCCGGTGGTAACACGGTAAAGTCCTTGGTTTGTCCCAACAAATACGCTGTTGTCAAGCGCGACAGCGTCCGAAATTGAGATGTCAGGTGAACCATTCCTTTTTGTAATCTGGGCGTGCAACTCCTGCATCATCGGTATCCAACTCTTACCGGCATCGTCAGACCGAAAGATATGTTTTTCAAAAACGAGGTAAAATGCCTTGTCTGTGATGAGCAACTCCAAAGCCCGCCCCTTCGGTCGAGGACCGACGGTATCCCATGTTTCACCCGCATCGGTTGAGGCTAATAATACATCAGGGGTTAAAACATAGAGGGTGTCATCCCGTTCTGCCATCGGTGTTTGAAACTGACGGGTTGGGCTGCTTTCGCAAATAAGGGTCCAGGCATCTTCGGCTTCTGTCAAACGATAAACACCTCTCGCTGCAACAGCGTAAAGTTGTCGTTTGGAGGTCGCAAATAGACCTGCTCTGCCGCCCGATGTCCCTTCCGGTCCGCCCATCGGAATCCACGGCGATTTTACAACAGATGTATTTGATCGCTCTGATTGGTCGGCAACAATTTGGCGTGCATCCCTTCCGAGATGGGTGTTCCCCTTATTTCTACTCGGTACGTCAGTGTTCCCAAATTGATTTTTGACATCAAGTTTTTTCTTTGAGGAACGAACAAGAGGGGTGTCAACGAGTTCTACGGTTGTCTCTGACCTTACATCCAAACTGTAGGGTTGTTGGAAACGGGCTAAATACTGCGTCCCGCTTCCCATCAAAAGTATAACGAAAATGGTCGTTGAAGCTGCTACTGCCCATGGCATCCACGGCTTACCGATCGCTGGTGCTGTGGGTTTGATATGCGCAATTTCTTGCAGAATGTTCTCAGTTAAGGTCGCGGATAACTGGAAACCGCCCAAAACTTCACGAACCGTTTGTTCCTCTTTCTTCAATCGCTTGCGCGCGCGATGCAGCCGACTTTTGACGGTGTTCGGTGATACACCCAAAAACTTACTAATGTCTTCACATGTCATGTCCCCGAGATAGTGGAGCGTTACAACGGTGCGCTCACTCTCCGGCAACTTTTGGAGGAGATTCTTGACAACCTCTCGACGCTGTTCACTCACGACCTCTTCCTGCTGTTCAGTGCGATACTGCGCATAAGCCAACTCCTCTAATTCTTCCGGAGGCATTGCATCCAACGATTTCATCGGAATCCGCTTCTTCTTCAACCAAGCGATACATCGGCGGGAAGCAATCACATACAACCATCCGGCAAACCGATTCGGATTTTTCAATGTCTGCAGTTTTTTGTAAACATTAAGGAAAATATCTTGTGTGAGTTCTTCAGCAATGTGGAAATCGCCAATTTTCCGCCATACAAGCGCGTGGAGAGGCTTCTGATACCTCCGCACAAGCATGCTGAAAGCACCTTGGTCGCCCATCAAGGTTTGTTGAATTAATTCAGCGTCGTTGTTTCGCATGCGCCACCTCCAAAAACATGTTGTCTCTCATAATATATAAGAGATGTGCTGCAGGTAGGAAGGTTGCATAAAATGCAAGATTTATGGAAAATTTTAGAATTACAATGGGAAAATTGAAAAAGAATGGACTTAGGCACGCTTATCGGGAACGGTAATAGTTTCCCAGACAACCCCTGTGCGCCCCGCCATGTCAACGGTTGCGGCTCGAAGGCGATAGTCTCCGGGATGTTTAAGGTCAAAACGCACCGCCACACTGGTAACCCCTCCCGTTTGCGTGATGCGCATTTCCGATTGTTCTCTATTCAAAAAACGGTAATCCTCTTCTCCTGGACCGAACAACTCCCAGAGCACCATCTCGTTATTATAGACACCATTTTCGTCAGCACCTCGCGTGTAGTAAACAGAGGCGGATCCTTTAGTCACAGTCGCACAAGCACGGACTTCACAGGAAACATCGGCTTGTGGGAGAGACACATCAACAGTCAGCGTTGGAGGGACACCGGTTGGGCGGGTTGGTGTCCTCGCGCCTTCGTGTAAGACCGTCTCTTCACCTTCACGGACCTCCACCTTGCCATCCTCTCGAATCCTAACAACCTCGCGATAATCGGACAACTTGAGCCCTTCCAAATCCCACAAAAGATCAAAGGCAACACCGAGTCGAATTGCTCTCTCAATCTCGGTAAAGAAGTTGCACATCACGGTGCGGTATTTGATACCTTCTCGATTGTGCCTCTCTAAATTGAGTTCCCCCACACCCCAGAGATTACCCCTGCCCATCTCAACGTGTCCCAGATTGTAGCCCGGTGGTAGCAGAATGGCTATCTCCGCGGCTTTACGGAGTTCGTCAAGATCCCTATGCGGATGGCTTTCAACATGGGCACTCAGATTTCGTGATAGGGTGAGAATTTCACTGTAAGGCACACAAGCGAGTTGGTAGCTATCCCAGTAGTGGAAATGTCGAGCGCCCAAGTCATAAGCGTGCGTCTGTAGCCAGAACGCGTCGGCACGGTGTACCTGTCCGTAGATGCTCATGCCCCACCCTTTATCGGTTTGTCTGGCGGCACCGCGCAGGAACCCGTAGAGGATACTCGCCAGATTTTTCGGATTGTCTATCGGGATTTGGCAGCCGTACGTCATATTCATTTCAGGCAGCGTTCGCATCGTTCCGACCCTACCGGGCGGTTCAAAAACTATAGCGGCAGGTGTCTCCGTGCTCCCTTCTAATAACTGATATGCGGCTGAACTGATGATCGTCTCCCACGTATATAGATTCTGCTGAAGAAATTCCATATCTCCCAAATCCACGTCCGGGTGTGCTTCCAGACCTTTGCACAGCCGTGTAGGCGCGCCCTCGTATTTGGCGGTGTGGAAATAGTCTCGGAAAGCCTCAAAAGCGATCTGTGGTGTTATTGCCTTCCGAAACGCAGCGTCTGCCTCTAACTTAGGTCGAAGCACATGGTCTCGTGTGCAGACAGCGGGTTCATCCATGAAGAGGGCGGGACCAAGATAATTGCTCCGGTACAAACACTCAGGATAGCCGAGCGTAGCCGCGTCAATTCCCCAATAAAAAACGTTTCGATTCTTAACCCATTCGACCTGTTCTGTATCAACACGGACACAGTTGATTCCCGCCGCAATCATCTCGTCGTAATCAGCTTCCGTCAATGGGACAAGTTCATAATCGGACAGGTCATAGCGGCGCGTCTCGTCCTTCTGCCTCGTGTTGCTGGGGGGTCCGATAAGAGCATCGGGACGGAGTAAAAGGAGGTGCGTATCCGGTGGTGCGTCAGATTCGCTTGAATCGGACATACCAACAAGTCGATAAGTATGTCCAAAGTATTTTGCGATTTGCGGAAAGAGATTATCCTGTGTCGTTTCGTTTGCAGGTTTAGGGAAAAGATATTGCCACGCACCGAGTCCCGGAAGGACAGGCTTTCCAGTGAATCTATCGTGGAATTCTAACGGAATATTGTCTCCAATCTGGAGGATGTAACGGGACGTGGTCGCGCTGGATTCCTTCAGATTCTCGGACGGTATATTTTCACCGAGCAACCAGACAGCAAATTTTTCACCAGATGCTTTCGTTGCGCGGAGACAGATCCACTGATATGGCACACCAGCCGTTTCCGCAACCGAACCGATTGCCCAAGTGAATGTTTTCACAACCGTATTCGGCAGTGGGTCTTTACCTTCATACTGATATGTCGCTATCTTCCCCGGTTCACCAAGTGGATACGACTGGCATGTTTGCATTGTAGCACCTCAGCATGCGTCTAATTCACTTAAAATCCGTTCCACGACCTGTTTCCGCTGTCCCTGAACTGCGGGTTGTTCCAATTCATAAACATCATCCGAAATCAAATGTTTATGGCTTTCAATGGGAAGGGAATTGTGTGATGCGTCATCAATATAGCGGTTAAAAATAGTGTATCGGGGATAGGATTCTGTCCAGCGTCTTCCACCGTGATAGAGTGCTTCAGTAAAGATGACACAATCACCAGCGTTGACAGGGACGTTAATGACCGTTGGGGGTCCATCGTAGATTGAGAGGTCATCGGGTGGTTCAAAGTTACGTTTATGGCTTCCGGGTAAGCAGACGAACCCTGTTCCCGGTGGTACATCAACTAACGAAGTTCCAGCGTTGAGAAAACCTGCACGAGGTCCTGACGCGTCAACGCTATAATCTTGACCGGCGGCATGGAAGTGGATGTCATCAGAGGTTTTGTAATTCTTTGTCAAGGCGCAATCAACGAGACAGGGAGTCCCTCGCGTCAGTGCAATAATCACCCGCATAATCTCTCGGTTAAGCACAAGCCGTTGGAAGACGGGATCACCGTATTGGATATGATTAATCCAATGCGCAATTGTCGGGGAATGATCACCGGTTCGGGATGTAGAGGTGAGCGGTGCGGGAAGCTCATCCAAGGACGTATCGTGCCACTGGTTACCGAGTTCAACCATTCGTTGGATGTCCTCAGGTGGCACGACTTTGCGGAGGATGATAAATCCGTGGTGGTCAAAGAACCATTTTTCGTGAGATGTAAGCATTAAATTCCTTTTAAGGCTGTTGTTAACGCAATGCTACTGTGCTGTCTTCAGGGCACCCCAAACGATAGGAAGTTTCTCAGCAGCCTGAACAGACAATCCTATTTTGGATTCAAAATTACGGGTCACTTCGTCAGCGGTGAGGGGTCGATCATAAATGCGGACTTCATCAATGATACCCGGGAAATGCCGCTCAACGTTGCCGCGATTGTTCGCCGCGCCAATATAGACTGGTTCCACAAACGGAACAAAGGTATCAAGGTCTTTCACAGCACCCTCAATAACTTCTTGTGATTCACCGTCCATATAGATGCTGACCTCAGCTTTGCCTGCATCCTCAATTGCGAAAACGATGTGATGCCATTTGCCATCCGACAAGGCGAATTCAATTTCAACTGCGATGGCGTTGCAGCCCGCCGCCGATTTCTGACGAACGTAATAGTGAACGATGTCCTCAGCCAGCGGAAAACCTGCTTTCGCACTTCGGTTGACATCGATTGCCCATGCCATATTGCAGCCCTGATCAAGGACTTTAAATAGCGTCGTCCAATCCTTCTTGAAACTGGTTTTGACCCACGCTTCAAACGTAGAGGTGCCGACCTGCTCTCCAAAGTCGCCGAGGTTGGTTAAGTTGACATAATCGTCTGAGCCATCAAATTCGAGTGCTTCTCCGACCTGTCCACCGACGATTTTCGGAGCACCGACGATTTTTCCATCATTTTCGCCCCAGACATCTTTGACTGTGTCTCCTGCAATGTCCTGCCGGTCAAAGGTCCAATAACTCACAAGTCCATCTGTCACTATGGGTTCCGTATATCCTTTGTAGGAAAATGTGGCGATAGTTAGTGTGAATGTGAGGAGATAGATTAACTTTTTCATGTTGCTTCGCTCCTTGCAGGTATCTCTCTTGACCGCCCACTGTTGCAATTAATTTTTCAAAAAGTATATCATATCTGCTAAAAGATATGAACCAAAAAAGAACTAACGGCATCGGGTGTGTAAATATTTTGTCATACTATTCACGCGGTTTTTGAGTGTTGATCCCAAAATACATCCCAGGCCCCATTCTTTAATAAACATCGCCAGAATAAAATGGCATTTATCCCGGGTGTGCTCCATTTCATAGCCGTTT
>JAJECN010000041.1 GCA_022821965.1 Candidatus Poribacteria bacterium
ATATGCTGCGGCTGCTGTTGGGTTAGAAACTGACACTTTTCTTCAAGAGATTCGCGAGAAGTCGAGTTTACAGAACTTGGGTTTGACGGGGCTAATTGATGGTGGAAACGTGCAGCGCGACACATGGACGGATCGGTTTGATGAAGTGATCGCTGCTTTGAATTCTCCTGACGATCTAAGTGTTGTGCCTCCTGTAATTGTAGACCGGACCCAACCGACCCCAACAGGTGCTGTTTACATCCCGGATGCGAGTCTCCGCGCAGCGATTGAAGAGACACTCGGGAAAGCCCCCGGTGCTTCAATAGCAACGGCGGATATGGCGAGATTGACGCGTCTTGAGGCAGATGAAAGAGGTATCCGCGATCTGACAGGTCTTGAGTATGCGATAAATCTGGAACGGATAGAGTTTCGTCGCAATGCGATATCCGATCTATCACCACTTGCAGGATTAACGCAACTGAATAACATCAAGTTGCGAGGAAACAGGATAACCGATGTATCACCATTGGCAGCCTTAACTGACGTGGACTGGCTGGGTCTTGAGGAGAACGCGATTACCGATTTATCCCCGTTGAGGGACCTAATAAAATTGAACGGAATCGGGATTTCAGGCAACCCGATATCCAATGTGTTGCCGCTTGCAAATCTTCTAAGCCTGGAACGGATAGACGCTTGGCGTACGCCTATTTCAGACTTCTCCCCTTTAGCAAAGTTACCAAGATTGCGCTGGATAGAATTTGGAAACGATAGGTCGATATCGGCTATCCCGTCTCTGAAAGGATTAAAAGCACTGAGGCGACTGGAGATCAACGACTGCAACATCTCGGATCTCTCCGTGTTGGAGGAGTTAACACAACTGCGGTGGTTAGGCTTGGTTAACAATCTGATATCCGATGTGTCTCCATTGAGTCATCTAAAAGACTTAGAACATCTGAATCTTGATGCTAATATCATATCAGATGTCGCACCCCTTGCGAAGCTAACGAAGTTGAAAGTGCTGTATCTTGAGAACAACACCATATCGGATGTGTCCCCTCTCAAGGACTTAATCAACTTGGAGCGACTTGATCTTCGTAATAATGCGATATCCGATTTTTCGCCTTTAGAAGGATTACCTGAAAAAACCTTCATTAGGATGGAGGGCAATCAGGGATTTCTTGTAAGAGGCTCAAGAAAAATAACAGGACCGTGGTTGTGGATGATCGCATCGACTGGTGAAAGAGGCGGAGCAAATGCCGCCACTTCTGGGATAGATTTCCTGGCACAAATGAGTGACGGTGCTGTAACGGAGTTGAAGATCGCTACCAACGGTGCGACAGAGGGGAACCCTGTTGGGAACAAAGTATGGACAATTGGGGAACTATCTCCGATAGGCGGAAATAACATTAATGATATGGCGAATGATACAGGCTTGGGATCAGGTGATATAAATAATCACGTTGCTTACGGTTCCGTTGCTTTGGATTCACCGCGAGAACAAAAAACAACAATGCTTGTCGGTAGTGATGATGCTGTCAAAGTCTGGCTCAACGGGGTTTTGGTTCACAACAATCCTATAGACCGCGGTGCTGATAATTACCAAGATCAGTTCCCTGTCACCTTGAAAAAGGGAACAAACACTTTGTTAATTGCTGTCTATGAGAGAGGCGGTGGTTGGAGCGGTTTTTTCGGGTTTGAAACTGGGACTGACTATACAATTATACCCGCCGATGCCAGATTTTCGTTTTCCACAGAAACCACGCGTTTTGCCATTGGAGATACATTTACTCTCTATCTAAATACAAAAGGTGTTGACGATTTAGCAGGGTGGAAATCCGATATTATATTTGATCCAGCCGTGTTAAAAGCAAACAGCGTGAAGGACGGCAATTTTTTGACGCAGGAAGGGGGACGAACACACTTTTTGAAAGGCGCGATTGATAACACAGAAGGGAGAATCACCGGTGTGGGTTCAGCGCGAATCTCCGAAGGCGGAGCGAGCGGCGAGGGCACACTGCTGTCCGTCACATTCACGGCGAAAGCTGCTGGAGAAACACGATTGGCATTGCGTGAGTTTGAAGCCGGTTCCAGTACTGGCAAAGCAATTCCATCTGCTTCGCCTGATATAATCATCACTGTTGCAGAACCATCCGCCTCGGATATGAGTGGTGTCAGATTTCCCCTTTCCACGGATACAACGTCTGTATACCTCGGCGATACCTTCACGCTTCGCCTCAGTGCAAGAGATGTTACCGATTTAGCGGGTTGGCAAGCTGATATTGCATTTGACCCTGCTGTGCTTGAAGCAGTTGAGGTAAGCGAAGGCGACTTTCTGAAGGCGGAGGGTGTAAGTGCCTTTTTCGCCCCTGGCACGATTGATAACACCACCGGTAAAATCACCAACGTAAGCACAGCACGGTTCAAGGGTGGGGTCAGCGGTACTGGTACGCTGCTATCGGTCATGTTTACGGCGAAGGCTGTCGGAGAAACACGAATAACGTTTAGCAGCTTTTATGCTGGCTCCAGCAGCACTGAGGTAATTCCTTCAGAGTCCCCCGAAATTGCCATTACTGTTGAAGACAGTGCGTTCCTCACTTCCGACGTAAACCGAGACGGTCAAGTGAACGTTCTCGATCTAATTCTGGTGGCACAGCTCTTGGGCTCCACTCCGTCTGGGGACAGCCGAGCTGATGTTAACGGTGACGGAACTATCAACGTTTTAGATCTAATCGTTGTGGCACAGCATTTGGGTGAGTCAACCGAGGGAGCTGCACCTTCCAACGTTATAGCAATAGAAAATTTAGAAATAGACCCGGCGATGGTCCAAGCATGGATAGCGCAGGCAGCGGCTAAAAATGACGGTTCGCTTGCTTTCCAACAAGGTATCGCGAACCTTCAACAACTTTTAGCTTCATTGCTTCCAGAAGATACGGCTTTACTTCCGAACTATCCCAACCCGTTCAATCCGGAGACGTGGATACCTTATGACCTTGCGGAATCCGCGGATGTCACGGTGCATATCTATGCTATAAATGGTGTCTTAGTCCGGACGTTGGCGTTGGGTTACCAACCCGCGGGTGTCTACCAGTATCGGAGTCGCGCAGCGTATTGGGACGGCAAAAACGAGATGGGTGAGTCAGTCGCCAGCGGTGTCTATTTTTACACCCTCACCACAGGCGATTTTACTGCGACAAGGAAAATGTTGATAAGGAAGTGAAGAGTGGTTATCAGTTGTCGGTTGTCAGTTGTCAGTTAAGAGTTTCTGTTGTAACAATCTATCCCAGTTTGGAGTATTTTAAGGAACTGTGGGTTGGGTTGATGGCGAGTTAAGGAAACCTCGCCAGCGGTTGGTAGATGATAGTTTCACTATCGTTAAGTGGAACTATAGTAACCGAGAAAGGCGATGTCTCGTAAGCCACGGAAAAGTCGTCGCCGTATCCGAAAACGGCTCTTTGCCCATCCCTCTATATATCTCACTGCATCGGGTGATGGGAGTTGTGTAAAACGACACAACTTCCAATTGAAAAGCAGCGGTCCCCATTGGAATAGATGCAATCCGAAACGGAGTTGCCGCTGCCACGTTTTGGGCAGTTGCTGGACGAACGCGTCAATCGCGATGATCGGGGTATCCAGTGTGGTATCGTGTGAAATCCCTACCATATACGCACACACGGATTTAAGAATATCGTGTTCGGTTTCGGTGAAAAAGTAGGTCGCTTTTGGCGGTGCCCTAAACATCGGGTTGCTCACTTGATTCTGATAAAGATTCGCACAATTCTCGTGCTTCTATCACGGGTTCTGCTTCGCAGGGACGAATCTCTAATACTTTCAAAACATCTGACAGCAGCTGCTCAAAAATTTCATCCCATTCAAGATCACCGGTCCCTGGTGGGTGATACGCCTCAAGTCCTTTCAGATCGTGCAGGTTCACGCCGACGAGGTGTTCAGCATACTGCTCAAGCCATGTATCCGCCCAGCACATGCCGAGTTTCTCCTGTAGCGCAGCATGTCCTATGTCGTGCCAATAACGCATCGGGCTGCCATAAAACTGCTCAAAGAACAACCCAACTTCATCAAAATTCGGGATTTGGTAATAATTCGGACGATTCTCAATAGCGATACAGAGTTCCATTCTCAAGGCGTATTCGTTTAATTCGTCAAGACTCCGTAACACAGCGTCTTGGTGTTTCGCCTCCTTACGCTTCCGCCACTCAGTGGCTTCCGCCACTTTTTGATCGAAGGCTTCAAACTCGCGCTCGCCATAATTGTATAGGTCTCTCATTAGATAGGACCTATCGTAGGTGTCAACTTCGCCAAGGTGAAGGACCACAATCGGTACCTCCAACTCAACAGCGAGTTCCATCGTTTGGAGGGTGCGGCGGATAGCCTCCTTCCGTTCGTCTGTATTGAGACTCGAAAGTAAAATTTTGTCTTTCTCTGCTTCTGCTTGTGACGTTCCGGGAAGGATGGGACAGAAGTTGTGGATCGAGCAGGGCGGGTTTTCCCGAAGGTACGGCTTGAGCTGCTCTATCTGATCCGGTGTAAGATGCCTACTGAGTTCAATTGATTCAAAGCCGAGTTCTTTGAGTTCATCAAACAGAACAGCACCGTCTTGCTGTTTGAAGGCATTCCACATTGTTGAAATCGCTAACATTTTTTTAACGTTCCTTGCGGTTCGTTCAGGGTGGCGTTGCAAGGACGCTCCGTTCCGTATATCCAGCCCGGCCCGTTGGTTGGGCTTACGCTCTCGGGCTTATGCTACTTTAACGCTATGACCTTCCTTACAGTTCGTTTTTCTAACGTTCCTTGCGGTTCGTTCAGGGTGGCGTTGCAAGGACGCTCCGTTCCGTCAACTATCGCACGATTACTTTTCGTCCTTTAATTTTTAGCTTACCCTGCGCGTACCATTTAATAACCTCAGGATAGAGTTTATGTTCTTCAACCTGAATTCGGTTATGTAAACTCTCCTCGTCGTCCGTATCCAAAATAGGGACAGCCGATTGCGCGATGATGGGACCCGAATCCACATCTTCATCAACAAAATGAACGGTAACACCGGTGATTTTCACGCCATAAGCCAATGTATCAGCAACAGGATGCGCGCCCGGAAATGCTGGTAAGAGTGTGGGATGGACATTGATAATTCGGTTTTGATACTTGTGCACGAAGGGAGGTTGAAACAACTTCATAAAGCCCGCAAGGACAATTAACTCAACTCCGTAGTGTTCGACGAGCTTTGAAATTTCTGCGTCAAAGTCTTGGCGATTCTCAAAATCTTGGGTTCTCACAACGTGGGTCGATATACCTGCCCGTTTTGCACGTGTGAGCGCGTAAGCTTTCCGGCGGTCGCTGATTACAACGGCGATATCAATACCGCTTGTTTCGTCTTGATGTAGCTGCTCAATCAGGGTTTGCAGGTTGGTTCCACTCCCTGAAACGAGGACTGCGATCTTCAATCTTGATTCCTTACCAATATGAATTGTTTGTTGTATGTCCCTCTGGGATAGGCACCCAGACCCCACCAGTTTTGTTCGCTACTTGCTGTTGGAAATCGTCGTAAGTACCAACGACGCTAACGAGGACCTGCTTTTGTTCTAACATTTGGATAATCGCGAGGGGTGAGTATTCACCTTTTGCAGGTTCATCTGTAACCAGAATAAAATAGGGTTGGGCATTTGAACGGAGTTTCAACCGTCGCATCCCCTCCGCTACAGCGTCCAATAACATCTCATTTTCTCGGCACGGCAGTTCAACGATCTTCCGAATTTGCTCAAGCGTTTGCGGCGGATTAAAAACATTGACCATGTTCACAGATGCGCGCGATCGGAAGCGCACCACACCTATCTGATAGTCCACAAAGGCGTTATCCCAATTACGAACAACGATCTCAAGTTGCTTCAAAAAATGCGGAAGTTTCTCGTCCATACTCTTGCTACCGTCAACGAAGAGGACAATATCTACGGGGGTACTACCGCTCAGTTTCAACGCGGCATCCCCAACTTTTGCAACGTCTGACCACTGTGCTTGGCGTAATGACACTGCTCTGTTTCTTGGATGCCTCGACAAGCGAGTTTGCTGCGGCATTTTGGGTTTTGGGTCTTCGGGAATGAGATGCCACTTACCATCTGTTTCAAAGGCAAGTCTCTGGTGTTCAGCCAAAGGGAGGCCAAGAACGTTCACGTAGACACCAAACTCTCGACAGTACGCAATGACATCTTTCAGCTTAAATCCCTCTCGGCTTGTGAAAGGTTCGTCGGTAACGAGAATGAAGTGTCTTTTGGATGTCGGGCGGAATCGTAGTTCTTTGACCGTTTGCACGACAGCATCCAAGGCGTTTTCGTCCTGATGGGTACTGATTGCCCGGAGGGTGCGTTTGTATGTTGAGAAACTCTTCGTCAGCTGGACGACTGTGATAACATTTTGTTTGGCACGTGCCCAAAATTCTGTCACACCGAGCGCGTAATCTATTTTGGAGGCTTTGTATACATCCACCATTTCGTGCAAATGTTCTATAACCGATTTAATATTATCCCCCATACTACCGCTGGCATCAATGACAAAGACCACGTCAATTGGACCGCCCTCGCTGGTTTCTACAATCTCTTGCGCGAGTTTCCTCATAAGTCTTGGAAAGGGAACATGCGGGAGTACCTCCCGTTTTTCCTGAACTTCTGCCAATTGTGCTGGAGATAGCCCCTCCTCCTCTTCCACTATTTTAAGTGTCGTAACTTGTGGGGCACGTTGCATTCTCGGTGGGCCGGAACGTTTAGCCCCGAAGGTTGTATCGCCAGCTGGACTCGCAGCTTCCGTTTTCGACAAATCTCCCTCAACATCCTGAAGTGTACGGACAGCAGTGCTGACCTCTGCCCAGTTTTCTCTCGACAGATCCAAAGATGTCGATGGATTTTTCGTCTCAACTTCGGCTTGCAAACTACGTCCTAAGGCAGGACGCGGTGTTTCGGTATCCACCGTAATGGGTGTTGCAAGAGAGGGTGGCAATTCCCCAGTACTGACATCCGGTTTTATAAATTCATGCTCAAGCGCGCGAAGACGCGGCGAAACCTTTTTCAACGGGGTCTTCGGTCGAGCAGCGTTTTCGACTGAAACGAACTCTGCCGTTAGATTCGCCTTCTCTGACACTATTGGCTGATTCTGTGCCACGAAGTAGAACGTCGTGATGAAAAAAAAGAGATGGAATATCAGCGAAATGAATAACGCTTTGTGGGTTGCTGACTTCGTTTTCCAATTCCTATATAAACGGGGTTCTAATTTCATTTTTATAAGTCCTACCACAAAGTGTTATGGAAGAGCTAAGGCACAGGAACCACGGCAAACAGAGAGGAACGCTTCGAAAAAACGTAGCTTACTTCCGCCGAAGGTAAGTTGTCAGTAAACGTTTAGGTGGTTCGTGCTGAATAACCTCAAAAGAGATTAACTTTTCACCATCCAATTCGTATGATTTTTTCAGCGCGTGCACCGACTGTCCAAACCTATCATTAGACGGTTGATAGAGTGTTGCTCCCACCATCGTAAAAACAGCGAAGGTCAATACAAATATGTAAATTGGGCTGCGTGTCCGAATATTGTAGCGAAGTTTGTAAGCCAGTGTTGAGGCGTGTTGCACCCATCCAAACGATGCTTCAATGAATTGCGTGGCACGGGACCAAAGCGACGCATGCTTCTTCTCATATTCTTTTGCGTCCGACACGCGCGTCATGACACTACTTAAGAAACCATCAGAGACTTCGATTTCGCCACCGTGACGTAGGAAGTTGTCGGTCCGCTGCAATGACCGGACTTGATTGGAACAGAAAACACACTGTTTGAGATGGTGTCGGATGAGATGGCGTTTCCATACTGGTAATTCCTTATCAATGTAAGCGGAGAGCTCATCTGGACTTACGATTTGCGCTTCACATTCCGAACCGCGCGTATATGGGAATTCGGTCGCTTTATATTTTTTCATCAATACTTTCCTTCCCTATTCCGGCTTTGATGAGCAGCTTTCTCATTTTCTGTCGCGCTCGATGAATCAATGCTTTTACAGCACCTATGGAGCAGCCAAGAATTTCTGCAACCTCTTCATACCGCAAATCTTGATATGTGACGAGCGTTAGTGCCACGCGTTGATTTTCTGGTAACTGTGCCAATGCTTTGCGGATAATTTGTCTCTGTTCTTTTTTCTCTAAAAGTACGTCCGGCAGATAACGGGTATCCCGCATGATGTCGGCATGGTAAATATCTTCACCTTCTTCAACCAAGTCTTCCAAAAAACAGGTATTTCGGCGTGTGCGGTTCCGAATCTCGTTTCGGCACAAATTAGTGGCGATCGTATAGAGCCAACTTTTGAAAGATGCCGTTGGTTCATAACGGTTCGCACTTTTGAAGACCCGTAGGAATGTTTCTTGGGAGAGGTCCTCTGCTCGTTGATAATCGTCGATAGAACGGTGAATGTAGTTAATCAAAGGGTTCTGATAGCGCCGCACCAACAACTCGAAGGCACTCATATCCCCTTTACCACATTTCACCATCAAATCTTCATCTGAAACAAACATTTTTTTAATGTTCCTTGCGGTTCGTTGAGGCGTGATTTACGACGATGTACCTCTCCGTAGACTCAGCCCATTCGTTTATAGTAACGGGTGGAACCGCTGTTTGGTTTACGCATTCCCGTCAAGGTCTAATTGAAGTTTCAACTTAAGCTTCAGCGCTGTTTTGTATGCGCTAACTGCTTCACGTCGCTTGCCTTGAAATGTATAGACTGCCCCAAGTTCAGAGTGCAACTCAGGGTGCTCCGGTATAAAACGGATGGCACGCGTATAAACTTCAATAGCCTCGTCGTAGCGTTTGAGCAAGCGATAGGTCGCTGCGAGGTTGATGTGTGCTGTTGCCTCGGTTGGTTCGCATGCGACAGCCATCTTGTAAGCATCTATCGCTTTCTCATAGTTCCCGAGCATAAAATAAGCCAAACCGAGATGGAAATGTGCTTCAGCCGATTCACGGTTATGTTGAATTACTTGTTGAAATTCTTCAATCGCTTTCGCGTAATTTCGGGCATTTAAAGCATCCGCACCGCTCTTCAGGTATTTAGCAGCGGTTTGATGCGTGTGGATATCAAGGTGTCCACGCTGGATGAGTTTCCTCTGTGTCTCATTTGAAGACACGGCAGAATCTTCAGGTGTTAAGGCACGTTCTGTATCGGTTTTGGGGTTTTTCATCTGTATTTTCCTATAAAAACTGTGTAACACTAACACGCAATGCGGAATCCTATCACAAACTCTGCATATCCGTTGCTAAAAAAATCGTAACTGGTGCAGGTACTATAGTCATGATTGTAATACCATGCGCCCCCACACGCCACTCGGAAATTGCCTGTATCGTCATAAGTTGTGTCTGTCCACTCCCAAACATTACCCACCATGTCGTAACAACCGAACGGACTTATGCCATCCTTGAAACTAATGACTGGGGTAGTCGTCCCTGCACCGAGTTCTGCGGTATTGCACCGTGGTTTGTCAATTTCATAGCCCCACGGGAAAAGTCTATCATCAGGACCACGTGCGGCGTATTGCCATTCTGAAAATGTCGGCAGCTTGCCACCGATATAACGCGCGTAAGCCTCTGCATCTTCACACGTGACCCAGACAACAGGATGATCACCTCTGTTTGCTGGGTAGATGCCATCTGTCCAATCCTGCGGCGGTGTATGTCCAGTCTCCTGAATGAATCGTTGATACTGCGCGTTCGTTACAGGATAAACACCGAGTTCAAATCCGTCCATTTCCAAGGGTGCGCCTTCTTCGCCGATGCACGCTGTCCCTGCCGGAATACGAACGATCGTGTCTAACACTTGTAGTGCGGCATCTCGAACATCCGCATCTTCGTGTGAAAGCGCGTAACCGAGTGGAGAGATGACTTCACCGACGGGTGGTGTTGTGAGCTGCGGCATCGTCTCCCAGCCAAGTTCTGTGCTTAGCAGCAACCGTGCGGCATCGGATAGCGACTCCTCAAAATGCCACGTCCAATAATCTCGGCATAACTTTTGGAAGGCATCCGGTGTATTGCTTTCTACGAGTGCAAGGCGAGATTCCTTTGACTTCGTGATATTTAGGATATTTTTTGTTGTAACGCGGTTCATGCGCTCCATGTTTACATGATAGCATAAAGAAGCGGTTTTATGCAATATACTTTTCAGGCTTTTTAGACGCTTGAAATGTTCTACAAACCGATCACCCTTACAAGACTACAGAGAGAACATTATACAATATCACCAAACGTGAATCTCCTTATTATCCATCCAAACTTAAAATTACGGGAATTTCAGTTAACGAAGCCACTTCGTAGTCAGGTTGGGTTTCTGTATCATTCAATACACTTTCTCGGTTAAGCCAAACGGAACTCACGCCTGCGTTCCGTGCTCCTGCAATATCGGTTTCAAGGGAGTCTCCTACATGGAGTAGCTGCGCAAGTTCACAACCTGCTCGCTGGGCAGTTATTTCAAAGATTCTTGGGTCCGGCTTCTCAACCTGTACATCTTGCGAAAAAACAACAAATGTGAAATATCCTTCAAGTCCACAACGTTCAGGGTAGGTATTCCCATTTGAGAGCAATCCCAACTTGAAATGCGGTGCCAAAGCGTCAAAGGTTGGAATGACATCAGAATACAACTCTATATCTTCAAAACGGTGTTTCCGATATATTGCATTCAGATGGGCTGCGAGTTCTTTATCTGGGCAACCGAGATGTTCAAGTGTTCTCTCAAATGCACGCAATCTGATTTCTTCAAGACTCCAAATTTTACCCTTTACCTCTTCAGCAAACTGTTCCCGAATTACAATCATTTTGTCAACTGTGAGTTCCAAAGCCCGCGGGGTTGAAACCTGTTTTTGCAGCTCCACCAACGTATGCTTGAGCGAATGGCGCATCACCTTCTGAAAATCCCACAGGGTCATGTCGCCATCAAAAGAGATCGTTGAAATTTGCAAGGGTTTCTCTATGTCACCGCGTTGAACTCTCATCATCCCTCCGTGGAACCATGTCGTTATAAACGTCCATCTCTGGATCATCCCAACCAATACTGAGTCCCATCTCAACGAGTAAGGCTGTTCGTTCCTCCTCTGTTATTGGCCCGTCGTCGTAGTATACGCCTTTTCGCATCAGTTCAAAGGTTTCGACGGGGACCATAACATATTCCGCTTTTGTTTCTGGATCCACTAACCGGACAGGTTCTTCCTTAGCTGCTCGGACTGCTTGTTGAATTTCTTTAGAAAGGGCAATCATAGTTTGTCCTCCATTATTGATACACCTATTGAGGCGTGGATCTGTGCGAACTTCCATGACCCATCTGTTTTTTCCAAGACTCCCGTCATCCGCATCACGAATTCCTCTGGTGTGCCTTGCCACTTGAGTCGCCAGACCTGACGTGTGTAGAACCACGCGACAGCGTCCCGTTCCTGTACGTCAAGGTTGATAAACTTAATGCTGAAATCCTCTGTGCTCGCGACGTGGTTTCGGTAATACGCCGCGATATCCGCGCTCCCCTCAACGATTTCGTCAGCATCGGTGCCGATCTTGACGTAGTAGGCAGCAGGGAGCATCATTGCAACGAGGGTTTCAGCATCTCCAGCAATAAGTGCGTCGAAATACGCTTTCACCGTATCATGCGCATTCGGCATCATGAATTCCTGTGAGAGCATCCCACAAGGCAGCACTCATCTTCTCACACGCCTGTACGACAGTGGGATATGAATCCGACGGCAACGCGCCGATGTACTCAAGCAGCTTCTCCGCTTCATGCTCATTGTGTGAATGTGTTTCAAAGTAAGGCTCTACCGATTTCGGGAGTTGGTAGAACGCCTTTAAACCCGCGAGTTTTGATTGTGCCGTTGCCGGTTGCTGTACCTCAAAGGCATAGAGTGCACCAAGAGCAGTCGCAGGTTCCGAAAAGAGTTCATCTGCCGTTTCCATGAGTGTTTTCACCTGCGGAATTTGTGCTTCGGTAACGGTGGTGTCAAGTCCAGCGGCGAAGTCAGCCCACAAGTCAATGTGCTCGGTCTCTTCCTCTGCGATTTCGGCATCATTGAGGGTTTCCCAACCCTCTGGCATCATGGAAATAAAAGCCCCATACTCACGCGCATAGGATCGTAGGGCTTCGACCGGTAGCTCGCCAGCACTCCATGCTTGGTAAAACGGATGATTGAGTAAGTTGTAATCTGCGATTTTGCTGTCTAACGTTTGTTTGAAATCCATTAAATTGGTTACTCCATTTCTTTTGTGTGGATAAAGTTCAACAGGACGTTGATGCTTTACACAGCGATTTCCGGTCTGTAAGCTGCATCGACATTTGTATAGCAAGTTTTCGGTTTGCAATCTACACCGAAAAGCTGTTCATAGCATGCTTTTAATATAGCACATAGAATCGTTCAGTGTCAAACAAAGGTTATTTATTTTTCAGAAGCATTCAGTTTTCCATGTTTTAGCCTTATCGTTAACTTCACTGATGGGGTTGACGAAACCTAAGAGAATTGTTCGTTAGTGCGATAAACAAGCGTCTATAATCCTGAAAATCCTTGAATCCTGAGAATCCTGGTTCGGACAATTAAGGCTGCAACTTCACGACCGCTTACCTACTGACAACTGACAACCGATAACTGAGTACTTCTGAAAAAATCGTTTTGAATTAAACCTGAAATTTGATATAATCGTTAACATGATTGGAAGCGTTATTTGTCAGAGAGGAGTGCTATGACAGAAGAACAGAAATTCATCTTCGACCTCAAAGGCTACCTGTTAATTCCCGAAGTTTTAAAGCCTTCAGAAATTGCGGCACTGAAAACGCAAATTGAGACGATCCGAACGGATCCGGAATCTTTACCACCGCATGAACGACAGTTTCCGGGTGGGATGGCTTCGTTTTTAATCGATCATCCTGTGGTCCTTGACGTTCTCCATGAGATTTTAGGAGAAGTTCGGATGGAATCCAGTTGGTTCACCTATCGCACCGTCGGAAACGGTGGTCCTCCACCACACGGTGGTGTGCGAAATGTGAACCCCAATTTCAATTATCAGTGTCACGGCGGGAGGATATACTCCGCCCTGACGCGCGTTGTTTTTGAACTGAACGAAGTTAAAGCAGGTGAAGGTGGCACGTTATTCCTGCCGGGAAGCCATAAAGCAAACTTCCAAATTCCTGAAGTCCATCGGCAGACAGATTCACCGCTTTTTGAAACGTACAGTTGTCCGCCAGGCTCGGTCGTCATCTTTACGGAAAATCTTTGTCATTCCGGGGTTGCGTGGCAAAATCCGGATCGACCGCGGATAGCTATCTTCAATTGTTATAATTTCGTTGGGTGTCAGTTTCATAAGCCGTCAGTACCGAAGCATGTGATCGAAGGGTTACCCCCTGAGAAACAGGCATACTTTCGTAATGTCTGGGTTTGGCATCAAGGTGGTCCCGACAACGGGAAAAATTTGCGTTACGAGGGCTAATGCGTGTTGCGCGCAGAAGGCGTTCTATAATGTTGTAAAGGACCGGAACAAGAGAGCCTCGCGTTCCAATCCGGATATCACGCATGGCTCCAGAAACAAGGACACCATCTGTATCACTGATCCATGTGGCACGGACTGACGCAGCCCGCAGTGTTTCTAAATGGCGTTGGATAGCATTTGGCGCGGTTCTCAGTGTTCTGCCCGTAATCAATATTGTGCTTCTCGGTATAAGTACCCTTGTTATGGGCACCTTAGCACCCAAAATTGATCTGTCCACGCCGAAACGCTTGACGTTCTATTTCCAAAATCCCGCGTGTTACACAGCGGAATATCGGCGGACAGCAAAGCGGTTACGGTGTATTCGGACATTTTATGGATGGCTCGCCGGTGTCATTATTTTCAGTCTCTTTTAAGATTTTTTAACTATGGGTCCTCGTTTCGGCAAAACGGGTCTTATCGAACCGCAAGGAAAATTAAAAAAAGGAACGAGCAAATGTCAGATAAACCAACGCCTTACATAGGACTGGAAGACCAACTTATCCTGCGAGACCATCTCGCTGCGGATCGGACTATCCTCGCGAATGAGCGGACCTTCCTCGCTTATATCCGTACGGCACTGACGCTATTCGTCGCAGGTTTATCTTTCGTCCATCTCAAAATCTTTGAATCACACATTTTTGAGGCGATCGGTATTATCTTCATCTTGCTCGGCATTGCGACTTTCTTCGTTGGACTCTTCAGATATAAACGGATGCAAGCACTGATCCACAAGATTAAGCAGGAAGAATTAAAAGAATTGGGAGAAAAAAACGCATCATGAAAATAAGAGAGGTTGTTGTAACAGGTCAGAACCAAGTGGAGCTGCAGACTGCCGACATGGATGCCCCAGCACTCGCTTCTAACGAATTGCTGATAGATACAGAATACACCTTTATCAGTAGTGGTACAGAACTCGCAAATTACACAGGGAGAGAACCGAAAGTCTTCCAGAAGGGGGCATGGTGTGAATATCCGTGGCGTTCTGGTTACGCGAATGTCGGCATCGTACGTGAAGTCGGTGCAGGGGTCAACCGTGCAGCACCCGGCGATCGGGTTTTTACCTACGGACGGCACGCTTCAACGATTCGGTATTCACAAGATCGGCTGGTCGCGCCTGTCAGAGAATCGGTAGATCCGGCTGTCGTTGCGGCATCACGGATGGCAGGTGTTGCAATGACCGCGATTATTGTCGGCGAGATCGAGACGAACCCGTGGGTCGTTGTCTTTGGATTAGGGCTTGTTGGAAATCTGGCATCACAGATGTTTCAGATTCATGGATGCCGCGTGATCGGGGTAGACCCGGTAGTAGAGAGACGGAAACTTGCACAGCGGTGTGGGCTTGCACATACCGTCGGTGGCGATCCTGACGAAGCACAAGCACAAGTTGACGAAATTACGGGTGGTGGGCTTGGCAATATCACTGTTGATGCGGTCGGACACAGTGGTGTCGTTATGCAGGCACTCCATGCTACTGCTAATCACGGGCAACTTATTATCCTCGGCTCACCGCGCGTGGAAGTCCAAGGGAACCTAACCGATCTGCTCTCCGAGACGCATCTACGATGGATTACTATCCGTGGGGCATTGGAATGGTGTGTGCCGATGTATCCAGACATTGGTAATCGAACCTCTCAATGGAGCAAACAGCAAACCATCTTTGACTGGATGGCACGCGGACAATTGCACGTTGAACCTTTAATCTCACACCGCCTCAAACCGGAGCAGATTAGGCAGGCTTACGACGGGCTCCTCAATGAACCGAATGTATACACAGGTGTTGTTTTGGATTGGACTTCCTCAGCCAAGGAGCAATAGTTAAAAAAATGGAAAAGACAGAAATATTTCAGAACTGCATTCAATCTGAGTTACCTCCGGGACTCAAATCAAGGTTCGATAAAAAGCAGGTGATGGCTATTACCTTCTCGCCAGACGGTACACGTCTCGCTGCGGGTGGTGATGGACGTATCTGGATATACGACACAGTTAGTGGTGCGCAATTCGCGATGCTCTCAGGTTATACAGAACACATGCGGGCATTGGCATTTGCTCCAGATAACTCCCTGCTTGCCAGTGGGAGCGAAGATAATACACTCCGACTCTGGGACACCGCTACTGCTCGTGAGGTGCTAACACTCGCTGGGGATTCTAATCTGATGAACGCGTTGGCATCGTCTTCACCGGATGGTGTTCCACTCCCCGGATGGGATCAGCGTACAGAACGGTTGCTGGCATCTTCCACTGAAGCTCCGGGGCGAATTAGAAGTTTGGCGTTCTCACCGGATGGTACAATGCTCGCGAGTGGGAGTGCGGACGGCAAGATTCGCTTGTGGAAAGTTGAGACAGGCGCGCTACTTTCCACCTTCTCTGCACACGACGGACTTGTTTTGGCTTTGGCGTTTTCACCACAGAACGAAGTATTGGCGAGCGGCGGTTCGGACACGCTTGTTCGGATGTGGAATTTGGAAAATAAACATCTCCTCTCCATTCTAAGAGGGCATACTGATTCAGTCAATGCGTTGGCTTTCTCTGGCGACGGTGAACTGCTTGTAACCGGCGGGAGAGATAACTACATTCAGTTATGGGATGTGGAGGACGGTACCCCTATATCCGTGTTTCCTGTACAGGAAGGTGCCATTCGGGAATTGGCTTTTTCAGCGGACGATGAGAAACTTACATACACGACGCAAGACGGTTCGCTCCTTGTCCGAGAACGGTGAATTCACAAGAAAAGAATTCAGATTGGAAGGAACCTAACACTCAAAATTTGTTTGAGGGGAGTTGATGACATATAATTGCTGAACCTATAGGAGGATTCGGCTTTTTTGTTTTAGCATCGCAAAAGCTGCTTTTCCTATCGTTCTAATTGTGAGGAGTCTCTATAAGGGTAAATAGCAAAGTGTACACGCTGTCCTCGAAAGGAGAAAGCGATGAGACTGAGACGATCCTTCCGCGAACGTATTCGATGGGGCAAGAGCGACAGGCTGCCTGGGCAAACCTTGAAAAGGAAGAAATGGATTTTCGTGTTAATCGTGTTGATCTGCGCGGCATTTGATGTGCTCCTACTCTACATTGGGGATAAAGCCATATTCATATTGCTAAGGGATGCCCCGTATTAACCTAAGGAATATGCTCAAGAATACACACATCTTGCTACTTTCAGAAAGGATTCCCACCAGAAATGGCAGGATGTCATAAGAACAAAAGTGACCAAGTAAAGGAGGAATCACAGTGATTGGTATCTCTTATCATGCAGGTGGGATGAAAGACATCCCCCTACAAGAAGTTATCACGATCCTCGCCGATGCAGGCTACGATGCAATCGAGATGATGTGCGGACCAGAAGCACATATCCCCTCCGGCGAAGTCACCGACAGTTTGCTCAAAGAAGTCAAAGCGATGGTTGCTGACAGCGGCTTAAAGGTCTCTGTTATCAATCCGTTTACTGGAGGCGGTCTATACCAACTCGCGGTGGAGGATCAGCAAGGTGCAGTTGACCATTACGCGCTGCTGCAAGATGTGGCGGTTGCACTTGGAGCAGGTGGCGTTAACTTCCTCACTGGATATGGCGGTGAGAACGGCGACGCGTTCGCGTGGCGACTCCTCGTTGATGTACTGAAACCGATCTGTCGCCGTGCCGAAGAACTCGGTATCACAATGAATATCCACAATCACGAGGCAACGACGATTGATGCGTCTTCAAAAGTGACGCTTCTGATTGAACATGTCGGATCTGACGCGCTAAGGTCCCTCAACGACATCACTAATTTCTATCATATTGGTGAAGACATCGCCGAAGTTACCGAAAAACTGGGACCGCTCACCACGCACTGCCATGTAAAAGGTGTGACAGGCATGTACCCCTACAGCACTTTTCTGATTCCGGGTGAAGAGGGGGATGAGTTGGATTTTCGGACCTTTGCGGAGAGTTTAGGAAAAACGGGTTATGATAAGTATATCTCGGTAGAAACGTTTCCGCACATGCGGATGGAGAAGGCACAGATTGCGCACGATATGATGGCGGGGACGTTGAAGGAATTGGGTTTGAGATGAAGCTGCATTCTACACCGACCTACATGAGACAAACGCAGATGTCACATTTTCAACGACTTGCTGCTTTCACTTAGAGAGTTGTTCATCGCTGAGGTTATGTCAATGACACAGCTCTGCTTGCGAACTTTCACCGCGGAGAGCCTCCAGAACAACCTACGCTTTAAACTCGGAAGTGAAGTTTCTTCGTTTGCGTTTCGCCATCGGATGCTCCTTTCAAGTAGATTGTATTGTATCACAATTTTGGTTTAGACATTGGTCTAAAAAACCGTAGGCAGTACACATACTATTCAAATTGATCTAAGTAAAACATTATATCTTCCTTCACTTTTGGGTCTTTTATTAAATCATTCAATTCTTCGTGTATTTCCAGTGCTTCTATGAATTTTTGTTTGGCTTTTTTGATTTCACCAGCGTACATGTAAAGGATTCCTTCATATATACAAATACGATCATTACAGAAACTAACACAACCAGGAGTAAACTGAACTAGATATCTGGCGTAGGAGAGATCATCAAGTGCTTGTTCTATTTCATCAGTGTTTGGCTGTCCTATTTCACTGCCCCTGTTTCTATTCTGAAATATGCATAGTCTTGTAAATGTCCTATGGAAATACAAAAAGAATGGAGAAGGAAAATATATACTTGTTATAGTGTCCTCATCTATACTTAATGAGGACGGATTACCCATCTCATCTATATTTACAAAATTATAATTCGGCTTTGTCATATCAATTACAATTGGAACTAAATTGAGGATATTGTTAATGTTTACTATTATTTTTTCCAAAGTTTCTAATGACTCATTTGCCGTTGAATTCAAAAGTTCCATATGTAAGCGCGTATATTTTTCATAATATACTTCCAATGCCTTTTGATTTTCTATCAAACCTAAAGTATCGTTATAGATTGTTCTACTAGAGATATCTTTGTTTTTATTGAGCCATAAAAGAATCGGTATTTTTAAGTGCTTAGGTATAATCAATATATTTTCGCTCTGCGGCTTTATATAACCATTATTGGGTAGAAAGAGAACACTGTCCTGATTCTTGAATCTGCTATTATCAATAGGTTTAGGATATTCTAATTGCCCGTAAGACTCTAATTCTACATCATTAACTTGGCGGATAGGAGTTTCACCTCGGCACCCCTTGTGTCGAGTCCTATCCAATCTCGTGAAACAGGTTGTATGCCGAGTTGCTAAGGAACCTTTTTGAAATAGGAACTTTTTAATCAGACAGATGGGGCGATGCCTTCTGCTAAAGGAAAAAAAGTATGAATGTTTCCAACAGAACATTGTTTATCTCAGATAACTTACCGATTTTACGGGGTATAGATTCTGAAACGATAGACCTGATTTATCTCGATCCGCCCTTTAATACGAAAAGGCAGTACAAAGCCCCTATTGGCTCCCCCGCAGAGGGTGCTTCTTTCAAGGATATTTGGACGGATTCAGACATCAAACACCAATGGCATGGTGAAATCGCTGAGACCCACGCGGAGCTTTATCAGGTGATCCAAGCCTCTGAAGCCATCTACGATAAGTCCATGCGTATCTATTTGACGGCTATGGCTGTGAGACTCTTTGAAATGCAGCGGATACTCAAGCCTACAGGTTCTATCTATTTGCATTGTGATCCGACTGCAAGTCACTACTTGAAATTGGTAATGGATTCACTGTTTGGGAAGAACGGTTTTCGCAACGAAATCGCGTGGAATAAATACATTGGTAGAAAGAATAATGCCCGCAAGAAATTTGGCACACAACAAGATATTCTCTTATATTACGCTAAAAAATCCGCTTTATTCAACCCTCAATATGAGCCGTTGTCCGAGTCAGCTGTAAAAGAATACCGGCACAAAGACGAAAATGGTAGACGTTATAGATACGCAAGGCGCGGTAAAGGCTACGAATCTATAGGTGGAAAACGGAAAATTTATCTTGACGAAAATCTTGGTATTGCTATTGGAACATTATGGGTTTCTAAAGACCTACAATTAGGGCAATCCTCCGGCGAACGCACAGGTTACCCGACCCAAAAGCCGTTAGCACTCCTTGAACGAATTATCAAAGCATCCAGTAACGAGGGCGATATAGTATTAGACCCCTTCTGTGGGTGTGCCACAGCTTGTGTCGCAGCGGAACGCCTCAATCGGCAATGGGTCGGTATTGACATATCACCCTCCGCAGAAACGATTACCAAGATTCGACTCGAGGAGGCAAGCGAACAAGGTCAGCTCTTCTCACCTATTCAGATGTCAGATGTTACCGTCACGAAGCAGGCACCCATTCGCACTGATGCGTCTGATACCGCAAAACAAAGAACTTTATCCTCTTACCGAACGCACAAAAATGAACTCTATGGTAGACAGGAAGGGCATTGCAACGGATGTGGTCTCCATTTTCGTATTAGAAATCTGACAATTGATCATATCAAGCCACAAATAAAAGAGGGAACCGACCACATAGGAAACCTGCAATTACTTTGTGGTTCTTGTAATTCCATTAAAGGCGATCGTCCACAAGAATATCTCTATCAACGCCTCGAAGAACAAGAAAGAGCACTTAAGGAGAAACTTCGGGGGTATGAGACATAATAGGTTACCCAACCATCATTTGAAAAACGCCTCCCAATAATCAGTTCACGGATAGGTTAAAATGAGTTTCACGGCATACGTGCCTCTGATACATTATAATAATTCGTCTTTCATAATCTTACGGAATTGGAACATAAAATATTCTGTTAAAAATTTTCTAACGCCTTGATGCCGGGCCAGTCTCGCCACATGTCTTCATTCGGTGGCTCTTCCTGCGTTTGTTCCAATTCTGTCTTGCGGAAGTCGTACAGGACTGCCTGCCGAATTTGCTGTGAATAGTTATGTCCGGCAGCGTGCCCGATGCGATGATGCCAGAAAACGACATCCCCTGCGTTGCCGTAGCACTCAACGCCTGGACCTCTGCTGATGCGCTCGCGGTCAACATCATACTCCGGTGTTGGCTCGTTTTTGTATTGGGAATAGTAATCGTAATAGAAGACTTGGTGGCTTCCGGGCCAGACTGTAAACCCACCGCCTTCTGGAGGTACATCGTCAATATAACCGACAGCACCGAGATGAAACGGATGCGCGTCTACATGACACCCAATTGACTTTTTGGGAACATCACCGTAAGGAAGCGTGCAATAGATACCGCGTACACGGTCGGGTTGCACCAAATTCCCTTCGCCCAAAAGTTGTTCTGCCATCCCCCAGACGTTTGGGTCCGTCGCGAGCAGTTGGACCATCCACTCTTCACCACCCGGCTCACGGAAGTTCCAACGGAAACCCCGTCGGTTATTGTCTTTGTCAACGTTCTCTTCTTCAGGGGTGAAGGGACCGATCCAAGTGTCAGGGTCATCACGTCTACGTCCTTCGGGCGCGCCGTCCCAAAGCCTTGTCCGTGCCCGTTCCATCAATTCTGGGTTAAGGACGTTCCGTTTCACTAAGTACCCCTCTGTTTTGAAAAATTCGATGTCCTTCTGTGTAAGTTCAACCATTGTCCTATATCCTTCTTCGTTGAAGTCGCACGAGGTGTGCTGATGGGAATGTTTAAGATATACAAGTATATCAAAAAGGGTTGAAAACCAACTCTCTAACTGCTGTTAAAGAATTTTAAAGTGATTTAACGATTTTTTCAAGGAAAAGTAACAAATTTTTCGCATTTGACCTTACTTTTAAAATTGGAGGAGGTGAAATTGGGAACTTTACCAGTAAAGATGGGAAAATTCGCTGGAAACGATGACATTTGACAACACGGCGCATTTCTACTATAATTAAACGCATGCCAAGACTCATAATTGTCCTACTGCTAACGATCTCATATCCAACACTTCTCCTCGCACATCCAGAAGGGACAGGTGATCACGTCGTTGCAGCCTACCGAATTGTAGGTGAGCCACCGCAAATTGATGGAATATTAGACGATCAGGCGTGGCAGCAAGCAGAACCGCGCAGCGGTTTTATTCAACTCGAACCGGCACGCGGTAATCCCGCAACCGATGATACGGAGTTCCGTATCGCTTACGATGTGCATAACCTCTACGTCTCATTCCGATGTTACGATGCTGAACCCAACAAGATCATCAATCGAATGACGCGACGCGGCGACATCTACGCCTCGGATGTCATCTCTTTCTTTATTGACCCGCATCACGATCATCGTACCGGCTATAAATTCGCTACCAATCCAGCGGGTGTCCAAAGCGATAATTACCGGTATGAAGACACACAACGCGACAGCAACTGGAAAGGGATATGGTGGGTTGAGAGCAATATTGATGAATCGGGTTGGACTGCCGAGTTCAAAATCCCTTTCTCAAATTTCCGATTCACTGACAAACCGACACAGATCTGGGGTTTTGATGTGGAACGGGTAAACCGCCGGAAAAGCGAAGTCACGGTGTGGAAACAGTTGACACAGGCGGGTGTCGTCACGCGGATGTCCGATTTAGGACACATCGTAGACATCCAAGGTATTGAGACCGGAAAGAACTTTGAAATCTCGCCCTATCTTTTAGGCGGTGGTATGGATGCTGCTGATGCCAATTTAACGCGACAACTCGGAACAGGTTTAGATGTGCAATACAGCCTTACGAGTGCTTTGAAGGCGAATGTTACTGTCAACCCCGATTTTGCACAGGTCGAAGCAGATCAATTGGAGATCAATCTGACGCGCTTTCCGACGCGCTTTCCAGAAAAACGCCCATTTTTTGTTGAGGGAAACAGTTTTTTTGAAACGCCGTATGATCTGATGTTCAGTCGTCGGATCGGGAGTCGTGGCAATATTCTCTGGGGCAGTAAACTCACCGGTAAAGTTGGGAACTATTCCATCGGTGTCTTGGGAAATCAAACCGGCGAATTTAGGTTTTCTGGGGATGCTTCGGAGGGGCACAACCTAACAGGTTATGCTACAAAGGAGGAAGCATGGTTCTCAGCAATCCGTGTTAAACGCGACATCCTCAAACGTTCAAACGTTGGAATTCTCTTCGTGAATAAGGAACAACCCGGCGGCGATGGTTGGGAACACAGTCGAGTGGGCGGTATTGATATGAACCTCGCCTTGGGCAAAACCTATCATCTCACGGGACAATATGCGGGTAGTTTTCATCCGGGGGAGGACAGTGATAACTTCGCTTATACTGTTGACTTCGCACAACGCAACTATCTCTGGAGCAGCGGTATCGGATTTGAACGGGTCGCGCCACATTTTGAGATCAACCAGACAGGCTTTCTACGGAAAGAACGGAATCGCGGCTGGCAGCGCGTCTATATGCGAAGCTCTTATTCCCCACACTGGGGCAATCATCAATTTTTCTCTGGCGTAACCGCCCGCCTTTCGCAAAGCCTTTATACACCGGAATACTTTTCCGAGTGGCAAGAACGCAACTCAGAGTTGTCTCTTTCGGCTGAATTCGACGAGGATCTTTTCAGATGGAGCGCAGGTGCGGACATCGGGATGGACTTCAGGGAAATCCTCTTAGATGATATTAATGTCTACTATACTCGAAGTCGAGAAGTTGAACTCACTGAGGTATTTACAGCAAATAGATATGGGTTTGAGATGGACACCAACTCCACATATCCAATTGCTTTCGGGATCGCTATAGATTTCGCAGACTATTTTAATTTTGGACGGCAGCAAGCAGGCAAACAGCGGGGTCTCTCCTTTGAATCCACCTTACGACCACAGAGCAATTTTTCTATAGAATTAGACAGCAGCTACGCGCAGAGTCTTGATTTGGAGGGTGCTATTGACGGTAGATTTTTCGTTAGTTCGCTGCGGGCGACATATCTATTCACACGTGAATCGTTTCTCCGAATGTTTGCACAAGCAAGTAGAGCACGCCCACTATCTACCGAGGTTCATGAGAGCTACCTACTCAGTCTCCTCTTCGGATGGGAATATAGCCCGAAAAGCCATTTTTTTATTGCATATAACGAGACTTGGGGTGATGCTCTCATTGGTACGACCACTCGTCGTGAGTTACAGTTGGAAAACCGTGTTATTGTCGTTAAAGTAACGTATCTCTATAACCTATAGTGGAAATGCACGAGTCGGGATTCGGACAGCCTTTAAAAATTGTAAAAAGAATCAAGGTGTGATATAATAGAGCCATGAAAGATTTTACACTGCTATTCTTCAACGTTCTATTAACAGTAATAGGACAAATCCTGTTCAAACACGGCATGAATATGGTAGGTCGTGTCAACAGCGTTCGGGACGCGTTGGGGAAACTGACACAGGCGTTTCTCAACCCTTATGTCCTCAGTGGGATTGCAATATACGGTTTCACAACGCTCGTGTGGTTGGTTATTTTGTCCCGTGTTAAACTGAGTATCGCGTATCCGATGTTAAGCTTCGGGTATGTACTGTCAATTCTGTTTTCTTGGATGCTGTTCAAGGAATCCATCCCCAAGACCCGCATAATAGGTGCTGTGATTATCTGTATCGGTGTCTACCTCGTCGCACAAGGAGAGTCTTAATCGATGGCAGAACCGGTAAATGTTCATACTGGACCCAACACCCAAGGTGAACCTACTCCTACTCCTTCCTTTGTTGCGATGGTGTTATCCGCGATTGTTCCAGGGCTTGGTCAGCTATACCTGGGGCAATCCGCGAAAGGAATTATCATCCTTATCGTTTTTGCTTCCGCACTCGGTATTTTTTACGTCAATTCACTACCGGTAACGGAATGGGGCGATTTAATGCGGTTTAAACCACCTGCGAAAGAGAACCCTACATCGAACAACGCAGTGGATTCTGAGGGACAGGCGTCTTATGCAATTCACATTTGGACGTTTGACGATGGAGAAAAGTTGATGTATCGTCCTTCTTGGAAATTGAAAATCAGCGCGTCCATTCAAGGGATTTTATGTTGGTTCTATGCAGTTGGAGACGGATGGCGAGGCAGGCGCAGGATTAGAAAATACGCATAACAAGTTTAAGAAACCCAGACACTGCGTTAAGCAGAAAAAATGATAGATTGGCGCGATATGTTTACGGCAGCGTTTAACACAAAACTAAATTGTGCCTTAATAATTCAATGCGGCATTCTCCTCGTTGCTTTCGTAATTGGGTGCCAAGATGATACAGCAGTCCTGAAAAAGAGCGAGGAACTCTTGAACGCCGGAACCCCACAAGATGCCGTGGTGGAACTGGAGGCTTTTATCGAAACAGCACCCGAGGAACCGAAGGCACGGATGTTGCTTGGGAAAGCCTACAATGACTTGGGACGTTACAATGATGCCGTTGTCGAGTTACGAAAAGCCTCACAACTCTACGCTGCACAACCGGAAGAACGGATTACAGCGCGGCTTGAATTGGCGCGCACCTATCTAAGGTTTGGGGACAGAGACTCTGCCTTTCGTGTGCTGCGGCTTGTTCAACGGAGTACACCAGATCCCAATGTCCTGCGCAAAATTATCGAACTTGTTGGCGACAGTTATCACGCAAAGAGGCTGACCCGTGGCGATTCAGATAACTATTCCCCTACCTTCTCACCAGACGGCACACAAATTGCCTTTGCATCGTTCCGACTCGACAACGGCGAAATCTATTTAATGGACCTAAACGGACGCATCCAACGCCGTGTAACATTCACAACAGATTTCAACGATAGTTCGCCAGCATTCCTCACGGTTCCAAATTATCTGTTTTACAGCAGCGAACCGAAGTCATCTCGTGAAGTTCAAGTTGTCATTCAAAGTAGTGGTTCCACGCCGATCTATGCTGGATTCTATGTGACGCATATTCATAGTAAAATAACGCGATGTGTTTTTCCAGTAAGTTTTGGTGCTCGCGTGCCTCGTACAGCACCTGCCAGAGATTTGGTCGTTTATGAATCCAATGCAGACGGAAATTTGGAATTATACCTTCTCGATTTGGAGGGGACTGATCTCACACAACTTACCCCGGAGAAGATCCAACACAAACGCATCACCTTTAACGAAACTGATGACGGAAGCCCAACATTCTTTCCCGACGGAAAACGCATTATGTTTGTCTCATCGCGAAATGAAGTGAATCAGCTTTACACTATAGGCATTGATGGGCAAAACGAGAAGCACTTCAATCCAAATCGCTACGATTGTTACAACCCCAGTGTGTCCCCTGACGGAAAAACAATCGCTTATGTCTCCGCGAGAGATGGCGATTGGGAAATTTATCTAATTGACGCAGATGGCAAAAATGAGCGGCGGATAACCAACGACATCGGTAGATCTATTCAACCGACCTTTTCGCCTGACGGACGGCACCTTGCGTTTGTTTCCGATAGAAGCGATACTTTTCATATCTACCTAATGTCTCTGAACGAACCTGTTACACGTGAAGATTTAGTTAAACGTTTACAGTAGGGGCGAGGTAACCTCGTCCCTACGCTCGGAGGTAAAATCGATATGCTTCAGGTAACCAAACCGGAAGGTTTCGGCAACATCCAACTGGAAGAAGTGCCGATACCGGAAATAAATGAGCACCAAGTTCGAGTGGAGACGGATACAACATTGATTAGCCGTGGTTCCGAACTGTTTCGACGATACATCCGAGAAGAAGCAGTCCCGCCCTCAATTATGGGATACTCACTCACAGGGACTGTGGACACTGTTGGGGCTGAGGTAACGGACTACCGGGTTGGAGAACGCGTTATGGTCGTCGCGCCGCATGCGCAATATGCCGTCGCTGAACCTAACCCAACCGAGGGACGTATTGTCCCGCTCCTTGACGGTGTCAGTTTTGAAGAGGGAACTTTTCTCCCGCTCGCCACGAGTGCTGTCGCTTGGGCGGACTCGTCCGGGGTGAAAGCAGGAGATACTGTCGTTGTCTTGGGACAAGGCTTGGTAGGAAGCCTGATGATGCAGGTGTTACGCGGCTATAATCCTGCGCGGATTATTACCGTGGACGCATTGCCGCTCCGATGCGAACTCTCAACGCAGCTCGGTGCTGATGTCGTCATAAACGCTGACGAGGTAGATCCGGTTGAAGAAGTCCGTCGCCTTACCGATGGCAAAGGCGCAGATTTGGTCATAGATTGTGTCGGTGGGTACGCCGGTGTCAAATCCTTTGAGCAGGCACAAGACATGACACGTCAGTTTGGTATCATCCAACTCATTGCGCTCTATCAGCAGGGACCGCTCCCTTTACATTCCTCGAAAATAATGAGTAAACGCCTCGTCGCTGGTATCTTAACGGACGAACCTCGTTCACAGATCGCTGCACGCGCCTTGCAAAAGATACAGGATGGCGAGATCCGTGCGTCTGAAATGATTACCCACCGTTTCCACTACACTGAGGCGAAAGATGCGTTTGACCTCCTCTGGAATACGCCTGGTGATGCGCTCGGAGTCCTAATAAAATGGCAGTAGATGTTCCCTCACGAGAAGTTGAGTTCCGTACCGAATTGCGCGGTATACCGTTGACCTTTTCCGCAACGTGGGGTCTCTTCTCACCGAAAGCAATTGATGCTGGAACACAACTATTGATTGAACATCTCGACATCCAAGAGAACGATACCTGCCTTGACCTCGGATGCGGCTACGGTGCTATCGGCATTACACTCGCTAAATGCGAACAAACGGCAACCGTCTATCTGGTGGACAAGGACTTTGTTGCAGTCGATTACGCGCGCAAAAACGTGCAGCAGAATCGACTCCAGAACTGTCATGTCCTCTTGAGCAACGGATTCAGCCACCTTCCCGACATTCAATTCGATCTGATCGCCTCCAACCTTCCTGCTAATGTCGGCAAGGAACTTCTACAGATTTTTCTCACCGACGCGAAACAGCATCTCAAACCCGACGGACGACTCTATGTTGTTACCATCTCAGGACTCCGAGCGTTCATCAAACGTAACTTCTTGGGCATATTCGGGAACTACCGGAAAATTAAACAGCGTCACACCCATACGGTCGCGATGGCAATCTGTGAGTAGAACAATTAAATGCCACCGAACGGTCTGACAAAAGATTTGACAGAGGCGTTCTTAATTAGGTATAATTAGTATCATAGATAGAATATCATACAGCAACTATCTGGCAGGTGATGACCGTGTCGTTTCACATACGTTACTATAAGGAGTCAGAATCTATCGTGATATTATTGACCCCTTTGAAATCTCATCTCCTACGCTGCCTCGCGTTTGTCTGCGTGGTAGCGACACTTTTTAATATTGGTTTGCAAGTCCCACCAGCAGATGCTGCGGACGAAGAGCAAGGCGCATTCGAGAACATGCCACACAACCCGCAAGAGCATTGGTACAATTTCACGTTGATGAATACTAAAATCGGCTATATGTACGCGTTTGCTGAAAAAACCGAGTATCAAGGTGAACAGATGACTCGGATCAAAAGCAACATTGTTATGAATCTTAATGCACTTGGGACCAATTTAGAACTTGAAACTACGAATATTGAATATATCGATGCTGATTTAAGACTGAGGCACTTCCTTTATACCTCTAACATGTCCGGTTTAAAACAGGTGGAGGGACAGATTGTAGACGGAATTGCCTACATTAAAACAACTCTTGATGGTGAAACCACCGAATCAGAAGTTCCTGTCCCCGCAGATACAACTTCTCAGTCCACAGTTGTGGAGTCTCTGTTGTCCCAGAATGCCCTTAAAATAGGTGATAAACAGACCTTTCACATATTTCATTACGATCTAATGAAGCCAGTGAAGACAGAAATTGAGGTTGTAAAGCAAGAAACCTTAACCTATCAGTCAGAGGAAAAGCAGGTTTACGTGGTAGATGGAACACTGGATATGATGGGGGGGACAGCTTTTAAACAGTGGGTCTCTCCTGATGGGGTAAACTACCGATCAGAAACACTAATAATGGGAGTTCCTCAGGTAATCACGAAAACGGATAGGGAAACAGCACTTGGTGGTATTGAAGAAGTTGACCTTGTCCTAAAAACTCGTATCCTACCTATCGGTAAACACCCTACACCGAAAGCTGAAAGTCTCGTGGCAGATGTGAAACTCACCACAGGTAACATCGCCGAAGCTATTATGTCCACCCCTCAACAGAAATTGGAGTTAAGTACTGTACATACTGGTAAACTTTCCATTCAGGTTCCGTCAATTGTAGCGGAAGACTGCCCGGATTTACCTATTCAGAATGCAGCGGGTGAATTTCTTGCTGCAAGTGCCTATATCCAAGTCGATCACCCGGACATTCAAGCGAAGGCTGAAGAGATTTTGGGGGGTGAAGTCAATTCATGGCGCGCGGCAGAGAAGTTATGCCAATGGGTTTACGAATCGATTACAGACAAACAAATTAGTGCTGGCTTTGGTTCATCATTACAAACGTTGGAGTCCCTTACTGGAGATTGCACGGAACACACTGTGCTTTTTATTGCGCTGGCACGTGCTGTTGGCATTCCCTCGCGAATCTGTTCGGGTATTGTATTTTTAAAGGATGCCTTCTACTATCACTTTTGGCCCGAAGTCTACGTGGGCAAATGGGTCCAGATGGATCCGACGTTAGATCAGACTATCGCCGATGCGAATCATATCCAACTCTGGGGAGGCTTCTTAGAATCAGATACAATGATGGAATTTGCGGAAGGTGTTTACCGAACCCTTAATCAACTTGAAATTACTATCTATTAGTTATCAGTTGTCGGTGCGGTTTTTCTGCGAAAAACCTTTCGGTTGTCGGAAAGAGGTTTTCGTTTAACAACACCCTCTTGTAACTGATAACTGACAACCATTATGGCATTTCTCAACCCGCTCTTCCTCTTCGGTCTCCTCGCCGCTGGCATCCCACTGATTATCCATCTCTGGAACCGTCGCCGCGTTGTAACAATAGATTTCAGCAGTCTGATGTTCCTTACAGCGGCACATCGCGAAAACGCCCGCCGATTCCAACTCCGACAACTTCTCATTTTGTTCTTGCGGATGCTAATTGTTGCGCTCATTGCGCTTGCCTTAGCACGTCCCTTTCTGACGCTTGGACTGCCGATCGCGTCTGTGCGAGCGAAAACCGATCTCGTTATCGTTTTAGATAACTCCTACAGTATGGCGTATCAAGACATCGATGGCATTAGGTTTGAGAAGGCGAAAACTTTGGCAACTGATATCCTCAACACACTACGGCACGGTGACAGTGCCGCTTTTATATTGATGTCAGACATCCCAAAACCTGTTTTTCGGCAACTCACACCGGATGTTGAGAGTGTCACTGAAACCGTTAAGGATACGGCGGTCTCTTACCGCACCACAAACGTTCAACCCAGCATTGAACTCGCCCACGAAATCCTCGCTGAGTCAGAGCAACTTAACAAAGAAATCTATTTGATTTCAGACTTCGCCCAAAACGGGTGGCAGAACTGGAGTCGGCTCCCGAATCGTTCCGGTGCTCGTATTTCCCTGATTCCGGTTGCCAGAGGTGAAGCACATAACACAAGTATTAAAGAAATTCGTCCTTCTAATCAACTAATAGGTGTAAATTTACCACTCCAATTGAATGTGACGACTGTGAATCATTCAATAGCGCCCTTGGAGGAAGATATACTAACGTTGTTCATTGGAGGCGAAAAACAAAAATCTATGAGTTTTTCTGTCGGAGCAAACGAATCACTGAATACGACTTTAATACATAACTTTTCTACACCCGGCACGCATATCGGCTACTTTACATTAACAGAGGATCGGCTCAACATTGATAATCGGCGTTATTTCGCCTTAAATGTTCTCGGTGAAGTGCGTGTGCTCTGTGTAGGAGAAGAAACGGAATACCTAACATTAGCACTAAACCCACATAATGTTTCTGATCTGCTCTTACCAACTGGAGATCCAGTTTCTAAAAATCAAAAAAATAACAGCGGTGTACTGATTTTACCAACGCAATGCACACTCATCGAGTTTGAGACCTTCCCCTTGCAAGACTATGATGTCATCATTCTCGCGGATATGCCAGAAATCTCTCGCCGGACGAACGCGCAACTCCAAGAATTCATCCGTCACGGCAAAAGTATCATTGCCTTCGTAAGCAGCCACAGCGATTCAAAGAGTTACAACGAACGCAGTAATGTTTGGTTGCCTGCCCAGCTCGGTAACACACTAACATGGACACCGCCACAGCGGGTTCACACGTATCAGGAAGAGCACCCTGTCTTTGATGTGTTTTCAAGCGACGGATTCTCTACGCAATACGCACCACATTTTTACAACGGCGTGACGTTATACCCTTTGTCGGAATCCAATGTTATTGCCCGTTTCGGAGACGATACACCCTTTCTCGTTGAACGAAGTCAAGGCACAAGTATTGTGCTACTCTATAATTGCGGGCTCCTTACACAACAGGCGGCGACATCTACCTCCACCACATCTTATACAAATGACCTACTTGTTAATCCGTATTTCCTTCCAATGCTCCAACAGAGCGTGCTTTATGCAGCGACAGCCAGTAACAATCTTTTAGCGTGGGAAGGACATATCGGCGACACCTATGCAGCAAGTTATCCGCAAAGTGCCGGTGGGAAAGCATCTATTCGCCTAAAGAGTACAGTTGGCGAATGGAACGATGATACCTCAAAACCTGATGCGTCCGAGATAGACGATAGCATAGTGGTGCCAATTGCTGAAGATGGTACACTACGATTCCAAGGCACAGAACGTCCCGGTATCTATCAGGTTGAGGTGCAAACGCAAAGCAGGATCCAACGAGACTTCTTTGCAGCTAATGTTGACACCACCGAAGGCGACTTAACAGAGATTCCATTGGAACACGCTGCAACGCGAGTCGGTGCCGAAACAGCAACAGATCAGGAAACCGAGGGAGTAGCGATAGAAGCCGACGCTTACAACATCAATCGACACGGTAGGGAAATTTGGGGTGAATTGCTGATCTTGGTTGTTTGCCTTATGCTTCTTGAAAGTTTTCTCTCGAATCGCGAAGGATACGGGCGGGGAAACCCTGCCCCTGCGGGTGAAAAATAATGGCAGATCTCTGGTATGTTGCGAGAGCGTTTCGGATTTTGTGTTTAATCGTCCTGTTTAGCTTAAGCGGACAGGTTGAAACCTCAGCAGAAACGGTAGACGCTTCACAGCGTAAAAGCGGTGCTTTAGAAGGTGAAGCGAGCGTTGTACGTAGCCTCGTCATCGATGGAAACCAATCATTCTCTGAACAGGAACTTCGCGCACTGATGCTGACAGATGTGTGGCGTGTTTACGATGAAGCGGTTCTGAAATCAGATCTTGAAGCGATTACAGACTTCTATAGGAAAAACGGGTACCGTTTCGCGCGTGTGGGTGAAGAGCAAATTTCTGCGAAGAAATTCGCGGACGGTGTTTATCTCGCCATTGAAATTGACGAAGGCACTATCGGGGAAATTACTTTATCGGGTAACGAGAAAACCAAGAAAGACGTAGTCCTCCGTGAACTCCTGTTTGAGGTGGGGGATACCTATGTAGAGGCGGATAAGGAAGAAAGTGAGCAAATACTCCGAGACAAGACTTATATCGGAGCCGCAAGGATTGAGTCGATTTGGAATGCCAATGCAAACACGGTTAAGGTTCATGTCAATATCACAGAACTCTGGTCGCCCCCGCTCCCTTCATTCGATCCGGCATTGAACAGTCAAGGTGGAACATTTCTTTTGGGGATACGGGAATCCAATGTATTTGGTTCTGGTCATGACACTGAAGTCCGGTATCAGCGAATTAGTGAGATTGGCGAAAAGACGAAGAGTTTACTCACATGGAAATATAGGATGCCCCGCGTTTTCAGTTCACATTGGAATTTTGATGGTGCCTATATTCAAAAACGCGAGGGAGATTCATGGGCAGTTGTGCTTGAACGTCCACAATATACGCTGAAGAGCCGATGGAGCGCGAAGTTTAGTCTCTCGGAAGCAATAGGTGATTTCGCATGGTATGAAATGACTCCGTTCTCCGATAGGTTAGAAGCGACAGATAGATTTGAGGTGAATCTTCAAGGCGTAGCTGGGAGAGTCCGCCGATATTTCGGTGACCGGGAACGGCAAAACTATATTGGGGTTTGGGCGACCTCACGCCGTTCAAAGTACGTGTTGATTGAGAAACTCCATGACTCAACGGCGGCACCATCAAACCGCGATGTTAAACTGGTTGGTGTTACCCTGGGTCGGAAACGCGTCACCTACTATAAAACCCGGTTCATCAGAAGGATGGGGCGCGAGGAAGATTTCTTTGTCGGATCCGAATACGCTTTCTCACTCGGACAGGCTTCCCCGCTTTACGGTTCAGACAAGGCAGAAACTTACGCAAATCTTATCGGTCGGTCGGGTTGGACAGCAGGAAACCGTATATTAGGGACAATCCTTATAGATATCGGCACATACTTTACAACCCGAATTGAGCGTTCCACGATGCTGGCGCGAACCTCATGGTATTACACGGATGTATTCAATACAGGCGAGATCTATACAGTTGACAAAGGATTTCGTAAGAACGGTTTTTTCGATTTTCATCAAACGTTTGTGGTGGACTTCAAAACGGAGATGCTGTTTGGATGGCGCGGTGAAAGTCAGGTCGTTCTCGGAGCTTTCAACGGACTGCGAGGGTACAACTATCGACAATTTAACGGCGAAAAAATGATGGTGCTACGCCTTGAAAGCCGAACCGTTTGTGGAGGGACGCTCTTCAGGAAACTCGATGAAGGGATCGAAGCAGTTGCCACGTTCATTGCGAAGCCGTTTATCAAACGCTCTGTTAACTTAGGTCTTATCGTCAGTGCTACTGCCTTTACTGACATCGGTTACATCTGGAATGGACATTACACATTCAATCTGGCAGAGCCGAAACGGAGTGTTGGATTCGGTCTACGAGGCGGATTTGCCAAAGTCAGCAATGCCGGTATATTCCGCGTTGAATTTGCATTTCCGCTTGACGCGCCTTCCGAACCGGCGTTCAAACAGATGATCTTTTGGGGCATTGAGCGCACATTTTAAATAGTTATCGGTTTTCAGTTTTCAGTTAAAGAAGTATTGTGCCTGACACAGCATTCTCTTTTAACCGATAACTGATAACTAATAGCCATAAAAAAAACAGAAAGCATGGGCATATCCTCACATACTTCAGTCGAAAACGTTACCTGGCGAGCTATCCTCTTAGGTTTACTAACACTCCCACTCAATATCTATCTTGTTGTTCAGACAGAGACAGTGTGGACAACGCAATACCCGACCACGATGGCGATTTTCTTCAACGCCGTCTTTACGCTTTTCCTCGTTGCACTTTTCAATCTGTTCCTAACGCGCTATCTCCCAAAATGGCAGCTCACACAAGCAGAAATGCTAACGGTGTATCTCATGGTAACATTGGCGTGCGTCGTTTGCGGACACGATCTGTTGCAGGCGACAATGTGCGTCTTGGGGCACGCGACGTGGTTCGCTACGCCAGAAAATGAATGGCAATCACTCTTCTTCCGATACATTCCAGACTGGATTGCCGTGATGAATCGACGTGCTTTAGCTGGCTATTACGAAGGCACCTCAAACCTATTTGAAATGGAGCACATCCGCGCATGGCTCACACCGGTGTTAGCATGGTTGGTTTTCTTCTCGGCACTTGCGTTTTCTATGATGATGCTTAGTGTTATCCTCCGTAAACAGTGGATTGAACACGAAAAGTTGAGTTACCCGATCATCCTGCTCCCTTATGAAATGACGAAAGACGCGGGGTTCTACCGAAACCGACTCCTTTGGATAGGCTTCGCTATCGGATGTGGACTTGATTTACTCAATGGTATTAGTTTTCTCTATCCCTTCGTGCCGAGCATTCCGATCCGCCATGACATCGGACGCTTGTTCACAGAGAAACCGCTCAATGCTATCGGTTCAACACCTATTTATCTGAACCCTTATGCTATCGGTATAGGCTTCTTAATGCCGTTGGATTTGTCGCTTTCTTGCTGGTTGTTCTACCTTTTCTGGAAGGCACAACTCGTTTTTGGCGCGATGACAGGGCTGAATCAGACACCGGGTTACCCGCATATTGACATGCAATCGACAGGGGCGTACTTTGGACTCTGTTTCTTTGCGCTTTGGATAACACACAAGCATCTCTGGCAGGTTGCTCGCAATATTTTAGGTTTGAAAACGAACCTTGATACGACAAATGAACCGATGGGATATCGGGGCGCGTTTGTCGGGTTTCTACTCGGTCTTGCAGTTGTGTTTGGATTTTGCCTGAAGGCAGGGATGTCATGGTGGGGCGTGCTTGGGTTTTTCAGTATTCAATTCATCCTTGTTTTAGCGTTCACCCGAATGCGTGCCGAACTTGGAACCCCGACGATGGATTTCTATCGTGCAGGTCCGGGACTCTTC
Source organism: Candidatus Poribacteria bacterium (assembly GCA_022821965.1). Taxonomy (GTDB): domain Bacteria; phylum Poribacteria; class WGA-4E; order WGA-4E; family WGA-3G; genus WGA-3G. The sequence goes on from JAJECN010000041.1 coordinate 34,903, forward strand.
CTTACTTCGCTTGTTGGTTCCAGAAAGATTGGTCCACCGACGTTGACAGGCTTCGCCTTTCTTTATGGGTTCACCCGCAATTACCGTTCGCAACCGATGCCGAACCAATTGGAAGGATTTAAACTCGCCGATAGAGGCGGAATTAACTCGCGTCAAATTCTTTGGGTGATGTGGGGTGCGACAGTTATCGGGTTAGCTATTGGGTTTGTGGCATTCCTTCACGCCGGTTATAGACATGGCAATCTGGGAACATGGCGCGGGCAAGAGGCTTTCAGCGATCTACAACGCTGGTTAACCCTCCCGAACGACACGGACTGGGGTCGCATGGGATTTTTTGGTTTCGGCATCACGCTGACGCTGACGACGCTCTTTATGCGCCTGCGGTTTATTTGGTGGCAGCTACATCCGTTGGCTTATCCGCTTGCGGGGAATTGGAACTTCGGTAGGCTCTGGTTTCCCGTATTTCTGGCGTGGCTGATAAAGTCTATACTGATTCGGCACGGTGGGATTGGCGCGTATCGCCGAACACTGCCGCTCTTTTTAGGGACAATGCTCGGCGAATTTGTGATGGGGAGTCTCTGGGCAATTTTGGGGCTATTTCTTGAACAACGAATGTATTCGTTTAAACATTGGTGAAATGGTTGTCAGTTAAAGAGGGTTGCAGTAGTGTACTATAAAATGTTTTCGAGGCTCAGGGGCTGAGCCATCTTCTGATTTTCGGCTTCTAATTTCTCGCGACTTGCAACGACGCAAATTGAAGCTTTATCCTGATTTCCCTCGAGAACTTGGAGGAGTGCGCGTTTTACCGCCTTGGGCGTTGCGCGTCGGAGTTGTGCGTACCTATCTTCGAGCATCTCCTGTGTTTGTCCAGTGAGGTAGTGTGTGAGTGCATCGGTTGAGGATAGAAATGAAGTAGGCGTGCGCCGCTATGTGGATGCAGGAGTTCTATTGCGACTGCCCGCAATTCGTCAATGGGTGTGACGGCTTTTACCTCAAAGCCGTGAAGATGTTGCCCCGGGTGCAGACTAACAGGCGGATGTGATGGATTCTGCTCACTGCTCTGTTTTAAATCCATTTTCACCTCCAAAGTTTCGTGTTTGTGGAAAGTAAATAATGTATATCAATCGGGAACAACCCGGCGATTGTTCCCAATGATACATCATTTAAAGCTCTTTGTTCTGCTCAACCTGTTGTGTCCGGATCTCTTGGAGTATTTCCACAACAGTCTCCATCTGCCCTTCAAGCTTGCCAATACGCTGTTCAACAGATGGCGCGTCCTCATCCTCGTCGGAGGTGACCTCAACGGTCTCGGCGGTATCAACATTATCTTCTTGTGGTTGTCCGCTCCAGACATCTTTGAGGAAGGAAGGCATCGATTGCCGCACAACTTCACCGACATCTTTCAACTCATCGCCGATGGTTTTCGTGATTTGCGAGAAGTCGAAATCGTCAGCGCAGTCCTCTTTAACATAGGCAGCGACTTGATGACAAGCAAAGCAAATATCGCCAAGAGATGCCTCTGTTTCCAAGGGCTCAAACAGACCTTCAGGAACCGCATCGAATTCAGCGAGGAGATCAAGGGCATTGTTAAATTGCCGGGCACATCGCTCCTGACCGTCCGAAAATTGGTCTGTAACCGCTGAAGTTTCGACGATGCGTGCTGTTGTTTCCAATAGCCGCAGAATCCGACGTATTTCCTTCATCCGACGTATTTCCTTCTGGGCTTCCCATTCGTTAGACATGATTTTCTCCTATTTATATGGATTTGCCTATATAGAGTCCCTTAAGACTGAAAAGGATAGTAAAAACATAAATTACGCTATTTTTTCCTTCAGAGCGATCAAAGGACTAAAGAAGAATGGCTATAGACTGTCAGTTATCAGCCATTCTTTCTCTCTGTCGGGCTTGTCTATATAGACTCACTCCAAGCCTAAAGGATAGTGGAAAAATTTAATAAGATTGGCACGCTAAGAAGTTTCCGCCTTTAATTCAGCAACATTTCGGCGGATTTTAATTGCTGCCTTAATGATATCCTCTATGTCCTCTTCACTCGCCATCAACACATTTTGACTTAAGGAGAGACCCGTTTGGCATATCTTCTCGGTTTCAGGACAATGAACATCATCATAATTGAGGTCTTGACCGAAAAGATTAGAGGCGAGAAAAGAGGCTCTATACATCGGGGTGGAATACCAGTATCCCATCGGTATTCCCTCCGCGCGCATCGCACGGAGAAATGTCTCACGTGAGATGTCTTCAAACTCCTCAGAATCAAAGATGGCTTTATAGCCGTGACATCCGCCGCGTGTGGCGCGTGGATCAAGTGGTGTGACCTTAATGCCCGGAATCTCGCCGAGCCAACCATCCAACCATCGCATGTTCTTATGGCGGTAGTTGGTCTCAGTTTCAAGTCGGGTTAAACGGGAGAGCAGGAGTCCCGCTTGCCACTCTGTCATACGGAAGTTACCTCCGAAGGGTTCTGCCTCTCCGAATTCGGCATCGGGCAGCGTGCGACCGCAGTTATGCAATGCATACGCCCGTTCATAGAGTTCACGATCGTTTATGAGGACGATACCACCTTCACCAGCACAAAGGTTTTTCGAGGACTGAAAACTGAAGCACCCGAAATGACCCCAACTCCCGACGCCGCGTCCACGCCATTCCGCACCGTGTGCTTGTGCACAATCCTCAACAATCTTAAGGTTATGTCGGTTCGCGATGTCAACGAGTGCGTCCAGATCCGCTGGATATCCAGCGATATGAACCGGCAAAATGGCTTTCGTTTTTTCCGTTATCGCAGCCTCTACTTTAGAGGCATCCAGCAGAAAACTGTCGGGAGCAGTGTCTACAAAGACTGGCACGGCGTGTGTCATCAGAATCGCGACGACTGTCGCTTGGAAGGTATACGGTGTCGTGATAACTTCATCACCCGGACAAACGCCAGCGGCTTTTAGGGCGATATAGAGCGCAGATGTACCACTATTGACACAAACGCCATACTTTGCCCCTTGGAATTCGGCAAACTGTTGCGCAAATTCGGGTACCTTCGGTCCACCAACGCCCCATTGTCCACTTTTATAGATACTTTCAAACGCTTCGATATCGGCAGGATCCTGCGTGGGCCAGGTCGGGTAGGAATCAGTTCGGACAGGTTCGCCGCCATTTATTGCCAATGTTGCCATATCTCCATCCCCCTTCAATTCTTAAGGTAATTTTTCTACATAGTCCCGCAAATCTGGAAGCTGCGCCCTATCAAACACTTCTTGTAAAAGAGATTCTAAATGACCCTCTTCAACTTTAGCAATTAATGTATCCAGAACTTCTCGTGCTTTTCTTTCCAATTCAGCGTCAATTGCGCCATTTTGAATGGCTTCTTCAAACTCGTCCTCATCCTGAATTTCATAGGTGCCATCTGGATTTATCCAGAGGTCCAAGAACAGATCTGTTATTTCAAAATAACTCGGCTTACCTGCTACATCTACACCCCGCTCGACAGGTTTCATAACATCACAGTAATAGCCGGTCCACTCGTTATCCAGATTATACACTTTGCCGACATCATACCACAATCCGGTAAACACGAACCAGATGGCGGCGAAGTTATCCCCTAAAACTGTTTCACCGTTTTGAACGATAGGCGAGGAGGGTTTTACCCGCTGAGACGTAACGATAACAGCCTCGTCCACATAAAGCAGTTCCTGTTGAAAGTGATTAACTCGGTCAGGGGGTCTTTTATAGGTCAGTGTTATCGTCTCCATTTTTTTAATTTACCTTAATATAACTAAACTTTGGACAATTTTAGGATTCTTGCGTGATAGTTTGTATGAATCGGATCACCTCAACTATCTGTCAATATAACATTTTATTGATACACATTTCGCCCCGCTGGGGCTAAGAAGGGTGGGGGTGCCCGTTCTATAAACATTCCGCCCCGCTGGGGCTGCGTTTATTGACATTTGAGATTTTTTGTCTCCAAGTTGGGATCCCGTGAAGCCCCAGAGAAAAAGAGAGAAATACCTGAAGGACTTGATAGGAAACATACCTGAATCGTCCAAACCTTAGTCGTTTAAAGAAGATTGCTGAAACTCTGGAATCCCTTTCTAAGAAGCGGATTTGCCTTGGACGTAATTGTAGCGCGAACTTTTAGTTTGCGCACCCTGGACACAAACTAAAAGTTTGTGCTACAGTTTAAATCTGGGTAAGACAGAGATTCTGAACTGGTCTATCACGCCCTGGACACAAACTAAAAGTTTGTGCTACAGTTTAAATTTTGATGTATTGCGTAAGTCCTATCTATGTTAAACGATACGATGAGATTGCTTCACGGAAGGCTTTGATATGCTTCGGTGTCGTCCCGCAACAACCTCCTATCAAGTACGCACCTGATTCAATGAGTTCGGGAACATGACTTGCCATCTCTGTTGGTGTTTGTGTATAGACAGTTTTGTGGTTTTCATCAAGTTTCGGCATGCCGGCGTTGGGATATGCCATCATCCATTTACCATCAATTCCTGTTTCAGTGAGTGCCGTACGCAGTTGCTGGATTCCTGCGATTGCATAAGGCATCCCGGTATGTTCATCACGCCTTGACTCAGCACCGCAATTCACACCGATAATGCTAACGGAATCCAATAACGAGTCTCCGCCTGAAAACTCACCTTGTGTGAGAATATCCAGCAAATCCGCTGGCGAATTTCCCCAATCTGTCCGATAGATGACCTTGCCAGTCCGCCGTTCCTTCGTCCATTTATACGTCAAATTCACTGCAATCGGGACTCCTGTCTCACGCGCAATATCTACAGCGATTGCCGCCTCTTTGGCAGAAAACATCGTCTCAAGACAGAGAAAATCCACACCCTCTTCTACCAAGGTATGGATTACCAATTTATGTGCTTCTCTCGCGTCTTTATTTGGAATGCCGAAAGTTGTATCTCCGCTATCGGCTTCAATTGCACCGGGGGAGGGTCCCACGGAGCCTGCAATATACACCTCTTTTTCATTCTGTTCGACAGCGGCTTTCGCATGTTGAACAGCGAGTCGTGTGAGCCGTTGGGCATCCGCTGTGTCTTGTCCCCCCATTTCCAGATGGAGCGGAGATGCTACAAACGTGTTTGTTCCGATTGCCTCAGCACCTGCGTTGATATAATCCGAATGAATATCAATAACACTCGTGGGATGTAATTCGTTGGCGAGTGCGCTGTTCGCGAGTTCTATATCGCGTGCGAATAACTGCGAACCGAACCCACCATCGTATAGAATCGGTTCATTAGATTTTAAGCGTTCTTGAAAGGTTTGTTTAATTATTAGGTTTTCGCTCATTTTTTTCCTTCGTCTCAATAGTTGTCAGTTTTAATAGTTATCAGTTATCAGTTATAGTAGATTCCGCGATTACTTGTACACCAACACAAGGGCGAGGTTACAAACCTCGCCAGCGGCGGTGAGGGGTTTGTTCCCTGGCGGACTGTAAACTTATTTTCGGATTCTGCTATAATACCTTGTGGCGGTCCCACGGTTTGTTACTGCCACAACACACCTCTTTAACTGACAACTGACAACTACTATGCCATCGGTTTGAATTGACAACCTTCCACGAATATATCAAAGAAATCTGGTGTCGTTTCCAATTCAATATGTTCGATGTTGTTAACGAATGCTTCGATATGTGCGCGCTTTTTTTCAGAAAGGAGGACAGCCGTTGCCCCTGCTACCGCGGCGTTACCGATTTTAACGATATTTGCCTCGGGCACAGGCGCGAGAAACCCGATTTCAACTGCATCTTGCAGGTTAACATAGTTGGCGAAACCACCTGCCAAAAAGAGGGTCGTGATGTCTTGTGGAACGCAACCGAAGTGTCGGAGAACAATATACTGCCCACAGTAATTTGCCGCCTTTGCCTGTGCCAGATTGCTCGCATCTGCGCGTGAAAAAGTAATGCCGTGTTCCGGCAAAAGTGACATAATGCGTTGCTTCCTATCTGCAAAAACGCCCTTTGGTGTCATCTGATCGTTCCGACGCAGCTCAGCGAGGAGTGAAATCAGTCCGGAACCGCATAGTCCCTGTGGTGTTTCCTCATCAATTGTATCATAGTCGAACTGATTACCATTCCATTTCACAGACTCGATAGCACCCGGGTAAGCAGGCATCCCGTATTCAATACCACCGCCTTCAAATGCAGGACCCGCAGGACAAGACGCAGCCACCATCCGCTCCGCATTTCCGACGACAACTTCTGTGTTTGTTCCGACATCAACCAACATAACGATCTCATCCTGCGAAGGGATATCTATCGAAACTAAATCCGCTGCAACATCTGCACCGACATGACTGGCAATCAACGGTAGGCTATATACCATCGCCTTCGGATTCGCACGGATACCCAAGCGGCGGGTCTTCTCAGTCAGCGAAGTGGTTGAGCGGACACCCTCCCGATATTCATGCTCAATCAGCGATTTATACGGTTTTTGACCAATGCTTTGGACATCCTGTTTGAAGAAAATGTCGCGCATTGTCGTGTTACCAGCGACGACAACCTCATAAATCTCCTGACGGACGAAGTTGTGGCGGGTACACATCTCCATAATCTCGCTGTTTAGTGCAGCGATAAGTGAACGGCGCAGTTCTCCCTGAAATTCACCGTCGTAAGTGATTCGATTCATAATATCGCTACCACCGAAACGCTGCGGGTTTTCAAAGGAACTGACAGAAACGGTTTCCCCGTTCTCCAAATTCACCAGATTTGCCACCACCGTCGTTGTTCCGATGTCCAATGCCAATCCGTAAAGATGTCCTCGGTATCGGTCAATAGGTTCGTCGTTATAATAGACAGTCCCATCGCGATGGGTAACCCTCGGATCTAATTCCAGCGTTGCATCGCCTATCGTGACAGCGTGCGTTAGAATCTTGGGTGTGCGTCGAAGTGGGGTGAACTCAATGTCCTTATCAACATCAAGAACGACTGCTTGACAGGCGAGGCGATAGTTGTCTCGGAGGAAGGCTTCTGCTTCGTTGGGAGGTTGGAGACCCTCCATACCACGTTTAATCTCAACGATGCATTCGTGGCACTGTCCGGTTCGGAAACAGGAGGTAGGTACTTGGACGGTTAAATCGTCAGCATAATCAAAAATAGTTTTTCCAGGGGTGAGTTGTTGGACTTTCCCGTCGCTTATGATTGTGCCTTGGAATTCCGCTGTTCCATCAGGCGCGTCGGTTTCCCAAGCACTCCGATAATCTAACTTATCGTCCCCGACACAGAGAAGACCTGTCCCTTCATCAATCTTCCGTTGGTTTCGGCAGCCGAATTTTGCCGTGCAATGGTCGAATCGATTTTTGTAGGGGCAACGGTAGGTAGATTGTTCATCCGCATGGACAACCAAGCCTTCAAAAATCTGTGTAATTTTATCAAGTCGTTTTTCGTATTCCGCTTTATCTATTTTCTTCATGTTTATTGGTTATCGTTTTTCAGTTTTCGGTTATCAGAAGAATGGTTTTCAGTTTTAAAAGTCGTCAGTTGTCGGGGCAGGTTTTCTCATGAAGATTAAGAATTTAATCGGGTAATGTAGGTGTTCATTGTCTGAAGCAGGATTTACAAGATTCGAGGATTTTCAGGATAATAGAACCGTCTTGATTGAGAACTGTTGTTTATAGAATTACCCAAATATTTTCTTAAACTTCATCCGAAAAACCTTCAGTCGTAGGGGCGAGGTAACCTCGCCCTTACAGAGACTTCGTTTAACGGCACCCTCTTGTAACTGATAACTGACAACCGATAACTACCTACCACTCTTCGTCCGTTTCCACAAGAAACTCTTTGGCGAGTGCGACGCATGCGAGCGCGTCTTTACCGTATCCATCAGCCCCCATGTCATCGGCGAATGTCTGTGTAACCGGTGCACCCCCTACCATAATCTTGACCTCTTCCCGCAAGTCTTCGTCAATGAAGGCATCAATCGTTTTTCCCATGTTCGGCATCGTTGTCGTTAGCAGTGCTGACATACCCAAAATCGGTGCTTCGTATTCTTCAACAGCCTCAATAAAATCATCTTCCGAGGTATCAACACCCAAATCGTGTACCACGAAACCCGCGCCGCGCAACATCATAATACATAGATTTTTGCCGATGTCGTGCAGATCGCCCTTGACGGTTCCCATAATCACTGTGCCAACAGGTTCAATGCCCGAATCCGAGAGAATTGGCTCAATATGTGCCATTCCCGCCTTCATTGCGCGTGCACAGGCTAAAACCTCTGGGACAAAAATAAAATTCTCGCGGAACTTGATGCCGACGATACCCATCCCTGCGATGAGTCCATCATCCATAATCTCTAACGCTTCTGTGCCGTCCTCCAGAGCCGCTTCTGTCAATTCATCAACGGTGTGGTGGTCGCCATCAATCAGCGCAGCAGAGATGTCTTGCATAGCGGGTGTTGCCTGCGCGAATATCCCAATTGTCCGTTCTATTTCATCAGGTTCTTCTAAGAACTCTTCAATCTCTTCTCTGAGAAATTCGTTTGCGATGTCATTAATAGATGCCACAAGTCTTGAAGTCCTCCTCAAAAGAAGAATGATACCATATACCCTAAGAAATAGCAAATGAAATTTTCCACCAACAGGAAAGACACAGAACCCTTGCCAATGTATTCTTTATCTCAAGTGCCATTTTCAGTCAGTATTACACCATGTTTTTTTAGAATTTTTGCCACATCGGGATAGCTACTACCAGTTCGTTTCGTAGTGCCTGAATCTCTTCAGATAGGAAAGAGAGTAAGCGTTGCATTATCTGAGTGGCATCATCTATCGGGCGAGCATCAACAGCACGCTCAAGTTCTTCTTGCAATTGGTAGGCTTCGTTGAGTCGAGTCCACTTTTGGCTCCGATCGCGACGGTGTTGCTGTAGCCATGCCCGGTTCAGACGGAGTGTGGAAATGTGATATTCACCACAAGCTGTAAGAGGCTGAAGCAAACCATCGTCAGATTCAATGAAATGAACTCCAACATCTTGTTCACGACACGGATCTGCAAAGCGATAGCCTCGGCGAAGTTGTTCGTTCGTCGGCCATTTGTCGTGTTTTATCATATTGCACGGAATGCAAACCCAGTAGAGATTGGTATAGTCATTGACAGTGCCGCCTCTACTGCGTGGTTTAAAGTGGTCAATACAAAAGGCTTGGGGACCGCCTTTCATTTGCTCGTGAACACCGCAATAAGCACAACGGAAATCGAAGTCCCTGCGTAGATAAGGCTCAGCGTTCCGATATCCAACTCTGCCTCTCATCACAGGTGGTGATTCTTGTCGACAGATACGAGGGGATGTTTTTTGATTCACATCAATTCTCTCAATTCTTGCAATTTGGTAACAACTTCCTCGAGTCTCTGCTTCCAGTTTTCATCTCGTAAGGTAACGCGTCTCTGCATCGATTGTATGAGTGGCTGTGCTGCTTCCGCGTCATCAAGTTGTTGGTTCAACTCTGCCAACTTGATCTCTTCCTCGGATGTTAATCCAGTGGTGAATTTCTTATCCAGCAACTCATGATAAGCCTCAAGCATGTCTGCAGGGAGTGTGTAATCAAAGGCATTTTCACTTTCATCTGGGTGCCATTTGCGATACTCATCCATCGGGACAATTGCTGCCACAGGCTTTCCATTGTGTTCAAGGACAAGGCTCTCATGTCCTTCCCAACTTGCTCGAAGTAGATTCTCGATTTGAGGTGGAAGCTGGTCCAATGAGATTGTTTTATTCATGGAGACATCTCCTTTTCAAATAGTATCTTCAGTCCTTATTATACCACGTTTGTTAGGGTATTTACCATGTCTTCTGCAATACGTTTAGGATCATTTGGTTTTCGGTTTTTTATTCGATTTTGGACCACCAGATCCGGGAGGGTTTTTGCTTGGGTATTTCCTCACGATTTGTAACAGTACCGGGACCGCGAAAAGAAGGAGCAAAACCCAATAAATGCTTAAAACTAAATGACTCTATAGCATTGGATGAAATCAGAACTACAGAAAATTGGATAGGCGTGCCTTGGCAGCACGCCTATTCGAGAAAGGTTTATTGAAGAATTACGCCAATCCCATCTATTTGCCTTTTCGGTACGCTTCCAAAAGGGCATTGATTTTGTCAAGAAACTCCTGTGAGTAAATCTCACCGACGAGCTGCTTATGGGTTTCCGCGGCAATGGCATCCCACGCTTCACGGGCATCATCTTCAAACGCAACGATTTCAATACCTGCCTTCTTTTGAAGTGCCTCAAGGGACCGTTCATTGTCTTTCCGAATGCTCTGAATTAATTTGCTCTGATACGCTTTGGCAGTCTCACGCAAAACCTTTTGCTGATCCGGAGAAAGCTGGTCGAACTTCTCCTTCGTCATGACGGTAGCACCAACACCAACACTGACAGGTAGATCCGTCATATATTTAAAGTTATCGTACCATTGCAGTGCCACAGTGACATACGGTGATACCGCTACGGCGTTAAGTCGACCCGAAAAAAGCGAACCGAGAACCTGTGTGACCTCACCTGGGACAGTTGCAACCCCCGCCTTTTTGTAGAATTCAAGCCCAATTTTGTCGGTCGTACGGACCCACATCTTGACGCTTGGCGACTGCAGGTCGGCAATATTTCTGATGGGTTGATTACTGAATATGTAATAGAAGCCGATGTCCCCCATACCGAGCAGGACATATCCGGCATCCATAAAGGTTTTGTAGAGGTCCTCGTAGAGATAGTCGCGGACATAGTCAAGTTCTTCGTAGGTTTTGAACATCCGAGGCAGTTGAAAAATCAAGACCTCTTTCTGTATTTCGCCAAGCCCGGTGGCTGTCATAGCACCTGCGTGGAGCAGTCCGGCACGCATCTTGCGGACGACATCAATTTCATCGCCTTGTACCCCGTTCGGATAGAAACGGATTCGGAGGTCACCATCCGTTTTGGACCGAAGTTCTCTCGCCATGGCATCGAAATTGTTCATCCAAGTGGAACCCTTGGGTGCGAGTGTCGCGAACTTAATAGATTCCGCGGCGAGCGTGGCCACTGGTAAACACAGTATCCCTAAAATCAGTAGAATCACGCCTGTCAAACCAGCGGCGTGTGCTTTAAAACTTGTCTTTTTTTCTCTCATTATTCAGTCTCCTCTTCTTCCAATTCTGGATCAAAAAGAACATCCGCCTGATCAAGCCAGCGTTTAGCGCGTGATTTTGCCAACGAGGTTGCAGCTTCCTCCCCGGGATAAATATCCGACGGTGCATCAAGCACTTCCTGCAACGCTTGCTTGTATAACTTCACGTCCTGTTTAGGATAGGCATAGTAACGTGCGAGATAGAATTTGCTCATCAGGAACTTACCGTCATTGATTCGATCTACATGATCGATGTGTTCCTTTGCCTTCTCTGGATCTCCACCAATTGAGACTGACCGGTCGCCGTAATAGACGGTATAGAACAGATGCGCGCTTCCGTAGTAGAAAGTTTCATCCAATTCAAGTACCCGCCCCATCATCAGTTCCACCCGCGCGAGGTCAATCACCTGCATCGGATCGTCTTTCTGGAGGCTAATGCCGCGTCCCATCGCATAAGCCGCCCAAAATAGCGGTTCAACATCCTTCTTTTTCAATTTTTGAAGTGCCTTTTCAAACGCTTCCAGATCAACAGTTCTTGCCTCATTGAAGGTTTTGTTGGACTTCCCCAGAGCCTTGAACGCATAAGCTTCAGAACGTTTATAATGATCGATTGCGCGTGCGCGCAGCTCCTCCGCGGTCTCTAAATCACCTGCTATTTCAGCTTCTTCCATCTTATCTTCAATAAAGCCACTGTAAGACGAGAGCGCGCGTGCAGTTTTAACAATGAGATTTTTATTCCCAATCTTCGATAGGCGTTCAAGGGTGCCGAGGTTCCCCTCAAGGGTAGATTCTACCACAGTGAGATCGCTCTCCCCCTGAATTCTCGCCAACTTGGCAAGACCACATCCACCTAAGAGTATTGGGAGGAGTAGTAAGAAAGATATACGAGAATAAAGCTTGTTGTATATCATGGGTATTAAATTACCTCCTATAAGTGTTGTGTACCTGTATTATTAGGTGCAGTTGTAACCAAATATCTTTAGAATTTGCTATATCTCAAACTCACGTTAGTGTAGCAAGTATCGGTTGATAAGTTATGCTGAAAATGGCAGTCGTACGACTGTGGCATCAACGCGTCCGTCTGAGGTCTCAACTTGGACGCGACTGCCCGCTTCTGTGACTGCAATGCGGACGTATCCCAAGGCGATCTCTTTTGCGAGTGTTGGGGCAAAAGTGGAACTCGTAACCCAACCAACCTCCTTGTCTCCATCGAAAACCTTTGCGTTTGGCTGAAGTTTGCGTATTGGTTTCCCATCTATCTCAAGACCGCGTAGCAGACGATTTGGGTGTCCGCGATATTTCATGCGTGCGACAATCTCTTGCCCGATGTAACATCCCTTCTCAAAGTCGATAGTGTGTTCCAATTCAGCCTCAAGCGGGATAACAGCATCGGTTAATTCCGTTCCGTATCTCGGCACACCTGCTTCAATACGGAGCGACTCAAGGGCGTTCCAACCAATCGGTTGAACGTTAAAACGCACCCCTTCAGCCATCAACGTTTCCCAAAGCGATATTAATGCCTCGGCAGCGGTATAAAGCGTCCAACCGATTTCGCCAGTGTTATCTGTTCTCACACAGACAATTGTGTGTTTAAAGTCTCCATCTGCTTCACGAACACAATTATGCCGTTCAGGTAAAGCAGCAAGCCCGTTCAGACCCAGTACAGACTGAACAAGGTCCGCTGACTTTGGACCGTGAACAGCAATTGCCCCAGTTTCAGCGGTTACATCGGAAAGTTCAACGTCATCAGCGATGATGTATTTATCCAATTCGTTGAAAAGGCTCTCTGTGTTCTCAGAAGCGGTGTCGATACTGATCGTATCTTCAAGAACCGTGATATTCAAATCGGCGATAATTTTGCCACGATGCGTTAAGAGCATCGCGTAAGTGCCTTGTCCGGTTGTGAGACTTTCAACGTCATTGGAGATGATGCGGTGTAGAAATTTTGCCCTGTCTTCACCCGTTAACTGATGTCTGCCTCGATAGGACACGTCAGTAATACCGACGTTGTTCCTGACAGCGAGGTGTTCAGAGACAGCATCGGTGAATTGCGTGGGGATATTCCAATCCAGATGCTTTTCGGCGAAAGTTGCACCGAGTTGTTCGTGAATGGGATAGAGTGGTGTTGTTTTCATGTATTTTTAAATTTCCTTGCGGTTCGTTCAGTTGGGTTGGATGAACGGCGTTGCTCTGCGTATATCCAGCCCTGCCCGCTGGTTGGGCTTACGTTTCTAATTTTTCTGTTAGTTTCCTCTGTTTTTAATGTTCCTTGCGGTTCGTTCAGTTGGGTTGGATGAACGGTGTTGCTCTACGTATATCCAGCCCTGCCCGCCCCTTCCCAGTAACGGGTGGGGACCCCGGTTGGGCTTACGTTTTCTACTTTTCTGTTAGTCTCCTCTATTTTTGGTTTTCTTTGCGATTTGTTCAGGTGAACCGATTGGTCTCCTCTTTGACTAAAAGATGCGACCCAAGCGCAAGATGATTATTGGACTTCGTAAAGAGAAGGATGAATCGAGTCCTTCTGCTACTTCAACCCCAAGACTCCACGGCGAGTCGGTAGCGAACGGATCTGCAAAAATGGAACCTCCGATGCCGATTGATGTTTTGAGTCGCGTCATAAAACCCTCAAAATCGGAAAAGGGTACCTCATCATACCACCACACGCTGCCCGTATCCAAGAAACAACTGAGTGACCATCCAAGCACAACATCTTGGTCGCTGAGAATTGTCTCTTTAATAAGACGATACTCAAGGTTAAGTAGGAGTCGGCTATCTCCAGCAAACACGTTAAAATCGTGCCCGCGCAGGGTGTTACCACCTCCAAGGTGAAGGAGTCGTTGTCGGGGCAATGGCGCGTCAGAAAAATCTCCCGCAACACGAATATTTAAGTGGTGTGGACCAGATAAAGGCGTGTAGCGTGCCACCTCAAACCGATAGAAATTGAAGGCGTAATCACCTCCGAAACTTTGTCCTGCTATCTCAATCGCGAATTGACCACGCCACCCACGCCGAGTTCGCTCATTGGCAGAAAACCGCGTGTGGAAATGCCGTGTGCTTATGGATCTGTGGTCACGGGTATCAAACCCAAAAACGAGGGCGAGATTTCTCAGTTGTCCACGATCAATCCGAGCATTGCCTCGCTTGAGTCGATTCCGGTTTAAGTAACTCCAATCTGTTGATTTAGAGAGGTTATCGTGTTGTTCCCCTGTAAATTCCAACTTGAGATAACTCCATTGCGTAGGCGCGTAGGTGATCCATCCTTGAGCCCCCTGACGTTGGTAATAATCTTGAAGTGCGGCACCGTAATAGGTGGCACTCAGGGTGGCATCACCGTGATGTAGATAAACATTAGAACTGACATCGGTAAGTTTATAGAAACTCCCACCCAGTTTCAGAAGTTGTCGCTTAGAGAATCCCTGCTCAAAACCAATTTGATAGTTCCATATTTTGCTCGAAAATCCACCGCTTATTGAACCGAAAACCTGTTCTGTGCCTGTGAGTTGTGTGGCGAGTGTCCCCCCCGCACCGAGCATTAACCCGTGAACACGATTGAATTGAACGATCGGAAAACCGCCGTGTCGCGCGAAGGGCTGTTCCTCAATGTCAATAATCATGACATTTTTTCCACCTTCACGTTGAACACGCCAATTCCGAACCGATTTGAAATGTTCGCTGTTCTCACTGAGTTCCTTACGCATGCGGTTTATCTTCGATTGACCCAGGGAGCGGTGATAAACATCCGGGGTTTGGGAACCTTGTTCTCCAGCACCCCCGATTTTCAGATCGAGTGCTGATAACAGTTCCGCCTCCGAAGTTCGAGTATTCCCTGTAAAACGAACTTCGTGCAATGTCCCTTCGTCAATGTTAAATTCAAGGACATCTTCGACAAATTGATGCGTAACCGTGGCGAATTCATACCCACGATTTGAATAGAAGCCAGCAATTAATTGTTCCTTCAGCTTAACGATTGAAACAGCGAGATAGCCGGATTTTAACTGGAACCAATCCGCAATAAATTGCGATGGAAAACTTCTATTCCCTTCAATCTTAATGTGCTGAGCAAAAAACACAGGGGCTTCCGTAACTCGGATATGTAAATTGACGCTTGGCTGGAAGGCTGGAAGGCTGGAAGGCTGAGTCCGCTCTCTTCCACTTTTCTTCTCTTCCATTCCGGTTTCTTGCTGATGGCTGACGGGTTCTTCACCAACATCGACCTGCTGAGTTTCCAGACGTGCATCCTGACACCAGTCCCGTTCCCGTAATTCTGCGATTAGCCAAGAAAGTTGTGGAATAGTGATAATATCTTCAGGTTGAACGGGTAAGAATTTTTGGATAACCTCTGTTGGAATTTTGGTGTTACCTTTAATTTCAATAGCAGCAACCTTGAATTTCGTCTCGGGGGCAAAGTCTTCAGAGACGAGTGGTGTCGTTACGAATTCCAAGACCCCCATCGCTGGACCGTAGCGTCCCGAAAGCGCGCCCATATACTCCTGCGGCGAATGTGGCCACCATGGGTGCTCGTCATCATAAATTGGCAGCCAATAACTATATTCTCTGGTCGTATTAGGTATCAGGCTCTTCATGTTACGAGTGTGCATCTTACGGTGGATGTTAAAAAGCCACTGGCTTTCAAAAGAGGTGTCAGACTGCGAATCCATTTTAGGAGGAGACTCCAAGGTTTTACGTGGGAGAGCGATTTCAAGGCTCCAAAAAGTGGTATGAATTTGGGTGGCAACTTCTATTTCTGAACTCCAGGCGCGATCAGCGTTGAACAATGTTTGCATCGCTTTCCGATCTAAAGTAAGTTGGACATCACGAGGCGCGAACCGAAAATTGGGTTCCCCAGGTGTATCAACCCGCTGATCAAAATACGCACCAATTGGGTTGATGACAAGGTGATAATAGAGATCAGTTTTCGGATTCGGATCAATCAGGATTTCAATACACTCATCCTCCCAAATCGGTGAGTTGTGCTGAGTTTGTGAAAGATATAGGAGATAGAAGTCAAACACGGATGCCTTTACACCGATATAAAGATTCTCTGCATCCCACATTAAGAAGGTTTCAGTCGGATTTTTGGGAGCCCCGGTGCCATTTGGATTTTGGAGTGGCGCGAGCGCACCAGCTGTTTGCCACGCGATTTCAGATAAATTACCATCAATAACGGGCGGTTGTGCTATTTGCGGAACAGGTTGAGCAACATCCGCGAACGGATTCGGTTCGGCATCGGTAAGTGTGTCTTTGTCACTCGGTGGACTCGGCAGCAGTGAAATCAAATCGGTGGCTTTCAACTGCAACAGGGGGCCACCATCGTTAACAATGGTTAACCCCGTCTCATCGTCAATTTGTGCTGGCAAATTGACAACGATTTGCTGTTTCTCACTCTCAAATTCGATGTCAGCAGCGTAGTTTTCAGGGAGTTGTAAGCGAATGCTACCACCTTCTGCAGTTATATCCATCGGTGCTGCAACGGGGTCAAGGACCACCAATCCGATTGAACCGTTTTGTGTCGCCAGTTTATTCTGTCCTCGGGTTAGCAAAATTTTCCCATCAATATCACCCTTCGCCACACTGATGTTATAGTTCCCCAAGGTTTCATCTAAATGTACATTCCCTGCTCCCATCGTAACTTCTATCTTCCCACGGATACGCTGGAGGCTTATCTTCCCCGCTTTCGCCTGAAGTTTAACAGATACATCGGCAGGCGTTTTAATCGTACATTTCAGATGAACTTGGTTGTAGAGCGTTGCGTGTAGACCACTTATATTGGAGGATTCATTAGATTGTTCCTCAGGAGCGTTACCGGGCAGCTGTACCTTCAACTGAAGCGTGCCATCGTTTTGTCCACCGGTCAATGTGATGCTGTCAAGGTAGGTGCGAATTAGCGTATCCTGTTCTGTGTTTGTAGCCGGTGCCTGTTTCTCAAGGAGGACGGTGATGTTTTCACTCTCCGTAGCAATCAAGTCAATGTTGCTTGCAACATCCATACTTAACTCTATCCGATAAACGTCTTCGGAATTGAAGGTTTCCGTTGATGTTGTCCCGACTATCAAACTCTGCTCTTTATTAGCTGATTCGTTGGCAGCTGGAAGTGGTGCCTCTCCTGCGACTTCGTGATCTGCTGCATCTACGTGCTGGATAGATAGACTTAGCGCGAACACAAAGAGGCAAAACGGGTATAGATAGCGGCGAATCGCGCGAGATGCGGGTATCATTCCAAGAAAATCCATTTTTAATCCAGCAGATATGACCTTGCAATATCAACTCGAAAACGATGACTACAGAATTACTTGACACATTTTAAATAATACTTTATACTTATTTATTGGAAAAGTCAAGTGGTTTTTTCGTACCCTTCATTGCTATTCAAGCGTTTTTAAAGTAAAATGAGTTAAAGGCAATTAACCTGAAACGAAGTAGAAGAAAAACGTTGCACACAGGAGACAAAGATGAGCGAACCTTCTAAAGGGACAACAGAGTACTGTTTCTCTTTTGGACCATGGAACATACACGAGGGGTTGGACCCGTTCGGCCCCCCCGTTCGAGAATCGTTCAGTTTTGACGAAAAGGTTGGGTTTTATCGGGACCTCGGTTTTGTTGGTATTCAATTTCACGACGATGACATTGTACCAGATATTGATGAGAAAACACATGCGCAGCTAATCGCTCGGACAAAAAACGTCAAAACACAACTCGACAATCACGGTCTGACGGCAGAGGTGGTGGCACCACGGTTGTGGGAATCTCCAAAGACCATTGATGGGGCTTATACCTCCAACTCTCCAGAAGAACGACAGTATGCGCTGGAACGCTCAAAACGGTGTGTGGATGTTGCCAATGAAATCGGGTGCAAAAACCTCGTGTTATGGCTTGCCCGCGAAGGCACTTACATTCGGGAAACGAAAGACGCAGCGGGTGCTGTTGGACAGATTCTGGACGCAATTAACGCGATGCTCGAATACGACCCAGAAATCCGAATCCTAATTGAACCGAAACCGAATGAACCAATGGACATCGCTTATATTCCAACTATCGGGCATGCTATCGGTTTGGCTTATGCGAGCAATGCACCAGAGCGCGTTGGTGGATTAATCGAAAGTGCACACGCTATCCTCGCAGGGTTAGAACCCTCCGATGAAATGGGGTACGCGCTCTATCATAAGAAACTTTGGAGTGTACATCTCAACGACCAGAACGGACTAAAATTTGACCAAGATAAGGCTTTCGGTTCCGTTAATTTACGACGAGCGTTTAATCAGGTGCGCGTACTTGAAGAGAACGGATACGGCAGAAACGGTGAATTCGTTGGGTTGGATGTGAAAGTAATGCGAACACAACCGCGCGACATCTCAACAAAACATTTATTGAGTAGTCGCAGAACTTTTCTCAACCTACTTGAAAAGGTCAGGACGTTTGACAAAGAGGTCGAACAGGAATTTATTGCAGCTCGAGACTATGAAGGCTTGGACTTCTACATTCTTGAGCATCTCCTTGGAGTATGAGGTTTATTGTAGGCGCGCTTGAAACTTTTGCGCAAGGTACGCCAACTCAATGAAGAGAAATAAAAGGCGGCAGAGGACAAAAACAGACATGACAACGGATATAAGCCCTCTACATGAGGCGGATGGACCCTGTTATCAAGCAGTGATGCTTGTCGGTCCCCCCGGTGTTGGCAAGGGAACACAAGGGAAAATGCTGGCACAAATCCCGGGCATTTTCCATGTCTCCAGCGGAGATATGTTCCGCGAACTTGATGTCAATTCCAAATGCGGACAAATTTTCCAACAATACGCAGGAATCGGTAAATTAGTTCCAGATCACATCACAATCAAAATCTGGCAGGACTACATGGCGGCAAAAGTCCATGAGCAGGTTTACGCGCCAGAAAACGATCTGCTCATCCTTGATGGTATTCCACGGAATATCATGCAAGCAGGTTTGATAGCACCTTATATAAAACTCTTTAAGGTGATCTACATGGTCTGTGAGGACAGAGAGGTGATGTTTAAACGCATCCGCGGACGGTCACTGAAAGAAAATCGAATTGACGATTCCGAAGAAATCGTCGTTCGCTATCGGTGGGATGTTTACAAACGGGAAACCGAACCATTGATTGATTACTATCCCCAAGATCTGATTCGAATCATCGATGCTGACACAACTGCAGCGGATGTACTTCACAAAATCCTATCAACGATTGTGCCTATTCAGAAGAATCATTTCAAGCCCCCAATCATGTAAGCAATTGCACAAAATCCCACTTCTTGTCCACTCACGGCATTCTTTCATTGAGACGGCGATAAACTCGGAATTCGGGATGCGCGAGCGCACGCATCGGAAACGGTGCACCACGATCAGATATCTGGATACCAAAAAACTCTGGTGTACACCGGAACGTCTTGTGCAATTTGTATGGGTTTCCTTCCCCTAAGACATGCGTGTAAAACGCGAGCACTTCCTCCAAGTCAATTTCACTGAGAGGATACCAATCCTTTTTTTGATAAGATTGAGGATGCTCTCGATATTTTTGGAACACTTCGAGATCCGGCACAAGGATAAGAACCCACTTCACCTCTTCATCTGTCACCACGTCCACTTCAGGGAGAAGCCAGTCGAATAGGATTTCTGGAGCGACAGCAATAGATTCTTCCTGAGGAATGTGTGCTGATATCCAGTTCGATACCTCAACTCGAGTGGGTTGCGTGAGCAGGGCAGAAGCAAAAGAGATGGTATAAACAAACGAGTAAATCACGACGACACCACCCAAGATTACGCGAAGCCATCTCCCCAATGCATTGACTACAGTCGGATGTTGGGAGTTTCCAGTTCTATGTGAACGTACTGTCCCCAAAAGCGTTTCTATAACATTCGGCAAGTGTTCCAGCGCGGCAGCAGCAAGCACGGTGAGTATTGGATAGAGAATTAGTAGATGACGTACAAACTTAACCTTGTGTATCCCGATAAACAGTAAATAAGGAATAACGAAAGCAAGTAGGAGAATTTCTGACGTAGGAAACCTTCTGATCCGCCTTTTAAGCGGCACGAGTGCACATAGCACACCGAAACAAACGAGGAGCGCGAGTGGCAATCCCATGCCCCATTTCAGGAGCGTCCACAAGTAGATAAACCGACCCAGTCCATCAGATTCTGCTGTGCTTATGAGACCGAAGTGTCCCCAATGATAATGAGAGGCTTCGTACCAGAAATCCGCAAAAAAGAGATTCCATTCTGGTGAAATTAAATCTATGAGCCAATAAGGACAGAGAAAGGTAAAGGTTAAGGCAGAAACACTAACGATTGTTGCCAACCTGCGATAAAAATGCTCGCTACCGATAAAACCCAACAAGGCAAACACGACAAAGATAGTCGTAAATTTGACGGCGAAGCCAACCCCCACAATGACACCGAGCCATATCGCTGTTTGGAACGTAAGCGTAGTTGAAGCAGAACGCGCACGCGTCAGACCCCAGAAAAACAGTGCCACACAGAAAGTTGCGGGGATGTCGACAAGTGCGAAACGCGACTCGTTAGTGGCGTGTAACATCGCGACAGCGAGCAATCCTACTGCAAGTTGACCTACACGTCTGCTATAGCAGTGAAACCCAATACGATAGGTGAACCAAAGTGTTGCTGTAGACAATAGGACATTGATGCAGCGTGCCAATAAAATTACGCGGGTTTCTGTCAGATACCAACCGCAGAACGACAACAATTTGCCTACGCCAGCGATGATGTAAAACCACGCTGTTCCGGGCCAGTTGTAGATTTGGGGTGGTGCCGTGAAGTGGATGAGATTCAGCACATCTTGTGCGATTAGAATTTCGCGTGGGTCGGGAGAATCGGGCAAGCCAACATTTACGCCAATGAGGCGAAGCACAAAACCGATCGCGAGAACCGTTGACACAATAAGGTTATTAGCAAAGCCAGCACGGTTTGCCAAATTGAAGTGGTTTCTCGCCGCAACAAGCGATTTCATTTTTTATCGTAAAATCGTAAACATCCTATGCGATCACACCACGGAGAATATCCAGTTTTTTAAAGATTGTCCGCCAACGCTCTCCGTGATTTTCACCTATATAAACAGGAACAAACCCTAAGTTGAGATAATTTTTGATTGCGGGAAGACGAAAATCGTCTGTGTCTAACATTACATACGCCACGCGCCGCGTTTTAAAATAGTGCAGGAGGAACACCGTCAGCCATTTTCCGAGTTTATGTCCAGTATGTTCTGGGAGCACAGCGAGCATATCAATGTAGCCGATCGGTTTGCCGCGGTGACACCTATTCCAAGCACACGCCGTGCCAATAGGGACATCTCTGTGGATGGCGAAGCAGAATCCATCTGGATCGAAATTGGGTTGGTTGATAACGTTAGCATAAGTATCTTCAGAGGTTCTGCCTTGGTCTACGAAGGCTCTGTCCATTATTTGTGCCCAATAGACTTCATCCCCGCGCTGATAGGTTCGGATATGATAGCCGTCAGGAAACCGGAGCCTCGGTAGATTCTCAAAATCATGCCGAGCCATTCTGAGTTGATCTTCCACTGTCTTTTACCTTGAAACTTTCGTCCACAGTTCCTCAGGGAGCGTTTCTTTAACGTTGGCGATTTCTGCAGACATAGAGGGCAGTCCCAATTTCTCAAAAATCTTCCGCCATCGTTCCGATTGTTCGTCTTCAACGTAAACAGGGACGAATCCGAGATTCAGATAGGTTTTAACGGCAGGAATACGAAAATCGTCGGTATCCAGCATTGAACATTTGAACCCGTTGTCGCGGAAGTAGTTGAGAACAGCGAGCGAAACCCATTTTCCGAGTTTATGTCCAGTGTGTTCAGTGACAACGCCTACCATGTGCACATATCCAACATCTTGTTCATCTACAGATTCCCGCCACGCACAAGCGGTGCCAACAGGGGTGCCGTGATACGTTGCGAAGTAGAGTCCATCAGGGAGAAATACATCTCTACCCGTAATTTCGTTCCTCGTATCCTGTGCGGTGCGTTCTCTACCACCGAACGAGTCGCTGATGATATTTGCCCAATGCACCTCATCACCTTCAAGGTAAGAGCGCATACCGTAGCCTGCTGAGAGTTCCAATGCCGGCAAATCTTCTAAATTGGGACGTACCATTCTAAGCTGTCGCGCCATCCGCTTTCTCCTTTTCCTGCCTTGCTACTGCATTTACAATCAGTTTACCCATTACACCGCAATTATATCACACCTCAAAAATTGGTGCAAAATCTTTACAATATTTTCCAAAAATGCTATAGTAGTTATCAGTCATCAGTTATCGCTTGTCGGTTAAGAGGGCACATTTATCTGGTAGGAGGGATCTCCGAATCCCGACAAATAAATATTAAAAGGTAGAAATCGGGTGAAACGATCTGCTAAAGAAAGCCCCAATATTGTGCTCGTCGGTTTTATGGGAACCGGAAAAACTTCTGTCGGTAGGCGGCTCGCGACACAACTCAGGATGCGTTATGTGGACACAGACGACATTATTGAGCGAGATAGCGGGCGACGTATCAGCAATATCTTCGAGGAGGATGGGGAAGCCGCTTTTCGAGAACTTGAAAGCGAAGCCGTTCTTAAAGTTTCCAAACGGCATAACTCCGTTATCTCTACAGGCGGTGGTGTCGTTTTGAAAGAAGCCAACATGATAGCACTGAAGCAGAACGGTGTTGTTTTTTGTCTAACAGCAACCCCTGAGGAAATCTATCGGCGAGTTGGACACCAGACCCATCGACCGTTACTCCAAATACCCGATCCGCTCGCGGAGATCCAGTCAATGTTAGCAGAACGACGTCCTTATTATGAAGAAGCCGATTATATGGTGAGAACGACGGGACGTTCATTCAGTGAAATTATTGCGCATATCAAACGGGTGTTTATAAAAATCACAAGGAATCCAAAATGGCGAGAACCTTACGCGTAGAACTCGGAGATAACAGTTACCCACTTGTTGTCGGGACAGGACTCCTCAACCGAGTTGGTGACCTCCTCACACCGCATACAAAATCAAATAAGGTGCTCATCGTT
Source organism: Candidatus Poribacteria bacterium (assembly GCA_022821965.1). Classification (GTDB taxonomy): domain Bacteria; phylum Poribacteria; class WGA-4E; order WGA-4E; family WGA-3G; genus WGA-3G. The sequence goes on from JAJECN010000041.1 coordinate 58,056, forward strand.
TCGGATACATTCCTTAAAGCGCGCTATATGCCCGTTGTCCTGAAAAGTCTTGAAGATGCTGGTCTTGATGTGAGTACAATTGCGGTTCCCGCTGGCGAAGAAAACAAATCATTGACGCAGTTCTCCGATATACAGGACAGCTTGGTTGAGCATCAACTCGATCGCGGTTCAACGCTGATCGCTCTCGGCGGTGGTGTCATCGGCGACTTGGCTGGATTTGCGGCGGCGGTGTATATGCGTGGTATCCCTTACGTCCAGATTCCAACGACGCTACAGGCACAGGTTGATGCAAGCGTCGGCGGCAAGACGGCGATTAATCACCCAAAGGGAAAAAACCTTATCGGCGCATTTCATCAACCTAAATTGGTGCTCATCGATGTAAGGACGCTTAAAACCTTGGATGAGCGCGACATCCGAGCTGGATTGATTGAAGTTATCAAAATGGGCGTTATCCGCGATGAACCGCTGTTTGAAATGGTTGAGGAAAACTTAGACGCTATCTTAAATTTAGAGGATGCAACGCTCATTGATATGATTTCAAGTGCGTGTATCAACAAGGCGGAAATTGTTGCTAAAGACGAAAAAGAGAGTGGATTACGGATGGTGCTCAACTATGGGCACACCTTCGGACACGCGCTTGAAGCAGTGACACACTATAATAGGTATCGACACGGCGAAGCGGTTTCTATCGGTATGAACTGCGCCGCACAGTTAGCGGTAAATTTGGGAATGTTCTCTGAAACCGATTTTCAACGGCAACACACCCTCCTAAAGCGTGCAAAATTGCCAATTGCTTTCCCACCCGACCTTACCCCGGAAGCATTATGTGCCGCGATGTATTTAGACAAAAAGACGTTAGGCGGTAAACTCCGCCTCATCTTGCCGACGCGTATCGGAGAAGTCGTTATCCGTGACGATGTAGACGATCGGCATGTTTTAGAAGCTATCTTGCAATGTTTTTAATAGTTTTCAGTTTTCAGTTATCGGTTTTCAGTTAAGAGTTAGATTTGTAATAATCCATCTCCCACTTGGAATATTCCAAGATGGAGCTCCTTGTAACAAAAAACCTCTTAACTGATGACTGAAAACCGATAACCGATAACCATTAAACGAGGAAATATAACATTTATGATAAAAATAACCCAATGGACAGTCGTTTGCTTGGTTTTGTGCTTAAGCATTAGCACTGCGTTTAGCCAAGGGCTTAGCCCACCGGCAAATGTCACGGCAGTGGATACAGCCAACGACGATGGCTCCAGTATCACGCTTAAGTGGGACGCAGCGCCCGAAGATAGCGGTATCAGCGGGTATCAAATCCTGCGGCGGATAGCAGATGGCGATCTTGAAGAAATCGGTGAACTGTTGCCTGCTGGAACAACGACTTATGTCGATTCCTCTATCGAAAAAGGGAGTGCTTACGCCTATGCCGTGCGCGCCGTTAGCGAAACGGAAGCCACTGTAGATTCCGAACAGACTGCTCCAGTCAAAGGAACAGGGGAATGGTTTCATACCGGCAAAATCTCGCTGTTTACCGCCATGCTTCTTTTTGGTGCCGTTATTGTTTGGAATATCTATTATGCGCGGAGTGGTAAAGATATCTTCGTTCGGCGCATCCCTGGACTTGAAGCTGTAGACGAAGCTATTGGTAGAGCCACGGAGATGGGACGCTCTATTCTCTATACCTTAGGGTTAGGACGCGTAGATGATGTCCCTACTATTGCGAGTATGACAATTCTGGGGCAAGTGGCGCGGCGAACTGCCGATTATGAAACACCACTGCGTGTGCCTTGCCGTGATCCAATTGTTATGAATGTCGTGCGTGAGGTCGTGCGAACAGCATATCTTGATGAAGGTCGTCCGGATGTCTATAACGAGGAAAACGTTTTCTTTGTCAGCGAAAGCCAATTCGCTTACGCTGCTGGTGTAGATGGTATTATGCTTCGTGAAAAACCCGCGGCGATATTTTTACAAGGTCAGTTTTTCGCTGAATCGCTTATTCTCGCCGAAACAGGCAATTCTATTGGTGCTATTCAGATTGCCGGAACAGACTCTGAGCACCAACTTCCGTTCTTTATCGCTGCATGTGACTATACTTTAATTGGTGAAGAATTGTACGCAGCGAGTGCTTATCTGTCCAGAGAACCGATGTTACTTGGGAGTCTCAGAGGACAAGATTGGGGAAAGGTACTCATTTTCATAACTATGATTCTGGGCGTGATTCTTGAGTTGTCCGGTGTCAATTGGATAACAACGCTCTTACAAAAGGTGAATTAGGAGGATTTATGAAAAGACAAGTACCTTTAGTGCTCTGTTTTCTTTTTGGCGTTGGGATAATTCTGACCCGATTTAGTCCACACCCCTATTCTCAATTCTTTTACGAAGAGGTGAATAGCTGGGTACTTATTATTACGCCTTTCGCATTGGTTTTGGCGACAGTGACGCTCATCCGCGCGCATGTGACACGTATTCGTCGGCGTACAGAGTATTGGCAATACAGTTTTATTGTCTTCGCCGGCATTATCACAATGGTTGTCATAGGAGTGCCGTATGGACCGCAGCATTTTGTGTTTGAATGGTTATTCAACAACATCCAAGTGCCGATGGATGCCACTATGTTTTCACTCTTAGCCTTCTTTATTGCATCGGCGGCATATCGAGCATTTCGTGCTCGATCATTTGAGGCGACTCTACTTCTCGTCACCGCGATTATTGTCATGTTAGGGAATGTTCCTGTTGGGGACTTAATTTGGAGCGAGACATCAAGCGTGAAGCAGTGGATCTTAAATAACCCAAACCTTTCAGCAAGGAGGGGGATTATACTCGGAGTGAGTTTAGGTGTAATTTCGCAATCCATCCGAATTATACTCGGAATTGAACGCTCGTACTTAGGGGGAGGAGATTAACAGATGCTTGATAAATTGATGAACATGGACAGGCGAATTGTCTTTATTCTCGTTGCCCTTGCAGTTATCATCCCTACGAAACTACGGGTGAATTTACCGATTTCGGTCTCTGAACCCACACAGAAACTTTACGATTATATTGATAACTTAGAAGCCGATTCAACGATCATGATTGCATTTAATTATGGGCCTGCAGGTCTACCGGAACTCCATCCGATGGGAAGGGCCGTACTGAAACAGTGCTTTGATAAAGACGTGCGTGTTATCGGTGTCACATTAGCTCCGGATGCGCCAACCTTAGCAAATACACTGATGGAAGAAATTGCCCAAGAGAGCGGAGCTGTGGCTGGCAAAGATTATGTTTTCCTGGGCTACCGACCCGGGGGTTCACTGGTTATGCTTGGAATGGGAACCAGTATCGCCAGTGTTTTTGAAAATGACTACAACGGAACAGCACTTGCTGAAATTCCTATAATGGAAAACATCACAAACTACGACCAAATCTCTCTTCTGGTGGACTTCGCTTCTGGGAACACTACAGAGGGATGGATCAATTATGCGAACACACAATACAATTTACAAATTGCTTCAGGTGTCACCGGGGTTATTATAGCGCAGATGTATCCGTTTTTGCAAACCGGACAATTGGTAGGCTTAATAGCAGGTATTGCGGGAGCTGCTGAGTATGAACGTCTGATAGATGCTCCAGCAAAAGGAATGCAGTGGATTAATATTGAATCGTTTGTGCATCTATTAATTGTCGGTTTAGTCATTCTTGGTAATATCGCATTCTTCATTCGGAACCGGCAGGAGGAGTAAATTTATGGAAATTTTTGGCATCTGGCTCGCGGCGTTTTTGACGTTGTCCATTTACAGTTTCCTTTACCGAGATAATCCATTCTATCGGTTTGCTGAATATCTTTTTATAGGAATATCAGTTGGGTACTACATCGTCATTTACATTCACCAAGGCTTTATTCCATTCGCTTGGGAACCATTTTGGGCGGCGGTTAAACCTTTCTGGCCAGGAATTCCTCGAGAAGCAGGTTGGATAGGATTGATAAAATTGATTCCAATAGCACTCGGACTTTTGTTCTTTGGTGGTTTGTCTCCGCGGCACACATGGCTGATTCGCTATCCGAGTGCTGTTCTTGTCGGCTTTGGATCAGGAATCTCCATTCCACTAATGTTACAGACATTTATTTTCGAGCAGACACGCGGAACGGTTGAACCTTTTGCGGCTATCAATGCGGGAACTCTCTCTCCTTGGGGAATTATCGAAGCAGTCCTCATGCTCATTGGAGTCGCTTGCACACTCACCTATTTCTTCTTCTCTGTTGAACACCGAGGTCCCGTCAAATGGCTTTCAAAAGTAGGTATTGCCTTCCTCATGATCGGGTTCGGTGCGGCATTCGGGAACACCGTTATGGGACGTGTCGCGCTGCTGATTCAACGCGTCGATTTTCTGCTAAACGATTGGATTGGTATGATAATAGGTTGGCTCGGCACAATTTTTTGACGTTATCACGACGTTTAACCGCAAGGAAAAATTAAAAGATGAAACTTGGATATAGCACATGGGGAATGCCTACCGTCCCCATAGACACCGCCGTTTCCCATCTCGCGAACCTCGGATACGATGGCGTTGAACTCACCATCATTCCACGCTTCACGACAGAACTCAGCACGCTTGACGCTGCAGAACGGAAACGGATAGCATCCCTATTGGAACAGCACAACTTAGCACTGCCAGCAATCGCGGCGCACTCCAGTCTGTTGGAAACGGATCCGGACGCACATGCCAAAAATATGTGGCGACTGAAAGGTGGGGTTGATCTCGCGGTGGAGCTCGCGCAAGGCGATGAACCGCCTGCTGTCAATACGACCCCCGGTGGAAAACCGGAGGATTGGGAAAGAAACAAAGATTTCCTCGCAGAGCGGGTAGGAGAACTCGTCGATTATGGCGCATCGCGCGGCGTCACCATCGCTATGGAACCCCACATTGGGGCAATCATTGATACACCTGCAAAGGTCCTTGAACTCCTTGAGATCGTCAATTCACCGTATCTCAAAGTTAATTTTGACATCAGCCATTTCGATATTGTGGGTATGCCGACAGAAGAGACGGTGGCGGCGTTAGCAGCGGTATCAGCACATACACACGTCAAGGACCAGCGCGGCACCGCACCTAACCACGAATTCCTCATTCCGGGTGAAGGGCCATTTGATTATGTCGGCTATCTCAAGGAGATGCAGGCACACGGGTACGATGGATTCATCACTGCCGAAGTGAGTTTTATGGTGCAGGCACGAGAAGACTATGATCCGCTCGCTGCTGCGACGCTCTCATATCAGACACTATCAAACGCCTTTACCGAAGCAGGAATTGAACGAGGCTAACGATGCAAACTCCGAACATCCTTTTTCTGATGACAGATCAGCAGCGGTGGGACGCGATGGGTTGCAGTGGCGATTGGGTGCAGACACCACATTTGGACCGCATCGCGAGTGAAGGGGTCCGATTCACCAACTGTGTTACTACATCACCGGTTTGTATCCCGACACGGCTCAGTTTGGCGACAGGCTTGTATCCGCATAACACAGGCATTTGGAATAACATGAACCATACGATGCCTCCTGAAACGCCGACATGGATGCAAGCAGTACGCGAGGCTGGCTACCGGACGAGCCTTTTCGGTAAGACACATCTCCACCCACACAACGGGGACTTACGAGAACGCGAAGGATTAATGAACGCCTACGGGTTAGACGATGTGAACGAAATTGGTGGACCGCGGGCAAGCGCGAAGGTCCTGTCACACATGACTGCGGAATGGGAGGCGAAAGGACTGTGGGATGCCTATCGCGCTGATTATCGCGAACGGTTCAGCACGAAACCGCATCTCGTGCGTCCGTCAACGTTGGGACTCGAAAACTACGCTGATGTCTACGTAGGACAACAGGCGAAGCAATACCTTCAGAACTATGAACGAGCGGAACCTTGGTGCTGTTGGGTCAGCTTCGGTGGACCGCATGAACCGTGGGATACACCCGAACCTTATGCCAGTATGTATGATCCCGAAGATATGCCGCCAGCAGTCCCACGCCCACCTGCTGGAGAACGCCCGCGTGGACATTTGGATCGACTGATGCAGCGGGTGAACCCAGCGTTTGAACCCGGCGAAATCGGGAGACTCCGAGCGAATTATGCAGGCAACGTCACACTCATTGACGCACAGATCGGTGAGATTCTTGACACAATTGAGGCACGCGGCGAACTTGAAAACACAATCATCGTTCACACCTCCGACCACGGCGAAATGAACGGTGATTATGGACTCATCTATAAAGGCAATTTTCTGAACGGGGCAGTCCGAATTCCGTTGCTCGTGCGAATGCCTAAGGCATCGGGGTTACAAACCCCTCGCACAGGAAGCATTTGTGACAGTCCCGTAGAATGGATTGACATCGGTCCAACGCTCGTTGAGATGGCAGGAGGGGAATTACAGCATCGTCAATTTGGAGAATCTTTGTGTCCGGTGCTAACGAACCCCGAAACGACGCATCGTGAATTTGCAATTTCAGAGATACAGGGCGAGGTTATGCTCTTAAATCAGGAGTGGAAGATCGCGCTCAATGCAGAGGGTGAGGCTTACCTCCTATTCGACGTGCAAAACGATCCGGATGAAACACAGAACCTCGCCGGTAGACCTGAAGTTGCGGATATTGAAACGGCGTTGCGCCTGCAAATCTTAGAGAGGCTTATGCAGACGCAGCTGGAAAAACCGTTTCGTCAATGAGAAGAACTGAACGGCTCTGTCCAAAAATACTATAATGCTTTTTGCTCTTTAAAGCGTTGCGCTTTACGTACAAGGCTCAGCAGCTCTTCGTTCCTCGCTCTGTGTTCCTGAGTTTTCGCATTGATATGCGGTAAGACCCTTTCAAGCGTCTCACGTACAATTTCTAAACTTCCATCTTGTGCCCAGAAGCTGCCCCGTAGGATTTCAGCGAACTCAGCAACAGAAGCAGCCAGTTGGAACGTAGGTGTTGTCTCTTCAAATGAACCCTTCAGCGCATCTGTAGAGATAGATGTATTTACCTCCGTTACATTCCCTGTGTCTGGATTTTCATGCCGGATGGAGACCTTCGCGAGCTTGCCGTCAGCATTTTCGTGAAGCTTAATTTCATAGAGCGCAGTGACACTATGTCCCGCACCGACTTCCCCAGCATCTACAGTATCATTACGGAAGTCTTCATGGGCGAGCCGCCGGTTTTCATACCCCAGCAACCGAAACCGACTGACAGTTTCTGGATTAAACTCGACTTGAATTTTAGCATCTTTCGCAATGATTTGCAGTGTGCCAGTCAAATTCTCCACAAAGACACGTTTCGCCTCGTTCAGCGTATCAACATAGGCATAACTCCCATTTCCCTTATTTGCAAGTTGCTCCATGAGGATATCGTTATAATTCCCCATCCCAAAACCAACGGTCGTCAGCCTCACACCTTCCTTAACGTAGGTGCGAATTTCTTTGAGAATCTCATCGGAACCGGTTTGCCCGACATTCGCGACACCATCTGAACATAGAATCACACGGTTGATGCAGTCGGGCTTTGAATTCTGAAGGGCGAGCTTATATCCTACCCGGAGTCCTGCGGCTGCATTTGTTGCCCCTTCTGGAGCGAGCGCACGGATTGCGGTTAAGATGTGTTCTCGATTCACAATGCCGGTATGCGGCAGCACAACTCGAGCATCGGTCCCGTAGACCACAATACCTACTTTGTCCTCAGGACGGAGTTGCCCCACCAATAGTGTTAACGCTCGCTTTACCAACCCCAACCGATTTTCCATACCCATTGAGCCAGAGACATCAATTACAAAGGTAAGTATCGCATCCTTGCGGTCAGTGTCAGGAATAACGCGGCCTTGGATGCCGATGCGTAGTAATTGAAGCCGTTTGCCTTCGCCAAACCTTGAAGGCGCGCCCTCAAGATGAACAGCGAATGCCTCGTCTGCTGGTGGCGTGTAATTGTAATCAAAGGCGTTGACAAATTCTTCGACGCGTACCGCTTCTGATGGTGGCAGAAGTTCGTCTCGAAGGAAACGCCGCATGACAGTATACGAAGCGGTGTCTACATCCATGCCAAACGTCGAAAACGAGTCATCTTCTGTATCAATGAACGGATTGGTGCCGGAACCTTTAAAGAAGACATCATTATAGGCGGCACCGTTTGGTGGGTTCAATGTTTGATGTTGGGGTTTTGTCGAACAGAGGTTTGTAATCATTGCGAGTCCGGGTGGACGTTCAAAAGCGACTTTCACCGTTTGATTTTGAAATCTTGACGCACCGACGTTTTCAACCATTGCGAGTCCGGGTGGACGTTCAAAAGCGACTTTCACCTGTTTAATCCCAGATTTAAGAATCGGTTTACGCACCTTTGGTTTTGGTCCCTCTGGGAATACAATAAATTCTGTCCCAAGAAATTCTTTGAACTGACGGTCTTGTGCTACCAGATGGAAACCAACGATAATAGCAATAACGATGTGGCACACGACTGAAATCGAAAGTGCACCTGAAAATCTTTTGATACGCATTGTTTTATACCTCCGAAAAAGTTCTTAGTGATATGAAAACTTCACTATACTCTACGAGTCTTTTATAGTATATAAGCAATTTGCGTGCCATTCTCTGAGACGACTAATATAGGCGAATTTTCAAGTCATGTATTGAGATATTGCCCGAAATTGTACAAACGGGTTCAGGCATTGCACAGAATGGGGCAGGAAGGCGAGGGATAAATACGGATGCGCGAACCTTCTTTTATAGTAAAGTCCATAATTACTTGGACATTGCGGGGAGGCGAGGATACTAGAAGAAACACCCAAGCAAAAACTCCCTCGCCAGCGGCGGTGGGGTTCGTTTGCTGACCGACTTTTTATATATTTTCGGGCTTTACTATAAGATGCCTTTTGGACTGCGGATGGAAAAAGGATATGGGTACACTGGTAGGTTGGTAGCGGATTGTAACGTTTCTCTTATCGGATAAAAAAATAGGCGGACAGTGTTGTCCGCCCATGTAAGAGATTAATGAATTAGGCTCTGCCGTAGACAGGTATAGCAGCTCCGTTGATGATAGTCGCGTCATCAGAAGTGAGGAAGCATATCACTTTGGCAACATCGGCAGGGGCTACCCATCGGTCATGGTCCTCGTCCGGCATAGATTCTCGGTTAGTAGGTGTATCCATAATGCTCGGCATAATAGCGTTGACGTTCACGCCCGAATCCATCACCTCGGCAGCCAATGACTCTGTCAAGGTGCGTACACCGCCTTTAGAGACACAATAGGCACTCAATCCTGCCTCGCCTTTTAACCCGGCACGTGCAGAGACATTGATAATCTTTCCATAGCTTTGTGCTGTCATGTGTGGAATTACGGTCTTGCAACACAGAAAAACGGATTTGAGGTTGAGATTCATCATGAAATCCCATCTGTCCTCCTCAAGCTCTGCAGTCGGAATCCCACCGACAAACCCGCCAACGATGTTCACCAGGACATCCAACGAACCAAATTGGGACACGAATTCCTCAATAGTCTTCTGAACTTCGGTTTCCTCGGTAACATTCGCAAAGAGGAAGGTGACATCGTCAAAGAGGTCTGGATTGAACTTTTTGAAATTTTCAACTTCGTTCTCAAACAGATACGTGACAGCAACGTTATCGCCTTGGGCGAGATAGGCTTTGGTGACGGCACTCCCTAATATACCGGTGCCGCCGGTGATGAGGACATTGCGGTTCTGTTTTGTCATTTTTAAATTCTCCATTTGGTTTGATAATTGCATATATAACTTCAAAAAACGCTTCACGTAACCCCGATACCGGGACGTTTGGGGAGTATTAGTTTACCTTCGTCGAGAGTTACACCGATGTATGGGTCGTTCGTGATGAGCAGGTGACCATCCAGATCGGCATAGTCTACGAGTGGGGTCAGGTGCGCAGCGGCGGTGATACCGAGTGAACTCTCTATCATACAGCCTAACATAACAGACAAGCCGTGTGCGCGAGCGACATGTATCATTCGATGTGCTTCAAGCAACCCGCCACATTTGACGAGCTTGATATTGATACCGTCAACGCACCCGACGAGTGCTGGAATATCGCTTGCGCGTTTGACACTTTCATCGGCAATGATTGGTAATTCCGAGTGTTCACGGACAAACTTGAGCCCAGCCAGATCATCGGATTTTGTCGGTTGTTCAATCAGTACAACGCCGTATTGGGCAAGTTGGCGAATTTTGCGGACTGCTTCCTTCGGTGTCCACGCCGTATTTGCATCTACATAAATAGGTTTATCTGTGACATCGCGAAGTTTCTGAATTATCTCGATATCGCGAGGTGTGCCAAGTTTAACTTTCAGGATCGGATACATCTCAGCACGTCTCGTTTTCTCCGCCATCACTTCGGGTTCATCAAGCCCTATCGTAAACGATGTACAAGGGGTTCTATGAGGATTGAGTCCCCAGAGTTGGTAGAGTGGAACACCCAACTTTTTACCGAGTCGATCGTGGAGTGCCATATCAATGGCGGATTTCGCTGCGTAATTGCCGCCGAGTGTCGTTTCAACAACTTCCATCACATCATGGATTGCATCCAGATCACCAGAAAGCGTTGGGGCAATGGTTTCCAATGCCACACTGACTGTCTCAACGGTTTCACCATAAAATCGTGCGGGTGCCGTTTCACCGATGCCACCGTCGATCTCTACGGAGACGACCTGTCGGGCTGCATCGGTCGCACGGCGGGCAATCTTAAATGGATCCTTAAGTTGCAATTCTGTGATTTGAGTTTTAATTATACCTTGCGGTTCGGTAAGGTGACTCTGGATTTTCACGTTTTCCTCCGTATACCTGAAAAAACGCCCAAGCAAAAACCCCTCCATTACATTACGGGCTACAGTTACGACGGACGACCATTCTATTGCCTCTCTTTTAAGTATGCCATAAACCGTTTCTGTTTGTCGGTATCAATTTCTTCACCGCCTTTCAGGAAAGTCCACGCGCCGAAGAAGATTGCATAAGCCTCCTGTACAGCAGAAGCGTTTGGATGATTCAAAGATTTGATTTCAAGTGTCATTGCCATTTTGTTCGTCTGTTGGATTTCAGGCGTTGTTCTATCTTGAACAGTAACAATAGGTGTTTCAAAGCGTGTTTTGTTGAATTGTTTCAATATTTCTTTTAAAAATGTCTCTGTCCCTTGATTGCCTCGGTAGTGCGCCGCAACCAATGCAGGTTGTCCCTTCGTCCATTGCCCATGATTAATCTGTAAATAATATCCGCTATCCGCGATAGCGTTAACCTTTTTTATTCGCTCCTCCACAGAAATTCTTCGTCCGGGAGTATGAATATTATAGACTTTCGCCCCAGCAAGTTTCAGCAGTTCCTCCAACGTTTGAATCAGTTTTTCAGTGGCGGGCGTATCACTTCGTGCGTCAAGGACGATGACAGTCGAAGCAAACGCACCGTCTGCTATCGGATGAAGTTCAGAACGGGTAACCGTTGACCAATTCGGCTTAATATAAATCTCACGTTTGTCAGGGTAGTAACCCGACTTAGAAATGTGAAGTGTTGCCTTACCCAGATTTTCCAACTCGTGACCGGTTGTGACGAAGAAGTGTCCTTCGGCATCTGTGGATGCTGTCAACTGCGGATTTACATGTAAATGTACGTTTTGAAGTGGTTTCCCAGAGTTCGCGTCAGAGACTTGTCCTTGAACAATCGCACGATCAATGTCTGAAAAGTGAATTGTAAGGGATCCGCTTGTCTTCCCATAGGAGACTTTCACTATTGCTGTGCCGGGTATCTCAGGCGCGTATAAATAAAAAGACGATGTGCCACCTTTTGAGAGTTGACGGGTCGCTGTGAGTGTCCCGTTCGATGTCTCAGCATGAATCGGTTCATCATCAGCAATGGGCATTCCCTCAGCGTCGCGTGCGGTTACAGAGATACCAACGTAACTTTTCCCGTCCGCAGGAAGCGTATCTGTCCACGCGTTGAGATCCAACATTACTGCAGGCGGTGCCACCTTAAACCATTGTGGCGAAGGAAGGCTGTGATTACCGTAATAGTTCACCAGCTCGGTTTGGACAAAATGTTTCCCGTTTGATAACGGATTTTCAATGGCGACAGTAATCAGATCTGTATCGCGATCGTAGTGATATGGGACACTCACACCATCAATTTTGACGCGGATGGAGTCGGTGAAGATCTGTTGGCGTTTGAGCATCCACGCGCCCCGTTCATGAAGTCCATCCTTAACTTGAATCTGGAGAAGCGGTGTTTTCGTCTGAATGACGGATGCGTGTTTCGGTTTTACCAGAACACCTCTCGGAAACCCGCCTTCCACATAACGGGCAATACCGAGAAAATAACCGTACGCCTCCTTTCTGAGGTAGTTGTCCTCCTGCAGTCTCGCTTCCTCCTCTGGATTCGAGAGAAAAGATGCCTCACACAAAACTGCTGGACATTCGGTCATTCGCAAAACCCCGAAACCGGAAGCCGTTATTAACTTATCTGAATAAAGTCCCGCTGCTGGGGAGGTGGGCAACTGCAGCGCGTCCGAGACACCCTGTTGAATATACCGCGCGAGATCAAGACTCTGGCGCGAATCGTCTGCGTCTCCGTGATACCACGTAGAAGTATAGTTCGTTTTTGGATTATTAATTCCGTTATGGTGAAGCGAGATAAAAAAATCGGCACTGCTTTCGTTGGCAATTTGACTCCGCATTGCCAGACTCACATAAGAATCATCAACACGCGTCATAATGACCTTTACCCCGACCTCTTGTAACAGTTCACGTAGGTAAAGGGCGACTCGTAGATTTACATCAGCCTCGCGAACGCCTGTTGGTCCGCGTTTATAATCCGGGACGTGACCTTGTCCGCCGTGTCCGGGATCCAGACAAATTTTGAAATCCTTAAGGTGCCGGGTGTAAGGTGGAAACTCAAAGTAAAGCGGGAGCTGCTGTTCCACTAATTCTTGACGCTGGGAACAGCCGATGAATAGCAGAAAAACCAGCGGAACAACAGAAAGTTTGTGAAAAATTTTAATTGTTCCTTGCTGTTTGATGAGGGGGGTTTTGGCATCTGACATGCTTTTGCGTGTATCTGTTTGTTACCAAAGTCCCTCTTCACTGACGGCTGACGACTGACCGCCGACGGGTACGTCCTTTCGGACGACCGAGGATCTCTGAGAGAATGATGCCTTGCCGAAATGTTTGCGGCGATAACTGCAGTAGTGATGTGCCAGGGATAGGCCGCCTTCCGGTTGGAGAATCTACAGGCACCGGAGGTGGTTGGGGTTGCGGTGTCTCAACAACTGGTTCGGGTTGCTCCGATTCAGGAGGTGTTGACTCTACGGCAGCAACCGGCATGACCTCTGCTTCGTCCTGCTGTGAAACTGGTTGCTCTAATTCCGTCGCAAACGGAAAGTCTTCCATGAAAGGAGGCAGCGCATCATCACTTTCCTGCATCGCATTCTCATCCGTCTGCGTTTCAATATTTTGTTGTTGCTGCCTTTCCATATTCCGTTGTTGTGCTTTCCGCCGACGCGAGTTACTCACGAGTGATATTAGAATCACGATAAGCAGCGGTGCCAGCATCTGGATGATACTTTCCATCATTTTCTCCTTCGTTGGTTATCAGTTTTCAGACGTGGTCTTTAGCTGAGAGATTCACGTTTAACTAAAGTATCTTGTTACTGACCACTGATAACTGAGAACCGACAACCTTCCTACTATGAAAGTCCGAGAGAGTGCGCTGAACGGGTTGTGTCCATTTCCTGGGTGCCACCCGGTGAAGCGATCGACTGACGCATCTCCGTATCCGCAAGGATATTACGGAGTTCGTAATAGGTCATCACACTCATCCTCTGGGTATCAAAGGTGTCAGAGATAGCAAGGGGTACTTCCGCTTCAGCCTCAATCAGTTTGACTGTCATCTCTTCAACGAGTGCTTTGTTCTCTTCCTCTTCCGCTTCTGCCCGTGCGCGGCGTTCTTCCGCTTTTGCACGTGCTATCTTGAGTTCAGCTTGCGCTTGGTCGGTCTGTAATTTTGCACCGACATTCTCGCCAACGTTTATATCGGCTATATCAATAGACAGAATCTCAAAGGCAGTTCCAGCGGCCAACCCTCTATCAAGAACTGTCTCTGAAATACGAACAGGGTTTTCCAAAACTTGTTTGTGGCTTCCTGATGAGCCGATCGTTGTAATAATCCCTTCACCGACCCTCGCACGGATAGTATCTTCAGTAGCACCGCCAACGAGTCGGTCAATATCGGCTCGCACCGTAACGCGTGCTTTCACAATTAACTGGATACCATCACGAGCAACAGCCGTGATACCGTTGCTGGGGTCTTCTCTACTTGGGATGTCAATAATTTCAGGCGTAACGCTGACTTGAACGGCTTGCAAGACATCACGACCCGCGAGGTCGATTGCAGCAGCTTGTGCGAAACCGAGGTCGATGTTGGCTTTATCCGCTGCGATCAATGCTGCCACGACGCTTGCAACGCGCCCACCGGCAAGAAAATGTGCTTCCAGATCGTCAAGGGATAGATTTAAGCCTGCTTTCGTTGCGTTAATCTGCGGTTCCACGATCGAAGCGGGTGGAACGCGCCGCAAACGCATCGCAACGAGATCAAAAATTCCGACCTTTACACCTGCCGCGATAGCCGTAATCCATAAGCCGATCGGAACGAGCCAACTGATAACGATTATAAACAAGATAAGCGCGACAGCAATAATTGCGACCATTGTTGGTGCCATGTTTATGATTCTCCATAAAATAGCCATCAGTTTTCGGTTATCAGTTGTCAGCAAGAGACTCTTGGGACGAGTGGAACGTTTCTAACTGCCGCAACGAGTGACTGACCACTGAAACCCGAAAACCGAAAGCCGAATTAAATTGGGTTACTGTTCTGTTGAAGTGTCTAAGTTGCCTTCACGGAATGCACCTGCCAAGGAACGAGGGACTTGCGCTTCTGCCTCGACGACTTTTGCCCGCATCTCCTGCACGCCTGCAGTCATCTCCTGCTTCCGAGCGACTGCCATAGCACGGCGTTCCTCCGCCTTCGCTTGTGCGACAACCAAGTCCGCCTCCGCTTGCTCCGCTTGGAGTTCTGCACCGATGTTTTTACCAACGTTGACATCAGCAATATCAATAGAAAGGATTTCAAAAGCGGTTCCAGCATCAAGCCCACGGTCAAGCACCGTTTTGGAGATGATGTCTGGGTTTTCAAGTACATCTTCGTAGGTTTCAGAGGCACCGATTGCGCTGATAATCCCCTCGCCGACACGTGCGATGATTGTCTCTTCGCCCGCACCTCCGACGAGTCGATTGATGTTCGTACGCACCGTAATCCGGACGGTGGTTATCAATTCAACCCCATCTAAGGCGAGCGCACTGATTTTTTGCGTGGTAATTACCCGCGGATTGACGCTAACCTGAACCGCCTCAAAGACATCCCGTCCAGCCAAGTCTATAGCAGCGGAGCGTTGAAAATTCAACTCGATTCTCGCTTTATCCGCAGCGATAAGTGCACTGACAACATTGAGCACATTACCACCAGCAAGGTAGTGCGCTTCCAATTCGGAAGTGATTACCTTCAACCCAGCCTTGTGGGCACTAATTAAACCCTTCACAATAACGTTCGGATTTACGCGCCTAAGACGCATCCCGATCAGGTCAAAAATTCGGAGAGGAACCCCCGCTGCAATAGCAGCAATCCAGAGACCAACAGGGACAAACCAAAAAAACGCGATGATAACAATTAGGACAACAAGGGCAATTCCCCCTGTAAATACATCTATCATTCTTTGTCTCCTACAAATAGTTGTCAGTTTTCGGTTATCAGTTTTCAGTAGCTTTGCTGTGGCATTCAGTTTCGTCGCAGATGCCATAGAAAACTTTGACACCACAAGATACTAACTGATAACCGATCACCGACAACTGATCACTATTTTATTGTAAACTACGGACGACGACACGACTGCCTTCCACAAAAATAACTTCGATCTCAGTTTCTGCAGGAACAAATTCGCCTTGTGTAACAATATCAACGCGATGTCCACTAATGAGCGCAGCCCCCGCGGGGCGCAGAGGTGTCAACGCCTTACCAGACTTCCCAACCAAACTTATCAATTCGGATGGCGGCGCATGGAAACCCTCTGACTTCTCTTGGGTAGTCCTTAAGATAAAGGCGTTACCCGCGGGCGTTGAACGCATTATCGACAACCCTATTATCGCCAACGGGATGACGACCACCAGCGTTATCCCGCCATAAGTCATTGCAGTCTGGAAGCCAAATTTCCACCAAGCGACCCCGAGCCCTATGAGTACAAGAAAACAGCCCGGTACACCTGCCGCCCCAAATCCTGGGAGGATTAGCAACTCAATAAATACCAACAGAATTCCAAAGCCTATCAGGAAAACCAGAAACCATATCATAGCTCTTACTCCAAACCGGTGCCCACGGTACCGATAAAATCAAGCATCCTCAACGGCTTCTACAAAAACTTTTGATCCTTCAACCTCTACGACTTTGACGTTACTATCCTTCGGGATGAAATCACCGACCGTAACAACATCCACCCTTTTATCGGCGATCCGAGCTGTTCCAGAGGGGCGCAAAGGTGTTAGCGCGACCCCGGACTTTCCAAGATACCCCTGAAAATCCTCGGGGCTGGACGAGTGGTATCCCATCTCAGTATCCATCACTGTGGATAGAGCGAGTCTCTGAAAAATCTGCGTCTCAGGAAGGAAGAAAGCCGCGAGAATCGCCAGTCCCGCAGTCAAAATTACGGAAACTGAGAGCCACATAACCGCCGTATGAAATTCGTAAGCTTTATCGAAGACGAAAAAGACGCTCCCTAACATCAAAGTAATGCCGAGAACGCCGGCGACACCGAAGCCGGGGATAACAAAAACCTCAAGGGCGATCAGTCCAAGTCCGAGAATGAAAAGCAAAAATGCCCATTCCGCCCCGATTCTCGTCAGCATGTGTCCACCAAAGAACAGCCCTATACAAATTAAACCGAGGAATCCGGGGACACCAAAACCCGGCGTGCGAATCTCTATAAAGATGCCGAGCGTTCCCAACGAAAGAAGAAGCGTACTGATAAGCGGATTTGTGAGAAAGAAAACGATTTTATCAGCAAGTGTCGCCTCAACCTCAACAGTCTGCGCGCCGTCTAATATTTTTAGACGGTTGACCTCAGAAATACCGAGCTCCCGTTGCCATCGAGCGATGCCGTCTTCCGTTAGGGGCAACTTGGTTCCAGCGACCTCAACAATTTCGTACTGTGTCAATAATTCTGTGAGGGTTTCGGCTTGCGCATCTGCAAATCTGTAATCTAACGCCTGTTGGGTGGATAAGGTGAGAAGTTTCCCTTGCGCACAGAGAATTTCCATCTCTTCACCTTCCTCTTCACGCGCAGCGTATTCTTCGGGCAGCAGTTTAATAATTTGTCCATCCGTGAGTTTAACGAGGACAAGTTCTTTATCTACCATCGCTTCGGCAATGTCAGGGTTCCGATTTTCCCGCTCCGCTGTGGCGCGAATCGTTCCTTGGATGTAGGAAACCGCTTTTTCACCGACTTCATCTCCTTGAATCGTAACAGGTGCGGAATCACCGATCGTCCCCCCCGAAGTCATTACAATTTGATTACAAGCGATAGAGATCATCGCTCCTGCAGATATAGCCTGGCGATTGACAAAAGCGATTGTAGGAATTTGTGTGTCTTGAATGGCGCGTATGATATTCACGGCAGAATCAACCCTACCGCCCGGTGTATCTACATCAAAAACGATCACATCAGCACGGGCTTCCTCTGCCATTTGAATACTATCACTGATGTAGGTGCTGAGACCACTCCCGATTTCGTTACGGATGTCAATCACGTAGACCAGCGCGGGGTCTTGGGCAGACAGATCGCCATTCATGAACAGACATCCTATTAAAGAAAGGAGCACGTAAATCAGAAAATCTGTTCTGCGTCTCATAAGAATCACTCCTTATCTGTTTCCTTCGTTCGGATTGCAAGTTCCGCCTTTTCCAACTCTGAAGTGTTTTTTAAAAATAATTTGAACGGTTGATAACTTTTCTAATTATATCTTAAGACAATCGCACACGTCAAGGTGTATTTAAATTCAATCCGATGTCAACTCCTCATGGATCCACGCGTGGAGGACATGATTTAGGATGAGATGGACATCTTCAACCGGTCCATAGCGGTCACTATCTACAATGACGTTCACATCGCAAATAGTTGCCAAGATGCCACCACCGAAGCCACTCCATCCAATCGTCTGGCACCCAATTTCTTTCGCATGTCGCATCGCACGAATCACGTTCTCGGAATTGCCGCTTGCACTGATACCAATAACCACATCTTCTGGATGCACAAGATTTTTCAGCTGCTCAACGAAGACATCTTCGTAAGATACATCGTTTGACCATGCAGTCATTGTTGCGACGTTGTCCGTTAAACTGATAACACGAAAACGAGGTTTGCCGGGCACACTTGTGCCTTTCCCCAAATCACAGGCAATATGCGATGCTGTGGAAGCACTCCCACCGTTACCAATCACAAAAATTTGCTTCTCGGCATAATACGCCTCCATAATAACATCTATGGAGTGCTGTACATCTGCCAATGTGAGTTGCGCTAAAACATCTTGCAAATGTGAAATATAACGCTGAATTCTTTCCATTTAGTTTCCTTTCTATATGGTTGTCAGTAGGGACATCTGTTGTGAGATATACCTGTTACCTTTATGGCTTGTTTGCGGAGGTTTTGGATATAATTCAGGACTTACGCAATTTTGACTGTAATCGGTTCTGTTAGATGCGATTTTTCGGAAAACACAGCGTTCTGGTGAAAACCCAAACTAAAAGTTTATGCTACGAAAGAGCAGCATGCGTAAGTCCTATAATTTTTCATTTTAAACAACCAATGCAACTGCAGCGAGGTCCCCCAAGGCATCCCCCAACTGGGCAGGTTTGATTTCAACCGCTGCTGCAGGACGTGTCATCGCGAACTTTGAAACCGTCTCCCGAATCGGATCAAGCAAGAGATCACCGGCAGCAATCGCAATCGTACCCAATAAAACGATGTCGGGATTCAAAACGTTTACCAGATTCGCGATTCCCCAACCCATGTAGTACGCTGTTTCCGAGACGAGCTCCAAAGCCAAGGCATCACCTGTGCGCGCCGCCTCAAGCACATGTTCCGACTTGACATCTTCAATACGTCCGTCGGTAAGCGTCAACATTGTCGTTGATGCTTTTTTGTTTGTAAGTTGTTTTCGTATCGCAGCTTGTGCGCGACGTGCGATCGCAGGACCGGAGCAGAGTGCTTCAAGACAACCTCGCTTTCCACATCCACAAAGCGGTCCATCCGGTAGAAGTATCTGGTGCCCTACCTCACCCGCGCTATCGTTAGCTCCATGGTAAATCTGTCCATCGAGCACAATACCGCCTCCTATGCCTGTGCTCATCGTCATATAGAGTACAGCATTGTAACCACGCCCACCACCGAACCTGTACTCTGCGAGTGCGCTCGCGTTCGCATCGTTCTCAATCGTCACAGGTACCTGAAATTCGGATTCAAGTTTCGTTTTAAGCGGTAGTGCATCCCATCCGGGCAAATTTGGAGGCGAATAGACGATTCCAGTCTTTGTGTCCAAGGGACCGCCGCAACTTACGCCTATTGCTGAAATAGCCGCCTGTTCTAAGTCTGCCAGACGAACGGTTTCGCGTACCATATCGAACAGCAAGCCGAGCGCATATTCCGGTCCCTTTTCTGCAAGTGTCGGTTTACGCACCTTGCCGAGGATATGTCCGGTACTATCAGAGACAACAGTGGCAAGCTTTGTCCCACCGATGTCAATGCCCACGACGTGTTTTTTCATTGGTTCTACACAAATGTCGTCCCTACGGGACTTAGGTGATGTGGATGCAACCCACTGTGTTCGCGTTACAATTCATAATTCAGGGAACGCAGTGCCGGATAAATCTGTTCGTAGGCTTTCAACTTTTCATCGTAACGCTGCGCGAATTCTTCACGTGGATAGTACACATCGCGTGGCGTGACCAACTGCTCGACCGCCGTTTCAATCGAATCATACTTGCCTATCGCTGTGCCAGAGAGGATTGCAGTACCGAGGCAAACTCCCTCCGATATATCAAGCGCAATAACCTTTTTCCCGAACATATCCGCTTTGAGTTGCAACCACTTTTCAGATTTCGCACCACCACCGATGGCGCGCACCTCGTTTATCACAACACCAGCGTCTTGTAACATTGTGAGATTCTGTTTAATCTCGTAACTGATGCCTTCGAGGATCGCCTTGATGAGTTCGCCTTTGGTCGTCGAAAGCGTTAGTCCGACAATTGCCCCCTTCGATTCCAGATCAAGGGATGGCGTTCCTGAACCGGTGAAGTGTGGCAGCACCATGGCTGTCCCAGGTGAATCCGGCAGCTCCGCCATCAGCAGATCATATACGTCGCGTCCTTCCGCTGCTGCTTGGTCAATCTCTGCTTGCGCGAACGTGTCTCTGTACCACCGCAGCACAACACCGCCACTGGATACGAAACCGAGTGTAACATACAATCCATCAACCACATGCGGATAACAGGCGAAATTCCCATCTATCATCTCTTGATTGATGACGGGTTCTGTGAAGGCGGGGGCGATACATTCAACAGTGCCGGTGGCATCCATTACCTCACCGCTTCGTATAATCCCTGCACCTAACGCACCGCACGGCTGGTCGTGTCCACCCGTAACGCATACCACGCCCTGTGGTAGACCGAGTTCGTCAGCAACCTGCGAACTAACTTCACCGATCGGTGTGCCCGATGGTGCAGCATCCGGAAAGAGTGCCGCATCTACATCCGCCAAACCGAGCATCTTTTCTGACCAAGACTTGTCAATAATGTCAAACGCCATTGTGCGTGCAGCGAGGGAATAGTCAACCACAGGCGAAACACCAAGTTTGAAATAGACGAAATCTTCAAAGCCGAGGAATTTCCAAACCTGCCGATAGACATCAGGTTGGTTCCGCTGTATCCAGATAAGTTTCGGCAAGGTATGAATATCGCTTATCGGCATACCTGTGATTTGCATTACCTCTAAAGGTGTTACTTGCTGCCGCAACTCATCACAGATGCCG
This sequence comes from Candidatus Poribacteria bacterium, assembly GCA_022821965.1. Classification (GTDB taxonomy): domain Bacteria; phylum Poribacteria; class WGA-4E; order WGA-4E; family WGA-3G; genus WGA-3G. The sequence goes on from JAJECN010000041.1 coordinate 79,190, forward strand.
GCTGTCCGCGCGTCGAAAGTGGTAATCGCGTTTGCCAAGATCTGCCCATCGGCGGATACCGGTGTCACCGCTTCACCTTGCGAGGCAACACTGATAGCCTCAATCGGATCCGATTTTGTTTGTGTCGCAACCTGCTGGATGCCAGTCGCTATATTTTCCCAGACGACATTCGCGTCCAGTTCTGACCAGCCGGGTTGCGGATGGGTCAACGGATACTCACCGTACGCCTGCGCGAGAACAGTTCCATCCTCGCGAAAGGCGATAACCTTACACCCCGTTGTCCCGACATCAATACCCAAAAGACTCATTGTTTTTTCCTTTTCTCCTTGATACGAGATGCGCTTATGATATAACAGATTGCAGATTAATGCAAGGATTTGTTTTGGATTTTCAACTTTTTCGTTGACAATCCATGGGAGGCATGTTATTATATTTTTAATTTCACGGAGGGGATTTTGGTAAAACTAAGTGAATCCTGGCGACCCGTGAGAGACTTTTGGAGAACAGGAAAAGCAGGTTTCGCGCTTTTCCTCATATCTTTGTTTGTTCTCGTTTACGGTTCCATCGCTTTGGATTATGAAACGACGAGAGGATGGAAAGGGCATGAATCCGTTCAAAATGTCCTTGACGATATTTCGACATTTATCCCTGTTGGTGCGGCTCTGGTCGGTATGATAGTTGGAGGCATTGATCTAATCATGTTATTATCAGACTGGTATCTAAATAGACAAGAAAAGCGAATTCGGGCAGCCGAAGCGGTAGCCAAAGCTGAAGGCAAAGCCGAAGGTAAAGCGGAGGTTTATCGAGAGATCGCAGCGTGGCATGCCCGCAGAACGGATGCAGAAAAGCGCGGTGAAGAATTCACTGAACCACCCCCCGGCGTGACACAAAACGGTTCTGAATAATGTTAGCACTTTAGAGAGTCATCAACCTCCACACCCGGCGGCTCTCTTTTTCTTTAAAAATAGGACTTACGCAGCTTCAGATATTCCACATCACACAGAAACTCCATAATCCGCGATTTAGAAATATTTTATGGATAAACGCGTATGAATACACCCAACCCATCTGATACACAAACCGACCTTAGTTGAGTCCTGGAAAAGATTACCGAAATAGCGACTGCATCTGCCAATGGTGCCTATATCTACCGGGGTGAGTCTGAAACCCATGATAAAGTCTCCTCAAACCTCTACCGCGAATATGAAAAAGATGAGGTGGGATTTTACAAAGCACGTTGACAAAATATACGGTTTTAAAGTAGAATTTAGAACAAGCAAAAAGTTTTTGGCACGCGAACATATTCAAGAGCAAGCAACAAGGAGATCGACATGCTAACGCAAGAACAGGTTGACTTTTACCATGAGAACGGCTATCTCAAGGTAGAGCAGCTCTTCACAACAGAGGAAACAGAAGAACTGGCATCTGAAATGGTGCAGATTATCAACAATTGGGGACAGGAAACGATCGGCTGGCCCGGACCTTGGCGGACACGCTACCTCAAAGAAGAGGATCAGCAGACAACGAAGGCAGTCTTTATGCACAACCCCCATTTCTACTCCGCGACATGGGGCAGGGTGATTTTCCATGAACGGCTGACCGGCGCGGTGCAATCGCTTATCGGCGATACTATCCAGTGGCACCATACCGTGCTACATGCGAAACCGCCGGAAAAAGGGACCCCCTTCCCGATGCACCAGGACTATCCGTTCTATCCGCACGATGGACTCGACTTTGTGGATTGCCTCGTCCATCTCGATGACGCTCCATTTGAAAGCGGCGCGCTAAGGGTAGTACCGGGGAGCCATAAAGAGGGACCGCGGGAACACATCACGGGTGAAGGCACCGCACCGCATCTGCCGACCGATAAATTCCACCCGGATTTTATCGATTCCATTCCGCTCCCAGCGAAGGCAGGCGATGTGATTTTCTTCAGCTATTGTCTCATTCACTGGTCGGAGGTCAATAGGACAGAACAGTGGCGGAAGGCGGTTCGATTTGGGTATCACAAACCTGAGATGCGCCCTGTCGGACGCGCACCGGAAGAGCCTTATAACAACATTATGGCAGGCGGATTCAAAATAAATCCGGAATCTGGAGAGATAATGGCTTAGGTGGTAGGAAATTTTAGGAGAGATAGATATAGGGGGCGAGCAGTTTTCTGCCCGCCCCTGTTAGTTAAAAACGGTCAACGCCGTTTAAGATTGCCCCAGGTGGTTGAAAGTTTACCTCCCGGTTGAACCGCCAAGCCGCCTATTGTTTTCATAGCGAGATTCATCTCATCAACCTCAATCACCCGATCCCACATATAGACTTCAGCAATGACGGCATTTAACCACTGTCCATCCTCACGGTGCGCAATAAACACAGGACGGTTACCCGCCTCACAGGGACCATTTCCGTTATCTCCTGCTTGTGCAACAGGGTCTTTTTTCCCATCTACGTAGACGCGGACGCCTTCCTTCAGCAGAAATGTGCCGCATTGGTGAATCCACTTGCCTTGCGGTGCAGTGCCAGCTGTACTCGGTTCTGAAACCCCTGCGCCGGGACAGGTCCAAACGGACATGCCCGCTCCGAAGTTATCGTAGATATAGAGCGCGAATTCCCACTGTCCACCGGCACCCTTCATGACGATGGGTTGACGGGTTTGTCCGTGGGCATCGGTCCCAACCTTTAGCGGTTTCACCCACGCACAGATAGTCATGCCCTGCTTCTCTTTAAAATGTGAGTCGATGTCTTTCTTTTGACCTGCCATATCAATTTTGACATAAGTTGCCTTGCCATCAAATTCCATCGCTTTTTTGATGTTATTATGCTTGGCATCAACCCATTTCGGCGCGCTTTTACTAAGCTCCGTATCGAAGCTATTGGGTCCATGATCGGCAACCTTTTCCCCCGCGCCTTCGTTCAGCGGTAGATACATCCAAAGCCCATCTTCAATATCCGCGGCGTTCGCGAGAAAGGTCGCGGTGGCGAATACCGCTATCAATACCGTAAAAAACATAATCTTGCGCATTTTTTTCTCCTCTGGAATTGCTATGGATTCCATAAATACCCTTTGTCCCGCGACTATTGAAACCATTTTTCAAACGGGGATACGGGAAATTGTGGCACGTAAGCCTTGACGGTAACCGCATAACTTACGAGAGTGAAGTGACACATTTAACTCTTAAAATTAGACAGATTGTTAGTGAATAAGTTCAAGCTTTTATGAGAAGGCGAGGATACAATCCTCGCCAGCAGTGGTGAGGGTTTCCTTATGGGAAGACGAGGGTACTAAAAAGAAACACCCAAGCAAAAACTCCCTCGCCAGCGGTGGTGAGAGTTTCCTTTACTGGCAAGTTGTCTACATATTTCCAGACTTTACTAAATAACTGTGAAACTACTTTTGACGTGCCATTCGCGCGTGGGCTACCCGCAGCAAATTTTGCGTCTCAACAGCATCTGGATTTAGTTGTAGGGCTTTTTCAAAAGCCTTAATGGCTTCTGAATACGCCTCCACTTTCGTATGACACACACCGAGTTCATGGTACGCCGTCGAGTTTGTGGGGTAGATTTTAATAACTGTGTTAAAGATTTCTACCGCCTTGGTGAACTGCCCTGTTTCCCTATAGATGTAGCCGAGTTGCATGAGTGCCTCGACGAAATCAGGTTGTAGAACCATCGCCTTTTCAAGGGCAACGATGGCTTCAGGAAACATGCCTTTATGTCTATAAGCGAGACCGATGCCATAGTGTGCATAAACAAGGGTGGTGTCTCGGGTTAATGCCTTCTCGTATTCAGCAATTGCTTCGTCCAAACGTCCTGCGAATCCATAGGCTCTGCCTAAATCAACGTAAGCCTCTGCCATGTCCGGACGTAACTGAATGACACGCTTATATGCAACAATCGCCTCTGTGAGTTTTCCTTGCATCACATATACCGTGCCTAAGTTATGATGCGCTTCAATTAACGTCGGTTTTATCTCAATAGCCCGATGATAAGCCGCTGCTGCTTCTTGCAATCTTCCGGCACGTTGGTAAGCCGTTCCACTGTTATTGTAGTCCTGTGCAGAGGGTGAAGTAGATGACTTCGTGAGTGCCGTGGAAGCCTGCTTTTTTTTCGTAGAAACCTGTTCGTTGCTCTCACACCCACCAATCAGTCCGAAAATTATAAGAAAGAGGTAACCGGACACTCGCAGTCTCATTTTTCGGATGCTCCTTCGATCACCTCTATAAGTTGATTCGCTTTGAGTTTCTCGTATCGGTCTATTTTGCCGGAGAGCCATAGGACTTCGAGGTGCTCAACAACCTCACTTTTCCCCAATCCGAAAGTCAAGACTCTTTCGCTTTGTGAACAATAGCTGCTGCCGGTGCGAACCATCTGCTCTTGCACACGACCGTCCACACTGACTCGGACACTGGTGCCGATTCCATCTCGGTTACTACGGGTGCCGATAGTCTTCACTCGGAGGTAATTAAACGAGCGTTTGCTGTCATTACGGAGGAGCCACACCTTTCCGTAATCTTTGCTAACACCGTTGTTGCTCACAAGTAGGTCCAGATCACCGTCATTATCATAATCGCCGTAGGCGCACCCGCGCCCGACACCTGCCCGTGCAAGTCCGGCACTCTGAGTGATGTCCTGAAATGTTCCATCCGCCTGGTTTCGGAAGAGCGATGGAGGTTGCGCGTAAGGGATGTGCTGTTGATAGCGCAGCACTTCCGGCTCAATATGTCCATTAACGCAAAACAGGTCAAGGGCACCATCCAAATCGCAATCAAAAAATAGCAATCCGAATGTTAACAAACGGTGGCTTATTCTACCAATCTTTGCGCGTTCTGCGACATCGGTGAAATAGGGGCTACTCGGCTTTGCGTGGAAAAACCCTGTCTTTTCATTGCTAAAATTGCCGATAGCGATTACGGTGCCGCCGTCGTTATAGACATCCACGGCATCAATTCCCATACTCCCGCGCGCTTTTCCCGTCTCACTGAAGGCGATGCCCATCACAACGGCTTCATCCGTAAATGTGCCATCACCGTTATTCCGATACAGAAAATTCGGCTCCGTATCGTTCGCGACAGCGAGATCTATCCACCTGTCATGGTTGTAATCCAAAAGCGTTACGCCAAGCGATTTACCTGTCGGATTATATAGTCCGGCTTGTGATGTTATGTCGCGAAAAGTGCCATCGCCTTGGTTCTGATAGAAACGACAGGATTGTCCGGTGTAAACAGACGGTGTGCAATAGGTGCGGTGTCGCTGTGTTTCACCGGCGAGGTTTACTGTACACGGAATATCCGTTTCAGGGGTCCATTCAACGTAGTTACAAACAAACAGGTCCAGCCAACCGTCCTTGTCAGCATCGAAGAAAGCCGCACTTGTCGACCAGCCGGGATCTCCTACCTTTGCAAATTCAGTGACATCCGTGAAAGTTCGGTCACCGTTGTTGCGGAACAGTCGGTTTTCGCCCACATTGGTAAAGTAAATATCAAGGTCGGCATCATTATCGTAATCGGCAGCCGTTATGCCCATGCCGTACATCGACACGTCTAACCCTGCTGCCTCAGTAACATCAACAAACTGTCCATCACCTGTATTTCGGTAAAGCCGAGGCGTATGCGCAGCGTTTGGGAGTGTCAGGCTTGTCCCATTCGCAAGCAAGATGTCCAAATTACTATCCGCGTCGTAATCCAAAAAGGCGCAGCCCGCTCCCATCGTTTCAGGCATATAACGTCCGCCTGTTGCACCAGTGAAATGCTGGAATTCGATGCCGGACACATCAGCGACATCTGTAAATTTTACATCTGCCCCAGCAGAAATACAGAGAGAAACAAAGACAGATGAGAGAACAGAGATTTTGAGAAACATCGCGATCAACAGACGAACATCAGGCTTTGTAAAACTCAACCGTTGTTCCTGCCATATCTTCGACCTTTTCTATCAATGCCTGCCGTTCATCATCTTCCATGCCTGTGAAGTTTTTTGCAATGTCAATCTTCTCTTGCATCTGTTCCGCATTGTCTGGACCCGTAACGAGTGTACTCACCGGCAGCGACCAAATGAACCGAATCGCTTCGGAGATACTGACGCGATCTGGGACGACTTTTGCATTTGGACCGTGCCTGCCATGCTGCGAACCACCGAAGAAACCGCCGTTTGCCAATGCTTTCATACCAATTATACCGATGTTCCGCTCAATGAGTATCGGTACAACCCTTTCGATGAAGCTCTCGTAACTGACATCTACGAGGTTCATCGCCAATTGACAGGTATCGAAGATATCAGTTTGCTCAAGGACCCGTTCATGCGCAGCCGGGCTTGCGTGTCCAGTGAACCCAATATAACGCGTTTTGCCGTTTGCCTTTGCTTCTAACAGAACGTCAAGAACGCCATTATTAATCCGCTCATTTACATCTGCTGGATTTTGCACGGAATGCATTTGCCAAAGATCGAGACGGTCAGTGTTCAAACGTGTCAGTGAACCTTCAAGGTGTTTCCATGCGTCCTCAGCGTTTTCTGCTCTTGTCTTTGTCATAAGGAACACATCGTCTCGATATTTTGGCACAAGCAGTTTTCCTAAGCGGGTCTCGCTGCGACCGCCTTGATAGGATTCTGCACTGTCAATGAAACGGACACCCCCCTCAAGTGCCGTCTCAATTGTCTTCTGGGCTTCCTTCTCCTCCATGTCGCCAATATGCCATCCGCCTATACCGAGCATTGTCACAGCTTCTCCCGTACGTCCTAATCTTCGGGTCGGCAGGAGGGTACCTAAGCGGTCACTGTTCGTCGTATCTTCCCCATCACTTTCTGCACATGCAGATGACAAAAGAACACCCGTCGTCAAACTTGCCATCGATTTCAAAAAAGCACGTCGATCAATCATGGTTCATACCTCCCTTAGTTTCCTGCGAACATTCTAAACACGTTCTGAATTTTTGTCAACTTCAAATTTATTTTTCTTGATTTAAACAGCCGTTCGCGGTTATAATACTCTGGCAATGCTCTATAATATCAAAATTCTTTTTGCGGTGGGCGCGAATTCTTTTTAATAGACATAATTTGAGCAATATGAAAGATATTTTACGCAAAACAATTCCCGATAAACTCGTTGTGCTTACTTTTGACGATGGATGCAAGTCGCAGGCGACCTTCGTCGGGCCTCTTCTCAAATCGTACGGCTTCGGTGCGACCTTCTATATTACCGAAGGACTCAACTTCCTCACGAATAAAGAAGCTTATATGACGTGGGAGGAAGTAAAAGGGTTGCACGATGAGGGTTTTGAGATTGGCAATCACACTCGTCACCACCGAAACGTCACGCAGCAAACCCCTGCAGAACTCAGTGCGGATTTAGTGCACATTGATGAACGTTGCGAGACTTATGGCATTTCGCAACCAACGACGTTCTGTTACCCGGGTTATAGCCACGGCGAGGCGGCTGTTCAGGTGCTTGCTGAACACGGCTTTCATTTTGCTCGCCGCGGTGTTGCTCCAGAATTCCCTTACGATGGGGAAGGGGGGCGCGGTCCCGCCTACAACCCGGCACTTCATCATCCGCTCTTGATTCCGACAACAGGTGCTGCCGGTCCCCATTGGGACTTTGACGATTTCACGTGGGCACTCACCCAAGCAACCGACGGGAATATCACGATCCTTACCTTCCACGGTGTGCCGGATGTGGAACACCCTTGGGTTCACACAGAGCCAGAACAATTTGAAGCGTATATGACACATCTCGCCGAAAACGATTATAACGTTATCGCACTCCGAGACCTCGCCGACTATGTGGATCCCCAATCTTTTTGAAGATTTAGGTGCATTCATTGAATGTGTCCAAACCGCACATACCGACACAATTTTGTTTAATCTTTTTGATATAAAAAAGATACACTGGTTAAAAATATGCAACATACTTCCACTACAATTTTAATCGGATCGGAGATGCAGAAGAGGTAAGGAAAATTCTGGAAATAATTAAACAGCGACAATCAAACCTTAAAGGCTTTGAATGTTTCATCAAATATACGCAAATAATACAGATGGAGATAAAAGATACAGCGGGCTTACGGTATAAGAGTGCCTGCTCACTTTGTAAACTATGCTAAGAGAATTTACAAATAGTCTAACCCGATGGGATACGTTACTGTTTAACCGTATCTTTGGTTGGGGCGATAGGAGAATCCTGAGTCGTTCATTTCGCATCATCTCCTGGAGTGCTAACGGATGTCTATATCCACTTGTAGTATTATACGTGCACTTGACATTCGGCGCAACTATCAGTAAACCACTCCTTCTATCAGCGGCACTCGCATTTCCGCTTGAAAGACTCCTATATCACTTCCTCAAACAGGCAATGAAACGTGATCGACCCTATGAACGGATTGACGATGTCCAATTTCGGGTCCGTCCGCCGGATCGTTTTAGCTTTCCGTCGGGACACACCGCCTCTGCTTTTTTGATGATGACACTGTTGTCGAGTACCTTTCCTGCTTTACAAATTCCGACGCTTTGCTGGGGAGCTCTGGTGGGAGTCGCTCGCGTATGTCTCGGAGTCCATTATCCGACGGATGTGCTCGCCGGCGCGCTCCTTGGGATACTCGCAGGGCAGATGGGTATGTGGTTTATAATGTAGGTGGAAAGCGTTTTATGGACATAGCACTCCGGCAGGGTACGGAGCGTACTTGTCGTTGGCGGTGGATGATTGATATTTAGAAGGCGAGGTTTGCTTGGGGTATTCCTCAATTTCCCTAAGAAACCTCGCCTACCTATTTTTAATCCATGTTTTCTCTAAAAAGGTGTTTCGTTTGTTGTCAAGGCGCACCACCGCGAAGCAAATAGGTGATTGAAGAGTGCTTCCTGTGCTTCGGATGTCTTAATCTCCTTCAACGCCAACGCCGAGTGGAAGCGGACATATCGGTCCTCATCGTCCAGTTGCGCAACAAGTGCCGGAATCGCCGGTTCAGCGAGCGTTCCTAATTTCGCTAAGGAACGGGCGGCATTATCACGAACAGAAAAGTGGTCGTCACTCAATCCGGTCGTTAAGATATGCACCACTTCAGATAAATCAACATCCTCGGCAACTTTTTGTCCAATGAGTCCGAGTCCTTCTGTGGCATGCCGTCGGACCAATTCGTTGGGATCCTGTGTGGCGGCACGTGTTAATGCAGGTAACGCTTCCTGTGCAACTTTCCCCATATCGGCTAATGCGAATGTCGCGCTTGCCCGTACTGAATCATCTGACGTTTGCATAGCGTCGATGAGCGTCGGAAGAGCGGGGGCACCAATAAGGCTTAAAGCGTATCCTGCATACTCGCGAAGAGTGGCTGATGTGCTATATAACATCTGCTTCAAGGCAGGCACGGCAGCAGTGCCGACCCTTCCTAAGCGATAGGCGGCATTAAGCCTATCTTTTTCGTTATCGCCGTCTAAAGTTTCGGCAAGGGTATCTACCTCAGCGTGCGAAATACCGTTGGCAATCCCGTTGTCTTTCCCTTTATACCAGTCCCACATCGATTCCCACAATTCTGGATGCTCGGATTCTTCTTTATTACCGAGGGCATGCCAGTCGTTGGTACTGCCCTCCCACAAAGGTATTTGTGGCTCATCAAGTCGGATAAAGAGGAACTTCAACATGTACCGCTTTTTGTCACTGCTATTTGGCATGGCACGGTGCCATAAGTCGTAGTGAACAATTGTCACAGTCCCGGCTTCGCCAGTAAGGGCAAGTTCTGGTTGTTCATGTGCACTTTCCCCGGTTTCGTAA
>JAJECN010000035.1 GCA_022821965.1 Candidatus Poribacteria bacterium
CTTTTCGACAATAACATCTCGGATATATCCCCTCTCGTAGGACTTACACGACTGACAGACTTGTATCTTAAGGATAATCCGTTGAATGATGCTGCACTCACCACCTATATCCCTGCGATCCAAGCAAATGGCACTGAGGTCTCGTTTGACGACCGCACACCAACGACATCGCCCCCTCCGAGTATGGAGACGCATACACCAACTGGACCAATAGATCCCTCGCAACCTGCCATATACTTAGGAGGGGGGGCTGGCATTCAACGTGCGAACCTTGATGGCTCAAACGTCCAAACCCTTGTGGAAGGAGTGGACCCATTTAAACTTGCCTTGGATGTCGCAGAGCGGAAGATGTATTGGATAAACTGGGAGTCTATTCAACGTGCAAATCTCGACGGTTCCCAGGTAGAAATCCTCGTCAAAACCCTTGGGACGCGAGGGGCCAGTGAATTTGAGCTTACGTTAGATGTGTTGGGCGGGAAGATGTATTGGAGACACTCGAAGTGGGACGAGGGTACGTCTAAAATCCGGCGTGCCAACCTCGACGGATCAAATGTAGAAACCCTTGTGGAGATCGGTTTCCCAGTGTTCCCTAACTTAGATGTATCAAGCCGGAAGATGTATTGGGGAGACGACATTGGAATCCGGCGTGCCAACCTCGACGGATCAAATGTAGAAACCCTTGTGAGAGAAGAGTACGCATGGCAACTCGCCTTGGATGCGTCAGGTGGGAAGATATATTGGATAGGCTACGACGTGGATTCGACACCGTCTAAAATCCATTGTGCGAATCTCGACGGATCAAATGTAGAAACCCTTGTGAGGGAAGAGTACACAAAGCACCTCACCTTAGATGTCGCAGGCGGGAAGATGTATTGGATAGGTGATGACGGAGAAAGCACTAAAATCCGGCGTGCCAATCTTGACGGTTCAAACATTGAAGACCTCACCACAGCATCAATGTATGCAGATACCTTCGCTTTAGCACCGGCGGATGATGCATCGCCACCAGTGGTCTCGAAAAAACCTGAAGTCGATACGCAGACGAAAACGACACAAATCCTCGTTGATGCAGCCGATAGCCCCTCAATGTATTGGATAGACACAGCGGCAGGCACACTTCACCGCCTTGTCAATGCCGAAGTCGAAAATCTCGTGCCAAGCGTCCAGAACGCTACCAGTCTCACCGTGGATGTAGACAACGACGCACTCTACTGGGCGGAGAAGACGAGTAACACAACTGGCAAAATCCAACGCGCAAACCTTGATGGCACAAACGTTCAGTTGGTTTTGGATCTAACGAGCGTTCCGTTCGATATTGCCCTTGATGCCGAGAAAGGTAAACTCTACCTGACGAACTCCTGGGGGAAAGTCCAACGGCTGAACTTAGACGGTTCAGGCTTCCAGTCCAACCTCATCACCGGCTTGGATATGCTAACAGGTATCGCCATAGATGTAGTGGGTGGCAAACTCTATTGGACGGAGAAGACCAGTAATACCACCGGCAAAATCCGGCGCGCAAACCTTGATGGAACAAACGTTCAGTTGCTGAGGGATTTAACAAGTATGCCGTTCGATATTGCCCTTGATGCCACGAACGGTAAACTCTATCTGACGAACTCCTGGGGGAACGTGCAGCGGCTGAAATTAGACGGCTCAGGTTTTGAACCCAACTTCATTACTGGTTTGGATACACCAATGGATATCGCTGTAGATACAGTAGGTCAGAAACTCTATCTCACAAGTCCTGACGGCAAAATCAGCCAACGAAATCTAAGCGGTGGAGGCTCTGAAGAAGTCGTCACAGGCTTAGGGAGTCCCGGCGCACTCGTGCTTGGCGATGCGATCCTCGACGATCAGATGGCAGTCACAACACCTCAGATGACCCCACCCGCCACTACCTATCGGGCGGAGGATGTCAACCAGGACGGTAGGGTAGACGACGTGGACCTTGGCATCGTCGCAGCGGCACTCTTCGGTGAAAACCCGCCTGCCACTCCGGGACGCCTGGATGTCAATGGCGATGGTAAGTTGACTATCGCTGATCTGAGGCAAGTCAGCAATAACCTTGATGATGATGCAGCGGCGGCACCGGCACTCGGTGTCCAACACAACGCTCTTGCCCGGGAGAAGATTCAGGCAGCAATCGACCTGCTGCTTGCGACAGACGATGGCTCGCTCGGTGTGAGACGCACATTGGCATATCTCCAAAACCTGTTGGCAGCGGTGCACCCAGACGAGACGCACCTGTTTGCGAATTACCCAAATCCGTTCAACCCAGAGACGTGGATCCCATATCAGTTAGCCACGGGTAGCGATGTGCGAATCACCCTCTACGATGCGAGTGGTAGGATCGTTCGGAAATTGGTGTTAGGGTATCAGTCTTCAGGCTACTACACCTCTCGCAGCCGTGCGGCATATTGGGATGGCAGAAATGTTGTCGGTGAACCTGTCGCGAGTGGACTTTATTTCTATACCTTCACAGCAGATGATTTCACTGCCACGCGGCGGATGCTTATTTTAAAGTAACGTCAACTGTCCTGACTGATAGCGTTTCAGGTTCTATAGTAGGGCTGGGTTACCCAGCCCCTACGGCCCCCACTCCATCCAAGAGGTTGATTATCTGATAAAAGTCGTTGTTTCTTCACTATAGGCATCTTTGATCCGTTGCACATGGTTCAAAAGCAGATCCAATTCTTGTATCTCTTGATAGGAGAAATATCCGTATTCGGTTGTTTCGCAACTCAGCCGAAGCACACCACCGACAATTTCCGCTTCAAAGCATAGAGCCACCAATTGGATTTTGTTCCCGTCTCGGTACACGACTAACTCGTGTGGGGTTGTGTAGATACCGATTAAGCGTCTTATTTCAACTTGCAAACCCGTTTCTTCTTCCACTTCTCGAATACATGTCTCACTCGCGCTTTCGCCTGGTTCCATCCCTCCACTGGGTAAACACCACTGGTTGTTATCTTCGCGTCTTGTTAATAGAATCTTTTTCTGATCCTTATCAAAAATAACAGCCGAACATCCAACGCGGATTGCGCCATTTTGCCCAACACGGGGTCCCATAATAATTTTAGCCATTTCCAGTTCTCCATCTGTTTCACAATATTATACTCTAAAGTATAATACTCTGGAGTATAATTAAAATCCAATCCATTTAATGGTGCTTGCAGATATTTTACTTTTAATGATATACTATTGAGCAGCCTGGAGGGTAGTAGGACGGACGTTGATGTAGGGCACTGACAACCGGTGATCACTGGAATATTGTTCATACAGAAAAAATGGAGGAAACATTCTATAATGACACAGCTATTACGTTTGAACAGTTCGGCATCAGTTCGCAGGAGTTGCATAGGTCTCATAATACTTCTGGTGGGACTGGCAATTGTATTACAACCCGCCGATGCTGAGAAACTTCAATTCGACCGAGATATTCTGCCAATCTTGTCAGATAAATGTTTTGCGTGCCACGGTCCTGATTCGGCGGTACGTCAAGCCAACCTACGACTTGACACTAAGGAAGGCGCATTCTCTGCACCGAGTGGCTATCCGATCATTGTTCCGGGTGAACCGGAAAACAGCGAACTGGTCCTGCGGATAACGCATGAGAATATTGACCAGCGGATGCCACCGCAGTTCTCCAATCGACAGCCAACACAGAAACAGATTGATACACTCATCCAGTGGATTGCCGAGGGTGCCGAGTGGGAAGAACACTGGGTCTACAATTTACCCGAACGGGCTGAACCACCTGTTGTCGAAAACGCAGCATGGGTCCGTAATCCTATTGACGCGTTTATACTTGGCAAATTAGAGATGGAAGGTCTTACACCGTCAGCGGAAGCAGATAAGCGGACGCTCATCCGTCGTTTGAATTTTGACCTCACTGGGTTGCTACCCACGCCTGCTGAGGTAGAGCATTTTTTAAGAGATGAGAGTCCTACTGCCTATGAATCACTTGTCAACAGACTTTTGTCTAAACCGCAGTACGGTGAGCAGTTGGCAATGTACTGGCTTGATCTCGTACGCTATGCGGATACGAGCGGTTACCACGCTGATGAAAACGTGAGCATCTGGCCCTATCGTGATTACGTGATAAAAGCGTTTAATGACAACATGCCGTTTGATCAGTTCACACTCGAAAATCTTGCAGGCGATCTCTTACCAAATCCAACAGTTACACAGAAGGTGGCTTCCGGTTATAACCGTCTGAATCAGACAACCTCAGAGGGCGGTGCACAAGCGAAGGAATATCTCGCAATCTACGCTGCAGATCGGGTGCGGACAACCGCCTCCGTCTGGTTAGGTGCGACGCTTGGCTGTGCGCAGTGCCACGATCATAAGTTCGATCCGTTCACAGCAAAGGATTTTTATAGTTTTGCTGCATTTTTTGCCGATGTTAAGGGACCTGGCGTATACGGCGGTGGTAGCAAATGGGCACCTGTCGTTATGTTACCTACCTCAATGCAGGAATCAACATTGCGAGAAATTGACGACGAATTGGCAAAGTTAGAACAGGTGTTCAAGGCATCGTCCCCTGGGTTGGCAGCAGAACAGGCAGCATGGGAAAACGAGATTCTGTCACTTCTCGAATCAACAGAACCCACTGATTTTGCTTGGGTGGACGACGCACAAGCAAATGGTGGTAGGACCGAAGGCACATGGACGTTTGTCGGTAAGAATGAAGCCCCTGTTTTCAGTAAACTGTTATCACGTCGCCAGACAGCGGAAGCTGAGCAGACAGTCCAGCACGCCTTCCGAGGTGCCAATCGGAAGTTCACTTTAGCCGAGGGCGATAAGTTATTTGCTTATATCTGGATTGATCCTGAAGCACCGCCAGAAACAGTCATGCTCCAATGGAACGACGGGAATTGGGATCACCGCGCTTTCTGGGGTGAGGACAAAATTGAATTCGGTGGGATTGGCAACGACATACCGGCTCATAAGCCCATGGGTCCCCTGCCTGCAGCAGGTGAGTGGGTGCGACTTGAAGTAGACCCCGCGGATGTTGGGTTGGAAGCCGGAAATGTCCTCAATGGGATGGGTTTCGCGCAGTTTGGTGGCACGGCTTATTGGGACGTGGCGGGCATCGAAACTACTCGCGGTTCAGCAGTGAAACACACCCATACGGAACAGGTGATTGCAGCAATTCAGGTGGATGTCTCCGTTAGAACGACAAGCCAGCGCGAGCAGATAGCAGCGGAATATCGCCGCATCACACCAGCACTTGACGGTATCCGCAATCAGATGGCGGATTTACGGAAGCAGAAATCCGAGATAGAAAAAGAGATCCCTTACTCACTCACGACTGAATCCACACAACCGCGTACGACACGTGTTCTACCACGAGGGAACTGGCTGGACGATTCCGGTGAGATCGTCGAACCGATGATACCGACGTTCCTTGGGGACTTGGGTATCAAAAACCGCCGTCCGACTCGATTAGAGCTTGCACAGTGGGTCGTCTCAAAGGAAAATCCGTTGACGGCGCGTGCCTTTGTGAATCGTTTGTGGGCACTTTACTTCGGAACGGGATTGTCTCGCGTCTTGGATGATCTCGGTGCACAAGGTGAATCGCCGGTGCATCCCGAACTCCTTGACTGGCTTGCTGTCGAATTTATGGAGAGCGGCTGGAACGTCAAGCATATCGTAAAACTTATCGTTACCTCGAATGCCTACCGTCAATCCTCGAAACCGACAGAGGCGTTGCGCGAAAAGGACCCTTACAACCGTTTGGTTGCCCGCCAGTCACGTTGGCGATTAGATGCAGAGACCGTCCGCGATAACGCGCTGTTTTTGAGTGGACTCCTTGCCCCCAAAATCGGCGGTCCGAGTGTGAGACCTTACCAACCGAAGGGTTACTATTCAAACCTAAACTTTCCGAAACGGGTCTACGCCCATGATACAGGAGAAAATCAGTATCGCCGCGGGCTTTATACGCACTGGCAGCGCACTTTCTTGCATCCAAGTATGATGGCATTTGATGCACCGAGTCGTCAGGAGTGTACCGCTGAGCGTGCCACCTCTAACACACCGATGCAGGCACTGACTTTACTTAACGATCCAACCTACGTTGAAGTGGCGCGTGTCTTTGCGGCGCGGATTCTCAGTGAAGGCGGTGAATCCATTGCTGACCGTATCAACTGGGCGTACCAGCGGGTACTGTCTCGAATGCCACAACCGCAGGAACTGGAGATTATAACAAATCTCTATGAGAAACACCAAGCGGAGTATACCGCCAATCTTGACGCTGCTGGTGCGCTTGTCGCGACAGGCGAAGCACCTGTGACTGAAGAGATTGAACCGGACCAATTAGCCGCGTGGACTTCCGTAGCGCGGGTGATACTGAACTTGCATGAAACGATTACGCGATATTAATTGGACGAGTACAACGAAAGTTGGAATATCAGTAAGAGCAATTATCCCATAGAGACTTTTCTATCTGGTAACGTGCTTTTTGATCTTCTGGTGTGTTTGTCCTGTTTTATTGTTTGAGATTAGTGTTCTGTCAACCTTCAAATGATGGGTAAACCCGGTTCGTAGTTGTGCGATTCATCGCACGTCCCAAGGCGCAATGAATTGCGCCACTACCAACCATCTATCAGTTTAGAGGTGACAAAGCACTAGAAATTTGTTATGTTAGATCCTTTAAAATATTTACTCATAATCGCTTTCTTAGTTTGTGTTTTCGTTACACGAGAATCTAAATTGCGTGGAAAGTGGAACCTCGGGCGTTTGATGGGTATTATATATACTACTGGTTATATAATGATTGTGTTCTCAGGTTGTAATCCTGTAGGTTATAATCCATATGATAAAGATGCCACTATGCCTCTCTGGGCATTTATTGTGTTAGGGATTGTTTTTTTCTACCTTTATTTTCCTCCAGGGCGACGGCGTTGATAAACTCTCAATATGCTTATTGTTGGCTCATGAAAAAAATAAGTGCAAATGAAACTTTTTATCCCTATGACCCTTGACTTCGTGAAAACAAACGCACACATTTTACATGAGCGTATTTGTTTCGTTTCGTCCTTTGTTGTATACTATCATTCACGTATTGAGATGAAGTTAGGAAATTATCAATGAATGTCATAAATTGGAAAAACAGATTTTTTAGGATAATAAGGTCCATAAATTGGAAAAGAGGGTTTTTCAGGATAACGCTGGTTGTGTCTATTCTAGGTTTTATTCTTGGAATTTATCTTATAATTCAAGACTATTATGATCCTACTTACGGTCTGGGACAATCTCCTTTTGAGATTTTGCTCACCTTTTCCGGGTTTCCTTGGCTTGTTTACATCATCGTTCGTTGGCCTATTTATTTTGCTGTCTACTTTGTTATAAAAGGTTTTAAAAATAAAGAAATATAGCGAGGAAGTCTATAGCGAGTTGAATGCATGATAATTTATCATTAATTTAAACTCTCGTTAGTTGTAAGTTGTAATGAATAAACGACATGAAAGAGTTTTAAACGCTATTTTTAGAACACCGGTCCCAGCAACGTTGAAATGGCGGCAAATAGAATCCCTCTTGATCTCATGTGGAGCAAGGGTCATTGAAGGTAGAGGGTCTAGAGTAAGATTTGAATTGAATAATATCACCGCCACATTTCACCGTCCCCACAACCAAAAAGAAGCACGTTCCTACCAAGTGAGAGACGTACGGCGTTTTCTGGAGGAAGCAGGAATAATTCCATGAAGTACAAAGACTATAGTGCTGATATTGAGTACAGCGAAGAGGATAGATGTCTTATCGGCCATATTGCAGGAATCACCGACATCGTTGGGTTTCACGCTGACACTGTCCCTGAACTTCAAGTGGCTTTTGAAGAAGCCGTGGAAGATTATCTGGAGACATGTGAGAAACTAAATAAACCGCCGCAAAAACCATATTCTGGGAATTTGAGGTTGCGAATTCCGCCGGATATCCATGTAGCCATTGCAAAAGCTGCGGAAGCCAGTGGAAAAGATCTTGATCAATGGGCAGCGGATACTTTCAGTCATGCTGTAGGGCAGGGATCCCAGGTCGATACTCGGCAGTATCCAGATTCAAAATGAGAAGCGGATAGAACCCCAGCCCCCTTAAATTTTGACAAATTGCGTAAGTCTCCACCTAAAAAATAGGAGGCATTAAAAATGGAACAGACAACGCGAATAGAACTAACAAATCAGAGCGATCTGGTTGCAGTTAGGTTAGGCGTTATGAACCCCGACGATGTGCGGCGACTTACCATTGAAGACGCACTCGTTGATACCGGTGCAACCGGACTCTGCTTACCAAGTCCGTTTATCAAACAACTCGGACTCACGCCAATCAGAAGCGCGCACGCCCAAACCGCCAAAGGTATTGTGGAGCGCGTCATTTATTCAGAGGTGGAGTATACCGTTCTGGAACGAAGCGACACCATCCGAGTGACAGACCTTCCTGAGAACATGCCCGTTTTTGTTGGACACATGATCTTAGAGGCTCTTGATCTTTGTGTGGACATGAAAAAAGGCTTAATCCATAATCCTGCACATGACGGGGCATGGATGATAAAAATCCTCTGACAACGACAGGTGCCAGCGCATACTATGAGTTTTTATCGCGCAAGGGAAACCCGCAGAAGAGTTTGAGACACTTCTGTAAATAGCGGAAATTACTGACAGGAGGTATCAAATATGTCTATGGATATTCATGAAGAGACCAATCTTCGCCTTACGAGGCGAACATTTCTGGGAAAAACGGTGCGGAGTGTTGGATCGCTCGCACTGGCATCTTTACTGACACCATCACTTGTCAATGCTGCGCCAGAGATTGAGAGATGGCAGGGAATTATTACCGAACCACATGTGCCGCCGAAAGCAAAAACTATTATCCATCTCTGTATGGCAGGCGGTCCATCACATCTGGAGACTTTGGATTACAAACCGAAACTGGCAGAACTCCACGGGCAACCGATGCCAAAGTCCTTCACTGAAGGTCAACCGATTGCACAACTCCAAGGACAAGCAGATTCGCTCAAGTGCTTAGGTCCAACACATGAATTCAAAAAGTATGGGCAATCAGGGCAGGAGATGAGTACAGCGTTTCCACACATCGGAAGCCTCGCTGATGATATTTGCATCGTTCGATCACTGAAAACCGAGCAAATTAACCACGATCCAGCACACACTTTCATGAACACAGGCACTGCAATCGCTGGCAGACCGAGCATGGGCTCATGGCTGCTTTACGGACTCGGCAGTGAAAATGAAAACCTGCCGGGCTATGTTGTCCTCATTTCTTCTGGTGGTGGTCAGGATCAACCCATTGCAACCCGACAGTGGCATAGCGGGTTCCTCCCGGGGCAGTTTCAAGGGGTCCAGTTCCATTCAACCGGCGATCCGGTTCACTATGTCACCAACCCCGGCGGTGTGAACACCGAACAGCAACGCGATGTGGTAGATGCCGTACAAACATTGAACGGCATATTTGATGAGACTGTGGACGATCCAGCTATCTCAACACGCATCAGTCAATACGAGATGGCATTCCGAATGCAGACGAGTGTCCCGGAGTTGACCGACATCTCCAAAGAGCCACAGCACGTTCTGGATGCGTACGGCGCGAAACCGGGTGACGGCTCCTACGCCTCAAACTGTCTCCTCGCGCGGCGGTTAGCCGAACGTGGCGTGCGATTTATTCAACTCTATCACCGTGGGTGGGACCATCATGGCGGCATTGAAAACGCTATTAAGACAACCTCGGGTTATGTTGATAAGGCAACCGCTGCGCTCGTCAACGATTTGAAACAGCGTGGCATGTTGGACGAGACCTTAGTGATTTGGGGTGGTGAGTTCGGTCGGACACCGATGGCACAAGGCACTGGACGCGACCACCATATTAAGGGATTCTCGATGTGGATGGCGGGTGGTGGTGTCAAAGGTGGTGTTAGTTACGGGAACACCGATGAGTTGGGATATAATGCCGTTGAAAATATTGTGCATGTCCACGACTTCCACGCCACGATGCTACACCTCTTCGGGATTAACCACGAAAAACTGGTCTATCGCTTCCAAGGGCGAGACTTCCGTCTCACCGATGTCCACGGGCATGTCGTCCGCGACATTTTGGCTTAAGGGTAGTAGGCACGCTCCGTCGTGCCTACCATAATGATAAGGTTGCAAAGTAGTTTGTATGAAAAGAACAGTTAGGATTTTTTTAGTACACATCTCGTTCTTGTTCGCTCTGACAGTGTCTGCCTTCAGCGACAGTCTCCCTATAGTGGAGCCTGAAGCAGTTGGACTTTCTACCGAAAGGCTCTCAAGAATTGATAAGGTTATGGAAAAGCACATCGCTGAAAAGAAAATCGCTGGCGGTGTCATACTGGTTGCGAGGCACGGAAAGATCGCGTATCTTGGGGCTCACGGTATGATGGATGTTGAGGCAGAAAAGCCGATGGCACCCGACACCATTTTCCGTATTGCGTCAATGACCAAGCAGATTACGAGTGTCGCCGTAATGATGCTTTATGAAGAAGGGCATTTTCGGTTACATGAGCCGGTCTCAAAGTTCATTCCCGCTTTCAAAGAGATGCTCGTGCTGCCACCAGAAGATGCCGAAGATTCGGCAGCCCCTGTACCAGCAACACGACAGATTACCATTTGGAACCTGCTCACCCACACCTCCGGTCTAACGTATCACTGGAATGAGCGACTCGGTCCGAAATACAACGATGCGGGTATCACCCACGGGCTTTTGCAGGATGAGAGCACCCTTGCGGAAAAGATGAAAGTGTTGGCAACAATTCCGTTGTTGCATCAACCAGGGGATAGAGTTGAGTACGGTCTCTCAATAGATGTACTCGGTTATCTCGTTGAGGTCGTATCGGGGATGCCGCTTGATCAGTTTTTCTCTGAACGTATTTTCAAACCACTCGGTATGACAGACACACACTTCTTTATCCCGGAAGCGAAACGTGAACGGATCGCAACAGTGTACGAGCGAACTGGAGACGGTCCAATAATGCGAAAATCCCAAGAACCGACTGTAGATGGTTTGGTAATCTACTCAACCGACTATCCGTACAATGGTCCGCGAACCTATTTCTCTGGCGGTGCTGGGTTAGTCTCTACTGCCTCTGATTATGCCCGTTTTGCACAAATGATGCTCAACGGCGGAAATTTAGACGGTGTCCGATTGTTGAGCCGAAAAACCGTTGAATTCATGACTACGGATCAGCTCACTCGGATGGATGTCAATTACGGATTTGGGCTCGGTTTTAGTATTGTTCGCGATGAGTCAGATCTCTGGGAGATCGGATCAGTTGGAACGTATAGCGGTGGTGGTTTCTTCTTTACCAGTTTCTTTATCGACCCCCAAGAACAGATGATTGGTATCCTCATGTGCCAATTGCATCCCACCGG
Organism: Candidatus Poribacteria bacterium; assembly: GCA_022821965.1. Lineage (GTDB taxonomy): Bacteria > Poribacteria > WGA-4E > WGA-4E > WGA-3G > WGA-3G. Next base: position 11,397 of record JAJECN010000035.1, read on the forward strand.
CGGTTTGGATCTCGGAGGGAGGATTCGCACCCTCTGCTACCAAGCAATCACCGATTGAAATTTTTCAGACTGTGCTCTATCACATCACGCGCAAGTTCTTGATAGGTTTCGGTAGCACATAACGAAGTGGCGTGCGGATATACGGGAAAGAGATTGAGACCTCCAACCCACCTCACCGAACCGCAAGGAAAATTAAAAAAAGGAAATTAATCAATATGCTAAGAGAACTCATTGCACCGGCACAAGAACAGGTCGCTTTCCGAGAATATGAAAGCCAACCTTTGCAAGCCAATGAAATTCGGGTCAAGAGCCAGTTTGGTGCGGCTAAACACGGTTCAGAGATGGCATCATATAAGGGTTATGCCGGTCCGCGCGGTGGCTACGACGGAGAATATAAAATCTTTCGCGCAAACGGTTCTGGGATGGTGCACTACCCTTCAGGACTTGGGAACATGTGTGTTGGCGAGGTAACTGAGATTGGTGCGGACGTTACCGATGTCGAGGTCGGAGAGCGAGTTTTTCGGCACAGTTCCTTCCGCGAGGAACATGTTTGGAACGCAGCAGGTACCCGGAAACTGCCCGATGGGGTGCCTTGGCAGGCAGCCGTTTGTTTGGATCCAACAGATTTTGCCCTCGGCGCAGTGCGCGACGGTAATGTCCGCATCGGTGATGCTGTAGCTGTCTTTGGAATGGGTGGTATCGGACTGATGGCACTGCAGCTTGCCAAATTCGCAGGTGCCTACCCAGTAATTGGCATCGATCCGCTCGAATTGCGCCGTAATGTCGCCCTCGAATGTGGTGCGGATCTGGTTATCGATCCTACGACAGAGGATGCCGGTTTGGAGATTAAAAAAGCCACCAACAAACGTGGTGCCGATGTTTGCATTGAATATAGCGGACATCATACGGCACTGCAAGACGCTATCCGCGGCGTGATGTATTTAGGGACGGTTGTCGCCGGTGCGTGGCCCGGTATCTACCCCGCAGGATTAGATCTCGGTGCGGAGGCACATTTCAATCGACCGACGATTGTCTTCTCACGCGCCTGCAGCGAACCGAATCCCGAATATCCGAATTGGAATGAAGGCAGACTCTTTGAAATCAGTTGGAGGCTCCTTTGCGATGGCAGCTTGAAATCTGAACCGGTTATATATCCTGTTGTCGATTTTGACGATCTATTGGACGAGTATCCGAAGATAGCAACTGCCCCGGGTGAGAATGTCAAGTTAGGTGTTCGATTCGCATAACCGCTATTTTCGTCGGGGCTTCGTCCCTTAGAGTTTCAGGTTATCAAGTTATTCTCCGTTCACCCTGGAGGAAAGGGAAGCTATGACTGCTGGACTTATGCTGGTTTTAATGAGCATCACATCAGCCCAAATTATTGGCAATAATGTAATCGGAAGCATTGAAGTAACGCCGAGAATCGAAATAGCAGAGATACCGAGTGAATTTTCTGCTTTCAGACAAGTAGGCTGTGACAAATATGTCAATGTTTTCGGCGTTCACATCTTCGCAAGCCAAACGACCTCCGAAGATAAACTCTCTCACGCTGCAGGTGTTTTGGCACAATACCTCGATAACGACGAAGACGGTGTTCCTGACAACACGTTGGTTCTTAGCCAATTGGTGAGCCGAAACGTCTTCATCATTATGCCCGGAACAGAGGCGGAGATGGAGCGGATGGAAATGGAACCGGTAGAAGAGGCGGGCTATCGATTCGGTCAAGGCCTATATGGCGAAGAAACCAAGCCAGATTTCCTTGTTGATGGCAAAATCAACGCTCCCGATGGTCACTACTACGACGGCGCATTAGAGGAAATTCTGCATCCCATTACACAACATGGATATGCCAATGCTTACCCCGAGGTGTTCGGGGAGGTACGGGGGTCCACCTTAGCGAAGTGCATGGATGCTGCCCGTGGTGGATATTTCGAGCGAGTGCCGAAAGGTGGACCCAAGAGCGGATATCCGGCAGAGGCTTGGTATCACTATACAGATGAAACCTGTGATTATGACTGCATGGTTACGGAATACATCTATTGGGCTTTGACCTCGATATTGGGGACACAGGACTTTCCAGGGCGACACGAGGCACTCGAAGTCGAATGGGAATTGAATACCAAAGAACGGGTTAGAACTGGTGATCCCAAAGTATACGAACTTCTGACAGACCCTCAATACAAATTCCCAACCAAAGCACCAGATGGAAACTACAGCCCATCGGCATTTCCCGTTACAGTTGTCCCTATCATCGCTATTGAAGATTAATAGGGTAACAGTCCTTATTAAACGGGGAAACTCGGAAATAGTTCGTTGAGAGCATGTTTGTTCTCAAGAGTTCCCAAGAAGCTCTTTTTTCAGTTTTTGGCATAATACCTCCTTCAAAATCCACTTAAAATCTGCGCCATCCGCGATTCAGAAATTACCGACCATATTCTCCTTTTTTTCCGATTTATGACAATCATGCAACCCGTGCCTCGTAAAATCGCGTCACCACAATTGTAAGTCTAAATTACTTATGGAGATCTCTGATGGAAAAAGACGACGTTGAATTGATTTACAGTATATTAGCAGGGGATGAAGCTGCATTTAGCACGTTAGTAAAAAAATACCAAAAAAGCGTTCACGCACTCGCGTGGCGGAAAATCGGAGATTTCCATATCGCGGAAGAAATTACCCAAGACACTTTCCTGCAGGCACACAAAAAACTTGCCTCGCTAAAAAATCCGAGTCAGTTTGCCGGGTGGCTCTATGTGATCGCAGACCGACTCTGCAAAGCATGGTTCCGAAAAAAGCGACTAAAGAAACAACTGAACATGCAATCGCTCGAAGCCACCAGTGAAGAAACACTTGAAAAAACTGATTATTCAAACTACACCCGTGAACAGCGTGAAGATGCCGCAGTAGAGCATCAACGTCAGATTGTGCAAAGACTCATGGAAAAACTCCCTGAGAGTGAACGCACAGTGATGGTCCTTTACTACCTCGGAGAAATGAGTTGTGAAGAAATTGGTAGGTTTTTAGGCGTGTCCCCTAACACGGTTAAAAGTCGGCTACGACGGGCTCGAGAGAGTTTAAAGAAGCAAGAGCATATAATTAGTGAAACCCTCAGTGGTATCCAGCTCCCCGCTAACCTTACTGAAAACATCATGCAGCAGATAGCCAAACTGAAAGAAGTACCTCCTCAGGGTGGTAACCGGCTACCGTGGGCAGCTTTAGCTTCATCTGCTGTTTTGGCACTTTTACTGATAGGGACGGGCACTCAATTACTCATAAATTTTCAGCAGCCCTATAGTTTTGATGCCCAATCGGAAAGCACTATTGAAATAGTTGACGCGCCTATTGTTCTTGATATTCACTCAAAACCGGATTTGCGAAACCGAGTGGGCAACGATACGATCCCGGGTAAAAACAGCAATAAAGGTTTATCAACAGGAACTGAATCTATGCAAAACAGTATAGCACAAGATACAACACAATGGAGTCTACCGGAAGATGCCAAAGCGCGGTTCGGGAAAGGTTATCCCTATGACTTTGAATATTTTCCGGATGGCACGCGGCTTGCTGTGGGGAGCACCATAGGCATCTGGATCTACGACGCACGGACAGGTGAAGAACTCAATTTGCTAACAGGGCATACATACTACGTCAGTCGTGTCGTTTTTAGCACTGATGGCAGGACACTTGCAAGTATGGGCCGTTGGAATGACACAATTATCCGCCTATGGGATGTTGCCACCGGTGACTCCAAGGCGACCCTCACAGCACATACAGGCAATATCAATACTATCGTTTTCAGTCCTAATGACAAAATGCTTGCAAGTGCAAGTGATGACCATACCGTCCGTTTATGGGATAGTGACAAGGGAGACTTGAAGACAACGCTGATAGGTCATACAGGTCATGTTAAAGTGTTAGCGTTCAGCCCCGATGGTAGTAGACTTGCAAGTGGTGGTACCGACGAGGTCATCCGCCTATGGGATGTCACTACAGGTGAACTTCTGCTAACGTTTGCAGCACACGCGAATTCTGTTGATACCTTGATGTATTCACCAAACGGAGAACAAATTGCCAGCCAAGGTGGAGACGACAACGTTTGTTTATGGAATGCTCAAACGGGTGAATTTCTGCACCTCCTCAGCGATCATACAAAAGAGGTGTCTTCCATCAATTTTTCAAAAGATGGTGAAACGCTTGCGACTGCAAATTACGATGGAACAATCGAATTTTGGCACGCACACACTGGAGAGCATCTGAAAACCGTCAATGTGAGTACAAAACCCTATAGTCTGTATAATATGTACTACTCCCCGGATGGTAGCACTTATGTCTGTGATGACGATGAGGAGGGGAAAATCCTACTCTATGATGCTAACACCGACAAACTTTTACATACCTTCAAAATGCCCAGCAGAGGTGTGGGTGACATGAGGTATTCTCCCGATGGACAGACACTTGTGGGTGCCGATCAATTTGGGCTGCATTTTTGGGATATCGACACCGGACAGTTGCTGCAAACCATCCCTGGCTACTCGGATGTCATCAATTCCGTGGTCTACTCTCCAGATGGACGCACATTGGTGAGTTTAGCCGGTGTCCTCCGTTTTTGGGATGTTGAGACCGAAAAACTCCTACGAACCCTCACGCCTGAAAGCTCAGTCCGTTCTATGGCGTATTCTCCGGACGGACAGACGCTTGCCTGTGGAACCTACGACAACACGATCCTGTTATGGAACGTTAGCAGATGGAAACAGATAACAACGCTTGAAGGACATGCGGAGGGTATCTCATCGGTAGCCTTCAGTCCGGATGGACAAATACTCGCGAGTGGGAGCTGGGACCGGACGATCCGCTTGTGGAATCCACAAACAGGAAAGATATTAAAAGTCCTTACTGGACATTCGTCCAGTATTAACACTGTGGTCTTCTCTCCAAATGGAGAGACACTTGCAAGTGGTGATGATAGTGGAACAATCCGTTTTTGGAACGTGGATACTGGTGAACTCCTAAAAACTATTGACACTGAGGCGGATACGATCGATTCTGTGGCATTTTCGCCGGATGGCAAGACACTAGCGAGTACGGACAACAACGGTAACGGTGATGGTAATATTCGGTTTTGGGATGTTGCCACTGGTGAACTCCTAAAAACTATCACTGTGGAGGCAGGTGCTTATTCTGTCGTGTATTCACCAGATGGCAGCACACTTGCGAGTGGTGGGTTGACCAAACTTGCGAGTGGTGGTTTGGGAAAACTTTCTATTTGGGATGTTGCCACTGGTGAACGCTTGAAAACCTTTATTGGGCATATAGATCCCGTCTCTTCTGTCGCCTATTCTCCTGATGGACGGACCCTCGCCAGCGGGTGCCGAGATAGCACCATAATTCTGTGGGATTTAACAAAATGAAAATTCTGAACTTATTATTGATAATTTTACCGTTGATTTCTGGACTCTGTTTATCAAATGCTTTTGCGCAGGCGAATGCTCTGTGGGGGTTGCCACTCGGTGCCACAAATCGCATCGGAAAAGGCAGGGTCAATGAGATAAAGTATTTTCCGGACGGCACGAAGCTCGCCGTTGCAAGCACTATAGGCATCTGGATCTATGACGTGCAGACCGGTGAACCGCTCGACCTGCTCACGGGACATACGGGGCCTGTCAATTCGATAGCATTTAGTCCTGATGGCACAATGTTTGCGACCGCCAGTGATGATAACACGGCTTGGTTGTGGGATACCAACACAAGTGAACACAAAGTAAGTGTCGTAGGGCATACGGATGATGTCAATGCAGTATCCTTCTCTCCAGAGGGTCAGATCCTTGCCACTGCAAGTGATGACGATACTGTGGGTCTCTGGAATCTCAACACAGGAGAGTGGAAAGCAAGGCTTGAAGGACACACGCGGCATGTTTATTCGGTAGCGTTTTCTCCGGATGGAGCAGTCCTTGTGAGCAGTGCAGCTTGGGGAGATAGCGGCATTCGGTTTTGGGATCCGCGCACTGCAAAATCTCTCAACATCTCCATTGAGAATACGGATTGGGTAGAACACATTGTGTACGCACCCGATGGGGGTATGCTTGTCAGTGCGGATATCGATCAGACCATCCGTTTTTGGGATATCGGCACCGGCGAACTTTTGAGAGCGTGTAAAACAGATGGTGAAATCAACGCTGTAGTGTTTGCCCCGGATGGGCGGACACTCGTTAGTGCGAGTAGTGACGCGCTTGTCAGTTTTTGGGATGTTGCCACTGGGGCACTCTTGAAGACACTTGAGCATGATGCTCCGGTCATCTCTGTGGCGTATTCGCCAGATGGAGAAACAGTCGCCAGTGCAAGTGAAGATGGTAAGATTCATTTTTGGGATATTGCAACCAGTAAATCCTTAAAAACCGTTACAGGACACTCGCTCCACGTCTTTTCTCTCGCATATTCCCCGGATGGTAACACGCTTGTGAGTGGGAACATATCTAAAATCAACTTCTGGAATCTCGAAGCTGGGGAACACCTGAAAACCATCAGAGTTCTGCCAGAACACTTCCGTTCGGAAAACGTCCGTTCGGTAGCTTATTTCCCCGATGGCATCATACTTGGGAGTGCCAATTCCTCGAAAGCTCGCTTATGGGACGTGGCAACAGGACGGTTTCTCGGAACCTTTTCTGGCCATAGAGATCTGATTTCTTCCGTTGCCTTTTCACCTAACGGTAGGATGCTCGCAAGCGGCAGCCACGATAATACAATTCGCTTGTGGGAGATCCGTACTGGTGAACTGTACCTCATCGGTGAGTTGTTGCAAATCCTGGCAGGGCACACAGAAGATGTCGCTTTTGTGGCGTTTTCACCGAACAGTAGGATGCTTGCGAGTGGTAGTCACGATAACACAATCCGTTTGTGGGATGTCCCTACTGGAGAACTCCTAAAAACGCTTATCGGTCATACAGGAAAGGTCTACACTGTAGCATATTCACCCGATGGAAAGACAATAGCGAGTGGGAGTTCGGATGGCACGGTCTGCTTGTGGGACAGCCAAACAGGCGAACTGTTGCAAACGCTCAGAGGACCTACGCGGAATGTTGCTTCTGTGGCATTCTCACCTGATGGCGGTACACTCGCCTGTGGAAACGATGACACAATTCACCTTTGGGATGTACAGACCAGAGTACTTCTGCACTCGCTTACGGGACACACAGATTTGGTGGATAGTCTTGTGTTTTCACCTGACGGTAAGCAGCTTGCGAGTGGCAGTCGGGACGGGACGATCCTTTTGTGGAAACTCACAAAATTGGTTGCTGATCGTTAAATTCATATCACAACCAACAGCCGTTGTTAATTGGGTATGTGAGAACTCTGAATATTCCAATTTACTTTTTTTAAACTTTTTCCCCAAAAATCCCCTCTTTAAGGTAAAACCACTTATCGCCACTTCTACATCATACTAAGCCCTGGACAATTTTTTATGAATTCGCATTGATAGATTGGGTTAAAAAGGAATAGCCAAGATATCCTTCTAACTTAATTTTTTCTACACATACGTCCCTCCGCTGGGGCTGTGCTTTACCGCTGAAGTTGATGAACCTTAGCCTGATGAAAACTGGCAGATTTTCCAACCTAAAATTAGGGAGTGTTTAGAATTATACGATTCATTAAATCGTAGCAAAAAATGTTTTGGGATGAAATCAAAAAACACCATGATGCAGGTTCCGCCCATCAATTTCTGCTCCATTTTAATGTAAATGATCTGCTATACGACGATGTTTACAGTTATTTACCTACTGTGAACTATCTCATGGAGCAGCTCAATATATTAGGATGCCAATTCGTTCTCGGATATAACACATCGGAAGGAATCCATTTCCCAAAAGTTAATCAATGGCAAGATACACAGAGAATGCTCAAAATCCTCCCAGCGTACAACAAAACCGGTGTTTTTCATTTCCAGACTATAGCGACATGGCTTCAGACACTTCAATACTTTAGAGAGGCGGAAGACGTTAACCTCATCGAACAGGAAGTAGATCCGAAGCTTGTACGCCGAAGAATTAATGCCGATTTGGCATTTGACAAAGAACATGAAGATCCATTCGTGATGTTAGCCCCTGCACCCTCCGAGGAGTTACGGCAGAAGTTAAATAATCTCTTGCATCAAAGGAGAGCAAAAATCGGGTTGGTTATCAATTTTTTGGAGCAGCTTGCGCCGAATGATCCATCACTGAGCAACAGCACTGGAAATGAAATACAACTCTTGTTCAATCAGATCCAAAATTGGGCATCCGATCTGGAAATCCGAAGGAACGGACACATCGTCCTTCTCCTTACTCACAACACGTTTGACATACACCCGAATTTCACCGTGAATCCAGAAATTCCTATGATAGAAATTCCATTCCCAGACCATGCCGACCGCCTAAGGTTTATTGAACATCTGCATGACATCTCCGATGGTTCGTCACAGATGCGTAAAACCCTTGGGGATAATCGCGAGAGAGAAGCCTTAGCACAAGAAACGGTAGGATTGAACCTCTTCGGTATCCATGATGTTGTGCAACAGGCGGAATCCATACAGCAGAAAGCCGGTGGTGAACCGTTGTTCAGATACCGGCGTGAGAGTATCAAGACCTTTAGCCACGGTGTTCTTGAACTCGGTGAAACTCAGAGGGGGCCTTCTGACGATGGTTGGTATGTAACGCGAATCATCAGGGATATTGCAGAGGGCATGAAAAATCGAGATCTGCGCCGTGTACCGCGGGGCATGCTCTTTCTCGGTCCACATGGGACCAGCAAGGTATACGCTGCAAGAGTACTCGCTGGTGAGGCGAACATGGCTTTCGTCCGACTCCGCTACGCCAATCAGGTCAGTGAAGTCACAATCAATATTAATGAAACCGGAAACACTTATGAACGCAACTTGAATGCGGGCCTCAATTTTATCCGCGGTATTGCTCCCACGGTTGTTTTTATGGATAACATTGAGCAGGTATCGCCGTATACCACGATGAACCCTGAGGAACATGAGCGAACGTTTCCGCAAGCCCTCGTGAATGCTATGAACGATATGTCGTTGCACGGTAGCGTGATATGGGTGGGCGGATCGCAGCGACCGGACTTAATGCCGTCAATTTTTCGACGGTACGGTATTTTCGACACCAAAGTGATCATGCTGCCGCCTACAAGTGGTGGTAGAGCAGAAATTTTAAGGATACTCTGTCAAGGACAAACATCGGGGAATATCAATTTCCAAGCACTTGTGAGTGGCGCAGAAACAGATGGGTTGACTTGGCGAGACCTGCTCTTGATTGTTCAACGCGCAAATAATATCGCGAAACGCAATGGTCGCGATACCTTCACAGAAGACGAACTCCGCCAAGCACTGAGCGACTTCATACCAGACTATTCACGGGAGCTGCAAATCTTCATAGGACTATTAGCATTACGAGAGGCTAACTCCCGTATAATGGTTCCAGATGGGTTGTTGCCGGAATATCAAGAATTTGTGGATGGAAACCGAATTGATAAAACAGGCATTAATAAACGTTTGATTGACCTAAGTAAGCAACTCGGCTTGAGCGATTGATGTATAGGTCTGAATGTTAAAAACACAAATATCCGTGCGGAATCTTATACCTCGGTTGTCCAAAAACTCAGCAGTGATAGAGAAGCGAAAAGGGTGTCCTCCTTGACACGATACCATATCCAGGAGGACATCCCTCAACAGATAACAACTTAGATTATTGCAGCCCTGCCGCTCGCAGCACCGTTTCTTGAACTGTGAACTCATGATCGAGTGAACGGTCGGGGGATTTCTCACCCCGAATATCAGCGACAAACGCCCGAAGGCTTTCGACGTAACGCGGTCGCGGCTCCACAGATACTGTCTGCCAACCTTTCGCGTATCCGTCCCGTTCCTCGTCAAGACACAATCGCAACGCTGGCGGTTCGAGCGGCTCAAGAATCGCACTGCCACGTGTCCCGTAGACTTCCAATCGCCTTGCTTTGCCCGAATCAACTTCTAACGACGTTGACTCAAGAATCGCCAATGCTTTCGGATATTCAAACACAGCCGCTGTGTTGTTTCGATACCACGGCACGTCATGTCCGTCGTGCCTTGAAAAAGGTGTCACCCGTGTCGGTCGTCCCAGCAATGCGACGATAATATCGGTGAGATGGCAGGCGAGGATAAACATAATGCCGCCTGAGTGTTCACCGAGTGAATCCCAACGTTGCCAATGTGCTTCACTTGAAATGCTTGACGAGATTCGCCCCCGCACTGAAAAAATATCACCGAGTTTGCCGGAGTTTGCCCAATCAAGGATAAATTGAAAACCAGCATTGTATCGGAACATATAACCGAGTTGGACGAGTAGGTTTCTGTCGCGTGCGATGTCCAAAACCTCTCGAAATTCATCAAGGTTATCACCAGCAGGTTTATCGAACCAAACATGTTTGCCGTGTTCAAGAATCTCCATCGCAAAGGTAAGATTCTGCGACACACGCCCCTGCGCTGCAACCCCAACGATTGTCTCATCTTCGAGTATTTCTTCTTTGGATTCAAACCAGTGAACACCTTCGTAGGTTGCGGTTTGACCAAGCGTCTCCCGGACTTCGGGTGATGGCTCAAAGACACCAGCAAATTCAATTTCGTCACTTTCCTTCATCACGCGCGCTTTCCCGCCAGCGTGGTCGTGAGAAATACCGTATTGTGCAAGCCTCATTTTCACGTCTTTTTCTCCTGTTTGAAACCTATGATTGCCAAAAACATCGGGTAAATTCTAACACTGGATAGTTTCTGTAGGTTGGGTTGAGTGGTAAAGACCAACACCGCTGTGTTTATAGTAGAAATCTCACTTTTCCATGAGTTGTCAATGGACCCAGATATAGCGAAACCCAACAAATAAAGCACATCGGAAATAGAAAGTGTTGGATTTCACTTGTCCTTTGATATGTTCAGGTTTCCTACTGAACTTCAAGGTCCCCCTCGTTATACACTTTTTAGGAGATTGTCGTTCAACCCAACCTACAAGACTCAAAATCTGTTATCAAACTCACGTTACTTATTTATAGACTTCAGCAATGATTCTACCATATAGTCCAGATTGGGTCACGTAAAAAGTGAGTGCCATTTTTGCCCATTTGTGCTAAACTCTGGAGTATGGATTTCCCAATTCAACTTCAATTCTACACGAAACCGGATTGTCCACTCTGTGACGAGGCAAAGGTCGTGCTGCAAAGTATTGGGGCAAAGACATCATTTGTTGTGATAGAGGAAATTGACATCACGAAAAATCTGGGGTTATTCACGAAATATAAGCATCTGATTCCTGTGCTTGAGCTGGATGGACAGCAGCTTTTTGTGCATCGCATTGTTCAGAGAAAGTTGGTATGGCAGTTGCGATGGCATCGGTTTCGGAGGCTTTTGGCGAAGTTTGCAAGCTAAAACTTGCTATGACGTGAGTTCGATAAAAGGTCCCTGCTTGTAGAGCAAACTTTTAGTTTGCGTAGTACATGCTACAAACTAAAAGTTTGTGCTACAGTTTACGTCCTTGACACGTGAAAATGGAACCTTTAGCACTGACGAAGTGTTTAAGTCGAACTGACGTTGCTATAGAAAAAAACAAGGAGATACGCATGGCTTTTCCATCTCATGGTACAACACACCGATCCACGGTAACGGGTACGCGCGGAATGGTGACAAGTGCTCACCCGCTTGCGAGTCTTGCTGGCGCACGCATGTTGCTTGCTGGAGGTAACGCGTTTGATGCAGCGGTCGCAGTGGCTTCAACACTCAACGTCGTTGAACCGTATATGTCAGGTATTGCTGGCAACGGGTATATGTTACTCTATAGTGCCAAGGAAAAAACACACCGCGTGATAGATTATCTGGGCACTGCCCCTTACGCAGCGACGCTGGATGTCTATCCGACACTCGAAAGTCAGCAGGTTGGCATCCGTGCGGGGATGGTCCCTGGTGGATGTGGTGGGTGGCTGGCACTCTTGGACCGCTACGGGAGCATGGATCGCGCCGACATCTTTGCCCCGGCGATTGAATCTGCCGAAAACGGATACGCCGTTACGGTCAAAAATGCGGAGTTCATTGCGGGCGCGCGTCCGTATTTTTCGGAAAGAGCCGAAGAGGTTATCGTCTCGCGCGGGAGAACACCACACCCCGGCGAACTTTTGGTGCAAGAGGATTTGGCAAATACATTCCGACAGGTTGCCGAAGGTGGGGCTGAAGCATTCTATCAAGGCGACATTGCCAAAGAGATTGTGCGTTTTTCCGAGGAAACTGATGGACTGATTACCGAAAAGGATTTGGCTGATTTTGAGGTGGAATGGCAGGAACCTATCTCTGTTACTTATAAAGATTACGAAGTCTACTGTCCACCCCCACCGTGTTCAGGTTTTCAGTACTTAGAGACACTGAACATTTTAGAGGACGATGCCCTCGGTGAACTCGGACACAATACTCCGGAATACTTACATCTACTGATTGAAGCGATTAAATTAGCGAGTGCGGATAGAGCCGAATACGCTCCGCGTCCCAACCCTCCGATTGAACGCTTGTTGTCTAAAGACTATGCGCGAGCACAACGCGAACGCATCGGCGAACAAGCTGCAGTCAGCGGTGGTGAGCGTTGGTCAAAGGACAAACTTCCCGGTGAGATCGTCGCGAGTAACTGGACAACCGAATGTACAACACACTTTGACACCGCTGATGCAGAAGGCAATATCGTCGCTGTGACACAGAGTCTTGGACAACCCTTCGGCTCAGGCGTAATTCTCGGCTCAACAGGGATGTTCCTCAACAATTTCATGAATTGGTTCGATAGAATTCCAGAGAGTCCGAATGCTGTTGGACCGCATAAACGGATAGAGATGTGCATGTCACCGTGCCAAGTTTGGAAGGATGACAATCCGTTTGCAGCGATTGGCACACCGGGCAGCCACGGTATCCTTCAGACAACGCTGCAGATGGTTTTGAACTTGATTGAACACGGGATGAACGTTCAGGCAGCGATTGAGGCACCACGTATTAGGTTGGTAAACCCAGGTACGCATGTCAGTATGGAGGGACGTATTCCTGCTGCCGTTCGTGCAGCGTTAGAAGCGCGCGGGCATGAGGTAGAGGTGTTGCCCGATTGGACAGCAACTGTCGGCGGAGGGCACGGGATCGCTTTTGATACCGAAGAAGGAAGTTTCATGGGCGGTGCTGACCCGCGACGTGATGGATACGCGATAGGTGTGTAACCTATAGTCATATTTCTTTTATTTACGGAGTGTCAATTATCATGGATGTGCCCAAAAGTGGGGGTTTATGTGATTCATCCAAAACACATTGTTTCTGTCTCTGGGTTGATAAGTCATCCTAACAGTAAAATTTTGCTTATACGAGGTCCGCGCCGTGGGTGGGAGTTTCCTGGTGGTCAGGTAGAAGAAGGTGAAAACCTTATTGAAGCGTTGCAACGTGAAATTCAAGAAGAGGCTGGAGTTACCGCTTCAATTGGGTCGCTAATTGGTATTTACTCAAACGTCAAGTCTCCTACTAAATTGCACCTCGCTTTCTTGGGAGATTATACCTGCGGTGAATTAGGCACAAGCGATGAGAGTATAGAAACTGAGTGGGTTTCACGCCATTCCGTTTTGCAACGTATATCGCATCCGGTTATTTATGACCGAATGAAAGATATGCTTGATTTTTCAGGACGTGTCATTTATCGCGTTTACACCACTGATCCATATCGGATTTGTGACCAATATTTTCTATGAGATCAAAACAATTACTGAAAAATGCTCAAATTTATATCTATCATATAGTTTTTAGGGAGGAAATGTGAAAAGTTTTAACATTTTGAACAAATATCTTTTTTTTCTATTGGGCCTATTTGTAATCTGTGGTTGTGGTACGATTCAGGATGTAATTCTTTCTGAACCGTCAAGCGAAACCGATACTGCACCACTTCGCGTAACCATGATATATCCAAGCGATTGCGTTGGCACCGCGGCTTACTGCACTGCATTCCATATCGGTGTAAGAACTGCTGAGGAAGAACTTGGTATTACACTAACCGAAACAAACGGTAATGAAAATGATCCTGCAGCAACAGAGATGCTCATAAGAGATGCAGCGCAGAATTCAGAACTTGTCTTGACCGCAGGTTATCAAATGGGAGACGTACTTGCGCGCGTCGCACCGGAATTCCCTGATGTCAAATTTGCGATATTTGATGTTGTGCTTGATATTCCAAATGTGGCTTCTGTGAACTATAAATCCAACGAAGGATCGTTTTTGGTCGGGGCAATTGCGGCTTTAAAATCGGAAAGTAACAAGATCGGCTATATCGGAGGTGCAGATGTCCCACTGTTACAAGAATTTGAAGCAGGTTACGTTGCTGGGATTCACGCAATCAATCCAGACGCGGAAGTCGCTGTGGAATATATTAGCAAGGATGCGACAGGTTTCGGTCAACCTAAAAAAGCAAAGGAACTGGCTTTAGCACAATATGTAAACGGGATTGATGTAATTTACGTCGCTGCTGGCGGATCCGGTCAAGGGGTCCTTGAAGCAGCACAAGAGCAACAAAAGTTCATTATTTGGGTTGACTCCAATGGTAACCACCTTGCCCCAGGAATTGTTTTGACGAGTATGACAAAAGAGATTCCAGCTTCCGTCCAGCGCATCATCCAAGAAGCCGCTGAAGACAATTTTATGGCGGGTATCCGATACTTCGGTATAGCAGATGGCGGTGTCAGTTATGCCCTTGATGAACACAACCAACCGCTGCTTCAGGACGACATCATAACGACTGTTGAATCGCTGAAGGCACAAATCATTGCTGGCGAAATTGTTGTTCCCGACACAGTTTCCCTTCCACGCGAATAATCCGTAACAAATCTTGTGTTCCTTCAAAATTGATTTTACGATAGTGTGGTTCAAACCTTAATAACTCCGCAGAATCGTCCCCTTTGCACCGACGATCCAACCGGCGTTTTTGAGGAGATAAATGTCCTGCAAGTTGTGTTGCGCGGGAGTAGGATAACGGTTCCATGTGTTGCCGCTATCGGTTGTGTGAAGGATAAGTCCTTTTTCGCCGACTGCCCACCCGCGTTTTTCATCACGAAACGCGACATCTCGCAGATTTTGATTCACAGGTGTCCTTTGTCGAGTCCATGTTATTCCGCTATCCGCGGTATGAAGAATCAATCCGTTTGTCCCGACGATCCAACCGTGCGTTAGATTTGCGAAATGAACAGCGAATAAGGGTTGCTCGACGGTGCTTTTCTGCCGAACCCATCGTTTTCCGCCGTCTTGGGTGTGGAGCACTTCGCCCTCTTCGCCAACAATCCAACCGTGCTCCGGATCGACAAAATAGACACCCCATAGATGTTTATCTGACAAATCCAGTAGGTTTTCCCAACGACTCCCCCCGTTTTCTGTTCGAAGTATAGTCCCTTTTCCGCCGACTGCCCAGCCTTGGGTCGTATTGACAAAATGCAGATCCAAGATCCCCGGCGGTGTTTTGCTCTTACCGCGTGCTTGGTGTTGCAGACTCCACGAGGCACCACCACTGCCTGTATAATGCACCTTACCGATACTGACCGTCCAGCCATTGTTCGGTGTCATAAAATTAACCTGTGTCAGCGTGTCTGCTGAGACCGATGTCGCTTTCCAATTCATTCCACCGTCAACAGTGGATAGTACCGTCCCTCCAGTGCCGACTGCCCATCCGCGTTTCGGATCTACAAAATGAACGCCATAAAGATGTTCGCCTGTGTTGCTTTCGAGTTTTCGCCACTCAAATTGCATTGAATCTTGCGAACAACCAAAGTAGGCAACAATTCCACATAGGATAAAGAACGCGACATAGTTTTTCTTCTGCATTTTGGGCCTCTCTGGGTAAATTTTTATTGCATCCACTTTTGAATCATGATAAACTACATTATATGGAATTTACTGTGGATTGTCAAGTGCTTATCAGCGGTCAGTAATCGATAGACGGGGTTTCAAACTTCGCCAGCGAAGAATTTTGAGCGAAAATCGGAATTACGGGACAATGACCTCCGATTACTGACAACTGTGTACGATTATAACTATAGCATAGCAAGTTTCGTGCCGATTTGGCTAATACCGCGCTGATAGGACGCTCTACAGAATAGCCATGAAATTTTGCACAAAATGGGGCATACTTTCGTTCCGAGTTGCACAAAATAGGGCAGTGCTAACGAACTGTTAATGCTGTGGGTTGTCTATTCTCTACGGAGGCATTCAGCTTTCGGTTATGTACATCATCGGTATTGATGGCGGCGGGACGAAAACGGTTGGTATACTGACGACAGAAACGGGCCAACACCTCGCGCAAGCACAATCGGGACCAGCAAATTACCACGTCGTTGGTGAGGTGAAAACGCGGGAAGTTCTGGAAAGCATCATCAGTAAGCTCTTTGAAAAAGCGGGTATTCCATCAACGAGCCCCATCCGCTTCTGTTTAGGAATGGCTGGTTTGGGACGTGCCGAAGACCGAAGCGTAATTGGCGGGATTTGTGATAAACTTGGCATCAGCGAGGACCGTATCTTGACACACGATGCCCATATCGCTCTTGTCGGTGGTACGGAGAAACAGGAAGGTGTAATCGTCATCTCTGGCACTGGTGCGATTGTCTACGGTATCAACGCTGATGGCAAAGAAGCACGCGCGAGCGGTTGGGGGTATCTACTCGGCGATGAGGGGAGCGGTTACGACATCGCCATAAAAGGACTCCGCGCTGTTGCGCGTGCCGCTGATGGTAGAGATCGTCCGACCGAATTGACAAATCAGATTCTCAGTAGACTTGGACTCAATGCCCCCAGTGAACTGATTCGCTGGGTGCACGCTGCGAGTCGAGATGCCATTGCACAGTTGGCAGAAATAGTGTTTGATACTGCCCAAACAGCGGATACGGTTGCAGAAGGTATTGTTGATGCGGCTGCTGACGAACTCGTCTGTGCTGCAGTTAGCGTGATTAAGCAGTTGGAATTTATAGAGCCGTTTGATATTATTCTCAGTGGTGGTAACCTCACTCATCAACCGGCGTTCGCGGATAAACTGTGCCACCGGTTTGCGAAGGTTCAACCGGAAGCATCAGTACAATTCCCGAAACATGAACCCGCGTACGGGGCAGTGTTGTTAGCACGGGCAACATTATAACTCAAAATTGTCACCAGCGAAGGGACGCATGCAGCCAACAGAAAGTCAAAATCTGGATTCTACGAACATTGATCTGAAGTCAACATCAGAAATCGTTCAGATTTTTCACGAAGAAGATCGTAAAGCGGTTGCAGCGGTAGAAGCAGAATCTGAGGCAATTGCGCGGGCTATTGAGTTGTGTATCGATGCCTTTCGTTCTGGTGGGAGGTTGTTTTATGTTGGTGCGGGAACAAGTGGTAGGCTGGGGGTCTTAGATGCCTCCGAGTGTCCACCAACCTTTAGCACACCAGCGGAGATGGTCCAAGGGATAATTGCGGGCGGGGACGTTGCTTTGCGTCGCTCGGTAGAGGGTGAGGAGGATAAGCCTGAAAGCGGCGCGAGTGCTGTCCGAGAACGACAACTTACCCCGCAGGACGTGATCGTCGGAATTGCGAGTAGTGGTCGGACACCTTATGTTATAGGTGCTTTGAAGGAAGCACACGCTGTCGGTGCGACGACGATGTTTCTCTGCTGTGTTCCACCCCCTGAGCAATTAAGGGAGTGGGTAACGCATTTCATCACACCCATCGTCGGACCGGAGATTATCGCAGGTTCCACCCGTTTGAAAGCAGGAACAGCCACGAAGTTGGTTCTGAACATGCTGACAACCGTTTCTATGGTCAAACTGGGCAAGGTCTACAACAATCTGATGGTAGACGTACACGCCTCTAATACGAAACTGGTCGCGCGGAGTATCCGAATCGTCCAAGCTGTCACCGGAGTAGACGCAGCGGCAGCTGAGGCGGCATTAGCAGAGGCGGGTGGTCGCGCAAAACTTGCCATTGTGATGCTTACAAAAGGACTGAATCCAACAGACGCAAACGCACTCTTAGAAAAGCATTCTGGATTTCTGAGACAAATTCTTGATTAAAAGTTACGATCCTTGTAACGTGCCTTTTAGGCGCGCAATTTAAAGGAGAAAGTAATGGGTACCAAAGTTGGGCTTGCCAAAACCGGCAGGCGACGTTCTAATGTTTTTGAGGCGTTAGACAATATACGAGCGGAACTCACACCGAAGGTCCGTGAGCAGGTGCTGTTGAAACCGAATTTTCTCTCCAGCACAAATCAACTCGCTTCATCGCACGTTGATGCGATGCGAGGCGCGCTTGATTTCCTCTTGAGCACACCACACCCCCCGAAAGAGGTAATTGTCGCCGAGGGTGCAAATGAAGCGTTTTCCGGTGAGGCATTCCAGATTTTCGGCTATGAAGCACTACAAGCCGAATACGATGTCCCAATTCGACTCGTGGATTTGCATCAAGAGACCGAATGGGTAGAGACGAAAGTTTTTCTCGCCGGACGCGACGAAGAGACCGTCCGCATGCCGAAAACGGTCCTCGATTGCCCTTGTACCATCTCAGTCGCTATAGCGAAAACGCATGATGCCGGGGTCGTGACGCTCGCGATGAAGAATATGATTATGGGCACCCTGCATAAAGAGGATCGGATTAAAATGCACGGCTATCATAGCCACGCAGATCGAGTGCTACCACGCGAAGCACAAACACTCAATATCAACCTGCTTCGTGTCTCGCGCCATCTCAGACCCGATATCGCTATCGTTGATGGCACTGTTGGATTACAGGGCAATGGACCCGGTGGCACCGACTCTGTCCCTCTCGGCATTGCAGTTGTGAGTGGAGACGTGTTTGCAGCCGACGCTGTTACGACAAAAGCAATGGGATTTGAGCCGTTGGAGATTGGGCTTTTCCATTATGCGAATGAATTAGGCTACGGTACTGCAGATTTAAATGAGATTGACATCGTTGGACCTTCTATTGAGACGGTCGCGACATCGTTTAAACCGCATGAAACGGCTGAACTTCAGTTCCAATGGCAAGAATCAAGCCCAGCGGAATATCTGGCGGCAGACTAACAATCAACTGTAGCCTGCAACAACGGCGCAGGCGGATAGACGGCGATTAACGTCGTTAAACCAACTCACCTGAACGAACCGCAAGGAAAAATTAAAATATGAAACGTTTTTATAGTGCGTTAATTCTGTGTTCACTCATTCTCACGACCCCGGTATGGGCATGGTGGGGCGGTGGCCACGATATCATGACACAGGCAGCCGTTAAATCACTCCCTGATGAAGTCCCCGAATTTTTCCGAAACGCCGGTAAAATGGTCGCTCACTGCTCTTATGACCCTGATCTATCTAAGGAGCGAGGCACGCCACACGCACGGCAAGCCGAATACGGAGAACACTATATCGATGTAGAGCTCTTCGGAGAACATCCGATTCCAGACGGACGTGAAGCGCATATTCAGCTATGTGCCGAACTCGGATTTACACCGCGAGAAGTCGGTACACTTCCGTATGCCTTGGCGGAATGGACAGAACGACTGGCATTCGCTTTCGCTGAGCACCGTAAATGGCCCGATAATCCGATGATCCAGTACAAGTGTTTCCTCTATGCAGGTTTCCTCGCACACTACGCACAAGATATGTGCCAACCGTTGCACCTCACTATTCATTTTGACGGGATTCGGCAGGAGGACGGGACACGTCTACATAAAGGCATCCATGAGAAGGTCGATTCAGCAATTGAGATCTTGGGATTGGACCCGATGGAACTCACAAAAGCACAACACATTGAACCCGTCGGTGATTTAATGCCCGCAATCATCGAACAGATCAAAACCGGACACAGTTTGGTAGACGATGTTTACGCAATCGCGGAAGATTGGAAAAACCTGAAAGATCCAACACCTGCCTTGGTTGATTTTACGAATGACCAGGCACGTGAAGCCGTGCGTTGGACAGCTTCGCTCTATTTGACTGCGTGGAAACTCTCCGAAGGGATCAGGCTTCCCGGTTGGCTTGACCGCGCAAAAAATGACCAATAACCGACAACTCTTAAAAAGGAGAAATAACTTTGTTACAACAGTGGAAACCTGACCCAACTTTTTATCCGTCCCCCAAAATGGCGATTGAGGCACCTATTGAAGATGTCGCTTATGTCGCCGCACCGAGAGATGACGACAAACCCGACGCGATGTGTGTGGTTGACCTTAACTCAGCATCTGATACCTACGGACAGATCGTTAACAAATTGGAACTCGGCGTTCGGGACGAAATTCATCACTTCGGTTGGAACGCCTGTAGTGCAGCACTCTGTCCTTATGCCCCGCACCCTTATATAGAACGGCGTTACCTCGTCGTGCCAGCACTACGGGGTTCCAGTATCTACATCCTTGATGTGAAAGAAGACCCCAAGGCACCGAAACTCATTAAAACTTTGGACGCTAATGAAGTTGAGTCGCGTTCTGGATATACTCGTCCGCATACGGTGCATTGTGGTCCCGAAGGGATCTATGTCAGTGCTTTGGCTTCAGCCGGTTCAGAGGAAGGACCTGGTGGTATTTTCCTCATGGATCACTATAACTTCAATATCCTGGGGCAGTGGGAAGTAGAGCGCGGTTCTCAATCCCTCTCTTACGATTTCTGGTGGCACTTGGGCTATGATGTTGCCGTCACCAGTGAATGGGGATATCCGGCAATGATTGAGAACGGTGTGAGCCTTGAAGATTTAGGTGAGCGCAAGTTCGGACATAAGATCCATATCTGGGATATCCGACACCGGAAGAACATCCAAACGTTGGATTTGGGGGACGACTATCAGATGATCTTAGAGTTACGTCCCGCGCACGATCCAACAAAGGCACATGGGTTCGTCAATGCAGTGTTGAATATGAACGATCTCTCCAGTTCAATTTGGACGTGGTACAAAGATGGAAACGATTGGGGAATTCAAAAGATTATTGATATTCCCGCACAGGCACCTGAAAATCCAGATGACTTACCTCCGGCATTGAAGGATATCGGAATGATACCGCCGCTCGTCACCGATCATATTCTCTCGTTGGACGACCGGTTTCTGTATGTCTCTTGCTGGGGTACCGGTGAGATGTTACAATATGACGTATCTGATCCGTTTAATCCCAAACATACAGGTACTCTCGAAATCGGCGGAATTACAAAATCGCATCCGCACCCAGCTGCTGGACCCGTAAGTGGCGGTCCACAGATGGTTGAATTGAGCCGAGATGGCAAGCGTCTCTATTTCACCAATTCCCTCTACGTCGCGTGGGATAACCAGTTCTATCCCGACGGCGCAAACGGATGGATGGTGAAGGCTGATGTGAACGTGGAAGACGGCGGGTTGGAATTGGATCCCAACTTCTTCGTGGACTTCGGCGAGAGTCGTGCCCATCAGATTCGGTTGCAAGGTGGCGACAGTTCTTCTGATACTTTCTGTTATCCGTAAAACGTGAAGGAAAAACGACAAGATAGAAGAAAGGGGCTATTGCCTGCAATAGCCCCTTTTTAACGCAATTCAAGCCTTCAACAACGTTGAAGGTGCATCTACGGCGAGGGATCCCGTTTAAGGAATTCGCCTGAACGCCTCGTTAGGAAAATTAAAAATATGGACACTGTCTCATGGTTGGGTTACACGCTCCTCGGCGTATATCACGGCATTAATCCGGGGATGGGATGGCTTTTTGCAGTCGCTTTAGGCATGCAGGAAAAACGGAGAAGCGCGGTTATCGGTGCCCTTTTTCCAATGGCACTTGGACACGCAATATCCATCGCGGTCGTGGTTTTCATTATCGCCTTGGCACAACGGCAGTTGCCGGAAGATGTTCTTCGCATTGCCTGTGCTGTCATACTGTTCGGCTTTGGTGTGTACAAATTTTTCAGCGCGCGACACCCGAGATGGGTCGGAATGCGTGTTAACTTCAAAGACTTAACGATCTGGTCCTTCCTGATGGCATCCGCACATGGCGCGGGCTTGATGTTGGCACCGCTTTTGTTGAGAACGCCTGCTGCGGAGGCTTCAGGGCACATGCACCACGCACATGCAAGCATGGCGGGTGACGCTGCGATGTTATTATCAGCAGTCGGGGTACATACCCTCAGTTTTCTCCTTGTAACGGGAATTGTAGCGGTTATCGTTTACGAAGTGGTAGGACTTGCGCTGCTTCGCAAGGCGTGGTTTAACATGGATTTGCTGTGGTCCATCGCTTTGATGATTGCCGGTGTTGTTATTCTTTTCTGGAAGCATTAGAAGAAACTAAGTTTTCTGCCTTAATCTGTGCCGGGAGCAACTTAACCCCGTATTTCTCTTGCAATGCGCGCAGGTCGGCGAAGTCTGTGTCTGTTAGCGTATATCCAGTGTGTGAACGCACCTGGTAATCTACTGATAGACACCGTACTTTCCGTCCTCCGATAGTACCTATAGCACTCAGCTCCGATTCGGTGATGATCCAATCAATTTCCCCTGGACCGTAGATCGCGCCCCCATCTTCAGTCCGTTCAATCACATGAAAGTCAATCTTTCCGTGCAATCGGTGTCCCATCACGAAGTTTCGATCTTTACGGTCGTCGGTATGGATGTCAACAAAGCCGTGCGCGAAGAGTGCCTTGGTTAGAACTGCTGAATCTTCCCATGAGATAATAATATCCAGGTCTTGGTGCTTCCGAGTACACTCACCTAATAAGGCATCAACACCCCATCCACCGTCAATCCAGACTTCGATACCGAGTTCATCAAAGAGATCAAGGAACCAGTGAACTTTGTCAGCGGTCATAAGATTTTTGCATTCACAATCAGTGAATGCGTTAATTGTTTCCATACATAACATATAACTTATAGTTATGCTCATGCAATTATCACCTATGATGATTCGATCGATTGGAGGCGTTCAGCTAACCACAAGTTAACTAAGGTTTCGGGTAAGACCCCCTGTACCCTTGCCTGCTTCTCAATCTTTTCATAGATATCTGGTGTAAGCGTTATACGGCATCTTCGCTGCATCCGCACCTCAAAATTAACTTCCTGTGTTTCATCCCAATGGTCAGCCAAGCTATGCGTATCCCAGAAATCAGCTATCTCTTCTAAAGTTTTCGCTTTAGATATACTGGTAACTTGTTCATCTTTATTTTCTTTCATATCTTCTTCTCTCCTTTTGATCCATGTCGCGCGCACTCAAAATGAGTGCAAGATTGTTCGGTTTCTGAATGAAGAATACAATCAAATAGCGTCCAGCATCCGTCTGTCCAGCGGCAGAATACACATCTTCCCCTTTTCTATATCCTGATTCAACAAAACGGTATTTCGGACGGTTGAAAAATATCTCTTCAACTTCCTTTTGTGTAACATGATGTTTGACAAAAAGTTTAACCAAAATATCAGGCAGCCAGATGCAATCCTCAATATACATGTCGATTGGACTCACTTAATCAACCAAGGTTTCCGGTGGTTCAAAGATATTCGGCTATTCAGAGTCTATATCCTTATTGGTGAACTGTCTATCTTAAAATTGCG
Source organism: Candidatus Poribacteria bacterium (assembly GCA_022821965.1). Classification (GTDB taxonomy): domain Bacteria; phylum Poribacteria; class WGA-4E; order WGA-4E; family WGA-3G; genus WGA-3G. The sequence goes on from JAJECN010000035.1 coordinate 34,948, forward strand.
GGTTAGGTTTTACGAATATCTCAACATTTTTCGATAGGAGCGATCCTTCTATCGCGGCTTTCAACCACAATCTTGGACTGGACAATCCATTAGTATAGGGGACTCAGGTCGAATATTCAACGATTTTTCTCTCTATGGATTATATGAAATCTATGTCAGAGTGTCTTCAACGCGGCTTCATACTTGTCTCTAACGAGGTCTTGAACATCTTCTCGTAACTTCTGCCAACTCCGTTGTAGTTTTGCCTTAACCCACGTTTTTCCGTCATCGATTCCCATTCCATGATGAACATAAGCCAAGTATAAAAGCGAAGGAGTTTGTTCAATATGCGACAGCGCATCGGCATTGGCAAGGCACTCTCCCTCCGCACTCCGATGCTCAACTGTCACACTTGCGCGATGTGTCGCGATAGCGTCCTTGACAGCTTCCGTTTTTTCTTCTGGATAGCCGAAACGCTTAAGGAGTTTTTCCGCTTCAATCGGACCGTGAATGTGATGATCCGCGTAGAGTGCTTTGTCTTTTATGCTGGCGTAATCATGAAGTAACGCAGCGAGTTCGACGATTTCGAGGTCAGCATTAAAGCGTGGGGCGAGTTGTTTTGCGTTTTGAACCACTGGTAGGATGTGATGAGTCCAAATGTCATAACCGAAAATGTTGGTGTCAGCAGCACAAGCCTGTTCAACAATTTCCACAATTCTGTTTCTTATAGTTTCAATCACGGAGCGTTCCTTTTTTAGATATGAGCTTACAAATCGTTTTCAGCAATATTAAGAATACCACAAAACTGAAACTTAGACAATTGAAAGTTGTGTCTTCCGAAACGAAACACTTGCTTTTTTTTCCTAACTGTGCTATAATTTCTTCGGTTTACACAAGACTTTGATTCCTCTTCTTAATATGGGCTTGAAAACAACGCCCTTAAATTGAAACTATCAAGCTGCACCCAAAAAGGAGAACCTTATTTAATGAACCTATATGGAACAACGTATGACAGAATGCAACTGCTTCGTCACGTTGGAGATGTGTCACAAATTGCCCATGCCAAAATGTACCAGCTGACAGATGGCAACGAAAAGGGTGTTGACGCAATCGACTTCCGAACAGGTAGCGGTCTTAACTTCACTGTACTGCCAAGTCGAGGGTTAGATATCTCTTATGCGGAGTATCAGGGTGTTCCCCTTTGTTGGCGTTCAAGTACGGGTGATGTCAATCCCGCGCATTATGAACCCGAAGGACTCGGCTGGCTACGGGGTTTTTACGGTGGCTTGCTGACAACTTGTGGGATGCGGCAAGTCGGCGTGCCGAATGAAGATGACGATGAGGCATTAGGGCTTCACGGCAGAGTCTCATATACCCCAGCAAAAAATGTTTGGGTCGACAGCCGGTGGGAAGGACAACGCTACATGCTATGGGCGCAAGGCAGGGTTAAAGAGACCGCTGCTCTGGGCGAAAACCTCTCCCGCACCCGTAGAATTTGGACGGAGTTAGGTTCGCGGACGTTGCATGTTGAGGATATTGTCGAGAACTTGGGATACCACGATTCACCACACATGTACCTCTTCCATATTAATGTTGGATTTCCAATCCTTACGCAGGACAGCGAACTGCTTGCACCCTCCTCACAGGTCACACCACGGGACGAACACGCTGCCGCAAACTTGAATAATTACAATCTCTGCGACCCGCCAACTGTTGATTTCCAAGAGCAGGTTTTCTACCACGAAATGGAACCCGATGTTGATAATCACATCCACGTCGCGCTTGTAAACAGAAATTTTAACAATGGACAAGGCATCGGGGTATCGGTACGCTACCACAAAACGCAATTTCCACGTTTTGTCCAGTGGAAAATGTGTGGCGAAGGCACCTATGTCCTCGGCTTGGAACCGTCGAATTGTGGTGTAGAGGGTAGGGCAAAAGAACGTGAACAGGGTGCCCTACAGTATATTGAACCCGGCGGACGCAGACACTATGAAGTTGAAATCGGTGTATTAACCTCCAACGAGGAGATTGACGCGCTTCAAGAAAAAATTACACAAACCCAAAATTGATACGACTAATTGAGTGAGGACGTACCGATAGGTTGTCCCATGTCTTAGGAGAAATTGATGATGAAGAAATGTTTGTCTTTACCCCTTATTGCGTTGGCACTACTGGCGACGTTTATATTCGTTGGTTGCGGCGCGAAAGAGACACCCCCGACACCAGCTATCGCTGAAACACCACTCGTACAAGAATCGGACGAGAGCCACGAGGAACGGGAAGCTGTAGAACAGAAATCGGAAGAAACACACGAAGAATTACACGCCGCTGAAGAGGAAACGCATCGTGAAGCAGAACCTGAACAGATGATGCCGATAGCAGAGATTCCGAGCAGCAGTGTTTTGCATCTGATACCACAACAAACATTTGGGATTGTCTATTGTCCGAGCTTGGCTGAATTAGACGATCGGGTTAATATGTTGGCAATGGACTTGATGCCAACCGCTGGAAATCCAGAGGTAATTGCCAAAATCTTGGCAGATACCTTCGGCGCAGGTTTTGAAAGTCTTGCCGAATTACAGGAAATTGGGCTGGATTTAGACCAAGATTTTGCAATCTTCATGACCTCCTTGACCCCACCTGATATCTCCGCAACCGTACATCTAACAGATTCTGGAGCCATGAGACAGGTAATTGAGGCGGAAAGCGAAGGAACCCCCGCTACGGAATACAACGGCGTAAGCTATTGGAACGCGGCTGGAGGCGGTGGCAGCTTTGCTATCATAGATGACGTTCTCGTTTTCACTCGGTCTCCTGAGGTCTGCGAAAGCGTTATTGATACTTACAACGGAACGAAGCAGTCTATCACAACAGATTCGGCTTACAGTTCGTTTCTCGGTGATGTTTCAGAAGGGAAAGCGCAACTCGCGGTGCACTTTGATTTTGCGTCAATTGCGCCTGCCTTGAGTATTTCGATTGAAGAGCAGTCGGAATCAATAAAGGACGGTCTTGAAAGCGATCCCGCCGCTATGGCGGCAGCACCCTTTTTTGAGGGTATGTTCGCCACAGTGATAGACACGCTTATGCAGCTGGAATCTCTAAGCGCGACGCTCGTAGTGGAAGGAACCGATGTACAACTCTCACCGTTCCTGAAATTCAAGAGCGATGGTAAAATTCAAAACGTGTTAAAAGAGATGGCTCCTAATGAATTAACACGCCTCGGTGAACTCCCAAGTCGAGCGTTTATGAATGGTGCTTTTCAAGGTAAACCCGAGTTGATGGTTCAGATGAGCATGTTCTGGCTAAAAATATTTTCACAAGACGCTGACCCCGAACAGGCTAAGATGCTTGAGTCGCTTGTTAAACAGTCAGAGGATTTTTATGAGGCTCTCGCTGAGGAATGGAGTTTCTCCGCTAATTTTGGCGATAGTCTCTTCCCCGACTATTTAATTGTCTATGGACTGAAAGACGAACAGAAGGCGAAAACCTATATGGAAGAGGAATTACTTAAACAACTCCAAACCGCAATGGAATTCGCTGAAAAGATGATAGGAGATGTTCCCAGTCTCACCATGTACGAGGGCGCGTATCAAGGACACTCCACGATGCACAACGGCGTTGAGATCAAGAGTTACATCTTCCCTAACTTCGGTGCTGCCCTTGGAGAGATGCCGCCCGAAGCTGCTGGATTGATGCCTGATGAATGGCACTGGTACTATGCCTTTGCCAATGATCAATTGCTGATGGCTATCGGAAATCAGGAGTTAATAACGATGAGTCTGGATAACAAAGCAGGGATTGATACTGGACCTCGTTTCTCTGGAGAGCCAAGTTATGAAAAATTGGTCGCGACCTTGGGACTGGAAAATAACCTATTCTTAGCAATTTCGCCAATGACTATGGTTAAAGACCTCTTACCGATTATCGCGAAGATGTCAGATCCAAATACTGCTGCGGGGATGCAAATGATGTCCGGAATGTTTATGAACATGCCGGAAAATTACAGCTTCGGTTTATCTGCCAAAGTGCAGGAGGGCGGAATCGGCGCAACGCTGCTTCTCACGCTTGGGGACTTTAAGCAGCTTCTCCAAATGGTTGCAATGATGCAAAGCATGGGGCAGATGCAATAAATGCGTTTCTAACTCGCTCACAATCTGATTGTGGGCGAGTTTTTTATCAGGATTAGTATAAAGACCGAAAATATGTTGACCTTCTGGTGAACAACAACCCCACAAATGCCGCTCCTTCGCTGGCGCGATTTGTAACTGGAGCCCACCCGTTACTGGGAAGCGGAAGGGCACTTATTTACAATGTTAAAGTAATAGCATTTTGATCGCATCCGTTCTACCTCGCCTACGCTACGATTTACAAGTTTTACAAGGACATTTATATATTTTTATTTTAATTAAAAAAAATATATCCTAACCTAACCGACGCTTAAACCCTGATACCCATTGACTTTATATCAATTTTAAAATTTGACCAAAAATGAGACTTTTGATAATATACATTTGTAACTTCTGTGAAAATGTGAAGTTTGTGAATGCCTTGTAATCAGTGGCAATCTATAGTTTTGACAATTTTCTGGCATCAACTGAGAACGGTAAGCGAAGCGTGCCGAATATCATTTAACTCCTCGGCACTGAAGACACCCGCCTGATAGAGGTTACGATACTCTTCAGAAACGCTCTGACCGAATATCATTAGATCATCTGTGTTAATCGTCACCGGCACGCCGTTGTCAAACAAAACGCGGATAGGATGCGCGGCAAGCTCCGACACACCGTCCAACATCACATTGCTCGTTGGGCACACGTTCAACCGAATCTGATTCCCGGAAAGCCACTGCATGACTTCGGTCGATTCCGCGGCACCGATACCGTGTTGGACTTCGTCCAAGTCAAGAACTTTAACAGTTCGCCGAACCTCTTCTGCACCTCCGAACTCGCCAACATGTGCTTTCAGTTTCATTTCTGCGGCGCGCGCTTTGGCATATAAGGATTGGACAGCTTCAGGCGCGCACGCTTCTTGATGGCTATACAGATCCATCGACTGAAATATGTCTAATTCTATTGCTTCGTGTGCCGATTTCATCCATTTTGGGTCATTCGCACACTCTCGTGCAAAGCCAAGTTCTGGGCGCAAATCAACCTTCTCTCGATACCGCTCAACTAACATTTCAATAAACGAACGAAGTTCAGTTAACCCATCCGGATAGAACTTAAGCAATCGGATGTCGAAACTCATCTCAAGCAGAACAACACCATCTTGGACCGCATCATCTATCGCCGAAGCAGCGATGAACTCAAAACCTTGGCGGTGTTCTAAGTGAGGTGCTAAGACCGCGTTCACGTATTCCATCATCCCCTCTAATCCTTTCATCTTGAGGGGCGGTTTGGTTAAAGGATAGCCCAGCCAACGTTCCGTATTTTCCCGGCGTGTGCTTAAGAAGGCGTGGGAATGAACGTCGGTTTTAGGGGCTGCCTTTATAGCCGTTAGATTATCTGTGGAAAGTGCTTTAACGAAATCCATATATAGTCCGTAACTATACTCAACTTTGAATCTACATATTCTACGGTTTGTCCGATTTTTCCAGATTGATACAGAATATAGGAAGTTCACGGTTCGGAATACTTTCAGACTTCCGTGTACCGACCAGCAACCCGCCCGCTGAGCGATAAAATCGTTCAGCGTTCGGATCCCCCTGAATAATCATTTTACTGTATCCAAGCTGCCGCGCTTCTTCTTGTGCATGCGTTATTAACTTTCGACCGTAGCCTTTTCCAATAAAATCCGGCTCAACAAATAGAAGACTCAACTCTACTTCGGCAGCAGAAATACGTTCTAAGGAATAGAACCCTACAGCGTTTCTTGCCGCTTCAATCACAAAAGTAGGATTGTTCTCAATATAGCACTTGTCAATAGTGAGTTCCTCAAGGCATGCCTGCATAAATCGGTCAGAATAACCCCAATATGACTTAGAACGGAAGGCAAGTCCGCTCAAGTGCTCAACTTCACTCGGTAAAGCTTGTCGAATTTGCCATTCCTGTGTGTTAAACACAGTTTATTTCTCCTTTATGTAAGGACGAGGTAACCTCGCCCCTACAGTCGCGAGGGATGCCCGCCGAATATCCTCTAATTCTTCGGCGCTGAAAACATCCGCTTGGTAGAGGTTCCGATACTCTTCAGAAACGCTCTGACCGAATATCATCAGGTCGTCTGTGTTAATCGTCACCGGCACGCCATTGTCAAACAAGACGCGGATAGGATGCGCGGCAAGCTCCGACACACCGTCCAGCATCACGTTGCTCGTTGGACACACATTCAACTGAATCTGATGCTCCGAAAGCCACCGCATGATTTCAACCGATTCCGCGGCAGCGATACCGTGTTGGACCTCGTCCAAATCAAGGACTTCGACTGTCCGTCGGATTTCCTCAGCGTCTTCAAATTCTCCGACATGTGCTTTCAGTTTCATTCCGGCTGCGCGTGCTTTTGTAAACAACGGTTTCATAACCTCTGGCGGACACACCTCTTGACGGCTATACAAATCAATCGACTGGAAAAAACCTAATTCCACCGTTTCGTGTGCTAACGCCATCAGTTTTGGGTCGTCAGCACACCCACGTGAAAAGCCCAATTCTGGACGCAAATCCACCTGTGCCTTATACCGCTCAACCAACGCTTCAATAAACGCGCAAAGCTCCTTTATCCCATTGGGATAGAACTCCGCCAGTCGGATGTCAAAACTCATTTCAAGCAGAACAACACCATCTTGAACCGCATCGTCCATCGCCGCCCCTGCAACGAACTCGAAACCTTCTCGATGTTTGATGTGAGGTGCTAAAACCGCGTCGGCGTATGCCATCATCCCCTCAACCCCTTTCATTTTAAGAGGCGGTTCGGTTAGGGAATGCCCCACCCAACGTTCCACACTCTCTCGTCGTGCACTGAAGAACGCATGGCAGTGAACGTCAGTTTTAGGAGATGCTTTTATAGCCGTTAAGTTATCTGTGGAGAGTGCTTCAATGAAATCAATAGACATAATACCCAATTATACTCTACTGGTGGATGGGGCGAGGTTAGGAAATCTCGCCAGAAAAAGGACGTGAATTTACATGCTCAAACCATGGCACACGGCGTGTGCCTGCTACTTTAAAGATGGGCGATGTCGCCCCGCCTTGTATATTCGATGACACGCAGGTATTCACCGTACACGCGACCTCTCGATACTTCGTGCTGATACCAATCTTCTTTGGATATTTTGACACCTTCATATTCAGCAAGATATGTGACAGGCGAAAGTATTTGAGAAGGGAAGAATTTCCGCAAGGTTCGCAGGCAGCGACCGCTATGGTGCGCCTTGCATAGAAATGCGATACTATCGGGTGAAATGCTATACTTTTCTAAGACATCAAGGCTGAAGGTAACATCCTCAAGCGTGTTCGTTGATCTGTCCTGAACGAGGATTACCTCTGATGGAACACCGCGGGCTATGAGTTCATCACGCATTATATGTGCTACAGGTTTGCCTGTTTCGGAATAGAGTCGTCCACTCAAACCGGTGACCATGACTTTTGGAAAGCGACCTTTTTGATAATCACGCGCCACAGATTCTAAAATTTCATTATCAATAGTGGAAGTCCCAAAGATAAAAAGGAGATCAACTGGTTGGGACTCAGGCGCGACAAACACGGTTTGCGTGATGCGCTCAATCTCCTCTGGTGACAAATTTTCCACCGCAACTTCTCTCGGAATGGAACGATTCTTGAAATCACTCATCTACTCACTCAATTTAGGTAACTTTTCCATCTGGAAGTATATCGAATCTTCACCGACGATTGTGAATCCCAACCGTTCATAGAGGTCAATACCACGGGTATTGACCTTTAGGACTTGAAGCTCCACAGATCTCTGCTCAAGGTTGGCATTATCAATAATACGGGTCATGCACGCGGAACCGATGCCTCTCCCCTGATATTCAGGAAGAATAAAGATCTGATTGACTTTGAGCGTGTCGGAAGTAGAAGATGTTATGAAGAAACCGACATCAGTTTCACAAAATTGGATAATGTGAAAATCGTGCGAAGCGAACTCTTTATTATGTCGTTCCCATTGATAATTATCATCCCAACCCCAGACCTGTTCTACATACTCCCTATATGCCGCCTTCTTTACCGTAAAAATGAATTCGCTGTCGCTGGCACGTGCCTTGCGAATACTCAACGCCTCCACAGTAAAACCCCCACCTTCTTTCCCTACATTTCTTTCTTCGCAACAACGGCAAAACTTACATTGTAAGCCATTTCATGTGCCCAACTTCCCGGTGTAGCCTCAATATCTGGCTGCGTCCAAGCACGTTCCTCAACCCGCTCAATCCGAAAATCGTTGTCCACAAGTCCATTGAATATATCACTCAAATAGTGTCGAAAATCAAATGCACCGTCTGAATACCTGAAAACACGTTCAGAATAAGGTTCGGTGACGCGATAGTATTCACCATCCCATTCCCAAAAATGATTGGCAGGATTGCCGAAATCTACACGATAGTGACCACCGGGGCGGATGATTCTCGACACGCCTCTATAGATTTCATGAACGGATGGCACCCAACTCATCGAAGGTCCTTGATAGACGAGGTCATACGAAGCCTCTTCAATTGCGGACAAATCCCGGATGTTGGCGCAAATTGTCTCGACTGGATAGCCATAATGCTTCGCAGCAGTAATATCTCCGTCAAGCTGACCCTGCGTAAAGTCAATAACGGTTACACGGGCATCAAGCAAACCGAACACCGCAGACTGCTGTCCGCCGCCTGCAGCGAGACACAGCACGTCCTTGTCGGCAACGTCTCTGAGTAGGTAAGCAGGGTAGATTTGATAGAGGTGATACGGGACTGGATCGAGCTGATCCTCAGCATATCTCAGAATATCGTCTTTATCAAGGTCAAGCCACGGCACGGTAAAGCCGTTCTTTTTCACGACTTCGGCTTCCCAATGTGTTCGATTAGCAATCGTGATTTCGTCATTCATACCGTCACACTTTCTATCCATGCCTCATCAATTTCGAGACCGAAACCGGGGGCATCCGATGGCGCGACATAGCCATCTTTGATGACAGAAGTACCGGGCAACTTGACCATCTCTTCAAGGGGTACACCGGGGGAAGAAACGCCTTCAGAACGTTCACCCCACGTGATGGCTGGCATGGCAAATGCAAGATGCTGACCGTAGGGATAGTTCATGCCGCCGTGCGTAATCACGTTAATCCCACTTGCCTCAGCGATGTGACAGATTTTCGCCGCCGATGTAATACCGCCACACCACAAGACATCTGGCTGGAAGATGTCAACCAATCGTCGTCCTGCCGCCTCCGCAAAGACGGTTGGCAGATACCAGTGTTCCCCTGTCGCAAGCGTTTGCCAAGGGAGGCGTTGACGCACCGTCTCGTAGCCAACAAAATCATCGGCACGGATGTAGTCCTCCATCCACTTCAACCCGTAAGGCTTCATCGTTTCACAGACGCGCACCGTATGCTCTATGTCAAAACCGGTCCAGGCATCCAACATCAAGTCAACCTTATCACCAATCGCTTCCCGTGTCGTTGCTACCAATTCTTCGAGTTTACCTAAGCCTTCCTTCCCTTGCTCTGGACCCCACGGTGTGAAGAGTTTTGTGGCTTTGAATCCAAGCTCCATATACCATTCCTGATCGAAACCGGAGGCGTAGCAGAAAATCTTTTCTTTTTGCGGTCCACCGAGGAGTTCATAGACAGGTCTCTTCAGAATTTTTCCCTTGAGGTCCCAGAGGGCGCAATCAACCGCACTGATGGCGTAACTCGTCAAGCCGGTCGCGCCAAAGGCGGCTGACAATCGCACCATCATGTCCCACAATTTCTCAGTTGCCATGCAATTTTCGCCAACGAGAAAGGGGGCAAAGTGGTCTGAGATGATTCGGGTTACGGGACCACCGTAAAGCGAGATACCGAAACCCCAGGTCCCATCTTCTGCCGTTATAATGCATGCCGGACGTTTCCATTCTGAATAGGAGACATGTCCCTCTTTTCTGTTGAATGACGGATAACGCGTAATGGGTCGGTTCAACTGATATGTTCTGGATCGACTCGGTGTGCGCGGCGTTGTCGTCGGTTTTGGGTTTAGCTCAATTTCTACGACGCGGATATCTTTAATCTTCATACAATTCCTCTTCTGTAACCAATATGATGAATTATCAAAATAGGTAGACCTTTGAATGCGCAATAATCACTAAGACACTTCGCTGTTCCTGCCGATGGAGGGGCCCCGCCCCAATATAGCGAGTTCATCACGAAAACGTTTCTCACTGGCGGCGAGCAAATCTTCGATGACTTTCTTCGTACTCCCACCTTCCGCAACAAGGGTTTCCATCTGCTCTACTGCGAAAGTTTGAACATGGCTAAAACAATTCTTAGTAGACTTGTCAAGATGATTCCCAATGTTTAAACTCAGCACCAACAAAAGTGCTCTTTCCAATTTTTCGATGCGCTCGTCACGCGCTTTTAGTTCTTCCAATATATCCATTTGGTTTTCAAGCTCCAGTCCTTTTATCCCCCTGCTATATACGGTGGGAGAGTGGTAGAAGAGAGTGTAGGGTTTTCGTGGCGTTACCACCCAAAACTGGGTTTACAGAGTATATCACGAGCGGGGAAAAGATGCAATATTTTCCCATAGATTTTATAGATTGGGACAGTCAGACCTATGTTGTTTAGGCTAATCAGGTCAATTAGGATTGATCTTCGAGTTCTTTATTCGTTGGTAGGCGCGTCCAATTTCAAAAACGAGAAGTCCAAACTTGATCTTCTCTATAATCGTAGTATCGTCTGTCTGATAGTACTTCAGAACCGCATCAATTACCTTTTTGGCAACAATACCATCAGGCGGCAAATCTGAATACATCTCTATAGCAAACTCAGATAAATCTATAGCTGGATCGTGGAGCAAGGCATCAGCGAAATCAATAATGGTGAGTTGTTCAAGATTCTTTTGTACAAAAAACAGATGGTTTATCTGGAGATCAGTGTGAACGACAGCCCATCTCTGGTCTAAGGATTCCTGCAGATTTTCCAACTTTTCACTCCATTGATGTATATCGATTTCTACGGTATCTTCTGCGATAAATGCAAGTTTTTGCCTTGTGTCACGGATTGCCATTGCGAAAGGATCAGCAGCGTGTGGGATATAGTCTAAGACCTCATCTGGAAATTTGTGCCTGTGTAGAAAGGTGAGAGAAGTACCGAGAGATTTGCCAAAGGATTCTAATTCTCCAGCGGTAAATCCTTCAAGTGCTTCTATGGGTAGTGAAGCACCATTGATTTTTGAAAACATCGCATAGAATCCGCTTTCGTGTACCATGATCGGCTTTGCTACAGTGAAAGGCATCGATAATGTGTGTAGGTATTCTGTGATTTTAAATTCTTTTAGAAGCAGGGGTCGGTAGGCGTTGCGCGCAACTTTGAGGATAGCATTGTCGCGGTAGTAGAAGGTAAAATTATCACCACCGCGGTGGCGGTTGGAGATAGGTTTTAGATTTTCAATGGATATATCTGCAGCGAATTTTTTAAGAAAATCACACACGTTCTCTGCTGTAATCTCAGTTGTTTGATCCATTGGAATATCTCTATATCAGGTAAGTTGAGAACGATTGTTAAGAGCGCGCTTGAATACAGTTAACCTTTTGTGTCTATCAATTAGAGTTCGGCTCTTTTGATGTTTCCAAAGATGCGCTCCAACACTGTTTGAACTTCCTGATGTTGCTTGTCCCCGTGCGAAACAGCAGGCGTTCGGAGGCGAGGGTTGGGATAAAGACCGTGAAGATGGAGTGCTGATTTGATACTCGGTAACCACTCTAATCTTGTTGCCACCTCGAGCCAAGGCTCCTCATAGCGAAACACAATCTCACGTGCTTCATCGTTGCGTCCTGTGGTTAGAGCGTTGTAAAATTTCAGCGCAATGTCGGGTCGAAAAGGAGCGATGGTACAAAGATACGCCGTTGAGCCGATCGGGTAGCCGAACATGAAATTACGCATCTGTCCACCACTGATGACTGCAAAATTTTCGTTGGCAGTCGCGCGAATGATGTCATAGTAGGCGTAGAAGGGATGACCGTCGTTTTTGATGCCTGCGATTTCTGGACGTTTTGCCAACTCTGTAACGATGTCCACAGGATAAGGGTCTTGCCATGCTCCCCAAACCAACAAAGGTATCGGTGCGGCATCCCGAACACTATTAAAGTAGCCAACAATGACCTCGCGTTTCACGCCTAATCCGGGATGAATTTGGACCTTGACAGCGTCCACTCCCGCACCATCACAGTGTTTCAAAAATTGTCGGCACTGCCCTGGATGCCACCATCCCGTTGAAGCGATAAACAATGAACGACCTGATATTTCTTCTGCCAGTTCTGAGGTCAATCGCCAAATTTCCTCATCCGTTAGGCTGCAAAACTCGCTACTGCCATACGTGAGGAGAATCACTGGAACGTTCTGCTCGCACAACCAGTTGACATACTTCCGCATTGCACCGACATCCAGTGAGTCGTCATTACCAAAGCAGGTATTTACCGGCACGACGGGACCTTTTAGACGTTCCACTACATGAATCGCTTGCTCCATAAGGCTTCCTCCCTCAAATAGGTAAGTGTCAGATTTCCTCAGAAAATTCAGGAATTGTCAACAAGCCAGCAGTCCACAGAAACGCTCTATCTCGCTCAGTGAGTTCATTCAGACCCATCCACGCAATGTCAACAAGGATTTGATTCTCTTCTAATTCAGGGTCGCTTCCCAAGGACACTGCCTGTGTACCTATCTCTATCAAATAGGTGTAGTATAGATCATCAGGTGCAAAGGTAACAACAGATGTTGGGCGGATCACTCTGCCCTGCACACGGCATTCCTCCCAAAGTTCTCTCAGTGCGGCTTGTTCCGGCGTTTCATCCGCTTCAATACGCCCACCGGGAAGGCACCACCACTCCTCTCCTTCATGGTGATGCTTGACCATCAGGATCTTTTTCTCCCTATGAACGATGCACTGTGCACGCGACATTCACAACTCCTTCATCCAATATCCTATCGAAAATGTAAGAAAACCTCTTTCAAATCTTCAAAATCTTGCTATACATGACCGCATCACCATCTGGATAGAAATCCTTCAAAACAGCCTCAGAACCTCTTGTAAATGGGGAGTAACTACGGACGCGCTGTTAGGTATCTGTTAATGTTTCCAGTCTGCGACAGGCTTTTAGCAATGCTTCTTGAATGTTTAGAAACTCAAGGGTGCCGGGCGGTAGTGGATATTTTGTAACGTCAAACGGCTCAAGCGGGTTATCAATCTTCCGCCTTGTAAAGGCGTAGAGAGCTTTCTGTTCCGATGTCGCTTTAACTACCTGTTCAAAAGGGAGGTCACAATTGTTTCGCCACAACTGAGGTTCAACTGCATCAACCATCGCCTGAATTGGTGAAACCCGCTTTCCGTACTTTGAATTCAGAAAGCAAGCCAACCTCTCAGCTTGGACACGTGGATAATGCATAATATTTTCGTAACCAAGAAAAAGTCGATGCTGTGCATCTTCTGTGTGCTGCAGAATGAGCGTCATCATGTGCTGCCAACGGAGCAAATTCATTGCGATAAAGGAAATACGGACTGGTACATTCGCTGGCATAATAAACTGCTGCCATGAGACTGCCGTGTCGAGAGGGTTACGAACCGTGATTATATAAACCGCATCGTCCCATATCTGTTTCCAAAACGGCAAAAAATGACTGAGGGCAGGATCTTTCCAAAACCAGGGACCTCCTTTGGACATTTCAGCCATCAGTTCAGTGGCTTTCTGTCTACACGCAGAATCAGCAGCCTTTTTCCTTATTCGCTGTTGGAAGTCGCTATCCCACCAAGTTGCTCCAGTATCAAAATCCCCTAACTCAGCAAGCAGATCCCACAAGGGCAGGAATTCCCAATATCCTCTGGGAGCATGGACATCAGCCTTGTGTAACTTCTCAAAAGGACCCGCATAAGCACCCCATCTGTGTAACATCTCAGCAACAACAGATGTTCCGCTACGTTCAACACCGAGCACGATAATCGGATGACTTTTGGAGTCAATCATTCAAATGTCCTCAAGTATTTCGTCAATGATGCCTCATACCAACGTAAGTTGTACGATTTTTCTTGCAAGAAACCATTTTTGACTGTATGATAAAGGCTTATGAAGACGCTGTTATTTTTTCGGACTGTGCTTATTTAAAGTATAGCATCTTTCGTTGTTTTTCCCTAACAAAAACAGCGTTTCTAATTCCCACCACTGAAGGGTGGATGTAATAACATACGGAGGTAAGAAGTGAAACACAGCGTGAAAGTTATTATAGTTTTAGCCGTTGTCGTGAGTCTCTGGTCTACAAGCGCGTTCGCAGCGGATCTTACGGAAGGACTCGTCGGTTACTGGCCCCTTGATGGCAATGGAAATGACGAATCAGGTAATGGAAACGATGCCAAATTGGAAAAGGGCGCGAAATGGTCTGACGACGGTTGGGTGAACGGTGCCGTTGATTTTGATGGCGGTGGTGGACACGTCGTCGTTGATAATACGTTTGAATTGACAACAACCGCAATCACGGTAATCGCCCGGATCAACGGTTGGAAAACGATAGATTGGTCAGGAATTGTCGTCGGTCGAAGTGATCCAGCATCGTGGTGGATGGATGTTGCTGCGAATAATACCCTAACCTACGTATGGAACAACAATTCCGCACTGACGTGGAACTGGCAAGGCGCACCAGAAATCCCGGAAAATAAATGGGCGTTGGTCGCGATAGCAATTGAACCTGCTAAAGCAACGAGTTACATTTATCACAGAGACAGGGACAAACTTGATTCTGAGGTAAACGACATTCCCCATATCGAGCAGACGGTTCGGAATTTAAAGTTCGGGTGGGATGAATGCTGCGGTGCCAGATACTTCAAAGGGCTGATTGACGAAGTAATGATCTATGACCGGACGTTGAACGCCGATGACCTTAAAAGATTGGCAACTGTCGGGCTGCCTGTCGAGAGTAAAGGGAAACTCGCAATCACTTGGGCAGCACTCAAACAAGATTAGTTATCGGTTATCAGTTATCAGTTGTCAGTGAAGAGGAGATTTTGTAACAATCATCGCCACTTTGGGACAAGCCCATGTGAAGTGAATTATTACCAGAAAACCTCTTAACCGAACGCCACAGACTGACAACTGACCCCCTAAAGGATAACCTCCAATTTGGAAAAAATCCCTTTCAGGCAATATGCCGCACTTCTTTCACAGTACCTGAAACCGCAGTGGGTGCGTATGACCCTACTCGCTGTGTTTATATTGGCTGGGGTCGGTTTAAACCTTGTTAAACCACAGATTCTGCGCTACTTTTTTGACACAGCAGAAGCAGGTGGAGAGACACGGAACTTACTGATCGCTGCCGGTCTTCTGTACATTGCTGTAAGCTTCTTCAGGCAAGTTGTAACGTTAGTCAGCTCTTACCTTGGGCAAGATGTCGGCTGGCGAGCGACAAATCAGATGCGGGGTGATCTCGCACACCACTGTCTGCAACTTGACATGCCGTTCCATCATGAACACACCCCTGGTGAAATGGTAGAACGCGTTGACGGAGATACGACGGCTCTCTCAAATTTCTTTTCTGAATTCATACTTCAGGTAATAGGAAGCTTTTTGCTGCTCGGTGGCGCGCTGGCTTTGGTCATTCGTGAAGATTGGCGGATCGGTATTGCACTGACCGGCTTTGTGATAGTTGCTATCCTGATTTACAATCTCACCCGAAACGTTGCCGTTCCCACCTACACAGCTGAACGAGAAGGTTACGCCAGACTCTTCGGATTTCTCGAAGAACGTCTAACAGGCGTTGAGGACCTGCGCACAAACGGTGGCATCAACTATACAATGGATCGGTTTTACGATGTCAACCGTGATGTGTACGGTCAAGCCGTAAAAGCACACGTGATGGGCGAGGTTTTACGGATGATTAGCGGCGTTCTACTCGCCTTCGGGCAGGTACTGACGATGGCGATAAGTATCTATCTGTTCAGGGAAGGGGTATTCACAATCGGGACCGTCCTTCTTGTTATCCAATACGTAGTCATGCTGCGAGGTCCGTTGGTCATGATGAACCGTCAGATTAACGATCTCCAACGGGCAACCGCTGGCTTGAAACGGATTGAAGAATTTTATCGGGTCACCTCAAACATTGTAGATGGAACGGAAGCACTTTCGACCTCAGAAGCACTTGGTATTGAATTTGACGCGGTCACATTCGGGTACACCGAAGATGAATCTGTTCTGAAAGATGTTTCCTTCCAATTACAACCCGGCAAGTCACTCGGCTTATTGGGACGCACAGGTAGCGGTAAGACGACAATCACCCGCCTTCTATTCCGACTGTATGAGATTAACAACGGTCAAATTCGGATTGGAAACAAATCAATTGAGGATATTCAGTTGGAAGACTTGCGCAACCAGATCGGTCTGGTCACACAGGACGTGCAACTCTTCAATGCAACGGTGCGCCAGAACCTAACGCTCTTTGATACCGGAATTTCCGATGACCGGATTTTGTCAGTGATTGAAGAATTAGGGCTATCAGAGTGGTACCAATCCCTACCAAATGGACTTGACACACTTCTTGAAGGTACCGGGCTTTCCGCAGGCGAAGCGCAGCTGCTGGCATTTGCAAGGGTCTTCCTTAAAGATCCGAAGATTGTCATTCTTGATGAACCCTCCTCACGACTTGACCCAGCAACGGAACAACGCATTGACAACGCAGTCCGGCGATTGTTAAAGGGGCGGACCAGCATCATTATTGCGCATCGGCTTGGAACGGTCCAACAGGTGGACGAAATTATGATTCTTGCCGATGGAGAGATTGAAGAATACGACGAACGAAAGCGGCTCGTCCAAAATCCTGACTCCACCTTCTCGCAGCTGCTAAAAACTGGACTCGAGGAGATGATCCAATGACAACAGGGCAAGCCTCAATTCGCCTCATGCGCTACCGTCCGCTCCTCTTTCTCGGGACCATTCTGTTCCGTGGATTAGACGATCTAATGCCTTTCGTTGTCGGCATCATTATGAAGGCATTTTTTGACGCGCTCTCCGGCGAATCGGCAGCTGGAGCCAACCCTTGGACATTTGTTGCGCTCTTCGTTGTTGCCGAATTTGGTGACCGCGGTGTCCTCATATCCTCTGCGTTCGTATGGGCGCGCTGGCGTTACGCTATTTCAACACTGCTCCGAAAAAATCTGATGATATCTATCATGAACATGTCCGCGCCACATAGTGTCTCAACAGCCTCTGGCGAAGTGACAAACCGGCTGCGAGATGATGTTGAAGCGATTATAAGCTATCTGGAACAGTACATCCATTTGTGGGGCAATCTCATCTTCGCGACGTTGGCAATTATCTGGATGGCTCGGATAGATGTAGCAATAACGGCTATCACGGTTATCCCGGCTATTCTCATTATTACAATCGTCAACATGTCAAGGCGGTATATTCAGCGGTATCGCGCAGCGCAGCGCGTTGCTACGGAACAGTCAACTAACTTCATCAACGAAATGTTCCAATCCATCTTGGCAGTGAAGGTCGCACGGACAGAGTCAAATGTAATCACACACTTTCGGGAGCTAAACGATGCGCGCCGCAAGGCGACACTGGTGGATAACCTGTTCAATCAGCTCCTACGATCCATCAGTTTCAATATGAACGACTTTGCCGCTGGCCTGGTTTTGATTCTGATTGTGGAACAGGTGGCTGCAGGGACGTTTTCAGTTGGAGACTTCGTGTTGTTCTATGCCTACATCGGCGAAGTCGCGAGAAGTGGATCACTCATCGGCAGTACAATGGCACAACACCAACGCGCAGAGGTCTCGTTCTCCCGTATGGAACAGACCGTTGACGAAATGCCTCGAGAAGACTTAGTAGCACACACTCCGGTATATCTGCGAGAAAACCAACCGCCACTTTCTATCCCTCAGAAGACGGCAACGGATCGGCTGAATGAACTTACCGTTGACGGGCTTACATACCTCTACGACGGCGACGCATCTGGAATTGCCGAGGTTGACTTGAAAATCCCAGCAGGTTCGTTCACCGTTGTTACCGGACAGATCGGTTCAGGTAAAACGACACTGGTGCAAGCACTCTTGGGTGTCCTACCGAAACAGGCTGGCGAGATCCGCTGGAACGGCGAAATCGTTGAGGATCCGAAGTCATTTTTCGTCCCACCGCGTTGTGCGTACACACCGCAAACGCCGAAACTCTTCAGCGAAAAACTGAGTGCTAACATTCTCATGGGTTTGCCGTGGGATTGGGATACCCTCAATCAAGCGATTCGGCTCGGTGTCATGGAGCAGGATCTGCCGACGCTTGAAGACGGTCTCGAAACCGTTGTTGGACCGCGCGGTGTGAAACTATCCGGTGGACAGATGCAGCGCACAGCGGCAGCACGGATGTTTATCCGAGACTCGGAGCTTCTCGTCTTTGACGATCTCTCATCTGGACTGGACGTAGAGACGGAACAGACCTTATGGGAACGTCTTTTTGAAACGACGCGGGCGACGTGCCTTGTCGTTTCTCATCGGCGACCTGCACTGCGTCGGGCGGATCAGATCGTTGTTCTAAAAGAGGGTCGCGTTGAGGCAGTCGGCACGTTGGACGAACTGCTTGTCTCTTCCGAAGAGATGCGGAAGTTATGGGCAAGCGATTGAAGTTACGTCAGGATTATTTACTTTTCCGATTTGGAAACTCATTTTCAGTACCAACTTCTATTACTGATACGCAGGGGTCCTTGTAGCATAGGCTGTTAGCTTGTGCATTCAGGTGCCGTTAATGTAATATAAATTTTTAGAAATGGTATTACATACCCCGCGATCACTGGATTTGATAATCACCTTGAAATATGTTATACTTGGACTAAAAGGAGAATTCGCATGGTTACCCGGAGAGAGATTCAAGCAACATGTGATGACATCGTGCGTGAGTTCGCACCGCTACAAGTTATTCTCTTTGGCTCTTATGCGTATGGCACACCGACTGAAGACTCGGATGTGGATCTCCTTATAGTGATGGATATTCCCAAGTCGGAGTTTCGCAATAAGGCTGCAGAGATCCAGCAACGCATCCCGGACCGCTTCCGCATGGACGTGTTGGTGCGTTCTCCCGAAGAACTTGCTTATCGGGTCTCACATAACGATTGGTTTCTTCGTGAGATCACCGAAAGAGGAGAGTTGCTCCACGGTCCCAATATACATGCCAATACAAAAGAGATGCAAGCCGAAATCGGTGTTGGAAATCTTTCTCAAGTGAACGCTGCCAAAGAGGAGAAAGGCTGCATGAATCCATTGACGCTGGAATGGATAGAGAAGGCTGAAGGCGATTATATTACAACACAGAAACTTCTACCCACAACAAATCCGCAACTGTATGATATTATCTGCTTTCATGCACAACAGTGTATTGAAAAGTATCTCAAGGCATGGTTACAAGAGGCAAATGTCCCTGTTCCAAGGACGCATAACCTTGAAGAATTACTGGCGTTGATTGTGCCGACCTTGCCTGTGTGGAGCAAATGGCAGCCTGATTTTAAGATAATCACCGAATACGCAGTCGAATCTCGCTATCCTGGAGATTCAGCAACTGCCGATAATACAAAACACGCGATGCATATCTGCGATGAGGTGCGTCAAACTGTTCGTACACTGCTGAATCAAAATTGAAAAAATAAGCACCTACATTTGAATCGAGGAAAACACCGTGAATTCAAACACCGTTCACACACTTGACCCCGGCACAGAACTGTTCGTTGATGACATGCTGATTGCTTCAAAGCAAGGCGTGACACGCACACTACATCAGGGCGTGAAGCACGATGTCCCCGTTCTTGAACCAGATCCCGATAACCCGTGGGAACACGGCGGACCCGACCAGTCCAGGCGCGTACACCTCTACGGCACCACGATGTACGATGCGGCGTACGGGAAATACCGCATGTGGTATATGTGTCGTATGGGACCGCACTGGCGATTTGAAGCGAACGAGATTCCGGGACTTTACGTCCCACGTACTGATCGAAATCCGTCAACATATAGGGGAAAGACACACGATGCTTACGGACGAAAGTTCGTCGAAAACGACCGCGGCGACCTTACCTGCTACGCAGAAAGCGATGATGGATTGACGTGGACGAAACCGAACCTTGGTCTCTTTGAATTCAACGGAAACCCAAACAACAATATCGTGTGGGACCTCCACGGTGCCTGTGTCTTCCGCGATGACGACGAATCGGATCCGCAGAGACGGTATAAGATGATCGGTTTTTGTAGACGGTATCGCAACATCTTCCTGCTCATGTCACCCGATGGCATCCGATGGGACGACTCAGATTTCCTCAAACCGATTGCGGATCGGGACAACGAAGGCGCGTTCAATGTCATCTACGATAAAAAAACAGATCTATTCCGAGCCTATGCCCTCATACGTGGTGACGATAAAGACGCAAGACGTATGATCGCATACACCGAAAGCCAGCGTCTTGAAGGACCCTGGAAACCGCTCGAACCGATGTTCGGTGCCACGGATGAAGACGACGCAGTTGGTATACAGAGATACGGTGCTGACCGTGCCGAAATCCACAATATGTCTGGCTTCCTCTATCATAACATCTACATCGGTATCCCCGGTGTGTTATATGTGACGGGACCAGGTGCAGCAGAACATGAGATTCCTATCGATGGACCGATTGATGCACAACTTGTTAGCAGCCGAGACGGATTTAATTGGGACTATCCCGATGCCAACCGAACCCCGATTATCCCACGTGGTGAGAGCGGCACATTCGACACCGGTATGATTATGGGAACCGCTATAGAACCGATCATCACCGACGATGAAATTCACTGGTACTATACAGGGACAGAACATACCCACGGTGCCCAGATGAAAGATAGACACAAAGCGATCGGGCTTGCGAAGTGGCGATTAGACGGTTTCGTCTCGCTTGATGCCGAGGTGGAGGAAGGGGTCGTTGAAACCGTCCCATTGCAGCTTCCGAACGGAGGGCTTGAAATTAACGCGGATGCGAGTGGCGGCCAGGTCGGTGTTGAAGTGTTAACCGCTGATGGACAGGTTCAACAAGGATTTTCGATTGATGATTGTGTCCCGTTGACAGGAGATAATGTCCGACACCCAGTGCGATGGAAGTCGGCGACATTAGCGGATACCACACAACCCCTGCGACTCCGTTTTGTCCTGAACCGTGCCAGACTTTACGCCTTCCGTATCGAGTAGGGACGAGGTCACCTCGCCCCTACATTAGAATCATAACAGGAGTTGAGAAAAATGAGACACACTACGCAAATTGAACTCGAAAATCTATACGACCTAGTTGCCGTAAAGTTAGGTGTTATGAATTCCGAAGAGGTGCGGCGACTGACTGTCCCAGATGCTCTCGTTGATACAGGGGCAACGGGACTCTGCCTACCGACATCGGTCATTGAGCAACTTGGTCTCACCCCTATTGAAACGAGGCGAGCACGTACCGCTACCGGCCTCGTTGACCGCGTCCTTTATTCGGAAGTCCAATTTACAATATTGGAACGAACAGGGACGATGCAGATTACCGATCTGCCTGAGGGTTCACCTATCCTTGTCGGGCATATGGTATTGGAGCACCTGGACCTCTGTGTTGATATAAAAGAAGGGTTAATCTATAATCCAGCACACGATGGTGAATGGATTACAGAGATCCTCTGATAACCGGCATCAGGTATTTAACCGTATTATCTGTAATTACTTTCCAACGTCTGGGTCTAATTCCTTCTATAATTAAACAGCTTGAATTTCCTCGCCAAAGGAGAAGTGAATGGATACGTTATCAACACACAGAGACTCCCCGGAGAATCGTGTGGCCAACCTGTTGAAACTGGAAGTCCTTGAAGCGTTTGACCGGACTGCGTTTGAGCGCGATGGATATTGGGTGTGGGAAGGGATACTAACGGATGCTGCCCGTAAGCAGTGGACAGCCAGCTTACAGAAGTTACAACAGATGAACGATGCGATCCTCATGGATACGGAGTGGAGTGCTATCGACTTTGAGGCGCGGGGGTTTCCGCAGCCTTTGCCAGAACAAATTGCGCCGGCGTTTTTGGCGGCGTGCTGCGGTGGTTCAGAGCAAATGCCCAGTTTCCTCAGAACCGCTGAATTGCGTCAATATATGCATACTCAGGGGCTGTTCGGACCGGGCAACGCGTTGGTCACACATGGGTTCAAGTCACAAGGTGTCATGCCGGAATACTTTCCTGCAGGATACGACGACTTTATAATGGATGTGACATCTGCTCATCCGCAGATGATGGCACTCTTCAGGAAACTTTTCGGAGACCGATTTATACTCGATCACTGCTTCATGCTCAACCGGGCACCGGGTTCAAAAGGGCGCCGGTGGCATGCACACCAGTATCGGGAGGGACAATACGAAGTTGAGGACCCGATTGGGACTGGACACGCCTTTACCACTGATTTTCTACAACGGCAGTGTATTCGGACCTTGTGCTATCCAGAAGGTGCAACTATCGAGGATGGCGGCGAACTCGCGATTATCCCCGGGGCACATCTCTATCGGATTCCGTACAAATGGAGCACGGAACGACCCGATGATGACGCTGCCATGAAAGCGGGCTGGCTGAAAGGCAAACTTCACGCTTTCACAGGGAAGCCGTTGGAAATCGTACACCTCTCACTACCGCCCGGAAGCATGGTTTCGTTTGTCCATCACATGCCACATTATGTCGGCTATCGGAAGCCAGGGATGCCGACCCGATGGGGACTGCTTATGGCGTATCGAACGCCCGACTCAGAAGCAGATCCAGCCAAATGGACAAATGGCATTCCGACCCATTGGGTGGAACAGGCCGCGGCCCAAGGAAAACTACCCGCTGCGGCACAGCGTGTATTTGAGGCAGATAATCCCCTCAATATGGACCCACAGAGTCTTAACGAATAAGATTACCTTATTGGGAGGTCCCACCTCAAGGTAGAAACCGGGAGATTTCGAGTCCGGTGTTTCCGTATGCAAGACGTTCCATTTTACCCACCTTTACTCTAAAAGCCCATTTTCCTTGTACCATTGGGCGTTTGGATACAAAGCCATAATGGATACCTCTAATTTTATTATTCAGCGTTGCTGTTCCGTATCTGATTTTAGTGCTTTAGCTTTTTGAAAATCCACCTGTGCGGCTTCCTCTTGCCCAAGTGCCTCTTTCGCACGCCCTCGATCGTAGTAGACTTCGGCATAATTAGGATTAATCCGGAGAGCCGCATCAAAGTCATCTATTGCACCTTCAGCATTACCGAGAGCAGCTTTGGCAACACCCCGATTACCGTAAGCATAAGCATTCTCTGGATCCAATCGTATCGCCCGTGTGCAGTCTTCAACCGCCGACCTATATAATATCCGTGCCGCTGCCATAGCTCCCTGATCCGCTTTCGTTTTGCCAAGACGGAACCGCGCATATCCGCGATTGATGTACGGCTCAGCATACTCCGGGTATAATCGTATTGCCTGTGTACAGTCCTCAATCGCTGACGCATATAATGCCTGCGCGCCCGCTATGTCACCCTGACCTGCTTTAGATTCACCAAGGGTAGCCTTCGCGATCCCGCGATTGTTATACGGATCAGCAAGTTCCGAATCCAGCTCAATAACTTGCGTCCAATCGTGAATCGCGCCTTGATAGTGCAGCTGTCCTTTGGCTACAGCGCCGCGATTCATTTCAAACTGACCGAGGCGGAACTTGCCGCCCGCGCGATTGTGGTAGGCGTAGGCATCTTCAGGGTTAAGTTTGATGGCTTGCGTGCTGTCTTCAATCCCGGTTTCATATAACTTCCGAGCTTTCTCCAGATTTCCTTGGGCGAATTCGATATCTCCAAGTGTGAATTTTGCGAGTCCTCGATTATAGTAAGCATCTACTTTCTCAGGGTTAAGTTTGATGGCTTTATCAAAATCAGCGACCGCTTCGTTATAGTGATTCGCATTGTATTTACGTTGTCCTTGAACGGAATAGATATAGGCACGGATATGCTTTCGCTTACGCCACCGCGTCAAAGGCTCCGCAAGTCTTGATCGATCAATCAAAGTTCTTAGCGCGTTTGAAGGAATGGCGTAGCTGTAAGGATCTTCTACGGCAGAAACGACCCCGATGACTCGTCCTTTACTGTTCCGAACTGGACTACCGCTGCTGCCACCAGCAAGATTTATTTTCATCTGAAGCCACTTGTCGTTAGTGCGCACACGATGGACGATTCCTTGCGTGCCTCTGTACTTTCCATCCGGATAACCCGTGGCAATCACTGCGTCTCCTACGCCAACAGCATCGCTGTTGCCAAGTAGAAACGGTACGCCTTCACCTATAACCTTTAAGACAGCAAGATCATTTCTAACATCAAACGCCATTACACCCTCAACACCCCAGACCTTCTGCTTGTCAGCAGATTTTATGAAAATGGAACCGGGGTGCGCAATAACGTGAATGTTCGTCGCAATTTTGTCCGGTGCCACGAAGAAGCCACTGGCAGCCCCAAATCTACCTTCTACACGGACCACCGTAAAGTCGATTCCCTTTTCAGGAGCTTCAATAATCTGTTGGGGAGCCCGCGCACATGAGAACAAGAAACTCAAAAAGAGCAAACCCAGTAAAAATATTCTGCTCATTTTCATAAACGGACACCTTAAAGGATAGAAAAGAGAATGTTATTGTAAACATATCTCATTGTGCGGATGGCACTTGTGAATGCGTTAGTGGGGTTTCAGAACATGCCCTGTTACCTATTATAACCTACACCTGCTGTCTCGTCAAGTTTCCCGAAGTTGTAAAATCGAAACATGGCTGCTTATTTTCATTTTTAGTTATGAATCGCCTCGCTTTTCTTGAAAGAAATATGAATTTTTCAGAAACCCGAAGGTTAAACGCCTTTAGAGAACTCTGTAGGCACCGTAAAAAGATTTGACATCCACCGACAGAGTGTGGTACAATACTTAACATATATGAATTCAAAACAGGTTTATCAGATGTTTTATCTCTCGCTTACCACATTGATACATGAAAATCGTCTTTGTATATTCATCGGTCTTGGTGCCGTGCTGACTGGTATTTCCATGTGTCGCGTAGGGGTGGGCTTATAAGTAACGGATAAAACGTTTCCGAATTCTACAACACAACGCCCATCACTGAACGTCACAAAACGAGATTTCGGTGAGGGTGTTTTCTTTTTTAAACGACAATAACGTAGTGGAACCATGCGTGCAGACCAATCATTTAAAATCCTTAAAAGAGGAGAAAAGATGCGTTACAGAGCCGTCCTTCTGATACTCGCAGCGATCACTGCGATGAACTTAAACGCCGAAGCGAGCAAAGAAATTAAGGCGTTGTTAACTCGGCAGGCAATCGAAATCGATGGACACCTCAACGAGGAACCTTGGACAGAGACACAAGTTATTGACGACTTTACCCAACAATCTCCTGATGAAGGACAACCAATTACCGAACGTACAGAGGTTCGCATACTATACGATGCAGAGAAACTGTATATCGGTTTCGAGTGCTACGACTCCCAACCTGAAAAGATAGTCGCAAATGAGATGCGGCGCGATGGGAGACTTTGGCAAAATGATAATGTTTATATCATGCTCGACACCTACGGTGATAAGCGGCAGTGCTTCTTCTTCCGAACGAACGCCCTCGGCGCGCTGTCAGACACCGCAGTCACTGATGGTGGCGAAAACCTCAACGGGAGTTGGGACTGTATCTGGGAAGCCGCTGGACGACAACACGATAAAGGATGGACGGTCGAAATCGCTATCCCCTTTAACCAATTGCGATTCAAGAAAAAGGATTCAATGGTATGGGGTGTGAATTTTGGGCGCAATATTGCACGGACGAATGTGACATCACAATGGATACAGGTACCCCGAAGTGAAAGCTGGCCCGGCACTTACCACCCGACGTATCAAGGCAAACTGATCGGATTAGAGGGCATCGCGTCGCCATCGTATTTTGATGTCAAACCGTATCTCCTCGGCGGTTTGGCGAGGAATCTTGAAGACGCAGATTGGCAGCGGACTACCGAGCGCGACCTCGGTCTGGATATGAAATACGGCGTAACGTCGAACCTGACATTAGATTTGACAGTGAACACCGATTTTGCACAGGTAGAGGCGGACCGGGAAGAAGTTAATCTTACACGTTTCAGTCTCTTTTTTCCAGAACGACGTGAATTTTTCCTTGAAGGGAGTGGTCTGTTTGCGTTTGGAGCAGGCATCGGCGATTTTGGTCCTCCGCCCCTGTCGGTTTTTTACAGCCGACGCATCGGGATTGAAGATGAAAAACAGGTTCGGCTTCTTGGTGGCGGCAAACTGACCGGAAAAGTTGGAAATTACAGTGTAGGTGCGCTCAATATGACGACCGCCGCCTCAGCGGAATCACCGGTGACGAACTTCTCTGTGCTAAGGATGCAACGCGATATTCTCAGCGATTCAACCGTCGGCTTTATCCTTACCAACCGACAAAGCGACCTCGGCGATTATCATCGCAATGGAGGGGTAGACCTGTTTTTCAGACCTCACGATCAGTGGCGGATGCGCGCAATGACGGTTGGAAGTTGGTCTCCAGACCCAGATGAACGCGATTTCGCATGGTATCTTTCAAATGACTGGCGCAATGATCACTTCCGTGTTAATGCCTCTTACCTCGACATCGGGCCCCAATTTACGAGTAAAATGGGGTTCATGCATCGGAGGGATATCCGCTCGTTAATGTTGAATGCCGATTATGAACTCCAAATCAGCCAGTACGGAATACGAGATGTTGGGGCAAACTTCTCTGGCGGTTATCTGTTGGATCACGATAATAATCTCATCGGTTGGGATGTAGGCGTTGGTGGAGATATGATTTCGGAATCCGACGATGGACTCAACCTCGATTTCCGGCGGTTTTTCGATCGCGTTGAAGAATCTTTTAGTATCGGCGATGTTGAGATTCCCGCTGGAGATTACGAAATGAATCAGGTCTCACTGACAACTTTCACCGAGACCAGTCGCCCCTTTGCTCTATTCGGACAGATGGATTACGGGGATTATTTTCATGGCGACCGTGTGAGCCTCAGCATTCAGAGTCAGTGGCGGATGACCTACCAACTCGCCATTGAAACGCGCTATCAACGCAATTGGATTAACCTACCTGAAATCGATCTATTCACAACAAATGTTGTCGGTACACGGATTAGTTATGCGTTGAACACCCGTTTCTTTACTAAATTGTACGCACAGTGGAACGACAGTGCAGAACGGGCAAGCGCGAATTTCTTGCTCAATTATATCTATCGTCCGGGGAGCGATTTTTACCTTGTGTTTGATCAAGGGTGGAACGCATCGGACGGCTTGCGAGATTATGAATGGACAGTCTTGAGTAAATTCACTTACCTGTTTAGCCTATAGTGTTCACAAGGGAGTGCATTCCGTTAAACACAAATTCTCTGTTGATATTTCTTACGCGGATCGGTTATAATGACAAGTATCAAATAGACTGTTTCGTTTTCGGTAAAGATTTCATAAACAGCAATCAAGAAAAAGGAGTTCGCCCCATGCGAAAACAACAAATTGCAGCGAGTTACCAAAACTTCCACGTCATTGCCCACGATTTGGACGAGACAGGCGACCTCAAAGCAGCATGTAAGGAAAAATTGGGCATAGGCGTTCGACTTGCTGATTGGAACGATATCCTCGCCTATTACCGAGAAGGCGGTTCGCTGGAGGATTTCATCAAGGCTCTTGAGATACCGCTTGAGTATGTCAATCCCGAAGATGTGGACCCGATACCGAATACCGCCTATCGAATTTCAATGAACGGCGAACTACGATGGGAGGGAGATCGCCACTATTTCGTTGCGCGACACGATCACACCAAACGGGTAGGTTTCTTGTCCCACAACGACATTGATAATTACCGTCTAACGCTGGGTTCCTGGTTCGGTAAGGGAGGTTTTGCGCTCTGCTACGGAGACCCGGATAGCACTGTGCCACCCCCAGAACCAGATACTACCGAACCGGTGCAGACATCGGGCGGCTGAGGCTGAGGCTGAGGAGGCTAACGCAGTGGCGGTGCCATTGCTTATTTTTTCCCCGGTAAGTACGTTTACACAACGTACCTACCGGGCTGTTTTAATCAGAAATGAGATAAAGAAAATACAGCGTACGCTTCCGAAAATTGCGGTTAAAAGCAAAATATAATTTTTTTTGAATTTTATCCTGCCACTACGCAACTTTATTTATGAACCACCCTCATATATATATTCCTGATAAAAGAACATCTAATTATATTCCTGATAAAAGAACATCTAATGAAACCGAATACCCGATTTATGTCGTATTATGAAAGTGGATTTCACCGTTTTTTTAATTTACATGGCGGCATATCAGTTTTGATATTTCGCATTTAAATCGACTATCATTGTGGGTATCAAAACATAGCACACTTTCAAAATTGAAAAGGAAATTGGTAAAGATGATACAACCAGATAACTTTGCATGCCACAATGTTCACTTGGAGACTGAACGCCTGAAACTTCGACCCTTTAAGGATGCCGATTTTGATACTGCTGTCCCTTTCTACAGAGATCCCGAATTTCTAAACGCGATTGAGGAATCTCCTCCTGACGAACCCGTGACAAAGGAGTATCTTAAAAAAGCCGGTAAATTCATGAGGGATAGCGGATTTCTGTTTGCAATTGTAGAAAAGGCAAATGGACGAGCCATTGGCGAGGTATGTCTGCAATGGATGAACTTGGAACGGGCGAAAATTGCTGGAGAAAAAATAATGCGTCTACCCATTGCGATTTGGGACAAGACCTTGTGGGGCAAAGGCTACGGAAAAGAGGTCGTGCGATGCTTGATGGCGCATGCGTTTGGAAAATTGGAAATAGATCGGTTCTGTCCGGTGGACGTTCCGGTAGACAATGTCCGTTCACAAGCGTTATGGCGGTCGCTCGGACTCACTGTTTCACGAGAAGCGGACGGCGGGAAGATGTTGGATTTTGAGATCACACGCATAGAATATGAGAAAATCAACTGAAGTGATGCTTGAATAGAACCCTAAATCACAGGAGTCTCCGATGTTCAGCATACAACTCGCGCAGCGCGCGGCAGAGAACAATCCGATCCGGGTCGGGATCATTGGTGCAGGAAAATTCGGTGCCGGATTGGTCGCGCAGCTTTCACAGATGCAAGGCATGGTGGCAAGCGCGATTGCCGACATCAATTTGGAACACGCCATAAACGCTTATGCGGTCAGCAATGTCCCATCCGATGCAATCCTGCAAGCACGAAATGTCAACGCGATGAACGATGCTATCCGCAGCGGTAAACGCGCAGTTACCGAAGACGGGATGCACATTATTCAGTCTGACCTGATTGATGTGGTTGTGGAAGCGACTGGCATTCCAGAAGTCGGTGCGCGAATGGCGTATCATACCCTCATGCATCGGAAGCATCTGGTGATGGTTAACGTCGAAACGGATGTTACTATCGGTCCTTTCCTGAGATGCTTGGCAGACAACGCGGGAGTCGTGTATACGCTCGTCGATGGCGACCAACCCGGTGTAACGATGAACATCGTTGAGTGGGCAAAAACGCTCGGATTTGAGATTGTTGCCGCTGGACGCGGCACGGTGTTCTATGATGATGACCGCGCCGGGATACCAGACACCGTTCCAGAACGGTTCGGGTTCAGCGAAGAACTGATTGAGCGACGCACGATTAACTTCAAAATGTTCAATTCGTTCCGAGACGGATCGAAGGCACAGATTGAAATGACCTCCTTGGCGAACATGGCAGGACTACCACCAGACGTGCGCGGCATGCACGAACCATCCGTAGACATTGCGGACATCGCCGAGACCTTCAGTTTAAAAGAAGAAGGCGGCATTCTGAACCGCCACGGTGTCGTTGAACTCGCAAATAGCATTGCCAGGGATGGCAAGACGATGTTAGAAAACCCACTTCGGATGGGTGTATTCGTTGTCATTCGGACGGATCATCCATTCACCCAAGAAGACCTCGCCAATTACAACCTGCATCCAGGCGGTAATGGCAAGAACTACCTCCTTTATCGTCCCTATCACCTTGTGGCTGTTGAAGCACCAATTTCGATTGCGAAAGCCGCCCTTTACGGACAACCGACAGGCGCACCGTTACCCACACCAGTGGCTGACGTTATCACGGTTGCCAAACGCGACCTGAAAGCGGGTGAAATACTTGATGGCAGCGGTGGGTATACTGTCAATGGACTGATTGAAAAAGCGGAAATTTCACGTGCTGAGAATCTACTTCCCCTCGGCTTAACGGACAACGCGAAATTAAAATGCGATGTCTCCCAAGGGGAAGCGATCTCTTATGATATGGTGGCGTTAGATGAGGATGCCTTCGTCCTTAAACTTCGCCGCCTCCAAGACGCGACTGTCTGAGAATTGACTAATCCCAGGGATGCAGCACGACTTTACCGCACTCTCCGGTCGCCTGTAATTCCCACGCCTTCTGTACGTCACGCATCGGGAAAGTATGTGTGATAAATGTGTCCAAAACTTCAGGTGAATCTTGGATTACCTTCATTAATTTTGGATAGACACCAAGGTTGTAATGCCAATTCCCACGTAAGACTAAGCCCTTTCGAATCATGTCTCGGCTTGCTGCGAGCGGAAATTCGCCGCCTTCCCCAATGAATGTGACTTGTCCCTTTCTGCGGGCTGCGTCTACCATCAATCGATGTGCCGCAGATGCCCCTGAGCAATCCAATGCCTTGTCAATACCAATCCCATCTGTCAAATCTCGAATTTGATCGAGAATATCCTCATCAGTTGGGTCCAAGACAACCTCTGCGCCCAACTTTTTCGCGAGTTCAGCACGATAGGGATGACTCTCTACACCGATGACGCGCGCACCGCGATAGTGAGCATTGATAATACCGCCTAATCCGACAGGACCTAATCCGGTAACCATGACCGTATCCAATGAATTGACTTGCATCTGTTCCATCGCGCCAAACGTCGGTCCCAATCCGCAGCACGCCATCCCAGCGTGTGTATAACTCACGTTATCTGGAATTGGAGATAAAAGGTCTTCCATTTTGTGCATATACTGCGCATACGTCGCTGAAGCGGGATCCGTACCGAGGACTTCCCGAATGTTCCGCCCTCCCATACAGTGAATATGTTCACCAATGGCACACATCTGGCATTTACCACAAGAGTTCTGTGGCTGCACTACCACGCGATCCCCAACCTTGACCCGACCGGGTTGTGCGACTTCCACAACTTCGCCAGCGGCTTCGTGCCCAAAATTTTCACCGGTGCCTCCATGCACAAACCCTTTATATTCCGTACACATCGGGACAGCATGGATTTTGACGACGGCGATATCTCCACCAGCGCGGGGATCCGGTTTGTCTACCACGCCCCCTTTTTGATCACCGAACATTGCTGCAACCTGCATAAAAATGATAACAACCAAGGCTTCCCGCACCCCGACGAAAACTGGCGGAGTTCTTATTCGCGGAAAGAAAGGTCTTCCTCCTTCTAAAATGTGTTAATACCATAGCATACGTAATGAAATCTATCAAGGCAAAATTGATGTAATCCGCTCTAGTGTGTAAATATTTTATCAATAAATAGTCCTATTCTGAAGATTTAGCACCTAAGATGACGTGAGTTTAGGAAAGGGTTCTCTTTGTAGCATAACCTGTTAGGTTGTGCATCCAGTGCTGCCATCTAAAAGCACACTACAAACTTAAAAACAGAAGATCTTTACAGATGCACAGGCTAACAACCTATGCTACGGGTTATGTCAAAAAAAATCCAGCAATTGAATGGAAACCCTGATCTTTCCATCCGAAAATATTGACACACCCCTAACAAATTTAAAATTTTGACTTATATATCAAAATTTACCATAATTTCACTTTAAGGCAAAGATAACGACTTGTGCTAATTAGCTTTGGGTTTTGAATAATACCATTCTTATGGGTAAAGGCAATACCCCAAAGGAGGCATACAGAGCCATTCACTTGTCAGTTTTTCGTGGGTGTTATCGGAGAAGTAGTGGCACGGAGATCTCTCTGACTGTGGTATGTCGGGATTCGGAAATCCCTCCTACAGGAGAATTGAATGCCTCTTAGCACAAGGCGTATAATTTGTTTTTTCCTGAAAGATTATGGTATATTCTAATAGTTACATTAAGACCTTTATAACTTTTAACTTTACAAAATATAAAAAATTGTTTATTGTGACTATAACGCTAGTGGTTTCCACTTGTAGCACACAGACGAACAGTCTACGCTACAAAACTCCTGCGAAGAACAGCCCTCTTTCAATGAAAAACGGTGTCTGCACACCTAAAATCTCGTAGGTAGCAACTTGGGTTAATTAGCACAAGGCGTAAAGATAATGTGTTAATAGCAAAGTGTAATCGTTTGATACGTAAATTCATTATCTAAACATGCCTTCATCTGCTAAATTTGCGTAAACCTTGTTTCTCATGAAAACATTTCAACAACAAAGGAGAATTATGATAAGAAAAACAATCGTATCAATTTTCACTGTTATTCTGTTTTTAACCGCTTTACAAGGCATTTCCAAGGCAACCGATTACAAGATGTACTGGACCCAAGGTAGAGAAATCCTGCGGGGGAATCCAGATGGCACAAACGTGGAGACCCTCGTTACTGGGAGAAATCCATCATCTCTCGCCTTAGATGTCGCAGGCAACAGAATGTACTGGATAGATCATGCATACAATAGTATTTTCAAAGCAACACTTGATGGGAAAAATGTGGAGAAAATCATCACAGGATTATCCAACACGCCCGGCACGATTGCCTTAGATACCGCTAACAATAAAATCTATTGGACAGACCCAGGCAACCAAAAAATACAGCGCGCAAATCTCGATGGATCAGATAGTGAAACAATCATTGAGGGTCAGGGGAACCTCTATGGTCTTGCCTTGGATGTCGGGGCAGGTAAGATGTATTGGAGTAGATATGACTACATTTACCGCACAAATCTCGATGGATCAGACAGTGAAGTAATCATTGATTGGAGTAGCCAGATATATGATATCGTCTTAGATGTCATAGCTGGTAAGATGTATCTTATTAATCGTGGGAGCATCCACAGCGTAAATCTCAATGGGTCAGATGGAAAAGTCCTCGTCAATGCTCCATCTGCTCAGAACTTTAGTTTAGATATTGAAAACGGCAAAATCTATTGGATAGAACCAAATAACAAAAAAATCAGACGCGCTAACCTTGATGGCACAAGTGCACACAACCTCTTCACTGGATTAGATGACCTCAGGGGTATCGCTTTGGATCCCTCAGCACTACCGCCAACTGTCCCTGCTGGCAATGTACCACCATCCACAGATTCAGTTGGCAGTGTGACACCACCAACTGAACCCACTATTACTACACCCCCTTTAGTCGCGGCAACGGACCTTGAGTTATCGCATGGTGGGGATGTCCGGTGCGTTGCCTATAGTCCGGCGGGAATCGTCCTCGCAAGTGGTGGCATGGATGACACCATCCACCTGTGGCGCGCAAGCACCGGCGAACTCCTCAACACACTCGACAGTCACTCTGGAGATGTTAACAGTATCGCCTTTAGTCCGAATGACACCTATATCGCCAGCGGAAGTGATGATGGAAAAGTGATCCTCTATAAGTGGAGCCCTGCTGCCGATACGTGGGTGACTACCGAGACCTTCAATATTCCGGGTGGTACTTTAGCGAACAATGTCAAGAGTGTCGCTTTTAGTCATGATAGCACGATGCTGGCGTGTGGGACGAGTGGGAACAACGTGTTTATCTATGATTACGATCCGGATGCCGGGGAGTGGGTCTACCGCGAAACGTTGCATGGACATAGTGGCACGGTGAACAGCGTTGCCTTTAGTCCCTGGGGCGTTGTGCTGGCGAGCTCGAGCGATGACGGCACAGTGCGTCTGTGGCGTGCGCGCACGGGTGAACACCTTGCTACGCTCGACAGGCATACGGCGGATGTTAACAGCGTTGCCTTTAGTCGGGATGATACCTTCATTGCGAGCGGTAGTGACGATGACACGGTGATCCTGTGGAAGTGGAGTGCGGTTGACGATACTTGGGTGCATCATCGCACGCTGGATCGGCATACTGATGATGTGCGGAGTGTGGCATTTAACGCCAACGGGTCGCTGTTAGTGAGTGCAAGCGCGGATAAGACGATCGGTGTATGGGATGGGCAGACAGGTGCCTACCAGACTTCACTGACAGAGCATACCGGTGGTGTTAATAGCGTTGCCTATAATTTTCAGGGCAATGCCATAGCAAGTGGCAGTGATGATGGCACGGTTCGGCAGTTGGCACACACAGAATCAACAGACATCACCGATAAGGGTATCGGGCTGACAGTGCCATCGGGTCTTATTTCGGATGTCGCGTTTGGTCCAAAATCAACCTATTTTGTCTTGAATGCACAATATCCAACGCTGACGGGTATTTCTGCCTCGGAGGTCGTCTATAAAAGTTGCAAAATCACGATTGACCTCCCGGGTGTCCCAGACGAGGCGGTAAGTCTGTTGGATATCCGAAACTCACGTCTTGACAATCCTAACTATTATATGTTTCCACTTAAAACCCCCCGAGAGAGGATTGGTGAAGTGACAGCCGAGTTAGGTGCTGAACTGACAGTTGAGATCGCTGGGCTCATCCCGATAGCCGGTGATGCAGCAGGGGCATTATGGGAAACAGGAAAGGCTGCCTTAGCGATCCACGCCATTCTGCAATCAACAGCAGATCCGACAGTTACCCTGCGGGTGCTTAACCTTTCCGGACAGGCGGGTCGCCCTGCCAACCAGTGGCCTAGCCTCTTTTTACTTCAAGATCGGGTATCAAGTATAGGCATCAAGGTTGAGCAAAAATACGCGCGAAAAAGCGAAACAAAGCAGTTTTGGTTCGATCCGACCTATACCGTGACGTATGAGGGTACGTGGAATTTGGCAGATGGCACCCTGGCGGCACCGAGCATGCAACTGATGACACTTGCGGACTATCCTCCATTTCAACAGCTCCCACCGGAAGTACAAGAGTATCTCCGCCGTCACTTCAGAGAGTTTATGACTGTCGGGAGATGGCAGATTCCAGAGACGACCGCGCTGTTACCGAACTATCCGAACCCGTTCAATCCTGAGACATGGATTCCGTATCAACTCGCAAAACCTGCGGATGTGACATTGACGATCTATGACATCACCGGACACGTCGTGCGGAATTTAGACTTGGGACATCAACGTGCGGGGATGTATCACAGTCGGAGTCGTGCAGCGTATTGGGATGGCAGAAACGCAGTCGGTGAACCTGTTGCAAGTGGTCTCTATTTCTATGTGCTCAAAGCAGGTGATTTCTCGGCAACGCGGAAAATGTTGATAAAGAAGTAGGCACCAAACACATTCAGAGGTTGTTCTTACATTCTTTAGGTGCAACCTCCGAAGTGCCACGCTCCTCGGTAGGTGCAGTTTTGAGGCGGACTCGTCCAGATGCGATCTGTATGCCAACCGCACCATAAGCACCAATGTGAAAAAAACTGCCACATAACTCATAGCACCGTAGGGAAATTATCCACAGTCTGGGGAGCATTGAAGAAAAAATTATAGCACTATCCTCGCCTTAAAAGATCGGCTAAAGGCGTATACTCGCTGTTTTGAGATAATTCTGTAATAACGGCGTTTCCGTCCCGCTTAAAGAGTTTGTATGCCTTCCCATTAGGCGCAGAGGTGAGGATACGGTAGTGTTCCCCAACAATCTCAATCACCGCGTTATTATCACAAGCGATGCCGATGCCACCGCGTCTCGCGATCATCTGTGAGAAGGAGACTTCTCGCTTCTCAACGTGATAATGCGGACAGTAGACTGCATTGATGAATCCGAGTCCCCTGACGCGGATATAGTCCCATTCGGGGTTACTGGAGAAAGAACGAGAATCGCTATGTCCGTATTTAAACCAGCAGATCGCCCCGGCACTGAGACCTGATAGAACAGTACCACGGGACGCAGCTTCCGCCAACACGGCATCCAATCCCAATCGTCGCCATAACTTCATCATCTTGTAGGTGTTTCCACCCCCAACATAGACCAGGTCCGAATCTAATACCAACGCGGACATCTCATCAAATGGCGGCGGATTTTGAATGAGCGTGAGCGTGCGCGTCTGGCATCCAAGATGTTCACCGTAAACCTTCTCAAAAGTATCAATATATCCAGACGCGTCGCTGCTGGCAGTTGGAATGAAGAGTGCTTTCGGTCGTGTTTTACCGGTCAATTCAACAATGCGTTTATCAATCGCAACGGTTTCCAATTCTCTAATTTCTCCGCCACCAATTGCGACAATCTTCGGTACTGCTTTCATAAATTATCCCCCTAACAGTTTCTCACCGTTTCGTCCCCGAACGTTAATAATAACAACTCCGACAAAACCCATCAAGTACATTTAGAAATTTAACTACATTTTCACCAAATAATTGTGGTAAAATGAAAAGAGAAACGCATAAAAGTGTCCGTAACGTCTTAAGGAGGAAGGATGGCATCTGAACAGAAAGGTTTGACCCGTACGCAAAAAACGTTCTACGAGGAAAACGGATATCTCGTCCTTGAAAGTATCCTCGCGCCCGAAGAGTGCGAACGCTTCGTTGAACATATAGAAGATCTTCACGCCGGACGCAAGCATCTGGATGGATTTTTCCAACAGGATAAATACGGCGCAAGGACCTTCAATCAGCATCTTTACGACCAGCGCGTATTGGATTTACTTATCGATGCCCGCTTACATAAGCCGCTCACAGACTGTTTTGGCGGCGAACCGGAGGGGATTCAAACGATGCATTTTTTTGAAGGATCCGAGCATCCCCTGCACCAAGATCAGTACTACCTACCCGATTGTATGTCGGCATGGATTGCGATGGTTCGCGTCGATGAAAACAACGGACCGTTGATAGTCCAGCCCGGCTCACACAGAGGCAGGTTGATTACAAAGAGCGACGTGCCTATGACATTGCAACCAGGAGAGACGTACGAACTGCAACAGCACGATCGCTATTTTCCCGCGGTCAAACAAGTCTTTCGCGAAAATGGTAAAGACGCAGTCCAGGTCATGGTAAATCCGGGAGATGTCGTTTTGTTTGATGGGAAACTGATTCATGGGGGCGCGAAAGTCTTAAAACCCGGCACGCGTAGGCACGCGCTTGCGTGTCACTATATCCCGTACCATTCCGAAAACTGGGAACGGGATTGGCCCCGGTTCTCATTTGATGGCAGCCAGCGGATCCATTATCAGTAAAGTCGGAGTCGCACTTTAAAAAAAGAAATTGAGAATTGACATTCCACAACTTGTGTGCTATCTTTAATGACTAACGCTTTAGCAATTTGATAATCCTTTTAGGAGGTGGAACTATGCAGCAAAAAATCATATCTGCGCCAACACCCTTCTATCCCTCTTCGGACGGTAAACCTATGGCAGAGACTGACTGGCATCGCAAACTACTGATGGAACTTCTGCAGATAATTGAACACCACTTTCGGGAGCATGATGATGTTTATGTCTCCGGGGATCTGTTAATCTACTACAAGATGGGGGATAATACAAAATCGGTTGCCCCGGATGTTTTTGTTGTTCGGGGGGTGTCGAAAAAGCAGCGCGGTACGTATCTAACATGGGAGGAATCTCATACCCCCGATTTTGTGTTAGAACTTGCGAGCCCAAGCACGTTTCGATATGACCTAACGGGGAAGAAAGATTTGTATGAGTCTGTTCTGAAAGTGAAGGAGTATTACATCTATGATCCACTCCATCAAATACAGCCGCATTTCATAGGTTTTCGACTGATTGATGGGGTATATCAGGAAATTGCATTTGTGAATGAACGGCTTCCGTCGTCCGTGTTGAACTTAGAACTGGGGGAGCACGATGGTACTTTGAGGATATATGACCCGAAGATAGAGCAATGGTTATCTCCTCCTGAAGAACGCGCAGAACAAGCTGAAGAACGTGCTGAACAGGCTGAGGCGGAATTGGCGAAGGCGTTGGCAACTCTTGAACGTCTCCAAACCGAAAAAGACAACGAAATGAAATAAGGAGAAGAGATAATGCGACACCTATTGACTTTTTGGATCTGTTTATTCCTAATAGGCGGTTATTGCGTTTCGGTGTCTGCACAGGAAGCGGCACAACCCGCGGCACAGGCAGCATCTGCAAAAAAGAAAAAAGAGTTTGAAGATTTTTCAAAAGTCACCGAAGACAGTAAAAACTATCAAGGTTTCTTTCGACTTTACGAGAAAAAAGAGAACCTCTATTGCGAAATACAACCCTCACAATTAGAGCAACCTTTCCTATGCATGATCAGCCTTTCGCGAGGCTTAGGGAGAGGATACCTCATCTCAGGGATGACGATGGATGAGTGGTTGCTCGTTTGGCGGCGGGTTGGCGATCGTGTGCACCTCGTCCGAAAAAATGTGCGTTTCCGCGCTGATAAAGGGACACCGACTGCGCAAGCGGTGGACTATAGCTACAGCGATTCTGTACTATTCTCTCTTAAGATTGAAAGCATACATCCCCAACGGCGGAGTCTATTGGTGAATATCTCACCCATCTTTATGTCCGATTTACCACCGTTGGCGGGTCAGATCGGTGGCGGCGCACGATTTGATAAAACACGTAGTACCTGGGGTACAATCAAAGCATTTCCGAAGAACGTTGAACTGCGGGTTGAGGCGGTATACGCGGCAAGTGGCTCTCTGACAACCGTCCCGGACAGCCGTGGTATCCAGTTGACGCTGCACTACAGTCTTGCAAAACTCCCGTCAAACAATTATCGCCCGCGACTCGCTGACGACCGCGTCGGACATTTCATGACAACGGTCAAAGATTACTCGCTTCAAACCAGCGATGCGCCGTATATTCGTTACGTCAACCGATGGCATTTAGAGAAAGCGGACAAAAAAGCGAAACTCTCACCACCGATGGACCCCATCATTTTCTACATAGAGAAAACAGTCCCGCATCGTTTCCGTCCGTACATTCGTCAAGGGATCCTGGAATGGAACAAGGCGTTTGAAAAGGCAGGCTTTGCGGATGCCATTGAAGCACGAATTCAGCAAGACTATGAGGATTGGGACCCCGAAGATGCACGCTATAACACGATCCGCTGGGTCGTTGATGCCGGTTTCGCTATCGGTCCGTCCCGTGTAAATCCATTGACGGGTCAGATACTGGATGCCGATATTCTTATCAGCGACGGTTTCATTAGATCGTGGCAGCGAGAGTATACGACGTACTTTGATGAACTTGATTATGAACGGGACCACCCGATGGATCATTCCTCACGGTTCCATTGTCAGATGGCATCCGGCTTAGAACGCCAGATGGGATTCATGGCGAGCGTTCTGCAGGCGCGCGGCGTGGTTGGCGAAGATGGCGAGTTGCCGGAAGAGTTTATCGGTCAGGCACTTAAATCATTGACAATGCACGAAATCGGACATACGTTGGGGCTGCGTCATAACTTCAAAGCAAGTACGATACATTCGCTTGATGACCTGAATAAGAAAAGTGATGAAGCACTTCTCGGCTCCGTGATGGAATACGACGCTGTGAACATCGCACCCAAAGGCAAAAAACAGGGCGATTACTATACGACAACAATTGGACCTTGGGACTATTGGGTGATCGAATATGCCTATAAACCGATCAATGCAAGTACCTCCGAAGGTGAATTAAAGGCGTTGGGCGAGATCGCTTCCCGTGTCGCAACACCAAGCCTGACGTATGGCACAGACGGCGATGCGTCCTCATATCAATATAGGGATTTGGATCCGCTGGTCAATCGGTGGGACCTCGGTTCGGATCCGCTCGATTTTGCCAAACAGCGTCGCGAGATTGTTGTTGAACTTTGGGACAAAATTGCTGACAAGGTTACAAAAGAGGGGATGGGTTATCAGCGTGTTAGGCGTGCATTTGGATCACTGCTCGGTGAACACGGTTATTCCATGTACCTTGCGAGCCGTTATATCGGCGGGCAGTACCACCATCGCGATCATCGTGGCGATGAGAATGGACGTTTACCCTTCGTGCCTGTTCCAGCGGCAAAACAACGTGAGGCGTTGCAATTTATCAAAGAGTACGCCCTCTCGGACAAAGCCTTCGATTTTCCGCCTGATCTACTCAACAGTCTCGCTGTCACGCGTTGGAGCGACTGGGGCTCTGGGACCGGAGGATCTACACGTTTGGACTATCCGGTGCATACTGCCATCCTGCGCAATCAGACCCGCATTTTGGGACGCTTGCTCTATCCGAACGTTCTCGCGCGCATTCAGGACACAGAGTTGAAGTTTCCTAAAGGTGAAGACGCATTTACACTGCCAGAACTCTTCACGGGCATTACGGATGCGATTTGGACAGAACTGGATCGGAATGTCGGAGAAAAGCAATGGTCAAACACCGATGCATTCATCTCCAGTTTCCGCCGAGCACTGCAACGTGAACACCTGAAGCAACTCATCAAACTGATACTGGATGCCGATAGTGGCACTCCTGAGGATGCGAGGTCCCTTGCACGCCGCCATCTCGGACAAATCAACACTCGGATACAAGGTGTCCTTCAAAATGCCCAAGGCAGACTTGATGATTATAGCCTTGCACATCTCGAAGAATCACAAGTCCGAGTCGCGAAGGCGTTAGATGCCAGTTTCCAAGTCCAGAAACGTTGAACAATCCTATATTTTTTTCAGTAGTTCACAAAATGCTGATCTTCGCTGGCGGGGTGTTTTGCTTGGGGGTTTCCCCAACAACCCCGCCAATTTTCTGGCATATAAGTAATTAAGGGTGATTCGTAAATAGAATAGATTCAAGGCATTGCCGATAAGTCTTTAAGTTTGTAGTAGGGCGATTTATCGCCCGTCACAAAGTACAGACGCGCAACAATGCAGATCGCATTTGGGGTTTTTGCAAACGCTAAAATCCAATGCGAAGAAAGTGTTTCTTCAAGTACGCCGCAGAATTGCGCTACTACAAACAAAAAATTAGGAGCAACAGATGGAAATAGTTGAATATACGTCCGATATGCAAGTGCCGGTGACACAATTCTATAACCGTCTAACCGCCGACGTTCCGCACTGCTACCCAGTGTCGGAGGAAGAATTCGCCATTGCGATCCGGGGAGTTACTACCGGTAAAGCCGATGAAAAGGAGGGTGGAATCGACTCTGAAACCGCTTTCGTTGCGCTAACAGAAGGGGCAGTGCAGGCGTTTATTCATGTCGGTATCGGTCAGGAGGAAAGGGTGGAGGATGTTGGCGTTATTCGGTTCTTCGGTTACGAACGTGGTGCACGGCGCATTGGACAAGCCGTACTTGAAAAGGCGGAAGCCTATCTGAAAACTTATGATATTTCTAAAATCTTCGCATTTTCACAAGACTGCCGATACCGCTTCTATCATTTTGAACACGCCTATCTATCGGATGCGCTTGATCAAGTTCAAGGACTCCTTGGGTTTAATGGATACCACCGCTCTGCAGGCGAAGTCTTTCTGGATTGGGAAGACTATTCCGTTACACCAGTCCCTTCAAGTTTGCCGGTAACGCTTTCTATTGATTGGAAGGATGGACGTGGACAACTCCCAAACTGCACTGCGTACGCTCACCAAAACGGTGAACAGGTTGGCATCTGTGAGTCTCTTTGTGGTGGTGAGTTTTCAAGCCACACTGACGCACAAGACTGGCTTCATACTGTTTGGCTCGGCATTGAAGATGAATTTCAGGGACAAGGTTTGGGACGTTATCTACTCCAATACGCACTTCAAGAGATGCACAAAGTCGGATACCGGCACGCAGCGATTAGTACCGCCTGGGATAACCACCGAGCGTTCCTCTTTTATAGCAACTGCGGTTATCGGACTGTAGATTGGACTTATGAATTCGTCAAAAACCTCTCCGAACCATCAACAGAAAAGTGGTAACCTCAGATTCAGACAATCAACACGACCTAACCGCATCATCTCATTTCTCATTTTCTGGGGTGGCAGTGGTGGCAGCGCAATTTTACTGCAAGTGGCTCAGAAAAAGAAGGTAAAAGAGACAGATGGAAATTCTCCAATATACCGCCGACATGCAAACATCCCTAACACAATTTTATAATCGTTTGACCGCTGATGTTCCGCATTGCTATCCGATAATGGAAGAAGAATTCGCTATCGTACTATGCGGCGTTACGACCGGTAAAGCCGACAAAAATGACGTTGGACTTGGGCTCGATTCCGAAGCTGCCTTCGTCGCAATACAAAACGGTATAGTGCAAGCGTTTATTCACGTTGGTCTCACGCAAATTAGAGAAGAAGACGTAGGTATTATTCGGTTTTTGGGTTACGAACGTGGGGCACGGCACGCTGGACAAGCCGTGCTTGAAAAAGCGGAAGCCTACCTGAAAACGTTTAATGTAACCCGAATTGCCGCTTTCGAAACAAACTGGCGATATCGTTTCTATCATCTTGAATACGCCAGTTTATCGGATGCGCTTGATCAGGTTCAAGGGCTCCTTGGATTCAACGGATACCACCGTTCCAATGGATGGGTCTTTTTAGACTGGGAGAACTACACAGTTACGCCAATATCGGTACCCATACCGGTAACGCTTTCCGTAGATTGGCATCAGGGACGCGGAGAACACCCAGACTGCGGGATAAAAGCCTACCGAGACGATGAACTAATTGGGGAATGTTTTTCTGTCTCCGGAGGTGAAACTTCAAGTCACCCAGATGCTCAAGACTGGCTTCATACCGTTTGGCTCGAGGTTGAAGGTCCGTTTCAAGGACAAGGTTTGGGACGCTACGTGCTCCACTACGCGCTTCAAGAGATGAAGAAAATCGGATACCGGCACGCCGCAATCAGCACGCGTTGGGATGATTATCGCGCACTTCTCTTTTATAGCAACTGCGGTTATCGGGTTGCAGATTGGACCTACGAGTATGAAAAAGTTATCTCTAAAGTTCCAACGCCCAATTAACACGTCCTCAACCGCAGCATTTCGTTTCCTGTTTTCTGGAAATGATATGGAACGCGTTCAACTGAGCAAGCAATTCCGTCTTTTTCAAGTGTATCAATAACAGGTGATAAGAAAGGCGAGGGGTTGCTGTTCACATCAACGATAGGAAAAATTCTCACCTCAGTCCCGATGCGAAGCAGTTCGCGCACGGCATCGAGATGAAACGCCAAATCTCTGTTGGCAGAATAAAAAAAGAGGAGGTGTGCGGAGAGCACGAGATCGAAATGACCTTTGGGGAAAGGTAAATTGGGGAGTGATGCGTCTATATAGCGTCCGTGCTGCTTACCGCTCTCAAAATCTCGGCAGAACTCGTCCATCGCCTGCATTCTGATTTCTGCTAATTCATCAATAGACGATATTTTTGTCCAGACGAATTTATCCCGGTTTTGACGGGCTTGCGCGATGATATCATCGCAGGTTTCCTGAATTCGCTGGCGCAATTCCGTCTCTGAATACCGGTAAACTGGATCCACCGAGACTATTGGTGTGCCACGCTGATGCATCCAGAAATTGAACGACGCGGGACCATCACCTACGCCAACAATGTCCCGTGCCAAGTCGTCTTCGGAGAGGTCAAACATATCAATGTATTCGTCAAACGACCTACCCCACGGAACAATGTCTTTGTAGTGGAAATCCATTATTGCGCAGCCCCAGCGTTAATTTCTTGCAGAACCACCGCCGCCCGCTGTGCCAATTCAGTTGTCGCGTCCCGTTTGATCGCCCGGTTCAAGTGTAGGATAGCGCGTTCATCGCCGTCTTTCGCCAATTCCAACGCTTCCTCAAATCCTTTGTTCCCGTAACTGAAATCCCTCGGCAGAACCGTCAGGTCGTGATCCTTCCAATAATACTTCAGTTCATCGGACTCCCAATTTCGGTAGACATCTTCCCATTGAAGGGAATTGAAGACGTTCAGGTGTGGTTCAAGCATGTGCTCAGCGATCGGATCACCGACAGCCTGATAACGGTTGTCGAGTGACACGCGAAGCCGATCCTCGGTCAAGTTTGGCAGTGCCTTATGAATGGTCAAAGCGGGGAAGATGAGCGTATCGCCAACTTCATAGTTCGTGGAATGCCATTCACCGGACAACTCGTCCTCATTTACGCACAGACTGCCAGCACCGAGTGAAAAGTGGTGCTCCATAACCTTATTGACTTTATGCGAACCGGGTAGGACTGCCAAGCCTCCCAACTCTATCGGACAATCTCCGACAGGTGCCCAACAGGTATAGGTTTGGAAATTCCCTTGGAAGT
The DNA here is from genome assembly GCA_022821965.1 of Candidatus Poribacteria bacterium. Classification (GTDB taxonomy): domain Bacteria; phylum Poribacteria; class WGA-4E; order WGA-4E; family WGA-3G; genus WGA-3G. Next base: position 79,412 of record JAJECN010000035.1, read on the forward strand.
GAACGAAGTCTTGGTGTATCGGTGTTGTATGTGCAGTGTACTTAGGAAACCAGAGGCGCGCAATCTTCTGTGGATGCGGCAGCACCTCTCTACCGATAATTTTCTCCACCATATCAACGACTTCGTGCCAGTGTCCGGAACGGTGGAACGCTTGTAATTTATACACCGCGTGGTATACATCCGTGTATTCCGGGTCGCCCTCGGTACACTGGGTGGAAATATCGGCGATGCCGTCCATCGGGTCGGTCCCCGCGATGAGCCAACCGCCTTCCTGCATCGTCGTTAGCATTTCTCGCCGCAACGCCCAGAGTTTGTCGGGATTTTGCAGCTTCTTGAAGAAGAGATACCCCTCTTCCGAGATCCGGTGACGCAATTCTTCCGGATCATTCATCGCATCGTTGGATACGCGAAGTTCTTTTAAGGTTTCCATTTGACTTCTCCTTGAGTCTATCCGTGCTGGTCTCCGTTCTGTGACGGAGAGGGTTCATTAAAGGGAACACCTTTCACCTCGGCTGAGAGGCGGCGTTTATTCCAAGCGTCAATGGCTTGGTACGCTTCTGCGCGCCCCTGTTCAATACCTTGTTCTTTGGCTTTTTCAAGGCTGTGTGCATGTTCAGCACGCCACTCGTTAAAACGTCTTAACATGATATCCACTCCTTAGATCGCCTTCTATGTTTTTCTTCCTCCTTAGGTTGCAACTTTGGATATTTATAATATAGCACATAGGAAATGAAAAAATCAATTTTTTATCGGCTATCGGCGATCAACGGTCCCTTAAATCTATATGCTTTCCAATTTATTTGCCTCTATTTTTTTGAAGCCAATCAACAGCAAAGTCAACAACAACACGTTGCGGCATGAGTTGGCAATCTACGATACCCACTTTTCCATGCTGAACCACCTTGCTTGCATCAGAACACAAAAAGTCCTCACCGAGGCGATCGAAATCTGAATCGTCCACATCAATATTTTCAAAGGTACTCCATATCCTTGACCCTGCCTCTGAAATCGGAGCACCTTCCGTGACGACGCGTTTGGTGGGGAAGTCCGCTCGATATTCTGCGAGATGTATGGATGTATTGCTTGAATGCCCGACACCGAGGAGCAGGACAGAACCTTGTAAATCGTAGATTCTGCCAAGTGGCGAATTCTCACCCATACCATACGCCAAGGAATGATCATTTATGATGCCCTGTGCTTGAGGACCACGGGCACAAAATGAATGCAGTGGATGGGCACTACGGAGAACACCGTCCTGTTTTCGGAAGGTTTCAGCAATTTTGCCCATTGAACGGGTAGGGGTTAAATCGGGATCGTAGGCAGGCATCGTCTCGCGTATTGTCTGCCACCATGACTCAGGAACAGGTGGGTTCTCCCACTGACTTGGATCGCTGAGGTCGGTTGAATGGGTCGGCATCACCAACGTGCCAGTTTCTCCCAAGACCTCCTGCAGCGCAATGATCGCAGCAACAGCACCCCCACAGACCCATCCGATCGCGCTCAAGGACGAGTGGACAATCAAGACCATCCCCTTTTTGACACCGAGTGCCTCAAAATCCGCCTGCAGCGATTCGACCGTGGCGAGTGTTTCGGTCTTGTCAACCACCTGACCTTCAGGCATTATTAATCACCTCAATCTTTTGATTTTCTAAGTTCCATTGCTGCATCACTGATATCCTCCACGCTTTTTTCAGCCCATAATTTTTTCTGCCATTTGGTATAATCAAATGGAGAACGCATAATTAATGCAATGAACTTTTCAGCTTGGACCTCGCCTAAGGCTTCCGTAAGAGCCTTTAAGCCTTCTATCTTGAGTTGCTCATCTGTTATCATGGAATACACTCCTAATAAAATCGAGAGGATCTATAATCTTAACTTCTTCAAAGCTAACTGTCTTCCTGAGAATTTCATCATCTGTGGTGACAAAGTAATCACATTTTGCTGCAACAGAACAAGCTAAATGAAGAGCATCTTTATTTCGCAAACCGAGTTCTCTTAAAGTGTTTGCTTTTGTAAGAATTTCAAGGTCGGCATCCACATCAACTGAAGCACGGGCTTTCCAATTTTGAATGGTGTTTCTGCGTTCCTCAAATGGATTTGCTATATTCTCGTAATCAAGAATGTATGACCATACCAATTCCAAAGTACCATCTCGAATTCTTTCCTGAATATACAATTTAGCCTCTGTTTCAAGCCTAATTCTAATCTGAGTTTGATCGTCAAAAGGGCGATTGAAAGTACAGTTATCAAGATAAACACGCATACAACTTCCCATAGCCAATCCTAAAGACGTTAGGAATTATTTTTCACGTTAAATTTATATGTCTTACAATCCTTCTATTTCGTGCCTATTGCAAGGAAATGTGCACTCATGCCGAGTATCGAAGGCTCTGCTTCAACCTTCCGAATCAGATCCAAGACTACAAGACGTAGCGCAGGATCTGTCCAATAATTCTCAAAGGATTCAAAAAGCCATGCTGGTCCTTCTACAGCAAGCGTTGCTTGATGTTGAAAACCGACTTCGATGACTTCAGAACTAAACACTTCTGGACGGTGAAGATATGCATCCGTAAAATACTTACGGTCTTCGGTCAGGTTGCGATGGTACCCCGTTTCAAGGTCGTTTTGAACAATGTCTCTATGAACAGGATCCGTGAATCGCCCCTCAAAAAAACTGTCGAGCATAGACGCAAAGCGTGAGATACCGGCGGCAACCATAACACCACCGTTTCGTAATACACGATATGCTTCTCTCAGAGCAAGCAGCCGTTCACTTTTATCTATCAGATGATAGAGCGGTCCCAATAGCAGAACAGCGTCCGCAGAGGCTGACGAAAAACGCAGTGTCCGTGCGTCGCCAAGTGATATACTGGCAATCGGGTGTTCCGGCTGTTGATTTGAGGCTTCTTTCGCCTGTTCAATATGTAAATCGACTGGATCAACGAGATGGACATCATAACCCATCTTTGCTAACCAACAGGCGTAAGGACCGGAACCACCACCGATGTCAAAAACGACTGCGTGTGGATCGGGTAAATAGCGAGTGATAATCTCTTGCGTCCGCGCAAATTCTATCTGTCCCCTGACATCCTTTGTAAGTCTTTTAGATTCTTGCGTCTGTCTATAGAACGAAAGAATCTCATCTGAAAACTGATACAATTACCTTTCCTTTCAAAACCAATTATCGGGTCTGTTTTACCCATGCCCACGTTATCGCCAACTTATCTTCAGGATCAACGGAAAGCGGTTCGAGGTCTAAGGCGTTGGTAACATCAATATAATTCGGCTTTCCAAACCCGCCCTTACCATCGTTTCCATTCTTAGTATTATCGTTGGCATCGCCTGCATCAAAAGTGTAGTGTGCGTTCAAACCCTTTTCATCGCCATTGAGGACGTTCATCATGAATTCATTAATCTCTTCTTCGGTCCGAGCGACTTCCCAGATACGGATTTCATCAATGGCTCCTGTACAGAACCAATTTTGACTATCACCAACACCGATATACAGCGAAGCGTCGGTTGCCGCTAATTCCTTCGCCTCGAAGGGTAAGGCACCCTTCTCCTCTCCATCAATATACGTCCGCATTTCTTTACCGTCCCAGACACCCGCGACATGCTGCCATTCATTCGGCTTCAATCCAGGGACATCAAGGATTTTCGTGCCGGGCCAGAGGACAAATCGCAATCCGTTTCCATTTTGGACGATCTCTGGGAAAATGTAATCCCTTTTGCCGCCCCAATCCTTTGCGAGACATTCACCAACAGGTTTGCTCATGTTCATCCACGCCTCTATTGTTATCGCGTTTTTGGGATTCAAGCTGTCACTGTTTGGGACTTCAATAGCCGTTTTGCCGTCTAATTCCAATGCCATATTTTTCGCCCAAAGCGTGCCAGGCGTTATCAAACTGACAACGAGCGTTATAAGAAACAGCACTTTCATGGTCTTCCTCCTGAGTTGCCAATTTCGATTAGCAATTAAAAATCGTTCAAATCTATGATGCTAAATCATCAAGCATCTGGCGGATATTGTGTTCACCGCTGTCAATAAACAGCGGTGCTAAAGGACCTCTACCGTGTAAGGTTTGAAGTAGTGTATCAATCTGTATCATACGCTGTTGCGGCGTGTAGCATCTGAGCCATTTTTTAATGAAGTCACGCGCGGGTCTTGGATTGCCGGTTCTCAGTGAACGGGTGCTTTTACGCCACGCCTGCCATCTAAAAGTATGCCCACAACTTGAACATTCGAGTTTTTCGTCCTTCTTTTTTAAGCTCTTGCGGTAATCTCGCCACCGGCGTTTGTAGCCGCAGGCTGTACATTCGATATTGCCATGCTGATGAAGCGCAACGGCTTGGCACTTGGGGCATTGCAATTCAGGATTGGATCGCCGACCTTTGGCAGTTCGATTCCTTGGAGGCGGATCCGGTCTACGGACGAGGTTGAGACAGTGAGGACACGGCAGACGGACGCGGGTTCTCACCGATTGGTTATAGGTTTCCTGGGACCAAGTTTTACCGCAAACACATTGCATCTCGTCCGCTTTCTGCAAGACAGTACGACAATCAAAACACCGAGGGGTGTTTCGGAGCGATTGGCGACAATCACGCCAGAGCAGCCGCTTGTCACAATGCATACAACGAAACCAGTTCTCGTGCGTTCCACCTTCGCCGGAACTAAAGAGCGGGTCAATCCGACGGGCAATCTTTGTGCTGCATCGTGGACAAGGCACACGCCCGCCTCGATAAACATCGGCAACCGTAGCAATATCTGTACAACGCGCATAGAGTTCCCAACCGACATCGTGTAGCAACGTATCATCATAGATGCCAAGTCGGGCATATCGGTAAAGTCGACGGATTTTGATGGGTTTTACACGCGGTGTCCAGTTCACAGTGGTTCCTTGACCTTTTTCTCACGCACTTTTCTTACACCATTTCTAAAAGCTTCTATCGCATTAACCACCCTTTAGTGCACAGACTAACAGTCTATGCTACAAGGGACACAAACTAAAAGTTTATGCTACAATTTCAACCAGAAATGGTATTAGGTGTACTTCATTGCTTCTTGTACATCAGCAGTTTCCAATTCTGGATACAGCTCAATAACATCTTCAACCGACCGACCACCGGCTAACAACTTGAGAATTACACTTACCGTGATCCGGGTGCCTCGAACTATAGGTTGCCCAAGACAAATTTTGGGATTAATTTGGATTCGATCTAACTTCTCCATTTCTACCTCCGCTAACAGGAACCAGCAATCCATCCGCTTGAAGCGCAACGATGTAGCCTTCAATCGCCTCTCTGATATTGCCGATAGCTTCTTGCTTTGTTTCAGCTTGGCTGATGCAACCGGGTAAACTGGGGCATTCAGCAACCCAATAACCATCTTCACCCGGATAAATAACCACTTGTCTCAATTTTTACCTCCAATATAAGACCTTGCTCAAGAACCAAGATTAGAAAAAAGTAATCTTTCTATCCGCTCTACAGGTCACACTGGAATTTGAACGACTTCTCCAGTTTCAACACTATGGCTAATCGCTTCCAAAACTCGCATGTTCTGATAGGAATCTTCAAGGCTTGAATGTGGCTGCGTTCCTGCTTGCAACGACTGTGCCCAATGCTGCATCTCCTCAAGATAACCAGGTCTACCGATACCGTGGTATGCGGTGTTGAGAGTCCATTCTTCAGTCGGTGTATCCGCATAGCCACCACCGAAACCGAGCCAGGTCGGATGCCGATAACGGCGCAATTTGCGTGTCTCCAACACCTGAATCGCTTGATTGCCGGTGCCTTTGACAAAAACCATTGCTTCCAAAACTGGACCTGTGCCGAGTGTCATCGTGCCGATGCCGCCGTTTTCGTAACGTAGGTTCACGGATATTGACACAGTGCTGGATTCAGCATCAACCGTTCCTGTCGCGTATACTTCGCTAACCTGTCCCATGAAGAAACGCATGCAATCGGTCGGATGGATCGCCTGATCGAGCATGAAGGACCATGCAAAGGGCGATCCTGCCTCGTTTAGACGGGGACCCGGTGCGAGATACCGAGTATGATATTGACACGGTGTACCGAACTCATCCTTGTCCATCAACTGTTTAGCGATCTGATTCGCGGGGGCATGTCGCCACATTGTACCGACCATCCCTGTTTTACCGGTCTCAACGGATGCATCGACGAGCATCTTCGCGCCTTCAGCAGTGGTCGCGGGCGGCTTTTCTGTATAGATATGATATCCCCGTTGGAGACACTCAATACCGATGTCTCGGTGTAGTTTGTCCTCCGGTCTGCCCACAACAGCCACGGCATAGAGGTCTTCATTGTTGAACATTTCATTGTAATCGGTATAATGACGGAGGGCACCAAACCTACGGGCGTTCGATGCTGCCTTCTCTTCAACGAGATCACAAGTGGCTACGAATTCAAATTCTGGCACCATCGGTATACACTGTTGTAGTTGCGACGACATACCACCACAACCAATAAAAGCAATTCGGATTTTATCCATAAGGTATTCTCCAATCCAAGTCTGAAAGATCACTCCTACTGCCTATTCCACGCTTAACAGATCTGCCAACTCGTTAAAATCGTTAGCGACGAGGTCAGACGGATGCGCGTTTACACCTTGAACGCCACCAGGTCCATATTCTAAAGGACGCGGCACCAATGCAGTTTGAAAACCGACAGCCTGCGAGGCTCGAAGATCGCCAGGGTGCGCAGCTACCATCATAACTTCACCGGGGGTCAAACCGAGCAGGGAAGCGGCGGTTTGGTAAACTTCAGGATCCGGTTTGTAATGCCCTGTTAATTCGGCAGACAGGATACAATCCCACGGCAACCCGCCAAATTTCGCCATATTGGTTAACAAAGCAACATTACCGTTAGAGAGTGTAGCGACGATATACTGCTTACGGAGCCGGTTCAAGCCGCTGACCGCATCGGGCCACGGTTTGAGTCGATGCCAGACCCGATTCAGATGATCTTTATCGGTTTCACTCAAGCCGACGATTTCAAATTCGTCAAGAAGACTATTCAAAATAAGTCGATGTAGCGCGTCAATGTTTTGCCACGGCAATTCGCCACGTCGGACTCTATCCATCGCGGGACCGTATCCAGAGCGCCATTTCAAGGCGAACTGCGCCCAATCAATATCAATACCGTGGGTATTTCCAAATACTTCACCTTCGGCAACAATTGAACCGTACCAATCTACAACCGTGCCAAAAACATCAAAGGTGAGTGCTTTGACTTTGGAATGCTCGCTTTGCATCGTCCTATCCCTTTCTGTCGTTCAAAATTTATCAAGAAGAATGAACTCATTCTCTTTTTTAACTCAAGTCACATCATAAATCAACTTATCTCAATTGTCCATTGAATTGTTTTATCTATCCCGTAAATCAAAATACCTTTGGATCCATTCATTTCAATTTCCTCAGAGAGTTCTCGAATGTGCAAGTTTCACTATTCTTCAAAATAGATTACCAGACGTGAAGATCAACGCTATCATAGAAGCGTCCGTTAAAAAAAGCACCCTGACGTGAAGTCGGACGCCAGAGTGCAAAGAGGGTTTATATGTTTAGAACCTAAGGACCTATATATCACAAACTTGTCCTATAGGGTGCCAAAAATTTCCGGAGTTGTCGAATCGCGGCGTTCTTGCGCGAGGCAACAGTCCCAATCGGACATTCGAGGATCGTCGCGACTTCTTGATAAGACAATCCTTGAACCTCTGTCATCCGAAACACCACTTGGTGTTCCTTCGACAACTTATCAATCGCAGACTGGATCGCCTCATAGGTCTCTTTGGCGATGAGCAGTGCCTCCGGAGAATAACGTGTATCCGCTATAGCAACCGTGATAGGATGAGAATTTTCATCTTCATCACTATAGGCGGCATCCAATGATTCAATCTGGGGTGTCCTCTGCTCTTTCGCCAATTGTTTCAAACAGACATTCTTGGCGATGTGATAAAGGAACGTTCTAAACTTAGCAATGGGTCGGTACGTTGGGACACAACGCCACAGCCGCAGGAACGTCTCTTGACAAAGGTCCTCCGCGAGTGTTTGGTTTTTGACAAATCGATAGATAAAATTTAAAGTATTTCCGTAATGTCGCTCCGTTAAAATTCGGAATGCGTCTCTGTTTCCATCCTTCACAGAAAGCATCAACTGTTCGTCAGTGTGTATCATGCTTGTCTCCTCAAACGAGGAGCGTTTCAAGCGAAGGCGTATAACCCTCCTTCCAATCCAGCATAGCGGAGGATGCCTGCTTGTTCGCTCCTTGGTCTGTGCCTTCTCCATAATCGAGTTCTGGTCCAACAACGGTGTACGTTAGCAATCCCTGATGCCCGTACCTTCAGAGAAATTACTTTCAGAGAAATCCGATCGCTTAATGTACAATCACGATCATCTCTACTGATTCCGTTATTCCATGTTCTCTTTCCAACCGCACAAGAATGAGGCATAGCCTCCGTTGAAGATAAAATACACGTCATTTTAAAACTCCTTTTTAGTTTATTTACCAGATCGGGGCAGTGTTAATGCCCCTTTTTCGCTCCATTAAAAAGATTTGCTAATAGTTTAACCCACATCTTTTGAAACAATTCATTTAAAATTAAAAAAATATTTTCACCTGCTGCTCAGAGCTTTTAAAGCCCGCAGAAATGTTCTCTTACACCCCATTTGGCTGAAACGGTTCCAGTGACAACGATGGTTGTCCGGTCGTGAGCAGTTCACCAATAAGCTGCCCTGTGATGGGTGCGAGAAGAATACCGTTTTTGAAATGTCCAGATGCCAAAACGACGTTATCATACCCCGGCAAGTAGCCGAGAAGCGGCCCTTTTTTCACATAAGGACGCAAACCCACCCATGTTTGCACGAAAGTGCTGTCCGCGAGTTTCGGAGCGATGGCAATGCCCGCGTCAATCATCTGCTTGGCACCGTCCACCGTCGCGGTTTTGTCATAACCGACAAATTCGACCGTAGCACCGAGTAGAATTTTACCATCGGCTCTCGGGACGACGTAAATGCCAAGTCCATCAACGATGTGCTTGAAAGGCGGCGGCATCGCTTCAACGAGGACAATCTGCCCCTTCGCAGGTTCAATCTGTATCGGCACGTCAAGTTGGGCAGTTAGTGCCCCTGCCCAACATCCGGCAGCAATTACGAACGTGTCCGCGTATAAGGTTTCACCGTTCACGACAACACCGATAACGCGGTTTCCACCATTTTCACTCGCTCGGACGAAATCGGTGACAGGATTACCTACTTGGAATTCCGCGCCGTGTTTTGCTGCTCCCTTTGCGAGTGCTGTTACCATCTTCGGGTTGCGGACTTGGGCATCTTCAGGAAACAGAACGGCACCAGCAATAGATTTCGAGAGTGTCGGCTCCAACTCCCACGCTTGTTCGGCTGTCAAAACTTCCGTTGAAAAACCGCGTTTCACACGCCGGTCTGCGAGACCAATTAACCCCGCCGCCTCAGCCCGATTGAAGAATACCGATAGGGTACCAGATTGGATGAACTCAATATCTATCTGGGTCTCTGTCCGGAGTTCCTCCGCCAACGATGGATACAACTCAAGGCTCGCGCGGCAGAGTGTCGGATACGGTTCATGCGTTGACGCGTGTGAGGTTAAAATTCCTGCGCCCGCCCATGAAGCCTCTGTACCGACGGTGTGCGCTTTGTCAATTACCAACGGTTTCACGTTTCGCTTGGCAAGATCGTAAGCGATGGCACACCCGATAATCCCTCCACCGATAATGATGACATCCGCGTGATTTCGATTCAAATTTTCCTCCACTTTACCCCAAAATTGCAACAATTTAGTTTAGCACATTATTGGGTCGCCTGTCAATCTCACTTGCCAAATGCCAATTCGACTACTTATACACATTTTCGGATGCACTTATTCTGGCACTGCAGATTGCAGCTTGAAAATTCGGCGGATCTCGTGTATAATTACTACGAATAGCATAAAGCGAGCTATCTCAAATTCGGTGGTGCAGGAAAAAGTAGATTAAAACAAAAGCCTCGCCCAACATGAAAGGTCTTTTATTAAATGATCCTTGGAAAAGTGACCGGGACAATCGTCGCGACGCAGAAAGATGAAAAATTGATCGGAAGCAAACTGATGGTTGTCCAAGATGTAAACCTGGACGGAGAAGTTGACCGGAAATATACAGTCGCTGTAGATGCGGTAGGTGCTGGTATCGGTGAAATTGTCCTTATCGCCACTGGTAGCTCCGCCCGACAGACCGCAGTGACGGGCAATAAACCGGTTGACGCTGTAATCATGGCGATTGTTGATACCGTGGAAGTCGCTGGAAAAGTCAGGTATCAAAAGTAAAAAACAATGAAAATCGCGACCGAACGGAAACGCGTCCGCACTGAAACACTCCGCCGTCGCGAGGCACTCATCTCAGAAGAAAGGGCAAGGCTCAGCCAGCGCATCGTTAATTCCGCTTTGCGCTGGATACAGCGTGAGGGTTTCGATGCCGTGATGCTCTACCTGAGTATGAGAAGCGAGGTTGAAACCACCGATCTGCTTGAAGGGTTACTTAATTCAGGTAAGCAGATTTGCGCGCCAGTGATAAATACCGAACAGGTAAAACTCACACCAAGGCGGATTCAGAATCCGAACACTGAACTGGTACGTCACCGCTACGGCATGTTGGAACCTAAAGACGCATGTCCAATTTTCCCGACTGAACACCTTCAACTCATCGTGGTTCCCGGTATCGCCTTCGATCGAAAGGGGTACCGCCTCGGCTATGGCAAGGGTTTCTACGATCAATTCCTCACGAAATGCCCACACGCCATCCCTATTGGATTAGCATATCAGATACAGGTTGTAGAAGATACATTTCCACAAGCGTGGGATGTTCCAGTTCAACACATCTTCACAGAGACCGGTAGGATAGAGATTTAACTACTTAACATCAACGAAAGGTCTCAATTTCTCCAATGTCTTTGCCCCCACACCTTTGACATTCTGGAGAGCATCCACATTGGTAAAGTTACCGTTCTGCGAGCGATAGTCGATAATTTTTTGCGCCATCCCCGCGCCGATATTCGGAAGGGTCTGGAGTTCCTCGGCAGAGGCGGTGTTGATATTAAGAAGTGCAGGTTTAGCCGGTGTTCCTTGGCTTTGTTGGTGTTCTCCATCTGGCCCAACGATCAGATCCGGTTTTCCGAGGAAGATCGCAGGTGCGAACCGCCTCATACCCCAAAAACCGGTCCCGACTAAAATCAGTATCACGAGAAAAACGACCGCTTTCCAATAATGGCGTTCAATAGTATCCGATACGTTATTCATCTCCGCCTTCCTCTCAATCAAAATACTCATCTTCACTAAATTTCGTCCACGATTCAAATATCGGAAACGGTCGGGGAAAATTGTCATTGTCAATATTCAACTTGAATCGAATCCTTTTGCTATCGAAAAGATTTCGGACCGAAATGGAGATCCCCGAAGTTTCAATGCAGTTGTCGCACTGCGTCGGGAGTATTTGTACCGAACGCGGTACGTCAAAATAGATACGGTATTCCGAACCCGCCTTTTCAAGGCGATAATCGTCCGCTAAAATCTCCCACTCGCTTAAGGCAGTGTTGCCTTCAGAGTACTGCGCCCACAAACTGACACCACTAAAGAAATCAAGAATAACACCTTTTCTCTTGCGTGCGTCTTTAGATGGGTCGAATTGTCGAAATGAACGACCCTTCAGGGCTGCCTTTACCTGCTCTTCCTCTTGCATACTTACCGGTTGCAGCGGATTGAGACACGATGAAAGCATCAAGCACATGGATGCAAGCACTAAAGGCACAAAGTGTATTTTTGTGTTCGTATTGAAGGTTTTGTGTTGACACATGTTTTCCCTCCGACGTTTTAAGTAAATTATAGCGTTAATCGAATAGTTTTATCTAAAGAAAACGGATCGCGCATATTGAAGTATTCGGATTATACTTGATATGGAAACCCGCCTCTGCTAAAATAGGCAGTGAATTCACGATTGGAGAGAATATTATGCAGGAGATTGTTGTAGATTCAGCGAAATTACACGATTTCGTCCGGACGCTTTGTGAAAAGGCAGGATTGCGCGCTGAAGACGGGGAAACGATTGCGAAACATCAGGTGCTAACCGATCTGCGCGGTGTGCATTCACACGGCACACGCGCCTTGCCGGGTTACCTCAACCTTATCCTTGATGGAAAGATGAATGCACAACCCAATCTCCGCGTCGCGACAGAGGGCCCGAGTTTTGCCGTCGTTGACGGAGATAACGGGATGGGACATCTGGCAAGCACGCTTGCAATGGAAACGGCGATAGCAAAGGCGAAAACAACAGGCATCGCTGCTGTAGGGGTTCGCAACGCTGGACATTTCGGTGCAGCCGCATGCTACGCAATTATGGCGGCATCGAAGCAGATGATCGGATTTTCGACAACGAACACAGGTGGTGCATCTATTGTTGCTCCGGGTGGTGCAGAAGCGGTGGTCGCCAACAACGCGATGAGTTACGCGTTGCCCATTGGTGACGGACACCCGATTGTATTGGATATGGCGTGTGGTGTTTCCGCATGGGGAAAGATAGGTACACTACGAATGTACGGTAAACCGATTCCAGATGGGTGGCTCATAGATGAGACAGGCCAACCTACCAGCGATCCAGATAAGGGACGCTTCCTTGCACCAGCAGCGGGACCGAGAGGTTATGGATTAGCACTCATTATGGGTATTTTAGCGGGTCCTCTCAGTGGTGGCTTGATGGCTTGCAATAAATCAGGCGATCCCTCTGAACACTTCTTCTTCGCTATGGATGTTGCGAATTTCACAGACTACGACGGCTATGTTGCAGAAATCCAACGCGGTATAGATAAGATTCACGCTTCAAAAACGGCAGAAGGCGTGGAGCAAGCCTACCTGCCCGGCGAAATTGAGTGGAATAACTACGACAATTACCTTGAAAACGGTATTCCGATCCATGTAGACCATTTACGAGGCCTCGCAGGCATCGCTGACAAGTTAGATGTCCCTATATGTTGGGAGTGGTAGAAAACGGGCGATAACAGATCAACGCCTCAATCCGTAATCAAAATTAGAGGGCGAAAGGGTACAATATGGCAGAAACGAAAGAAACTGTATCAGGCGGCACACTTCCCGATTGGGAGGTCGAAGATTTACCTGCACCACCGAAGTATCAATTTGGAAAAGCGTTTCGGAGTATCTTAGGTCCCGGCATCATCGCCTTAGGAGGTTCAATCGGCAGCGGTGAGTGGCTGCTTGGTCCTGCCATTACCGCACAATATGGAGGCAGCTTGCTCTGGATTGCGACAATTGCTATCCTGCTTCAGGTAATCCTGAACACAGAGGCAATCCGCTATACGCTTTATACCGGCGAACCGATGTTAAGTGGTTACATGCGCTGCAAGCCGGGCGCGCCGTTTTGGGCATCTTTCTATTCGGGGATTAACTTTTTCGGGATTTGGCCCGGTTGGGCGATGACTGCTGCGACAGCACTTGCTGCGGCATGGATCGGTTATATGCCACAAGACGCAGATAGCGGGACCGTGCGCCTGTTCGCATATATCATATTTTTTGCCTGCTTGGGGATTGTCCTATTCGGTGGGAAGATCTACAATGCCCTTGAGAAGGTGCAGCTATTCATGGTCATCTGGATTATCAGTTACCTTGTTGTAATCGACCTATTTTTGGTACCCCCAAGTGTGTGGTGGACAACGATCAAAGGCTTCTTTAGTTTCGGATCACTCCCTACGCCAGGACCCGATGGACAGGTTAATTGGCTGTTGCTTGGGGCTTTCGCTGCCTACGCCGGAAGTGGAGGCTTAGGCAATGTCACCATCACCAATTACGTGCGCGATAAGGGGTGGGGGATGAGCAGTCTCGTCGGTGCGATTCCATCTATGATCGGTGGACAGAATGTAACGCTTTCGCATTGGGGCAAAGTGTTTCGCATCTCACCAGAAAATCTCAAAAGGTTCAAAGAATGGTGGAAATATGTCCGATTTGAGCAGTACGGTATCTGGCTCATTGGGTGTTTTATTGGGATTGCGCTACCAGCAATGCTCACGATAGCGTTTGTGCCTGCTGGGCAGGAGATGGATCAGTGGTCAGCAGCAGGCTTCCAAGCAGAGGGACTCGCGGAAAAAGGCGGTAGAGTGATGTGGTATCTCACACTGCTGTGCGGGTTCTGGGTGCTGTTCTCGACACAACTCGGTGGTGTGGACGGCGTTCCGCGAACTTATACAGATATTATATGGACAGGGTTGAAGCGTGCGCGCAACTTAGGCGAAAACAACGCGAAATGGATCTATTATCCGATTCTCGGTGTCTATATCCTGTGGGGTATCATTGCGATGTATCTCGCCAAGCCGTTCTTTATGATCTTGGTATCGGCAACAATCGGTGGGTATCTACTGGTGATTACGGCGTTACACACGCTCTACGTGAACCGAAAATTCTTACCACCAGAAATACAAGCACCGTTGTGGAAACAGATAGGTCTGTTGTTGTGTGCTGGGTATTATTCAATCTTTGGAACAATCACTGTCTATCAGAAAGTGATCGTGCCTTATGTGTTCCCGATTTTTGGTTAACGCAACATCAAGCAGTACTCTGCTTGGATCAAAACTCACATTGACTTTGCCTCCAAGATAGGATATACTATAGACAATGGCTTGTGAGTTATGCCCTTTTAAACATTAGCAAATAGGATGAAATCCAATGCAGCAGACAAATGAACAAATTCTCCAAAAACTCGGAGAGATAGAACAGCGTTTTACAAATCTTGAGGCGGATGTAAAGGCACTTGACGCTGCACAGAAGGCGCGTGACGACCTACAGAAAGTCCATAACGAGACACAAGAACATCGGTTAACACGGATCGAGGCTGAACTGAAAGAGGCTCGAACGGAGATGAAGGAAACTCGAACGGAAATGATTGAGCTCCGAAAAGAGGGGGCTGATCAACGTGTGAGTCAGGCAAGAGTTGAAGCAAAACTTGATGGTCTGATTATACATATACAGGACCAGAAAACTGACAGAAGTGAACGTTAGAAAATAACAGGGATCGTGGCTTCTATTCTCATCGGTGTGGCAGCCTTCTTGAAGTCCTTCTTTTTCGGATAGCTGCCGAAGCATTAGTCATAGCATATATCGCAAGATAGGCGTGCCGTATCTTACACCTCTTGACACTCTCCAATAATCGCCTCAACAAGTCCCTCGTTGGCGAGGTTTGTAACCTCGCCCTTCCACAAAGACGGTTAACATATCTCAGGATTCATCAACGAGTTGTCCCACGGAGTGATGGTTTTGTAATCTAATACCACCAGCGCACACCTCATTTCAGAATGTCTAAGCGCTGTAAAGTAGCGAGTGGACTTACATCATTCACTGAAGTTCCACCGAGATTGAGACTCCTTAACCTCTCTAAACCGGCGAGTGGACTTACATCATTCACTAAAGTTCCACCGAGATTGAGACTCCATAAACTCTGTAAACCGGCGAGTGGACTTACATCATTCACTGAAGTTCCGGCAAGATTGAGACCCCATAAGTTCTGTAAACCGGCGAGCGGACCCACATCGATCACTGAAGTTCCACGCAGATCGAGCCAATTCAGATTCTGTAAACCGGCGAGTGGACTTACATTATTCACTGAAGTATAAGTGAGATCAAGACTCCATAACCTTTCTAAACCATCGAGCGGACCCACGTCATTCACAAAAGCACCACGGAGATTCAGCCACTCCAACTCCTCTAAATCAGCAAGCGGGCCTATATCACTCACAAAAGTTTCACTGAGATTGAGCCTCTCCAACTCCTCTAAACCAGCAAGCGGACTTATATCATTCACTGAAGTATTACGGAGATTAAGATCCCTCAAATTCTTTAAACTGATAAGAGGACTCACGTCATTCACTAAAGTATTACGGAGATTGAGCCTCTCCAACTTCTCTAAACCAGAAAGCGGACTTATATCATTCACTGCGGTTTCGCGGAGATTGAGCCTCTCCAGCTCCTCCAAACCAGCAAGCAGACTTATATCATCCACTGCGGTTTTGCTAAGATTGAGACTTTTCAACTTCTCTAAACCAGCGAGTATACCCACATCATTCACTGAAGTTCCACAAAGATTAAAACTCTTCAACTTCTCCAAACCGGCAAGTATACCCATATCATTCACCGAAGTTTCCTGGAGATTGAGCCGTTCCAACTTCTCTAAACCGGCAAGCGGACTTATATCATTCACTGCGGTTTCGCGGAGATTAAGACTCTTCAACTTCTCTAAACCAGTGAGTATACCCACATCATTCACTGAAGTATCAGTGAGATCAAGACTCCTTAAATCCTTTAAACCAGCCAGCGGACTCACGTCATTCACTAAAGTATTAGCGAGATCGAGACTCCTTAACTTTCCTAAATTAGCCAGCGGACTCACGTCATTCACTGAAGTTTCATGGAGATCCAACTGCCTCAAGTTTTCTAAACCAGCCAGCGGACTTACATCATTTACCGAAGTATAAGCGAGGTCCAGACTCCTCAAGTTCTCTAAACCGGCAAGTGGACTCACGTCATTCACTGAAGTTGTATTGAGATATAGACTCCTCAAGTTCTCTAAACCGGCAAGTGGACTTACGTCATTCACTAAAGTTACATAGAGATACAGCGTCCGCAAGTTTTCTAAACCAGCGAGTGGACCCACATCATTTACTGGAGTATCAGCGAGCTGAAGCCACCTCAAGTTCTCTAAACCAGCCAGCGGACCCACATCGATCACTGAAGTACAAACAAGACTGAGCTGTTCCAACTTTTCTAAACCAGCGAGTAGACTTACATCATTCACTAAAGTATCAACGAGCGATAACGCTATCAAACCCTTCGCCTTTTCCAAACCCGTTAAGTCGCTTATATCCCGGAAGCTAGCATCCAACTGTCTTAATCCTTTAAGTGCCGACTCCGTAATAGGTTCACTCGATTCTAAATCTAAAGCTTCACGGATTGCCTTAGCTAAGTACACATCTGGTATCATCACATTCGTAGTAGGATTTGTCATAAATTTTTCTGACTCTTATCAACGTGAGTTCGGTATAAGAAATTGGTTTGTCATGTAGATGCGATTGAACAACAGTGAGACAAAACACCGAAGCGCGTACTGCGGGAGTATGTCTGTCATCAAATCGGCGATAGATGTAATATGTCGTGTCGAATTTCTCTAAAGCCTCAAGTCAAACTCGTGTTACAATAATTAAAGACACAATTTTTAGGTAAAACGTTACATGACGTAAAAAAATTAGCAGAGGGTCACTTGAGGAGATATACTGAAGGGTAGCCACGTTTATCAGGAACCCCTGATAAGACTTCCATACGCAAGTCGTGTTATGCTTTTTTATTGGGAAAAGTTGTGATATGTCTCAACAATTGCTGCTACAAGGCTTTTGACGGAGGCTTCCTTTGCCACCACGTCAACGTGAACGCCATGTTCCACTGCTGTTTTCTGTGTTGTCGGACCGATCACAGCGACCTTAACATCGGCGAGTAGGACTGTAGGTTGGTGTGCGGAAAACATCTCTAAGAAGTTCGTAACCGTTGAGGAACTCGTGAATGTAACGAGATCAATCTTGCCGTTCAGAAGATCGGTTTCAATCATCTCTCGGTTTTCGCCTGGTACTCTGACGGTATCATAGAGGTGCACATCATCGACATGTGCGCCTTTCTCGCGTAAAGCATTGGGGAGGTCGGCAGTGGCAATTTTCGCACGCGGCAGAAGGATTTTTTTCTCGTCCACATCCCCTATTTCAACGGCGATCGCACTTCCACGGGCGTTGGATGGGACAAAATTCGGCTGTATACCGATGCGGTTTAGAGCCTCCACAGTTTTCGCACCAACAGCACAAATTTTGCTTGTGCCGAATGCGCGTGCATCCTTTCCGTTTTTTCTCAAGCGTTCATAGAAAATCTCAACAGCATTGACACTCGTAAAGATAACCCAATCGTATTCGCTGGGAGAAGGCACGTCTACACCCTCAACAGGTTGGATCTTTATCGTAGGGAATTGGATGACCTCGGCACCGTTTGCTTCTAAGAGATCAGCGAATTCGCTGGCTTGTGCGCGGGCGCGCGTGACAAGAATCCGTTTCCCGAAGAGCGGTTTGGTATCAAACCATCGGAGTTGCTCGCGCAATCGGTTCACCTCACCGACCACGATAATTGCCGGACTCTTGAGTTGGGCTGCCTCTACTTTTTGCACAATATCGGTAAGGGTGCCTTGGACGACTTGCTGCTGCGGTGTTGTTCCGACGCGGACTAAACTGACAGGGGTCTCAGGGTCTCTATCGTGTGTTATGAGCCGTTCCACAATTTGGCGAAGGTGTGCAACCCCCATGTATACAACAAGTGTATCCACCGCCGTAGCGAGCTGTTCCCAGTTGATATTTGAGTCTGAACGCAGTGCTGCGGAATGCCCCGTAACAAATGCAACCGACGAGGCGTAGTCACGATGCGTGACTGGAATACCGGCATAAGCGGATGCAGCAACCGCAGAAGTGACACCCGGAACGATCTCAAATGGAATGTTTGCTTCGGTGAGCGCAACTGCCTCCTCGCCGCCTCGCCCGAAGATATATGGGTCCCCACCCTTGAGACGAACAACGATTTTGCCTGCTTTCGCGTGCTCAACCAGCAAATGATTGAGTTCATCTTGGCGGGTCGCTCGGATTCTGGGATCGGGTGCTTGGATTTTTTCGGTGTGCGCGGGGCAATGTTCCAGTAACGCATCGTTCAGGAGTAGATCGTAGATGACGACATCGGCGCGTTGAAGGCATTCCACGCCTTTGAGGGTGATAAGCTTCCTATCCCCCGGACCTGCCCCTACGATATAGACAATACCTGTGCGTGGTTCGTTCATTTATCGCTCTCCTGGGCCTTCAACAGTTCAGTCGCGCCACTGTTCTTGAGTTTTTCAGCGACAACCCCACCTAAGTGCTTTGCTGTATCCGGTGCCCCTGTGGCACGCTCCGTAATACGCAGGCTACCCTCTGGATGACAGACCGCACCAACGAGTGAGAGTTCATCACTAATATATTCGGCGTACGCGCCAATCGGTACTTGACATCCACCACCGAGACTTTCCAACACGGCTCTTTCGGCGGTGATTTCTGCTGCTGCTCGATGGTCATTCAAGGGAGCGATTAATTTCTCAGTCCGGTCATCCCCCTCCCGTACTTCAATGGCGAGTGCCCCTTGTCCAACTGCCGGGACCATATCTTCCGTATCAAAAAATTGTGTAATAATCTCCGGGTTGAGAAGACGCTTAATGCCAGCGGCGGCGAGGATAATGCCGTCAAGGTCGGTTTCATGAAGTTTGCGTAATCGGGTATCAACGTTGCCCCGGACATCAACGACCTTCACGTCTGGACGAATGTAGAGCAGTTGTGCTTTTCGGCGTGGACTTGTGGTGCCGATTTTCGCCTCTTCTGGCAGGTTTTCTAAGGGGAGTCCTATGGAGGTAATAAGCACATCGCGTGGATCCTCTCGCACGGGAATAGCAGCAATGCAGAGTCCTGCTGGTAATTCTGTCGGAAGATCTTTCAAACTATGAACAGCGAGGTCAATGTCGCCAGTTAAGAGCGCATTTTCTATCTCTTTGGTAAAAACGCCTTTGCCCAGTCCAACCAATGAGCGGTTTTGAATCGTGTCGCCCGTGGTTTTGATGACCTTGAGATGGACCTCAATATCCGAAAAATGGCGTTCTAATTGATTTTTGACGAATTGTGACTGCCAAAGAGCAAGTTGACTACCACGTGTCCCTATTGTGAGCGAGTTGCGCATTTTTAAATTATTAAATCTGATCACCGTTCCATTACATTTCACGGTGATTTTCGGTTAATTCCAACCGACCCTGGGTTATGAAAAGTTTTTAATGATCTGGAGACCGATCGCTGATCACTAACTGCCGATGGTTATTCTGGATTCTCATCGCTAACATCCAAGGCAAACAATTCTTGTAACGCTTGAACATACTGCCCGTGATCGGCATCGCCATCGTTGACGGCACAGCGAAGATTCTGCATGGGATGATGGAGCAGTTTTTTGACGATTGCCTGAGCCATAGAGGCGACAGCTGCCTCCTGCTGATCAGAAAGCGTTGCTTTGTAGAAACACGCTTGCAATTCGGTATCAGCTACCTCTCGAAACTGCTGATGGAGTGCCTTAATCGTAGGGTTAACTTGGAAGATTTGCAATTGGTCGTAGAACCGTTTGGCTTCCTCAGTGACAATTTGTTCTGCCCTGACTGCTTCGTGTTGCCTATCCTTCAGGTTAGAGGCAACAACGGCTTCCAGATCGTCTATATTGTAGAGAAAAGCGGAGTCGATTTTACTCACGTCCGGTTCAATATCGCGTGGCACAGCAATATCAATGAGGAACATATAGCGATGCTTCCGTTTCCGCATGATGTTAGCGAGAGACCGTCGCTTGATGAGGTAATCGGGGGCATTGGTAGAACTAATGACGATATCGGCATCAATAAGGAAATCAAGATCGCTATCATAAGCGAAGGGTGTTCCGTTAAATTTCTCGGCGATTTTAACTGCGCGTTCATAGGTCCGATTCGCGACAATCACATTAGAGACCCCATTTGCAACGAGATGCTTTGCTGTGAGTTCGCTCATCTCACCCGCCCCGATAATCGCAACGGTTTTACCTTCAAGCGTATTGAAAATCTTTTTGGCGAGTTCAACGGCGGCGTAACTAATAGAAACAGCACCTGTAGTGATTGTCGTCTCGGAACGGATGCGTTTGCCAACGCTGAAAGTTTTAGTGAAAAGACGATTGAGAACCGGCCCCGTGCTACCTGACGCACGAGAGAAGTCGTAAGCGGCTTTGATTTGTCCCAGTATTTGGGATTCACCGACGACCATAGAATCAAGGCTCGATGTCACTCTGAAGAGATGCTGGATCGTCTCCAAGTTATGGTGGACATAACTCCATTTTTTGAGCGACCCTACGTCAATCTGATGGTAGTCAGAAAGGAACTCTACCAATATTTTGGCAGCTGCGTCGGCATTCCGCACAGAATTCGCGACAGCATAAATCTCCACCCGGTTGCAGGTAGAGATAATGACTGCTTCCTGTACCTGATCAGATTCACGAAGGCACTGGAGGGATTCAGTAAGTTGTTCTTCGGAAAACGCCAATCTTTCCCTAAATTCAATGGGAGCGACATGATGGCTGGTTCCGACGGAAACGATTTGGTTCATTCCTTTTACCAGAGAATCTAAAAACGTGGAATACTTTCAGGCATCAGACAAATTATATCACATATCAGTGGTTGTGTCAAATTTAGAACTAAGATTAGACCAGTTCGTAGTAGGGCAGTTTATTGCCCGTTATACACAACTTTAGGACGTGCGATAATGCACTTCGCATTTGGGCGAGTATGCCGCAGAATCGCATTACTACAAACGCACTTACTCGTAGTTGGGAATCACTGATTGTCCATCAATTTGAACGATTTAATAAATTCTTAAAACTAAATATCCCTAACGATATGTATGCATGCTGTCTAAAAAGAGATCCACGCCAACGTAGGTGCAGAGCACAGCAACGAACCCAAGGATCGCGGCATACGCTGCTCTTCGTCCGTGCCAACCCCAAAATTGGCGGATACCGATTTGGGCGACATAGATAAACCAAGTCACCAGTGTGGAGATTACCTTAGCGTCAAGCCATCTCCAGGGAACATCTCGGATATATTGCGTCCAGAGGCTGCCAACGATAACTCCCATCGTAAGCAGAATCACGCCAAGGATGGTGCAACGATAGCCAAGCTCATCGGAAGTCCCGAGTGATGGGAGGAGATTGTCAAGGAGGGCATCTGTCTTCTGACGAATCTTCCGCTCTGTTATCAGGTACATCAACCCAAATCCAAATGCGGCGATAAATGCTGCATAAGCGAGAAAAATCAGTGTGGTATGCGCCAGAAGCCAATAGTTTTGCAAGGGTTCCGGGAGTGCCGCGGTGTGCGTGGCGAAACTATACGAAATGAGGATAGCAATGAATGCAACCGGCATCACAAAACTGCCGAGTGTGCGGAGATGCGTCAAACGCACGATGATGAGATAGATCAGTGTAATTGCCCATGCAAAGAAAGCAGTGGAGTCGGTCCAGTGCGTCATCGGGAAATGCCCCTGTTGTAGCCACCAAAGCACAATAAAGAGGGTCAGAAAAGCAAAACCGATAGTGGTACCCCAAAAAGCGACTCGTTCAATTGTCGGACGAATCACCGCCGCTCCGGACCTGTTACCGATAGCGAACGAGAGGGTTTGAAAAATGCTCGCTGCTAAGTATATTAGAAGGGTGACGAGAAACAGAAAATTTATCATACACAGTGCTTTTTGAGATAATAAGGGTAGACAGTGGATAGATACAACTGCCTTTTAGATGTATCATTCGCCTTCATTTTCGCGGTTGGCGAGTTGCGTCCGGAGGCGTTCTAACTCAGCCTCCACAACCTGTCGCCGTTCCCTTTCCTCTCTGGCGAGTCTTTCTGCCGCCTGTCGCCGTTCCACTTCTCCTGCCACCAATTCTTCCGCTGACACTCGTAGGTGATGTTCTTCCATGGAAGTTGTAATAGCGGTGCCATCAGGAAGATACGGACGCAAAAGCCGCAGCTCCCACGCCTCATGAAGCTCCCATCGAAAATAAAGATTTAATGACGCACTGAACAAACCCTCATCAGCATCTTCTTCAATCTCAACGATGTCGCCTAATGCATCCCGTCGCCACCCACGACATTCTATAGGGCGATTCATATCGGGTTGATGAATGAAATACTCCGCAACCCCCATATCACGCAGATACACCTCAACTTTTTCATGACGATCCTCAGACGCTGTTGTATCTGAAAGGAACTCAAAAACTGCTGTAGGGACGGTGCCCTCTGCCCAGGTATAAAAACTCCTTCGTAACGGAAGTTTCGCGGCACCGAGGACGACATACACATCGGGAGCCACGACTTTTCTGATATCGCTTTCTCGGTAATAAATAAAGTTGTCCATACCAACATGGATATGCGGGTGTGCCTGAAAATATCGTAAGAATTGGTCAAATAAGCTATGCATCTGCATCCCGTGAAATTCGCCTGCTGGCATAGGTTCATCGTCCTCATAGGGGTAGCCTTGGATGTAAACGGTTGGTTTTCCACTCGCTTTTGGAAAGACAGGCATGTACTTTCTTTGCTTGAGTTCAAACTCGTTTAGCGTATTCATGATTTTCTTCCTTTGGCTATCAGGACAGGAATGTCACTCATCCACGTAAGATGGTTAAAGCAGTTCTCAACCGTTTTGAAAATCTT
Source organism: Candidatus Poribacteria bacterium (assembly GCA_022821965.1). Lineage (GTDB taxonomy): Bacteria > Poribacteria > WGA-4E > WGA-4E > WGA-3G > WGA-3G. The sequence goes on from JAJECN010000035.1 coordinate 102,789, forward strand.
TAAAAAAGCAGACTATTTTCGCTTTCGGGCAATTTTAACAACCCCCGTCCGCTTTGTCAAGTAGTTTGGTGGTAAAGGCGTTGGCGCGTTCCAAGTTGCCGTGCCGAACCCAGTTGAAAAGGCATTCAGCAGCACATTCAGGATTTGTGAGACCGAGACAGCATGTTGTAGGAGGGGTTTGTAACCCCAATACCGAATCTTCAACGCTATCAATGAGCGTTTCAAAGAAGTCGGCACGCTTTTTAGGTGTCGGAAAAGTCTTGAGAATCTCAGAACGGCGCGTTCCAAGGAATTCAATAAATGCTCCGTAGCCGCTGTTTTCAAACCGGTTTGCGAGTTTTTTATGCAGGCGTTTCACCTTGTCAATGCTCGCGCTGTTCCGAGCCGATATACTGATTATTAGATTGTCATCTATTATGAGTTCAGGAGTGAAGTGAGTGCCAGCATCTGATTGATCAAGGTATTCTCGAATGAAAGTACCTTCACTTTCATAAGACGCGCTTACAGCAGAAGATTTATCTGCAATAACAAGGAATGCATCTTCAAAGTGATGCGGTTTCATTTCGTCGGGTGCCGGACATAATACAAACGCACCACACTGATGTAGCAATGAGATACGACGTTCAATTTCTGGTGTTTTTTCTTCACACAAGACGATACACGTGCGATTTTCCAATAGGAGATAGACCGGATAGGGCAGTCCTTGATTTTCAATCGGTACCGGTTCGCCATCTTCGTATCCGAGTGTGTATAACGAAGTGGCGTTCAACACCCCCTCAAAATGTTCACGGATACGGCGACTCGTCGCGGGGCTTTTGCCACTCGTTGAGATGCTCAGCATAAGGTCGCCATCGGTTACGACAGAGGCGGCGGCAAATGTGCATTGTGGGATAACGTCAACAACATTGACCAAGCGAATCTTGTTTTTTTCATACGCTTCTGTGAAAACAGCACTATTAATATCCGTGAAATCGGTAGCAGCGCAGACGAGAAAATAGCCGTCCGTATCGCCCGACTTCAACTGCCGCTTGTGCCAACGAATCGTGCCGATATGTGCAAGGAACGTTAGTAACTTCGTTGCATCAGGACTGATTACGGTGACATCGCCACCACTAAGCAGCATGGCAACGACTTTTCGCTCCGCAACGGCACCACCGCCGACAACGAGGCATTTCCGATCCTGAAGGTTTATGTACGCAGGATAAAACATCTTAACCGAAAACTATCCCTCATGACTCACGTGAAACGACATAGTCCGCAAGTTCTGATAAGGCGGTCCGGGCAGGTGTTTCAGGAAAGATTGCCAACGCTGCTTTGGCGCGGTCAGCATAGCCTTGGGCAACTTTCAGACAGTGCGGTTCGACCCCGTAGCTTTGAAACAGAGATTCAACAAAAGCAATTGCCTCGGTTTCATCCGTATCAGGGTGCAGCATTTTTTCAAGCATCTGCTTCTCACTATCATTACAGACTGTTCGCGCATAAATAATAGGAAAGGTAAGTTTCCCTTCGCGGAGGTCACCGAATGCATCTTTCCCCAACTTATCAGAATCTTCTGTGAAATCAAGCAGATCATCAACGATCTGGAATGCGGTGCCAATCTGCTGTCCATAGACTGTGAGAGCCTCAATCTGTTGTGCCTCTGTTGTACCGAGATGCGCGCCAAGAGTGCAGGACGCAGCAATCAGTTTACCTGTTTTGAAACTGATAATCTTGAGGTATTCGTCTTCGGAGATGTCAAAATCACCGCTCTTATATGCGTGGATAACCTCGCCTTCACACATCGCCTGCGTGGTATCGGCGAGGATCGCCATCGCTGGATCATCAGAACGGCGAGCCACAAGCATAGAAAGGACCCGTGCATGCAGGTAATCTCCGACGAGGACAGCAACCTTATTACCCCATTTCGTCTGTAACGTTTCACGTCCACGGCGGATCGCAGCCTCGTCAAGTACATCGTCATGAACAAGCGATGCAACATGGATGAGTTCAACAACAGCAGCAAGCGTGTGGGCATCGCTCCCTTCATAGTCGCAGACTTTGGCAGAAAGCACAACGAGAATCGGACGGAGCCGTTTACCACCACCCTCCACAACATGTTGGACCGCCATGTCAACAAAAGTATATTCACTCGCGGTATGCTCGGTGAGCTTCGCCTCAATAGCACTGAGGTCGTCGGCAATTAATTCAACAATTTGATCAAAGTTGGACATAATGTAATAGTTCTTGGTTTTCAGAGTCAGAGTCATCGGTTATCAGTTATCGGTTTTCAGTTAAGAGAAATTCTGTAGCGATCACTTATAAAGCAACTGCCATAAAGCGTTAACTGATAACTGACAACTGACGACTGACAACTACTAACAGAGATTCGCCAATACCTGTGTTGCGGCTTGAACGGTTGTGTTGATATCCTCGTCAGAATGGACCAAAGAGACAAATCCTGCTTCAAATTGGGACGGGGCAACATAGACACCACGCTCCACGAGTCCCCAAAAATATTGCTGGTAACGTTCAGTATCCGCCGTGCGCGCGCCATCAGCATCCGTGACAGTTTCCGGTGTAAAGTAGAGCATCAACATCGAACCGACTCGACTGTGCCACGCATCAATGCCGTGTTTTTGGGTTGCCTCAGCGAGGCCCTCCGCGAGGGTAGCGGCACTGCTCTCAAGTTGTTCATAAACCCCCGGTTCAGCGAGTTTCCGCAGCGTCGTTATACCCGCAGTAACGGCTAACGGATTGCCAGACAGTGTCCCTGCCTGATAGACATCGCCTTCCGGGGCAACACACCGCATGATGTCCTGATTTCCGCCGTATGCCCCAACAGGTAAACCACCACCGATAATCTTCCCTAAACAGGTCATGTCGGGCGTGACGTTATAGTAGGATTGGGCACCGCCATAAGCCACTCGAAAGCCGGTGATGACTTCATCAAAAATAAGCACGATGCCGTGCTCTTCAGTGATTTCACGGAGTTGATTGAGGTAACCCTCGTATGGTGGGATGATGCCCATATTGCCCATAATCGGTTCGAGAATGAGACAGGCAATTTCGTCTGGATTGGCTTCTACCGCTTCGCGGACAGCCTCAGGGTCGTTAAAAGGTACAGTGAGCGTATTACGTGCGAAATCCTCTGGGACGCCACCACTATCGGAAAGTCCAAATGTTGCAACACCGGAGCCTGCTTTCGCCAATAGGTAATCCACATGACCGTGATAGCAGCCATCGATTTTGAGGATTTTATCGCGACCGGTATACCCGCGAGCGACGCGGATAGCACTCATTGTCGCCTCGGTACCAGAGTTGACGAGTCGCACCTGTTCAATCGAAGGCACCGCGTTTACAATGGTTTCAGCGAGTTCTGTCTCTCGTGTCGTCGGTGCCCCAAAACTCGTACCGTCCAACGCTGTCGAACGAATAGCCTCTATAACGCTCGGATGTGCATGCCCCAAAACCAATGGACCCCATGAAGCAACATAATCAATATATTCGTTTCCATCAATGTCGTATACTTTTGAACCCTCACCGCGGGCAATGAAACGGGGATGTCCACCGACTTTGCTGAAGTTTCGGACAGGACTGTTGACCCCACCTGGGATAACTCGTTGTGATTTTTGCCATGCGGCTAAGGATTTACTACTCTCCAAAGCGTTTCCTCCAATTTTTCTATGGCTATCGGCTGACAGCCAATTTATAGCCATTCCACAACGGACTTTGCGAAATAGGTTAAAATCATATCAGCACCTGCGCGCTTGATACTGTTGAGTACTTCCAAAGCGACCCGTTCCTCATCTACCCAACCGTTCTGCGCCGCTGCTTTAATCATAGCGTATTCACCGCTGACATTGTAAGCAGCAACAGGGACCTGAAATTCTGTTTTGACTCGATGAATGACATCCAGATAGGAAAGGGCAGGTTTCACCATAAGAACATCCGCGCCTTCTTGAATATCCAATGCAACCTCGCGCAACGCTTCTTCTGCATTTGCCGGATCCATCTGATAAGAACGTCGGTCACCAAACTGTGGTGTAGATTCCGCCGCTTCACGAAAAGGTCCGTAAAAGGCGGAAGCGTATTTGGCAGAATACGCCATAATTGGTACGTTTTCATACCCGTTTTCGTCCAACGCCTCGCGAATCGTCCCGACACGACCGTCCATCATATCCGAAGGCGCGATGACATCGGCACCGGCGCGTGCATGCGATAAACTCTCCTTAACGAGCAACTCCAGTGTCGGATCGTTTTGTACTTCACCAGCCTCGATGACACCGCAATGCCCGTGGTCAGTGTATTCACAGAGACAGACATCTGTCATAACAAGCAGATCAGGCACCGCGTCCTTAACGGCTCGAACCGCCTGCTGAATGATACCGTCGTCGGCGTACGCCTCAGAACCGAGCGCATCTTTCGCCTCTGGAACCCCAAACAAGATTGTGCCGGGGATTCCGAGTGCGGCGAGTTCTTTCGCGGCGGTGACGAGAGTGTCAACCGAGTATTGGTAACATCCGGGCATTGCTGAAATTTCGGTTGCGGTGTTATGTCCATGAACGACGAACATCGGATAGATGAGATCATCAACGGAGAGCGTTGTTTCACGAATGAGCCGCCGCAGGTTCTCATTCGCGCGAAGTCGCCTTGGACGATAGATGGGAAAGGTACTCATTCTTCCTCCGAAGGTGAGCCTGTGATTTCGTACCGTACCAACTCAAGCGTTTGGTCTTCGGGAGCCTCCAATCCGAAGGCTTCATTCCCTTCAGGCTGCTCGTGCGTATGTTCAAATTTGACAATACCGACATTAGGTGCCAACCAGATCGTTGTTAAGGTTACATCCTTCTGTTCTTGCGGTCCCGGTTGTTCCGGCACCTCCACAGATAGAACCGTTTCTGTTGTTGCATCCGTTCGGTATTCAATCACCAAACAGTCCTCAAAAGTGCCAGCGTCTGTTTCCACCGTTTCTGTTCCAGTGACATTCCCCGTCTCTACGAGGGTCGTAAAGGTTTTAACAGACTGCATCGAGCCACCCGGTAACTCCATAGGTGCTCCTTGGATATCAATTGTTACGGTCAGTACAGCGTTTATCTCAATGGCTGGCCACTCTTCACCGAAAGTAGCGGGTGTTGGTAGGAAATAGAAGTAGTCTTGGGATTCTGCCTCAATATCGTAATCTATGTCGAATGTGATATTTAATCCCTCTGGGACCTGCTCCTGCATCCCTTGCCGCAGTACCCCCATTAATTCTTCCATCTGTTTCATTGTAGCTGCCTTGAGAGCGTTCTCAATTTCATCGCCAACAAAAAACGCTATCCAATCATCACCAATTTGGTAGAAATAGGGGTTAACATAATGCTCAAAGTTTGCCCAGTCTTCCAACGGAGGATCATAACTGAAGGCACGATAGGTTTCACCATCAATATCCTCTGGCTCTATCGCGTAGCGCGTTACCTCATCACCATTTTGATCTTCATAAACCCAGTAGCTGCCGACTGCAGCTGGAAAGTAGTAGTTCGCCCATTCATTTCCTATCGACACCGCGCTGAAACTAAAAATGAGCAAAAGCACGAAAACAGGTTGCAATTTCTTGAACATGAAAAACTCCTCTTGTGTTTTATATTTTCTCCAATTAAAGTATACAGAATCTTATCCCAAACGGCAAGGAAAATTCCATGAATGCGTCACTTAGCGTTTCTCATATTCAAAGGGGAAGGTAATAGGTGCCCCGTTGTTTGACCATGAACGCGCCATCGCAACATCAATCTCCCGATCCTTACGACCGTTGTAAGCACCGTATTCAGGCTCTGTGTCGTTGCGAACGGCATTGACAAGACTCATCAGTTCTGAGGCAACAGTAATCTCGCCGTCGCTGAGCGGATAATTTTGCAACGGATTTTCCCATACCACTTCGGGTTCAGTATCAGCGACAAGCGCGGCTAAGGTTTCATAACCATCAACCGTATTCGTTCTACGGGAAATGTTAATTGCGCGTTGTTCATCGGCAGTCTCATTCAAGATGACTGCGTCATTTCGGAAACACATCCCACGTTCCGCATAGAACTTCGAGCCGTTAAAGCCTCGCAATGGGGAGCCGTAGGAGAGACCACTGAAGTTAAAAATCCCAACTGCACCGTCTGAAAACTCAATGACTGCATGTTGCCAATCCTCAGTGTCGCGCGTGGGCTGTCCTTGCCGCCAGACATGTTCTTGGACACTATACCCTTTTCGGAAGCCGTAAACCTGCACGGGTTCGTTATCAAAACCGACGTAGCTGCGGATAAGCCCGATACCGTGATAGCCGTGCCCTCGGAAGTCATTGTAAGCGACATTGACTTTGCCGAAGACTCCCGCCAGAATCATTTCCCGTTTTATCCGCTCCGTAGGTACCCGGTAATAGTTTTCGTTGACTTCCAACTTTGTGCCGTTCGCCTGTGCAGACGCGATCATCTTGTCTGCCCATCCGAGATCGGTATCAATCGGCGTTTCAGTGCAATAACTGACACCACGTTCAGAACAGAGCAAGCCCGGAATATGATTGTTGCTGGGTGTAATCACGATTGCACAGATATCAGGTTTCGCCGTGTCCAACATCTGCTCGGTGTCTGTGTAAGCAGGAACATTGTATTTCTCACCCTGTTCAGTAACACTCTCTTCGCGTGGATCGCAAACAGCGACGAGTTCTAAGTCATCTGTCAATTTTGAGATAAGGGGAAGGTAGGTTCCGGCACCGCGTCTGCCTGTACCAATATGCGCGATTTTGAGTCTATCCACGGCTTTCCTCCTCGGAGGGGTGTGAGTCGGTGCCCGCCTTTATTATTCCACCCAAAAGACATGGCTCCGCTCAAAGAGATCATCGTCTAAGTAGATTTCAACGAACCATTCGCCTGTAATTTCTGGCAGGTCAATATAAAACCACGTAATTTTATCGCCGGTTGTTGATCTGAGGGTCTGCTCCTCTGTCCAGAACGGAGGATCGTCCAAGTCATCCTCTGGCGAGTACCACAAGACTTTAACGGTGTGTGGTTCCGCGATATTTGCCCATAAGATCCATAAAAATACCCGATCATTGACCCCAGCAGAGAAAGTGGTCGTGATACCATCGGGTCTATCCTCAAAGACACTGATCGCCAAGACAGAATCAACAATAGTCGGCTCATCTCGACCTATATCTGTGACACCACTTCCACCGGAAGAGGTCTCACTACAACCGCTCAACGCAATGGTTAGCGACAGTAGCACTATCCCGAATATAGAATATGGAGTTGGGGGCAACTTCTTGACGAAGGTGTAGGCTTGACGCACGTGTCTTCTCCTGTGTGGGCGCGAAACTTAAGTAAGTAATCCAATACAAATTCCAGTTCCTATTGTATCAGTCTGCCGATTTTTTGTCAAAGAAAAATTGAGGAAAGAGAGTTCCAGTTTAGAGATGAATCCCACCAAAATCCGTGTTGACATACACTGTCTTTGGTGATAAACTAAAGCAACAATAGAGGAGCAGCTTATGAGATTTGATACAATTATTGCAGGCGGAAATATCGTAGACGGAACGGGTGAACGGGAACCTTTTGTTGCGGACATCGGCATTCAAGACGACCAAATCGCCGCGATCGGCGACCTTGCTAAAGCGGAAACAGGACATCGGATTTCCGCGGAGGGGCAGGTTGTTTGCCCCGGTTTCGTCGATGTGCACGTGCATTCTGAAATCGCCTTGCTCGGTGGACGCGACCAATTCGCTGCCGTCAGTCAAGGTGTAACGACGCATTTAGCCGCGCCAGATGGCTTCGGATGGGCACCCTTACCGCCAGAGCAGGCGAAAGAATTGTGGCACTACACACAATTCGCTTATGGCGATGCTGAACTGCCACTCAACTGGGAAACACCTGAAGCGTATCTCGATATGTTCCACGGGCGAATCCCTGCGAACCTCTGTCCGCAAGTACCGCACTGCGCTGTTCGGCTCGGTGTGATGGGTTGGGATCCGCGTCCGGCAACCAGTGATGAACTTCTATCAATGTCGCGTGTAACCCGTAGGTGGTTAGAGGAAGGGGCTTGCTGTCTTTGCTTAGGGTTGGATTATCAACCCTCCGCAAATGCCGATTTAAATGAACTTGTGTATCTTTCAGGTATCGCTCAAGCCTACGGTGCAATCTACGCAGCACATATTCGATACCGCATTCTTGGGAGAAAAAAGGCGTGGGAGGAAACGATTGAAATTGCACAACGCGCCGGGATTCCTGTGCATATCTCACATGAACGGGTAGACGATGAAGTTGCTGATATACTTGAACGTGTTGAGAATGAACAGATCGATTTGACCTTTGAATCCTACCTCTACCCCGCTGGTATGACACACCTCGCAATGATGCTCCCAATGGAGTATCAGACCGGTGCCCCTGATGATATGTTAGCACAACTGGAAAACCCAGAAGTCAGGGAAAAATCGATCACACACCTACGAAGTGAATTACGCGACGGCAGCCAGATTGTGGGTTACAACCGTTCCGGTAGGTTTATCGGGATGACACTCGCTGAAGCCGCTGAAAGCGAAGGTAAGTCTTATGAAGAGTTTGCCTTCGATTTTATTCGTGAAGAAGCCGCGGTCGAAACCTTTGTGATGCCGTGGGCGACAACACCCGAAGAAAACGAACGCATCCTGAACCGTACGGCAAGCCACCCCCGCATGATGATTGCAAGCGATGGCGTTTACAACATTCCACATCCACACCCTCGGAGCTACGGCTGTTTCGTGCAATACCTCGGCAAGTTCGTGCGTGAACGCCAGTTGATCTCGTTGAAAGAAGCCATCTATAAAATGAGCGGTTTTCCAGCAGAACGATTCCGATTGTACGACCGCGGAAGAATTGACCGCGGGCTTGCTGCTGACATCGTTGTCTTTGACCCAGATACCGTTGCAGACCGATCCACTTGGTTTGACCCCGTCCAATCCCCTGTCGGTGTAAACTGGGTGTTCGTTAACGGCGTTTCAGTTGTTGAAGATGGAAACGTGACGGGGCAACTGCCGGGCAGAGTGCTGCGTCAACAACGATGGACGAGATAACGTGGAGGGGAAAACCGTGGATGTATATGATTTGACGATTATTGGCGGCGGAAGTGCTGGACTCGTGCTTGCCGTGGCGGGTGCAAAGTTAGGCAAAAAGACAGCACTTGTAGAGAAACACCGCATCGGTGGAGATTGCCTCTGGACAGGATGCGTGCCTTCCAAAGCACTCCTTAAAGTGGCAAAGGTCGCGAATTACATCGGAGATGCCGAGAAATACGGGATTACATCCACCGACACAACGCTCAACTGGCAGAGCGTCATGGAGTATGTACGTAGCACCCAACATGTCATAGAAGAGGAACATGACAATCCTGAGCGATTTCGTGAGATGGGCGTTGATGTCATCTTCGGAAACGGGCATTTTGAATCAAGGGACACTTTCGTTATAGAAGATACTGAGAACGACCAACCCCGTACGCTCAAAAGCAAAAGGTTTGTGATTAGCACCGGTTCTCGACCGCTTGCCCCACCTATACCCGGATTGGAAGCTTGTGATTATCTTGACAGTGAGAACGTCTGGGAACTTGAAGAGTTACCCAACCGACTGCTCGTCGTCGGCGCGGGTCCCATCGGCGTTGAATTGGGGCAAGCGTTTCATCGACTCGGTGCTGATGTGACGATAGCACAACGGAGCGGACGCATCTTGACGAAGGAAGACACCGATGTCTCTGAACAAATGCTGGGTTACCTCCGCGAGGAAGGCGTTACGATCCGACTCAATACGAACATTGCACAGGTTGTGCAACGTCAAGAAGGCATAAGCGTGACCTTCAGCAACGGTGAAAGCGAAACGACGGAACAAATCTTTGATAAGATTCTAATTGCTGCAGGACGTGCGCCGAACGTTGAAGGGTTAGAACTTGACAAAATCGGGGTGCAGGTAGGCAAGCGTGGCATTGAAGTAAACAACAGACTTCAGACAAACATCAAAAACATCTATGCCGCAGGCGATGTCATCGGACACTATCTGTTCACACACGTTGCTGCTTTCCAAGCGCAACTACTCATCCGAAATATCTTCTTCCCGCTCTCCAAAACGATCAACTATGCTGTTGTCCCGTGGACAACCTTCTGCGACCCGGAGGTTGCCCGATGTGGTCTAACCGAGGCAGAGGCGCGCGAGAAATATGGGGATGTTGATGTGTTCACACTCGATCAGAACGACGTTGACAGAGCCGTCGCGGAGGGCGAGACGCGAGGTTTTAGTAAAGTTATTGCGAGTCGTTGGACAGGAAAAATATTGGGAGTGCACCTCGTCGGAGCAAATGCTGGAGAGGTTATCCATGAATACGTTTTGGCAATGCAAGAGGGGATCCCACTGCGGAAGTTGAGCGGGATGATTCATGTATATCCAACGTTTTCGAGCAGTGTTTGGCGCGTAGCAGGCAAATGGTTCTCAGAAAGCACGCTCATTCAGACACTGAGGAAATTGATTCCATAACACTACAGCGCGTGTCTCTACACGGACGAAACACCGTGGCAAAGCACACGAGAACGAAAGAGGTTTTCCTATAATGCCGTATGGACAGGCACGGATACCTGTCCATACAATAGTGTTCTGAGATTATTGCGCGCCTTCTATTGGCAGCACACCCGCTTCCACGCCTCCTACTTTAATCCTAATCTGTACCTCTTTAGATCCTGTTACGATGAAACCTTTAATAATGAGTTCAGTTTCTATAGGTTGTTCCGCAGAACCGTCTGGGAGTGGGAAGCCTTCCGGCAATGGAAAACCTTCTGGAATTTTTCCGTTATCGCCTTCACCTTCTTCGCCATTCTCTGGGAGTGGGAAGCCCTCTGGCAGCGATAAATCTTCCGGTAATGGGAATCCACCGCCAAAAGCTGAGGGTGTAAGGGTTATTGTAATTAACCCCGCATCCATCTGCTCTTCTTCCTTCTGACGGATGAGTTCGTCGAGGTTCCTTGGCAACGGTTTTTCATCTTCCTCTTCTTCCGTATCTAAGATGTCATCGAAAATATCGCCGAAGAGTTGTGTGAATTCTGTGTCGTCAGTCGATTCATCGTCGGCGGAAACCGTAAGGGTCGCTTCACCTATCGGGAAGCCGTCAGGGATGTCAAGTATAACTTCTCTTTGAATTGTTCGTTCAGCACCGGCAGTGCTCCAATGCGGAAGTAGCACAATCGAAACCGTGAGACTTTCCCCAGGCATCACTTCAGTGGGTACAATAATTTCGTCAATTTCGGCTTTGGCAATTTGCGGTTTGTCCGTTATAGAAATCGACACCGCTTTCAATGTTGCTTTGCCCGCGCTGTTTCTAAGTGTATCGGTGAACGAAGCAATAACTGAACCCGTTCCTATGAACACATCTAAAAACGGATTTGAAGAGGCAGTTCGGAACTTTTCTGTATACACAGTTTCGGTTTCTTGAAAGTGAAGTGTTACAGTCCCTTCAACTGTTGCGGGGTTCCTTTCCATCCGAATAGCATCCATCGTTAAGGCTGCAACAGCCGGAATCGCCCATTCTTGACCATAAGCCACAACGTGATGTTTCTCCATTGGCGTGTTATTAACAGGACGATAAGAGAATTTCACTGGAATCATTGCTGGCCCCGGACCGAGCTCTCCTACAATTCCGGGATGTAGGTCTTTGGTTATTGTTCCGATCGGATTTCCAAACTCGGAGACGGATTTAACTGATAGCACCAACCTTGGCACGATTCCATGTGTCACTGCTCTGTATACCGGTAATGCAGACTTCCCATCAGCCACGAATGGATGCCCAAAGGCTACAAATTTATTGTCATAAATCTGTGTCACTGTCCCAAAACCAATGACACTCACAACGTCTCCTGTAGCTATGGCAGCACCAATCATATCTCCCGCAGAGAGTTTTGTTTTCACACCCGCAGGCGGTGCCGCACGGACACCCCCGATATTACCAAGCAATTCAACAAAATTGAATCTTGAATCGGAAAAGTATGAGGAAAGTTCTTGAATTCTGTGAGGCTGAATCCCTGTAATCATCATAGGTGTTTTAACTGGCGCGTACAAGGAATTAATCGTGAGTGCGGGTGCCGCGGGTGCCGCCTCTTCCTCCAGAAACTCACCAAACGTTGGGTGGTTTATTGCTGCCTCCATATAATCAATAGGTGTGACCAAGAACCGATACGGCGGTTTACTATACGAATATGCAAAGGCGAGAGCCCCCATAACACGTCCCGGGGGACCGATAGGACTGCCCGACATTCCAGCTGCGACACCACCTAAAGCCTCTGCGGATTCATCAATCAATTCGCACTCGTAGACAGGTGATCCCAAAGGACCCTCTCGAACGGATCGAAATCGTGCCTGTAGGATAACTTTGCTGGTACCCTCAAGCACGGTAATGATTTCCAAGGGTGTTTTGCTTGTCAGTTTTCCAGCTTCATCCTCATACATATTTTCCAGTACAACATCTCCGGCAAAACGTGGGGCGTTAAGAACGGATGTAGAATCGTTCGTTATCGGATTTTCAGACTGTGTTTGCTCTTCATCAAGAGAACAGCCAAGTTGGTATAGCATCGTAATAGCAATGCTGGCAAAAATGAGCAGACGTTTCACTTTGATTCCTCCAAAGACAAAGGTTTCCTTAATTGTTTTGTTATAGTACACACTAAATTGACCCCTATCGATGAAATTCGCCAGCCATCCATCTTCGGAACACTTCAACGTCTGTAAAATCCTTGAGAATATATCCGATTAACACGGGATCCTTGAGCGCGAGCCAAATAAGTGCATCCTGCTCGTCGTATTCATCAAACAGTTCTCCAGCGAGCGCAGCATCCGCCTGCTCAGTTTTTCCAACGTAAAAGATGAGTTCCAGGAGAAAGAAAGCGAACTCCACCCCATTCACAGCATTCCGTTTGGGATGTACAAAATGCTTAAATCCTATATTGAGTCCAGGACCGTCCATCAACTTCGCGAATTCGTCTTGAAAAGTATCAGGATCTTCGCCATGGTATCCACGGGTCAGAACATGTCTATAGTGTACTGCGAAAAGATGGGCATTCGCGGCATCTTCTTCGTCAGGTTTCTTAAGCTGCTGCTTCAAAAATGGCATGTATCGCGATGGATGAGACGATGCCATTTCCCAGAACGCATCATAAGTTTGATAGCGGTCTTCTAACGGATGGTTACGTCTGAGGAAGTCTAAATAGGTCCTGGACGTGACGAGTCGCCGGAGCGTTCTGAAGTCGTCATCTAAAATGTTCCCCGGGTTTTCACGCTTGAGTTGTTCAAACGTTTCCTCGGGCGTTGGGGGTCGTGCGACTGGCTCAACACGGCTCTCTGTGTTGATGTCTTCTTTTTCGGGTTTTAGCGTGCTTGGATCTGGACTGGATTGGCACGCGAAAAGTAGGGAGATCCCTAAAAAGAGACAGACTCGCAGTTGGTTGAAAAAGTGTTGACATTCAAAGTATCGCATGTTCGTTATATCCTCCGAAGGTTAGGATGTACCAGCGGGCACTCACCGGAACACGCTGCCCACAATATCATAGGACTGCAGGCGGACGTGTCACTTTTTTACATTAGTCCTGGGGTAGCATCCACCAGGAGGCGATTTCACTAAATTCTCCATTAACCCATTTCCGGAACACCTGAACGTCTGTAAAATCTTTGAGGACATATCCGAGACTCACCGGTTCTTGGAGTGCGACCCGTAAAATCCCTTTTTGAACGCCATGTTCAACAAAAAGTGCCTGTATTTTTGCCCGATCTTCCTCTTGCAGGTCCTCGACCAGAATCAGATGATAGGCCAAAATTTTTATCCAAAGAAGAAAGTTTACGCCTTCGGCATCAAAAAGGCGTTGCTCCAGCCAACTGTTCACAGGCTCATTCATCATCATATCCACAGTACTTTCACGTCCTTGGTTCTCACCATGATACGTGCGGACATTCAAGGTGCGATGATGCAAAGTCATATAACGAAGGATATCAACATCCTCTGCAGTCGGAGCAGGGCGAGGCGGCTTAAGATGGGTGTTCAAAAGTTCCACGTACGGCTCTTCATCTACAGATACCAACGCCCAAAACTCATCGAAATTCTGAAACTGATTTTCCTGTGGATAGGTACGTTTCAAGAAGTCTATATAAGTTTCTGAGTTGATGATGTCTTGAATCCTTGTGAAGTCGTCGTCTAAAACGTTGCCAGGAAATTCCAGACGCAACTGCGCCGTCATCTCCGCCATTGTAGGGAGCCTTTGCATCGGTGCCATTGGTGCTGCGTCAACAAATTGCGGTGCGGATTCCATCGCCAAGACATTTTTCTGTACATTCGCCAGCACCTCTGCCACCATTTCTCTCGTGATGGATTGCGTCGTTGTTTCTGCTGGGGCTAACGCGTTGCGGTCTTGGGGTTCCGAACAGCCGCAAACCGCTGCACCTCCGAGAAGGACACAAAAGGTCAATAGATTGAACAGACACTGATATTGAGATCGAAAATATACCATGCTTTTTCTCCTTAAGTTGTGTGGACGTTTCTATAAACATTCCGCCCCGCTGGGGCTACTGTATCCGCCTTTTCAACGATTTACAATGAGGATCAAACACATTGAAAAATCGACAAATACTTGAAAACTCAATATGAAATGGACAGAAATTGATCAACCTTTAGTCACTTTTTAATGATACAATTTAAGGGGCAAAAGGGTGCATAATTTGAAAAAAAAATTGGAAAAACTGAATCAGAACGGCGATAAAATGAAAATGAAAGGTTTTTCAGGAGCCTTCTGTCAATATCAATCGTTTTCTTTTTTAAGCGAGGCATGAAATATCCCGCTCCGCTTGGTAGCGATATAAAGTCTATCACCATCAATGGCAACGGAGATGACCCTGTTCGGCACCTCTGGCAAGATTTGTTCCCATTTTCCCCGGTTATCCAATTGATAGACCCCCGCATTACCAGCCCCATAAATCGTCGTGCCAACCACAGCAATTCTATCTATAATAGTGCGGGTCCCTGCCTTATCAGTTAGCGTGCGCCAGTTTTCACCCTCATCTGATGTTAAGACACCTGCGTCTGTAGCGACGTGAACCGCTGAACCGGCAAAAACTATCTCGTTGAAATGCTCAAATTGGAACGGCAGCGTTGCAGTGAGGTCTTTCCATGTGTTACCACCATCAAGCGATCGAAAGAGATGCCCATTGCGTTTGCCAACATAGACAGTTTCGCCTGAAACAGCGAGAATGAAACGATTGGGATCATCGTTAGCAGGTTCATAGATGTCTACCAGTCCAGTGTCGAACCATTCAGGTTCGCCGCGTCTCCACCGCAGAAGTCGCCCCTGATACGTCACATAGAATGCATCGCCGCTAACCGCAAATTCGCGAGGAATACTCCGTGGCTTTGTATTTGTCGAACTACTAACTTTTTCAGGATCGTTAGCGGAATCGTCTGCTATATTTTCTTTGGGGACTTTCTCTGATACCTCTATAGGGAGACTCCCGCCAAAAACAGGGATATCTTGAATAAGAACCAAGGTCCTGCCACTGAAAGAAAGACGGAAAATGCGCAGTGCATCTTCCATGCCTAAGATGGGTGTGATGCCGTAAAGCACACCGTCAGAAACCGCCATTTTTGGAAAACCCAACAGCCCCCCAGCGTCCAATCCATCTACTTTTGGTAACGCATTAGGACCGAAGCCCAAGGTTTTCCACGACCTCCCACCATCAATGGATTTAGCGATATTCATACCGGTATTTATATAGAGCGCGTTTTTGAATGCCAGTAACTTAAAAATTCCGGTCCCTACCATCCCTGCTATAAATGGATGCCACGATTCACCGCTATCGGTTGAACGGGTAAGCCCAAAAAGCCCGGCTTTGAACAGTGTATTTTCGTCCACTCCGACAACCGGTAATACGCTCAGCATCATTGAATTCACCATCGAATTTAAGTCTAATTTGTTAGCTTCGGGGTGCGTCCATGTTTCCCCGCGATCAGTTGATCGGAATTGGAACCCGATATATCCGAGTGCCCAGAGCGTTTCTCCAGCAGTCAG
Source organism: Candidatus Poribacteria bacterium (assembly GCA_022821965.1). Lineage (GTDB taxonomy): Bacteria > Poribacteria > WGA-4E > WGA-4E > WGA-3G > WGA-3G. The sequence continues at coordinate 118,834 of JAJECN010000035.1, forward strand.
GACTTTAATCCCCGGTGATATCCTTAACAAGATCGATTCATTTACGGGGGTTATTTCAGTCCACGAATCGCCCAAATCGGTTGAACGAAAAATTTCCCACATATTTTGCTTCTTCTCCATTGCTTCTTGTACAGATGCCTTCACTCGAGAAGAATTGAAAAGATCGGGTCCTGTCCCGACATAAAGGTTATTTTCGGAAACTGCCAAGGAATGGATAGCCAGAGTAGTATTCAATGGCAATTTTTCTAAACCGTGTCTTGACTTGATACGGTAGAGTCCTTGATTTGTCCCGACAAATACTGTGTTTTCAAACATAGCCAAGGCAAAGACTGTTACCTCTGTACCTTCATCATTCAATAGCGTCCACTGCTTACCCATATCTTCAGATCGAAAAACACCTTTGTCTTGAAGCGCGAGGTACAACGCTTCATCCGTTATCGCTAATCCGATAGCAACTCCTTCTGGACGTGTCCCAAGCGATGTCCATATCTCTCCACTATTGCTCGAACTGAACACTTCATTAACAGAGACAAGATAGAGCGTGTCATCTTTCTCTGCCATCGGTATCAGGTCGGCACCGGTGGAAGCGGTTGGAAAGTTAACAGCGGATGCAGGACTAACGAACGTCCATGCAGGAGCATCGGGTGTCAATCTATAGATACCGAGGTGCGAAGCGGCGTAGGTAGTGCCTTCTGAACTGACGAATAAGCCCGATATCAGACCCCCTCCCGGACCGCTTGCTTGTACCCACTGCTGCTTCATTGTCTCGGGTACTTCCTTCTCTATCTGCGCGGCAGCAGGCACAACAGGTTCCGAAACTTGTGGACCAGCACCTCTGCTCCTACCGGTAGTATCAAAACGTCCGGCTTGGTTCCGTAAATCCGGCTCCGCTTGTGTATCAAGGACGATAGGCGCGTCAATGATTTCAACAGTGGTTTCCGATTGGGCGTTTAAGTTGTAAGGCTTTTGAAAGCGGGCAAGGTACTGAGACCCGATACCGATCATTAGAATAAAAAAAATAGCAGCAGTACCAAAAGCTACCCACGGTAGCAGTGGTTTCCCAGACTGAGGCGCAATCGGCTTCATGTCGGCAACTTGCCGCATAATACTCTCCATGAAATCGGTAGACAATTGGACGCTGCCGAGCGTTTCACGAACTAAGAGTTCTTCTTCTTGTAAACGCTCTCGTGCCCGGCGAAGGCGACTCTTAATCGTGTTCACTGACACACCTAAGAACTTGCCAATCTCTTTCGTTGTCATTTCACCGAGATAATGGAGTGTCACCACTGTGCGTTCACTCTCCGGCAGCTTTTCCAGCAGTTCTTTGACGATTTCGTGGCGATGTTCCATAACTTCCATCTCCCGTTGATCCGATACATAATGTTTATAAGAAGATTCCTCTATCTCCGTTACAGGTGTGTCCCCCAGGGATTGCATCGTAGGTTTTCTCTTTTGATGCCATCTCTTGCAAAGATTACTCGCAATAACATAAAGCCATCCAGCAAACTGGTTGGGATTCCTTAGTGTAGCGAGGTTTTTGTATACTTGGAGGAAGGCATCTTGGGCAATCTCTTCAGCGATATGAAAATCTCCAATTTTCCGCCACGCAAGTGCGTGAACACTCTTTTGGTATTTTCGGACCAAGGCACTGAATGCCTCCTCATCACCTGCTAACACTCTGTAAATCAGTTGAACATCGTCTTCCACCATCGGAATTCTCCATGATTATAGTAAAATCTAAATTATCCATACATCAACAAAATGGCGACGTTACAAATCTCCACAGCGAAGAAACACGGCTGCAGAACTGTTCAGGACTTACGCAGCCTCTCGCTGGCGAGGTTTAAAACCTCGCCAGCGGCGTGTAGGAGGCAAGTACTTATCAGAAAAGTGCGCAAATCTCCCTGTTATTCAATTATTAATGATACAATTTTAAGGGGAAAAGGGTGCATAATTTGAAAAAAATTAGATAGAACTTACGCAAATTGACCAGAAAAAAGGTATATTTTGCTGAAAAGTTGTTATTTGATTGTATTTAACCCCCTAAATCCCCCTTATCAGGGGGACTTTAAGAGAAAATGCGTAAGTCCTATTAGAAAAAGAATCTGATACTCATCGGATTTGGGCAAATTCCACTAAGATAAATTGGGCAGGAGTAGTCCTTGGAAGTATGTATTAAATTTAGGAACAAAAAATTACTGCTTTTTCACCTCTCCCCACGTTGTTGTCAACAATTTCGGCTGCGGTGAAACAGGCAACGCGACGACTGGATCAAACCAATCCGCCAAGGAATTTGCTTGAAACCGAGCTAATCCAACGACATGGGTGAGTTGTATTGGCGTGCGGCTGCCTAAGTCAATTTTGAAAAGTTGGAGGTAATCATCAATTTCCTGCGTATAAATAAGTGCATCACCCCGCGGCGACCAAACCGGATCCCTGGCTTGTGCTCCCGCTTCATCAACAATCTGTTGAAGTCCGGTGCCATCTCTATTCGCAATGTAGATTGTCCCTTTGTCCCGTACATCTTGGATATCTACTTCAGCGAAATCAACACCTCGATTCTGAGCCCGTTTCAATTTTTCTTTCCAGAAATCATGCCTGAGCCAGAAAAAAGCGAGTTTGTCGCCGGACGGGGACCAAGCAGCCCTATACATATACGGATGATGATTTGGAAGGAACGTCTCTTCTACACGTGTTCGGAGGTCGAAAAAATGAAGTTGAGAGAGACGACGAATAATCCATAGGTTGGGTGCCAGCATTTCGTGTTTTTTACCCGTTGAGACAAAGACTATCTCCGTCCCGTCAGGTGACCAACTGGGTGAAAGTCCGATCGCTATTCGTTGCTCCTGTTTGCCAGTTACTTCCGCTGTATAGATGAACCACGCAGCACCATCAAGTCGCTCATAAGCAATTCTTTTTCCATCCGGAGACCACGTTGGGTGTGCCCTATGTGCAGACTTCCCGAAAATTTTCCGTACATTGCCACCGTCGGCATCCATTAGATATAGGTCCCGCACACCATCACGGTCTGAGACAAAAAGAATTTGCTCTCCTGTGGGCGACCAGACCGGATAAACATCCTCTGCTGGATGGTTGGTAATATTGACCTGTTGACTTCCATCGGGATTCATTAAGTATATCTCGCGATTTCCATCACGGAATGACGCGAATACAATCTTTGCTGTGTCTGGTGCCTTGCCAAAAGCTGGACGAATGCTCACGCATAACAATACTATACTGAATAGAAAAAAAATATGGTAAAATCGAAAAATATGTGAACAGTTCGGCACGGAACAAACACCCCACCGCCCCTGGCGAGGTTTGGAATCTCGCCTTTGTGTGGGTGTATAGGTAATTGCGGATTTTACTATAATCGAAAGACTTTGTGTGGGTTTCATCACAAATTTCGCCTGCAATGGGTCAACTATTTGGAGGCATCTTCTGATTGCTTGAGTGCCCCCCAGAGCGTTATCTGTTTCTCCGCACTCGGAGAAACGGAAAGAAAACCCTCCGGCACCCACTCAGGACCATCAGCTACCAGTCTTCTTGTTGCCTCAATCGGATCCCCGCCCGCAACGTCTGCCATATTTGCAACACAGATGACCGAGTTCGCAAAAAACTCTTCCGCCAGACCCCACACCTCTGGACGAATTTCTGGTAGTTGAATCAAAAGATAGGCGATCCATTTCCCATTCGGTGACCACGTAGGTTCAAAGATTGCTACAGGTTTTCTATACAACCGAGTGAGTTGGCGCATATTTTTTCCATCTATGTCAATACTGAAAAGAGCAGCACCCCCGACAGCCCCCCATCGTGGGACAAAAGCAATCTCTTTACCACTCGGTGACCATGTGCAGTCAGTAGAAGACGTGTCTGCGAGGGGTTGCTCCTTTTTCCCTTCAGTAGTCATCAGAAAAAGAGAGGATTTTGAGATAAAGGCGATCCATTGGCTATCTGGAGACCACGCGGGTCTTTTGCAGCCTCCTCGATTCGTCAGTCGCATCACATTTTCTCCATTGGCATCCATTCTGTAGAGGTCTATATTCCCCGCGCGATTTGAGGCGAAGGCGATCCATTTTCCATTCGGAGACCACGCGGGCCACCAATCCCTACCATCATCGAAGGTCAACCGACGATGTGTGTCCGTTCTCACATCCATTACGTAAATATCAGGGTCCCCATTTCGATTGGACATATAGGCAATCAAGCGTCCATCAGGGGACCAGGTGAGGTGGCCTATGGATTCTTTTACCATCAGTGTTTGAAGGAATTCGCCTCGGGTATTTATGAGTTGGATAGAACGCCTATCCTTTCCCGTGACAAAAGAGAGGACATCACGCTCATCCGCCCAGCCACGGCTAACAAACGTGAAAGACCCTATCAATAACACCATCCCTAATATCACACAAATGAATAAGCGTTTCATATCTATATTTCCTTTTTGATGTTGCATTATATAGGGGGTAATGGATAGACGCAACGGAAATTTCGATGGAAAACTGACAGGGCTGTTTGAAAGAGAAAGAAAAGGAGCCGGAAACCATGTCCTAATCGGTTCCAAGAGGTTCAGGGACTCTAACCTAACTCTCGTGTGCAACAGAGGCTTGCAAACTATACCTTTTAGGAATTATGGCTCCGGCTTACCCAAGGAGGCTTATATAAGACATTTGCAATTTCCGTGCCAATAGAAAAGTGCCTGTTTTAGGCAATTTGCGGAGGGTATTGCCCACTTTTTCAACATTTTATGATAAAAAAATAAACACGACTCTAATAGCAACAGGAAACCGAGCAAGTTACAGAATATCGGCAACGCGGAAGAGCGTCGCGACTGGAGTCTGTATAATTAACCGACAACCTCCATTGCCATCCAAAGTCGCCCACAGATTGATACCCCCGCTCAGACCATGATACATCAACGCTACTTCAGGGGTTGAACAGTATACTGTTCAGCCAACATATTTTCTAACAAAGTAGAGTATACTTGGTTTAAATCCCTGAATTTAAGTCGCACATTTGTAAAGCAAGACGTGTTGACCAATTCCTCTATCTGTGCCTCGGTAAGATTCCCTGATACCAGAATCGGAATTTCCGCTAAGCATCCGTTGATAAGCTCATCAAGCAACGCTGAGGAGGCACCATCCCGAACCTCATCCTCTAATAATTTGCCTGTATCAAAAGCGATTTCATCGGGTAGACTATTTAAAGCATCGACCCCAATTAACGCCCGAATCTCAGGATCTACCCGTGATACCGCAGCCTTAACATCCGAAAGCGGCATTCCCTCAAGGATAGCCGATAGGTCGTCCACAGTGACAACCGAGGGATTTAAGACATCTTGTGCTTCAATTGCGGTATCGCAGGAGGTCAACATAAAAGGCAGGGTTAAGACTACACTTGCAACCACGAACATAACTGGCATTAAATTTCTCATGTCATTCTCCTTCTTTAAGTGAATCCTACAGCAGAACAGCGGTCAGCAAAATAGCTATCAGCCATCGGCTGTCAGTCATTAGTAGTGGCATTTGAGGATAGAAGATAGGTTCTAAGATTAACCCTTTACGACACCAATGGGACGGAGGCGTGCGACACGGCGAGAGAGACCCGCTTTGTCAACAACGCGGACGACTTCGTCAACATCTTTGTAAGCTTCGGAGACCTCTTCTTGGAGGGTTCGTCTACCTTCTGCTCGGACGTAGATACCCCGTGCCTCCAAATCTTTCTGGATAGAACGTCCCTTCGTCAAGGCGATCGCCTTCCGCCGGGAGAGCACTCTGCCAGCACCGTGACAGGTTGTACCCCACGTCTCTGCCATCGCCCCCAGATTGCCGACAAGTACGTAAGAGGCAGTCCCCATATCGCCGGGGATCAACACGGGTTGACCGACTTTCTGGTATTTATCGGGGATCTCAGGATGCCCGGCTGGAAACGCACGCGTCGCGCCCTTACGATGGATAAACAACTCGCGTTCCTCGCCATCAACGGTGTGCTTCTCGAACTTCCCGATGTTGTGTGCCACATCGTAGACAAGTTCTAAGCCGAGTTCATCTTCAGTCGTCTCAAAAAATTGCATGAAGGTCTGCCGGACGAGGTGCATGATACACTGCCGATTGTTCCACGCATAGTTGGCACTACACGCCATCGCGGTGATGTAATCTTGCCCTTCTGGCGAGTTAATCGGTGCGGAGGCGAGTTGCCGGTCGGGGAGATTTATGCCGTATCTCTCGGCGACTTTGACCCAACTCTTGACATGCTCATCACAGATTTGATAACCGAAGCCGCGTGAACCGGTATGAATCATGACACAGATGTTGCCTTCACTTAATCCCATCGCATTAGCGGCTTCTCGGTAAAAAATGCGGTCAACGGCTTGAACTTCAAGGAAATGATTACCGGAGCCGAGCGTGCCGAGTTGGTTCTTGCCGCGCTCTAAGGCGCGTTGACTTGCCGCGTCAGCACTCGCGCGTTCAAGGAAACCCGTCGCCTCTGTAAAATTCAGGTCGTTCGGATGCCCGTATTCCCGCTCAATCGCCCACAGCGCGCCCTTTTCCAACATCCGCCGCTCCTCTTGGACGGTGAGCCGAATCTTGCCACTGGAGCCGACACCACACGGGACATTCTCAAACAACTTGGCAACGAGTGCTTTCCGTTTGCCTTCCAGCTGCGAAACATCAAGGTTTGTACGGATGAGGCGGACTCCGCAGTTGATGTCGTATCCGATACCACCCGGAGAGACCACACCATCCGCTTTTGGATCTGTGGCAGCGACCCCACCAATGACGAAGCCGTATCCCCAATGCAAATCCGGCATCGCAAGCGAATGTTTAACAATACCGGGGAGGTGTGCAACGTTTGCGACTTGTTGCAATGCCTCGTCGCTTTTCGCGTGTTCAAGAAGCTTCTCATTGGCATAAACAATGCCATCAACACGCATCCCCTTCATATAACTTTTCGGGATACGCCAGCGGTATTCATCTATTTTCTGGAGTGTTATGTTTTGTGCCATGATAATAATTTCCGATGCGCTTCTTTATTCTTTAGGACTTACTAATAGAGGCGATAAATCGCCTCACTACCAACAGATACGCTTCGGAACAACGTTTTTTCTCAAAAAGGTATAGTTTGTCCTCGCGCAATTCTGCGGTGTACTCGTCCAAATGCGACGTGCATTATTACGCCTTGCGTAAGTCCTATTCTTCTTATGCTTTCTGTGCCACCATGCTTGCGAGGATCCCCAAGATTATATCGCACTGCGAGATTTGATAAGCACTCATGTCAATGTAGAGTTTCTTTCCCTCCAACTTGAGGAAGAGCCAATCTATCCCGGATGTGATGGTCCCATAAATACAAGCGATGTCATTCTTTTCCTCGGCGTTAAAACGTTGTGCAGCGACCATTTCCGCGACGCACTGCCCGAGTCCTGCTGTCAGATCATCCTTTTTTGCCTCAACGAGGATTAGGGCAGGGGCTTCTAAATAAAATTGCTCTGGCGATAAACTTACCAAAAAATCGCAAACGCCGGTGAGTCCTTCTTCGGGATTTACGTTAAAGTCAATCCCTGAAAAAAAACTGATGCGTCGCTCAAAGTGTTCCCGGAGCTCAACCAGAACGGAGGCGACAATGAGTTCTGATTTTGCCTTCTCAGTACCGATAGCGAATGCTAACGGTACGTTTCGCTCCAACACTGTAGTGAGAAGTGTGCTTGGAACTACCGGTTCTACATCCGCAAAGAGGCCAGCAGCTTCAACTGTTTTGAGGTGAAATGTTTTGCGTGCATCCGCTAAGGTAAAGTTGCTATATGCCATGAGAGAGAATCCATTGTAACAAGTTTGTTGGTGTGGGATGTGTTGTAACTCTGATGCCCATTCCACCTATAACAGAATGTTTAGATTATGTTTCTATTATACAGCATTTTTTTGGAGAACGCAAACCTCTTGTCTGAATCGCCAGAGGCATTCAGTTTTCGGCAATCAACGATCGGCAGTCAACAGTCAGAAACCGTCAGCAATCAGTCGTTAGGTGTCGGGGTGGGTAATGATGGAATAAACACGCCGATACATCTGCCTGTATCCTCGTGATACTTCCGCAATTTTTTACTGAACATCAACAGGCTTTAGAGCGTTGAGAGTTCTGGCAATTCTACCCACTTCCGTGTCTGCCACGATTCCATGCCCTTTTCCGCCAACTGCACACCCTTCGCACCGGCGAGCAGCGTCCACGGGAACGGTTCATCAGCAACGACATGTCGTAGGAAGAGTTCCCACTGCGCTCTAAAGGCGTTCTCATAGTCTTCCTGCTCAGGGACTTTGAGCCATCCGTCAAAGAATTTGATCGGTTGTTCAATATCAGGATTCCAGACAGGACGTGGGGTGCCAGAGAGCGGTTGGATCCAGCAATCTCTCAAACCAACAACAGCGGATCCGTTCAAACCATCCACATGTATCGTCAGCAGATCGTCGCGACGGACTCTGACTGCCCAAGATGAATTAAAATGTGCAATGATACCGTTCTCCAATTCAAACGTCGCATACGCAGCATCTTCAGCCGTACACGCGTAAGGTTTGCCCTCTTCGTCCCACCGTTTCGGTAGATGCGTGGCAGCGATACAAGAAACACCTTTCACCGCGCCAAAAAGGTTATCAATGACGTATCGCCAGTGGCTGAACATATCAAGGATAATACCACCCCCATCTTCGACACGGTAGTTCCACGATGGACGTTGCGTCGGAATCGCATCGCCTTGGAAAACCCAATAACCGAACTCACCACGGACAGCAATAATCCGCCCGAAAAAGTCGGCATCTATCAAACGTTTCAGTTTCTGAATGCCGGGTAACCAGAGTTTATCCTGAACAACACCATTTTTGAGTCCCGCTTTCGCCGCCTGTTCATAGAGACGATACGCATCCGCAGTCGTGGTAGCAGTCGGTTTTTCACAATAGATGTGTTTACCCGCTGATATTGCGGCTTCTACTGCGTCAACCCGACGGGACGTAACCTGTGCGTCGAAATAGACGCTATAAGCGTCATCGGCGAGAGCAGCGTCTAAATCTGTGCTCCACTTCTCAACGCCTGTGGTTTCGGATAACCTCTCCAGTTTAGCAGGGTTTCTACCGACGAGAAACGGGTCGGGCATAATCACTTCACCGTCCGCAATCGGGATGCCCCCCTCTTCTGCGATTGCTAAGATGGAGCGGATAAGGTGTTGGTTTGTTCCCATCCTGCCGGTGACACCGTTCATTATGATACCGACGCGGTGTGTTTTTTGGGTATGATTGGTCATTAACAATCCTTTTTATAGTTATCGGTTATCGGTTGTCAGCAGGAATGGTTATCAGTAGTCGGCTGATAGCCATTCTTAAGGTTTGTCAGTACATTGCGGTGCTGCGCCTTCCGGGAGTGGTGGTGCTTCGACACCGGCTTTCGGAAGCGTGCCAGCGAGTTCTTGCTTCCAGTGCGCTACATCCCCCGCGGGTCCATAACAGTAGACCATGTGCATCGGTGTGTCGCCAGTATTCGTCAACTGGTGGAAAACCCATGAAGGAATAAACACAGTCTGCCCCGCGGAAAGCACTTGACGCTCTTCACCGAGACACATTTCACCTTCGCCTTCAACGATAAAATAGATTTCTTCCTGTTCGTGGTTGTGCCACGGCACTTGTCCACCATTTGGCTCTAAAACGACGAACCCCATACAGAATTCACCTATCTGGATCGGGGATGCACCGCCGACGAGATTTTTGGTTAACCTGCGCGCAGGATACGATCTTCCTTCCATTTCATTTACATCTGCGATTAACATTGTGTGTTTTCCTTTCCAATGCTGACGGCACACGGACTGTGCCTGCTACTCCAATGCTGACGGCACACGGACTGTGCCTGCTACTTTGCCCTACTCAAAAAGTTTTGCCGCTTGACAAGAAAATCCCTCAACGACATTTTCACCGGTGAGCGTGTCATTCCGCGTAAGTAACGTAATGTCCGTTTCGGAACGATAGACCGTCACTGTCTTGGATCTCGGTTCAAGCACCCATACCAATTGTGTGCCTGCATCAAGATAAGCAAATGCTTTTTCCACAACCCGGTGTAATGCATCTGTCGGAGAAACCACCTCAACGGCGAGGTCTGGTGGGATAGGAGATGCTTTACTGAGGTCATCAGGTATCCGCACGCTTGCAAGAAATGCGATATCTGGCATCAGTACTTGTTCTCCCACCCGAAAGCCTGTATCCGGCATATAGATGCCCCCTAACTGATTTTCTCGGACATACAAACCTAACGGTAAAAACAAGTTCGTGGTAATATTACCATGTTCCAATGAGGTTGGAGGCACTGGTATTAATTCTCCTTTAATGTATTCATATCCCTCTAAATCGCTTTCGAGGAATTCCTCCAACGTCATCTTCATAGGTTTAAGAGGGAGTCCTTCTTGTGAGAGTAGGGCATCGGGGCCTCCATCGGCAGGTAGTGCGCCAAATTCTTGTGCGTTCATGTTTTCACCTCGCGATGCGTTTAGGAGAGTTGTAGCCTAATAAGGATACTGCAGGCGGGGTTTCAAACCCCGCCTACAAGCAGTTTGCATAGGTACAGATTAATCTTCTGCCTCAATCACAGCTTGCGCTGCAGCGAGACGCGCAATCGGTACACGGAACGGGGAACACGACACGTAATCGAACCCTAATCCATAGCAGAACTTCACAGAACTTGGTTCGCCGCCGTGCTCACCACAGATACCGACTTTCAGATCGGGACGCGTCGCCCGTCCTTTCTCAGCACCGATTTGCAAGAGACTACCGACACCATCTTGGTCAAGAACTTGGAACGGATCGTATTCAAGCACGCCGTTTCTGACGTAATCATCAAGGAATTTCACTGCGTCGTCACGACTCATCCCAAATGTTGTCTGGGTGAGGTCGTTGGTGCCGTAGGAGAAAAACTCGGCTTCGGCAGCGATTTTGTCAGCGGTAAGTGCTGCACGTGGTAACTCAATCATTGTACCGACGAGGTATTCAACCCGGGTCCCAGTTTCTTTAAACACGGCTTCCGCTGTGTCAACAACAACTTTGCGTTGCAAAGATAATTCGTTGATATGCCCAACAAGCGGAATCATAATCTCTGGCAAAACTGTGATGCCGCGTTTTGAGACATCAACAGCGGCTTCAAAGATCGCACGCGCTTGCATTTCGGTTATCTCTGGATAGACGATACCGAGTCTACAACCACGATGTCCAAGCATCGGGTTGAACTCGTGCAATTCCTCAACGCGCTCACGAAGTTTTTGCGGTTCAATACCGATTCGCTCGGCAAGCTCAAGGATCTCAGCTTCACTTTTCGGTAAAAACTCATGGAGCGGTGGATCGAGGGTACGGATCGTAACTGGATAGTCTGCCATCGCCTCAAAGATACCGATAAAATCTGAACGCTGATGGGGTAACAGTTTGACCAACGCTGCTTCGCGCTCTGCTGTGTCATCGGCGAGAATCATCTCACGGATAGCATCAATTCCTGTGCCAAAGAACATGTGCTCGGTACGGCAAAGCCCGATACCTTCTGCACCAAATTGTCTGGCATTTTTTGCGTCTTCAGGTGTATCCGCATTTGTGCGAACACCTAAGGATCGTACCTCATCTGCCCATTCCATGAGCGTTCCGAATTGTCCACTCAATTCGGGTTGGATCAGTGCCACCTGTCCATCAAGAACATCACCTGTAGATCCGTTAAGCGTGATATAATCCCCTTCAGTGTAGCGTTTCCCCTCCGCGTAAAATTCCAATGCTTCTTCATTGATAAACAGAGCAGAACAGCCCGCGACACAGCATTTTCCCATGCCTCGTGCGACAACAGCGGCGTGGCTTGTCATACCCCCACGTGCAGTGAGTATTCCCTCTGCGGCATCCATACCACCAATATCCTCTGGTGATGTTTCAGTCCGCACGAGGATAACCTTCTCGCCAGCGGCTGCGTGTTCTTCAGCGTGAAGCGCGGTAAAGACAACCTTACCAACAGCTGCACCCGGAGAGGCAGGCAAACCTTGCGCGATAACCTCAACGTTAGCCGCCGGGTCAACGCTCGGGTGCAGCAGTTGATCCAAGTCGTTAGCAGGAACGCGTGTCAAAGCGGTCGGTTTATCGATTAAACCTTCCTCAACCATTTCAACAGCGATACGAACGGCAGCTTGACCGGTGCGTTTTCCGTTACGGGTCTGGAGCATGTAGAGTTTGCTATCCTGAATAGTAAACTCCACGTCTTGCATGTCCTTGTAATGTGTCTCAAGTCTCAAGCCGATATCGACCAATTCATTATACGCATCAGGCAAAATGTTTCTCAATTCGGCGACCGGAAGGGGTGTGCGGATGCCAGCGACCACGTCTTCGCCCTGTGCGTTAATAAGGAATTCGCCGTAAAATTGGTTCGCGCCGGTCGAAGGATTACGGGTGAAGGCGACTCCTGATCCGGAGGTTCCGCCCATATTTCCGAACACCATGGCTTGGACATTGACAGCGGTGCGTCCGAGTTCTTCGGAAATATCGTTAAGACGACGATAGGTAATAGCTCGCTGGTTGCCAGAGGATTCAAAAACGGCATCCCGTGCCATGTCTAATTGCTGACGGGGTTCATCAGGGAAATCACTTCCTGTGTGCTGTTTGACGGCACTCTTGAATTCATGGACAAGTGCCGATAAATCGTCGGCTTCTAATTCGGTATCTAATGTAACACCTTTTGACTTTTTCTTTTCTTCAAGTAAATGCTCAAACTCGTCGTGATCAACGTTGAGGACAACATTTCCGAACATTTGAATGAAGCGGCGGTATGAATCGTAAGCGAAACGTTCATTTTCGGATTTAACGATAAGTCCCTTAATCGCATCGTCATTCAAGCCGAGGTTGAGAATCGTGTCCATCATACCTGGCATTGAGACTGCAGCACCAGAACGGACAGAAAGGAGGAGTGGATTTTCGGTATCACCGAATTTTGCGCCCAGGGCGTTTTCTAATTTTTCCAGATTCTCGTCAATCTGTTCGTCAAGCCCTGCGGGATACTGTTTGTCATTTTCATAGTATAATTTGCAAACTTCAGTGGAGATAGTGAAACCCGGCGGAACGGGCACACCAAGGTTGCTCATCTCCGCGAGATTCGCTCCTTTTCCGCCAAGCAGCGTTCGCATTGTGGCATCACCGTCGCTTTCACCGGCTCCAAAGAAGTATACATACTTTGGTTGTGGCATCAAAAGCCTCCTGTGTTATAGTTTTCAGTTATCAGTTATCAGTCGTCGGTTAAGAGATGTTTAGGCAAGAAAAATCAACATAACTGCCACACACTGAAAACTGACTACTGACAACTGATAACTATTCAGATTGAATAAATTGTTCGACTTGCTTCGTCAAATTCAGGTTTAAATGGATCCGTCGATAGATAAAGGATTTGGTACGGCTCATAAAGTTGGATATAACTCCAATTGACACCGCACAAGACCTTTCCTTCGTTGACTTTCTTGATAAATTTACCTCGAAACTTGGCTCGCGTGCGTTCAGGTGGGAATTGTTCAGCGTGCCGAATCTGCTCATCTCTGACAATTCGTTCGATCTCCGCACGGCTCTCAAGGGTATAGTAGAGGCTTTCCTCCTGACGCACATTGTGGTACTTTAAATCGAGATGCTTCACCTGTGGTGCATCCCACTCAAGTCCACGTTTCGTCAGATAAGTTTGTAGCCACTTCCACTTAATGACCCAGTCTAACTCCCGGTCCAATTGCATCGGATCGCTTTCCAAGCAGGTAAGGACGTATTCCCAGCGCGCCATAACTTGGTTTGTTGTTGAATCAGATTCAGCTTGTTCAAGGTACCGCTTGGCACACTCTAAGTACTGCCACTGTAGTTCGACGGCGGAGAGTCGCCTTCCACTCTGGAGCTCAATCTGGTGTGTACATGTGGTATCATCAGAGATCGCTTGGATGGCTTTGACCGGGTCGCGGAGTGCGAACCTTTGCTGAATGAAGTTGTCTTCAATCATACGGAGGATAATACCGGTTGTACCTACCTTCAAAAAAGTCGAAAATTCGGACATATTGGAATCCCCGACGATAACATGTAAACGTCTGTACTTCTCACGGTCAGCATGCGGTTCATCGCGTGTGTTGATAATTCCACGTGCTGTCGTTGTGCCGATAGAAATTTCTTCTCGGATGTGCTCAGCACGTTGCGAGATCGCGTAATACCCGCGATGGCTCGGCTTAATCTTTCCTGCCCCTGCGAAGACCTGGCGAGTGACAAAGAACGGAATCAACTGCCCTGCCAACTGACGGAAGTCAACATGCCGCTCCATTAGGTAGTTCTCATGGCAGCCATAAGTATTTCCGGGGGTATCTAAGTTATTTTTAAAAATAGAAATCTTTCCATAGAACCCATCATTGCGCATGCGCCGTTCCGCAGTACTGGCGAGACGCGTAATAATGCGCTCACCTGCTTTATCGTGGGCAACGAGTTCGGCAACATCATCACATTCTGGGGTTGCGTATTCTGGATGGCACCCAATGTCTTGGTAAAATCTCGCACCGTTTTCAAGGAAAACATCAGGGTACATTCTCCCAGCAACAATTTCACGAAAGAGGTACATCACAACATTCTGAACAGTGAGTGTCTTTCTACGCGGGACATCTGGTGTCCAAATAATTCCGAATTCAGTTTCCAGCCCATAAATTCTGCGCTTCATCGGCTACCCCTTCACAAACATTTCTTCTGTTGAAAGTTTGCCCCTAACTACCAAGTATAACAGATTAGGACAATAAGGTTGTAACTTCGTCAGTAGAAAGCCGTCGAAATTTTCGCCGAGCGGCGGTTTGTTCAAGACACGCCACTTCTATCGTTTCCGGCGTGATTTCATAATCATCTTCTGCCTCCGCTTCAACGGTTTGAAAGGCTTCCGTTACAAGTTGAAGTGCCGCTGACATCTCCAACTCATCTGAATAATCTTGTTCGAGAATTTCTGTTATTGTTGTGGCGCGCCCACCAATAACAGCGTATTTCTCCTCTTCTGAATAGATACCATCAAACGCAATGTGATAAATTTGATTTCTCTGTAATCCAGCACTTGTTGAAGCATCGGTCGTCCCTATCTCACACACAAGGAGCTCAATCTCTAAGGGTTTCGCGTCCCATGCCTGCGCGACCGCTCCCATGTGTTGTGAATAGAGATTCGTTAACCACTTTGCCGTGACATCTTCTCGATAGTAGCGAAAGCCTTTAATCTCGGATTCGCGAATGCCAGCGACACGTAACGCCTCATACTCCGCAATCCTACCTGCCGCTGCGAGGGCAATCCTATCGTAAATTTCGGAGACCTTAAAGGTGGTCTTGCGTGGATTCTCGGCAACCATTAGGAGTCCATCTCGATACTCTAAGACAACGACCTCTTTCGCC
Organism: Candidatus Poribacteria bacterium; assembly: GCA_022821965.1. GTDB lineage: Bacteria > Poribacteria > WGA-4E > WGA-4E > WGA-3G > WGA-3G. Next base: position 134,247 of record JAJECN010000035.1, read on the forward strand.
TGGGCGATGCCGCGACGGACGAAATCCTCTTTATCCTGACGAATTTGTTCCGGTGAAACATAATAGGGTGTGGACATATCTGTATTTTAGTTCTCGGTTATCAGTTCTCGGTCTTCAGAAAGAAAAACACGTGTGTCCCTGAAAACTATATGTCGATCTCCGTGACAACCAAAGACTGAAAACCATTCCTCTATAGGCGCGATATAAGATCGCGATATAACGCCTCAACAGTCGCCTGAGGAATCTCGGCGACTCCTTCTTCAGTAATAGTGTAAAGCGTTGGAAAGATTTTTCGGATGAGATCAGGACCGCCCGTCGCGATATCCTCATCAGCGGCATCCCAGAGTGCTTCTGCCACAATCTCCAAGGCATCCTGACGGGTGATCTCCGGCGTGTGTCGTTTTTTAAGGGTTGTGCGGGCATCCTTACCGCCGGAGCCGATCGCGTAATAGTCGTCTTCCTCATAACGACCACCGACAGCATCATATTTGAAAATTCTACCACGCTGTCGTTTTAAGTCATAACCGGCAAAGAGGGGCAAGACAATTAAACCCTGCATGGCAAGCCCAAGGTTGGAGCGCACCAAGTGTGAGAGGAAATTCGCCTGTCCTTCAAGGCTGAGGCTAACCCCTTCTGTCTTTTCGTAAAATTCGACCTCAACTTGAAAGAGTTTTGCCATTTCAATACAGGGACCAGCAGCACCTGCAACAGCAATCGCTGAGTGCCGATCAACTGGATAAACCTTCTGGATTCGACGCTCGCCGACTTGATAGCCCTCCGTTGCTTGTCGGTCACCAGCCATGATGACCCCGCCATCGTAAACAACCGCCAAAACGGTTGTGCCTTCGTAAGGACGGAGGGACGACTCTGTTGTACGGACACTTGAGGTTGAATCCGGTGAATTGAGCGTCGCCAATAATTCAGGGTGACGACGCTTGAGGATTTGAAAAAAGTTGGAGGTGCCGTAATCATCAAGTTCAAGCACTCCTACTGCCCTCCACGTTGAATATAATTTTCGACAAATTCTTGTGAATCCTCTTCCAAAATTTCATCAATTTCATCAAGGAGCGAGTCCAAATCTTCAACGAACTCCTCGTCCATTTCGCCAGGTTCAACATTAGGTTGAATCTCTTCGGTTTCCTCAACATCGCGCTTGATGTGTTCCTGTCGTTTTTCAGTAGACATTGTGCTCTCCTTTAATAGTTGTGGATTGCCAGTTATCAGTAGTTATCAGTTAATATCTTGTAGCAGTTGTCTTATAGGTAACTACCACAGCACATCTCTTTAACCGATAACTGAAAGGTTTTTCGCAGAAAAACCGCCCTGACAACTGACGACTATTCTGATGCGTTGCCTCGAATCTCCTTAACGAGTTCCTCTGCTGTACAGTTGTTCAGTAACTCACCTACGATCTTTTGTGTACCGAAGTGAGGGCGATCCATCATAATTTTGTCAAGCCCGCCCGATTTACCGATAAAAATCATTGAGTTCCAACTGGCACTATAAATGTGCTTTGGAAACTTTCGTAAACAGGTACCGCGAAAGTATGCCCGGGTGTCCACAGGTGGATAGTGCATCGCATGTACAATCTCTTCACGGTCAAGTAAGCGTTTAACATGTCCGTTTTTCAACAATCTAATGTAAAGCCCTTTGTCCGGACGTATATCATGGTACTGCAGATCAAGCATCTGCACATGCGAGTCATCCCACTTGTATCCGTGTCGTTTGCGGTAGGCATCTATCAACTTCTTCTTGATAACCCAATCTAAGTGTTGACTCAACCGCATCGGGTCAATTTCCAAGTTATCAAGAACGTATTGCCATTTTTCAAGGACATCCTCAACGACAGGTGTTCGTTCCTCAGGGGCAAGATGTTTCTGCGCGAGTTTGAGGTACGCCCGCTGCACTTCTATTGGTGTCCACTCCTGCCCATCTGCAAGTTCTATCTGTTCTCGGCATGAGAGATCTCGCGAGATATGTTTTATTGCAGCGACCGGGTCCTTTAAACTGAATTTTTTGCCAATCACACCTTTCTCAATCAACTGGAGCACAATAGAGGTAATACCAGCCTTGAGATAGATGCTTAACTCAGACATATTAGAGTCGCCAACGATCACATGCAAGCGTCGATAGAGTTTGTCATCAGCATGCGGTTCATCGCGCGTATTAATCAATGGACGATTCACCATAGTGCTGAGTCCTACCTCTTTTTCAAAGAAATCGGCACGCTGGGAGATTTGATAATCCGCTTCGTCGCTCCCGTTCTCCGCACCAACTTTTCCGCTCCCGGTGATAATAATACGTGTAACAAGGAAGGGTATCAACCCATCAACGATTGCATCAAACGGCACTTTGCGCGACATGAGGTAGTTTTCATGAGAGCCGTAACTATGCCCCTTGTAATCGGTATTGTTTTTATAGATGATAATTTCTTGGTTGTCAAGCAGAAGGCGTTCTGCCGTGATCCTGCTGACTTCCAATATTAATTCACCCGCTTTTTCGTATAGAAGCAGATCGCGTGCGTTTGCACACTCCGGCGTGCAATACTCAGGGTGCGCATGATCTACGTAGTAACGCCCTCCATTTATCAAGATATCGTTAACGGCACTGTTCGTATCTGCCTCAGTAATAGTCGGTTCCGCCTCCGCAAGAAACCCACGAGCGTCTACCAACGGACTCTCTTGGTCGTAATCCCACGTGACAGAAGAATTCGCACTTGGCGCATCATCCCGAGAAGTTTTATAGGCATTAACGACCAAGGTAGAAGCAGCAACCGGATCTTGCTCACGTGCATTTTTGACTGAGATGCCATACTCAGTCTCTGTTCCCATTATTATTGGTATTTCCATCTTTTTATTAGCCATCAGCCATCGGAAACTATCAGTAAGGAGTGGGTTGTGGAATTCGGGCAATATGCAACCGCCACACGCGCGACTGACCGCTGATTGCTGACCGCCATCAAAGAAATGTACCGCCCCGGGCCACTCGGACATTCTGTGTCTTTTCTTGTGCAGGTTCATTAATCAAAGCACGGATATTGACAATCTTTTCACCCTTCCTGCCTGAGATTTTCGCCCAATCATCAGGATTTGTGGTGTTCGGGAGGTCCTCATTTTCGTGGTATTCTTCCCGGATAGCGGCTTTAAGATCGTCAAGACACATCCCTTTGTGGGTCCCATCAGAAGTAATAAAACGTTTGATCGCCGCTTTCTTCGCACGTGAAACGATGTTTTCGATCATTGCACCGCTGACAAAATCTTTGAAGAAGAGAGTTTCCCGTTCGCCGCGGGCGTAAGTGACTTCAATAAACCGATTTTCGTCAGTCGTCGCATACATTTCGTTTACAGCCTCATCAATGAAATGCTTCGCAATAGCTTCAGTATCCCCATTAAACTGCTGAAAAGTGGTTTCAGCGAAGGGGAGATCCGGTGTCAGATATATAGAGAAAATATCTTTAGCACCATCTAAGTTGGGGCGGTCAATTTTAATTTTGACATCGAGTCTGCCGGGTCTTAAAACAGCAGGATCAAGGAGGTCTTGTCGGTTACTGGCACCAATGACGATGACATCCCGGAGGTTCTCAACCCCATCAATCTCAGAAAGGAACTGCGGCACAAGCGTTGATTCCATATCCGATGAGATTCCCATGCCTCTGGAGCGGAAGAGGGAATCCATTTCATCGAAGAAAATGATAACCGGAAATCCTTCTTTCGATTTATCGCGCGCCTTCTGGAAGACTTCACGGATTTTACGCTCAGTTTCACCAACGTATTTATTTAGAAGTTCCGGTCCCTTAATATTAATGAAATACCCGCGCACTTCATCTCTGCCAGTCTCTTTACGGACCCGCTCAGCGATACTACTGGCGACAGCTCGGGCTATTAAGGTTTTACCACAACCCGGAGGACCGTAGAGGAGAACACCTTTCGGGGGTGAGAGGTTAAATTCCTTATATTCGTTAGGGTAAAGGTATGGCAGCTCAACGGCATCGCGAATCGCCTCTATCTGGGTATCAAGTCCACCAATGTCAGTATAACCGATATCCGGTACTTCTTCGAGTAACAGATCTTCGACCTCCCGTTTCGGGAGCTTTTCCATGAGCATGCTGGTCGTATGATTGAGAAGGACGTTATCTCCGGTCTTCAGCGTTTCCTCTTGGAGCGGTTCAGCTATCCTGACGACACGTTCTTCATCAGTGCGGAGACTTATAATGGCAAGTTCATCGGTAATGCGTTCTTTGATTTTGACAACGTCTCCATGCCGTTCAGGCGTTTTAACGTCAACGACGTTCATCCCGCTATTGACAATAACCTCCTGCCCAACCTCTATATCTTTCTCTTTGAGTACTGGATCAAGATTGACGCGCCATTTCCTACCACTCACATCAATATCAACAGTGCCATCTTCGTTTGACGCGAGGAAGACTCCATAATTATTGGGCGGTGCACTGAGCTGGTCGACCTTTTCCTTGAGGATCTCCAGTTTCTCTTTCGCCTCTTGCAGAGTGCTCGTGAGTTTCTTGTTGCGCCGGTGTGCCGTCATCAACTCACGTTGCATTTCATAGAGCCGAGTCTCAAGGTCCTTGACATATACAGCACCCTGTTGCTGCCGCATGCCTTCCAGTTCACCTTCCAGCATGTCAATGGTTCCTTGGAGCGTACGAATTTGCTGCTCATACGAGACAGCGTCGTACGTCTCTTGCGCCTCAAAGGAATCCTTGGAATTTCCTCTTTTGATACCCATACGTGAAATTCTCTCTTTCCAAAACGATTTTTCCGACCCACCCACACGGGTAAAATCCGGTACGCGGATAATCGGATTCGATTGGGTTTCAGATCTACACCCAACACTTTTATTTAGAGTATAGCACGCTGAAAAAATTGTGTCAAGAAAAAGTTGATATTGATATTTCTATTTTTCCCAATGCTTTTAGATGACGTTGTATAGCGAGGGATAAAAACCTCGCCATACAAGCAAACGTAGAAACCTCACCGTCTGCTTTACGTATTACGACACGACATCAACCGTGTCGTGAGCCTCGTCCTCATCGTAGTCGGCATCTTCAGGAATCGCACCAGCAATAGCGTCTTGAGCCACACTGAGTGCTTCCCGTATTTTCGCCTCAATTTCCGCTGCGGCATCTGTGTTCTCTTCCAGATATTTCTTGGCATTCGTTCTGCCTTGACCAATTCGCTCACCGTTGTAGGCAAACCAAGAACCGCTCTTCTGGATAAACTCATTGTCCACAGCAATATCTAAGAGATTTCCTTCTTTAGAGATGCCCTGTCCGAAGGTAACGTCATATTCTCCCTCCTTGAAAGGAGGAGCTACCTTATTTTTCACCACTTTGAAACGTACACTGCTCCCAAGAATCTCATTACCATCTTTAATCTGAGTGCCGCGACGGAGTTCCAACCGAATGGAGGCATGGAACTTGAGCGCAAGTCCACCCGGAGTTGTATCTGGGTTACCGAACATGATCCCAATTTTCTGCCGAATCTGATTTGTAAAAATAACACACGTTTTTGATTTATTCGTAACACCGGACAACTTCCGCAACGCTTTGGACATCAAGCGAGGCAGCAAACCAACGTGTGCGTCACCCATTTCACCCTCAATTTCGGCTTGAGGGGTCAAGGCGGCTACAGAGTCAACAACTACCAGATCAATCGCACCGCTGCGGATCAGCGTTTCGACAATCTCTAACGCCTGCTCACCGGCATCGGGTTGCGCAATCAACAGGTTTTCCATATTGACCCCAATATTTCGAGCATAGGAGGTGTCAAGCGCGTGTTCAACATCAACGAACACCGCGGTGCCGCCCAACTTCTGTGCTTCAGCAACAATATGGAGTGCTAATGTGGTTTTTCCAGTGCCTTCATGTCCGAAAATTTCAATGATCCTGCCGCGCGGGACACCTCCCACACCGAGCGCGAGATCCAGCGAGAGAGAACCCGTTGGGATTGCTTCAACAGGGACAACATCGTTGTCTGTGAAGCGCATGATAGCACCTTTGCCGAATTCACGCTCTACCTGTGAGATCGCCTGATCAATAGCGTTCTGTTTCTGTTCATCTAACATATTCTAATGTTTCTCCTTTATTGCTCCTACTTTACTGCCAAAAGTGGGTTTCGAGCATTATATTACGCGGAAAAATGACATAAACGCAAGGGCGTATAGACCGCTCCGCTCGGATGAAGTTGACTCTGCATGAGTGTGATTTCATTCACGCTCATCGCTGCATCATTAATTGTATTATATTTACGTAGAATGGTCTTTAAAAATTCAAGATTTATCACGGTCCTGAGCCGCGCAAGTGTAAGATGCGGATGGAACCGATTGTCCGTCGGAAAACCGAGATGTGCTAATTCAAGGTTCACGGTTTTTGCGAGCTGTGAGACAATTGATGCCCCGTCTTTCACGCCTACCCAGACGACACGCGGACGAGCAAAATTCGGGAACGCGCCAATACCACCGAACTCAATAGAAAATGGCGAATGCGTATCCGCCACACGCTGAATCACTTCACTTACCACATCAATTTTTTCAGGACGAACATCACCGAGAAACTTCAACGTGAGATGAAAATTCCCGGGCTTTGTCCACGAGGTTCCCTTGCGAATGTGCGATTGGAGGTCTGTTTGCACCAGCTTCAGTAATTCTTGTATCGGTGCTGGTATCTCAACTGCTACAAAACAGCGAACAGCCGTGTCTTTGGTTATGTCCATCACGCACCTGCTTCTGGATCGTAACGCGTCGCATGAACCAGAGCGAACAAAGATTTGCGATTGTTAACGAGGAATTCCACACCAGATCCGACTGTGAGCACCAACGGCACATACATCATAAAATAGATAGGTCCCCGGCTCTGCACAATCAACGTCGCGTTCAGATAATCTTGGAATGCCAGCAAAACTAAGGCGATTATGACAACAATTAGTTGCGAAGTCATCTTGTATTTTCCCCACTGACTTGCAGAGACAACTTGTCCATACTTTGCGACGAAAACAACCCGCAAAAGTGTAACAAGGACTTCACGACCAATGATGACGAAAACCATCCATAGCGGAATAAGTCCGCCATCAACACGCTTAAAAAGGGCTAAACAGAATAAAGAAGCACCGATTAACAACTTATCGGCAAGTGGGTCCATGAATTTCCCGAAGCCCGTCACACCTTGCCTTCGGGCGATTTTGCCATCCAAATTATCCGTCAGTGCAGCCACAGCAAAAATAGTGAGCGCGGACCGCATCATATTTGCCTGAAAGCAAAATATGAACGGGGGGATCAGGAAAAGTCGTAAAAGTGTTAGGAGGTTTGCCAACCGGAAAAGGGTACCAAAACCCATAATATGTTCTCGAAACATTAGGAACCATCTCACATTTGGAGATAGCACCTAATTTTCTGAGAGATCGATGACCTCGGCATCTTTAGGCACCACAAACTTGAAAAGATCCGGTGCGAGTTCCTTATCTCGTTCAATCTGTGTGAGCGTAACAATTACGCTTTGGCGAGTGCCATCTTCAAACTCAGTTTTGTAACCAAATTGCACGGGGAGCCACTCACCGGATTTCACCCAGATTTGAAGCGTCTCTTTTGCATTGGCGTTCACCATGTGGGCTTTGGGGGTTAACTCAATTTGGTGTACACCTTTCGGATTTGCAAATTCGTCAGGAATAAGTGCCATATCATAGTTTTTTTGAACATCTTCAAGCGAAGCACCAATCCCCGGCAGCAGCTCCCTGCGTTCCGGGTTGGTCCACTTCATCTTATTGACTTGGTTGAGCAACGGTGTATATGTCCAACCGTACTCGCCATCCAAGACAGTGAGTTGGACGACCTTTGATGCATCCTTTCGATCAACATATTCCTTACGGAGTAGATTCGGTTTTCCAAATACAAACCGTCCACGCGCGACACTTTTCGTGTCAGCAAACAGCGTCGTCTCCTCAAAGTTCGCACTGAAATTTTCAGACTTCTCATACGCCACCTTGAAATTCTGAAAGATTTCATCGACAGTTTGTGAAGACGCGTTGCCAACACACATCACTGAAAAGAGCATCACTGCTAACAGCAAATTTTGGAATTTCGCAGACCTACCCACCATAGTACTCCAATCGGTTCGTCGGATCATCAGCATCTCCTGTTTTGCCAAATTGGGTTTTGGAAAACTGATTTTCACCTAATATTATACCTATTTTATTTTTCAATGTCAATGCTTTTTTAGTCATCAATTATCAGTTATCAGTTGTCAGTTAAAAGAATTTTTGTAGCAGATACAGTAAACTGGACTCCCACAAGATCCTAACAGAAAACCGATAACTAATTCGCCAATCGCGTCCAATCCGTCAGGATAACCTCAGCCTCATTGGGTTCGTCCAAAGCACACGCGACGAGACGTTCTAAAATCTCAGCGACAAGCGGTTCTCTGAATATCGCCTGAAACCAGTTTCCAAAAGCCTTAACATCATCTGGAGATTCACTACACACCGAGAAAACAACCCGACAGAAATCGAGTCCTTCATCTACCGATTTTTCGGTAATCTCAACGCCTTGTGGAAATCCTTCAAAGAGTTGCAGGAAATCCGCGATTAAGATCGGGAACTCCTGATTGAGGTAAGATATCTCCGGTAGGATATCAAAATGAATCGCGTACTTATGGGTATACTTGGAACATTGAGGATTTTCGCTTTGGGTTTGCATAGGTGATTTCACGGATTTTATAACGGAAATGGACAAAGTGCTCCGATGTATGATATACTATAATGCACGCTTTATTGACACCCAATTGGGGTGCGCCTATCATAGGAGGACTTAATATATCTATGGCAGATTCTGAACGGATAACATATCTTAAAAATGAACTGAAGAAACGGATCCTGATTCTCGACGGGGCAATGGGGTCGTTGTTGCAGACCTATCGCCTTACAGAGGCAGATTTTCGAGGCGAACAATTTGCCGAGCACCCGTGCGAACTCAAAGGCTATAACGATCTGCTTTCCATAACACAACCACAAATTGTACGGGAAGTACACGCAAACTACTGCAGCGCAGGCGCGGACCTCATTGCAACAAACACCTTTACCAGCACATCCGTGTCAATGGCGGACTATCAACTTCAAGATATCGCATATCAGGTAAACTATGCGGCTGCGTCCATCGCTCGCGAAGTCGCGGATAAATGGACATCGCCAGACAAACCGCGCTTCGTCGCGGGAAGCATGGGACCCACCAACCGCAGCTGCTGCATTTCGCCAAATGTGAACGACCCAGGATTCCGGAACATCACTTTTTCACAACTCGTTTCTGCCTACACGACGCAAGCGGAAGGCTTAATTGACGGTGGTGCCGATTTCCTCCTCGTCGAGACCGTCATGGATACACTAAACTGCAAAGCCGCGCTCTTCGCCATACAAACCCTTGCTGAAGCACGAGGCATTGACATCCCTCTTATCGTCTCTTCCGACAGAAGTGGTGGCGGAGGCAGAAACCTCTCTGGACAAACAGTTGAAGCCTTCTGGAACTCTGTTCGGCATGCAAACCTGCTCGCCGTCGGGTTGAACTGCGGCTTCGGTGCGCAACAGATCCGTCCATATCTCGCTGAAATGTCGAAATTGGCAGACATACCCGTTATCTGCTATCCGAACGCTGGATTGCCAAATGAACTCGGTCAATACACACAGACCCCAGCAGAAATGGGAGATTGGATGCATGAATTCGCACAAAACGGCTTCGTCAATATCGTCGGCGGATGTTGTGGGTGTCAACCTGAACATATAGAAATCATCGCTAAAGTCGCCGCTGAATACGCACCGCGAGAGCCTGTATTACAAGAACGCGCCTGCCGTCTCAGCGGTTTAGAAGCGTTCAACATCACATCTGATTCTCTTTTCGTTAACGTCGGAGAACGAACAAACGTAACAGGATCCCGCCGATTTGCTACCCTCATCAAAAATGAGGACTACGAGACTGCATTAGAGGTTGCCAGAGATCAAGTCGAAAACGGTGCACAACTTATCGACATCAATATGGACGCAGGTATGTTAGATGCCAAAACCGCAATCGTTAAGTTTCTCAACCTCATTGCAGCGGAACCCGATATTAGTCGCGTGCCCATTATGCTGGACTCCAGCCGATGGGAGGTTATAGAAGCAGGCTTGGCGTGCATTCAGGGAAAAGGGGTCGTCAACTCAATCAGTTTGAAAGAGGGAGAGGAAGATTTCTTAGCAAAAGCACGGCAAATCCGCCGATACGGTGCCGCCGTTATCGTCATGGCGTTCGACGAAGAGGGGCAGGCAGATACCTATGAACGGAAAGTGGAGATTTGTTGTCGAGCGTACCAACTCTTGACGGAACAGGTTGGGTTCCCACCTGAGGATATCATTTTCGATCCGAATATCTTCGCTGTCGCAACCGGTATCGAAGAACACAACGAATACGCGAAAGCATTCATTGAAGCCTGTGAGCAGATTAAAGCCACGTGTCCGTCCGCCTTAGTGAGCGGCGGTGTTAGCAATATCTCTTTCGCCTTCCGCGGCAACGATACGGTACGCGAGGCGATGCACGCAGCGTTCCTCTATCACGCCATCAACGCTGGTATGGACATGGGAATTGTCAACGCCGGACAACTCGCGGTTTATGACGATCTGCCGAAACCACTCTTAGAAGCGGTCGAGGATGTCCTGTTCAATCGCCGAGAAGATGCAACCGACCGACTCGTTAACCTTGCGGATACACTGAAAGGTAAAAGTAAAAAGAAGCGTGTAAATAGGCAATGGCGAAAACTACCGGTTGAAAAACGACTCAGTCACGCCCTCGTCGAAGGAATTATCGAATACATCGAAGATGATACAGAAGAGGCACGTCTTAAATACGAACGTCCGATACAGGTGATTGAGGGACCTTTGATGGACGGTATGAACCGCGTCGGTGAACTTTTTGGGGACGGTAAGATGTTCCTGCCACAGGTCGTCAAAAGCGCACGGGTTATGAAAAAGGCAGTTGCGCACCTTATTCCATATATTGAAAAGGAACAGGCGGAAGGTGCCATTCAATCCAGAGGCAAAATCGTGATGGCGACGGTGAAGGGCGATGTCCACGACATCGGTAAGAATATCGTTGGGGTCGTGCTTGGGTGTAACAATTACGAGGTCATCGATCTTGGTGTAATGGTACCTGCGGAAGACATTCTGGAAACGGCACAGAAAGAGAATGCTGATATTATTGGATTGAGTGGACTCATTACACCGTCGTTAGATGAGATGGTGCACGTCGCTGGAGAGATGGAGCGCGAAGGTTTCCAAATCCCACTCCTTATCGGCGGTGCGACAACTTCAAAGGTACACACTGCCGTTCAAATTGAACCCGCTTACAGCGGGTCAACAATTTACGTCAGGGATGCATCTCGAAGTGTTGGCGTTGTCAGCGATCTAATGAGTCGTGAGAGGCAACAGACCTTTACCGAGCAGACACGCGAAGAATACGCGGATATCCGAGAACGCCGTGCCAAAAACCGGAAGCAAGCGAACCTGCTACCGTTTGAGGTTGCCCAACAACGGAAATGCACACCGGATTGGCGGAATTATCAACCGCCTCCGCCGCGCATGATAGGCACGAAAGTTTTTGAAGACTACCCTTTAGCGGAACTCGTTGATTACATCGACTGGAACCCTTTTTTTACGACGTGGGGACTCCGCGGTAAATATCCGAATATACTGGAGAATCCAGAAGTGGGTGAGGAAGCACGGAAACTCCTTAAGGACGCTGAAACGCTCCTCCAAACCATCGTTGAAGAGAAAAGGTTTCAGGCACACGCTGTCGTTGGGCTTTTTCCTGCTAACGGTGTCGGTGAAGACACTGAAATTTACGCCGACGAAGCACGCGCAGAAGTGATCGCTACCTTGCACCATCTGCGTCAACAGACGGAACAACCCTTCACGAGACCAAACCTCAGCCTCGGTGATTTTATCGCACCAAAAACAACAGATATCCCGGATTACATCGGGGCGTTTGCTGTGACAACAGGTATCGGTGTCTCCGAACTCTGCGCCGAGTTTGAACAGAAGCAGGACGATTACAACAGCATTATGGCAAAGGCGTTAGCAGACAGACTCGCAGAGGCTTTCGCAGAGCGGATGCATCAGTACGTCCGAACAACACTTTGGGATTATGCTGGTGATGAGGCATTGGATAACGAGGCATTGATTGCCGAAAAATACCGCGGAATCCGTCCCGCACCCGGCTATCCTGCCTGTCCCGACCATAACCAAAAACGGGTATTGTTTGATTTGTTGAAGGTTACGGAAAACACGGGCATTTCTCTCACTGAGAGTCTGGCGATGTCACCGGCGGCATCTGTGAGTGGCTGGTATTATTCGCATCCAGAGGCGCGGTATTTCAGCATCGCCAGAATTGGAGAGGACCAGGTCGCTGATTATGCAGAACGCACTGGAATGACACTGGAAATAGCAAAACGTTGGCTTAAGCCCTTGCTCATCTAACTGAATTTACCAACACAATTACTACACACAAAACCTTGCGATGCAGTTGAGGTAAAAAGTATAGGAACATGAATATTGGAAGATGGACCCAAAGTCTCTCAAAAATCAATTGGCGGAGAGGTTTTTTCCGACTGACAATTGTTGTATCCTTAATCGTGGGGACGGCCTTCGGGATTTATGCTATAGGGGATCCTATAATCGGATCCAATGTAAATATAGCAGAATATCCAATAAGAAAGCTCGGAATAGCAGTTGTAAATTTCCTGGTAGGATTTGGAGTAGGTGTGCTGTCTACCTGGTTCTACTACGGTGTGCTATACGGTATGCTATGGATTTTGAGGATGATAGGGCATTGGATTATCAAAGGATTCCACGGTGAGGATAAAAATAACTAACTTCTTTAGAACTGGAAAGGAATGTCTACCGGAGTATCTTTATTAATTGATTGTAAAGTCTAACTTTAGTCTTTCTATGTTTCTTACAGAACTCATAGCGAGTACGCGCTAAGAATGGTTGAAAGTCGTGCGAAAGTTAATCATAGAATATGCGAGATACCGAAATCCTAAACGCGTTTCTCTAAGTTTATCGTAGCTAATGGCAAGTCTTCGATAAGTATCTTGCCA
>JAJECN010000005.1 GCA_022821965.1 Candidatus Poribacteria bacterium
TCACGCTGATAGTTTCGATCTATTTCATCAGTGTGCTCTTTGAATTTCTGCCGAAATTCCTCTTCAAGAGGTTTCATCCGTTCATCCACTTCTTCGTAGGGAGGTTGCCGACGATCCTTCCAGAGTTCTTTGTGTATTTCCGTTTTTTTCTCTTCAAGTTCTGCGTTGAAATTCTCACGGAGAGCCGTCTTTTCGAGATAGACACTTTGTGATGTTCGCGTTGGCGCGATGAATTTCGCAGCGATAAATCCGACGCGCGGCGTAATCAGCACAGCAAACACCCAAACCGTAAAGGCGACGATGAGTGCAGTCTTGGAATTATCTAAGTAGGTTGAAATGACTGTCCCTATCGCAAAGAAGACCGCAATATAGAGCAGCGAGACGAGAGTTAGACTGAACACCCGTGGAAAAATTTCGGGTTCACCGAGGGGAAAACCTTGCCAAACAAGTACCAATAAGCCGAATAGAAAGGATACCAAAAACGGCACCACGAACACTATATATCCGCCAATTAATTTACTCCACAGAAAGAGGTCACGCGGCAGAGAATTCGCTAAGGTGACCCGAAGGGTACCCGCTTCTCGCTCCCCGGCAACTGCATCAAAGGTAAATAGCAGCGCGAGTAAGCTGAAAACAGTGCCTACAAGAAAAAGAAAGTCGAGATGTCCGAAAAGATAGGAAAGGGAATCCGAAACCAAAGCTGGAGCTCCTTGAATAATCCCATTACGGGTCATGCCAAGGTGGCTTGGCAGCGCGTCTCCTAATCCATTTGCAAACACACTCAAAGGTATCGGTTTGAGAAAGAGTTTAGAAATCTCAACCTCCGGTTCCAGTGGCATTTTGGGGTTTACTGTCTTCTCTTCAATGTTTGCGAGTTTAACGGCTTCTTGATAGTCGACAAGGTTTTGGCGATAGTTTCGATAGTTAATAGAAAGGGTAAGCGGGATTAGTAGGAGACACATCAATAAGAGCGCGACAAACCGGACGCTCAGAATGTGCTGCATAATCTCTTTTTGAATCATCGTCATTAACATATTGAACTCCCTTTAATTTTATTCTAACCGGACTTACGCATTTTTCCATGATAACGGATGTACGGCACCCTGCAGGTGGGGTTTGAAACCCCCCTGCAAAGTGGGCTGCGTAAGTCCTATCTAATTTGGCTCGTCAGGAGGAAGTGGTTCTTTAGGGCGTTCTAAAGCCTCTTGTGTGCGCGCAATCTGTTTCCTTGCGTGCTCAAGTTGCTTCCTAACATGCTCAAGCTGCTGTGAATTCAAGGCCTCCTGGGCACCTTTGACCTGTTCTATACTATGTTCAAGTTGAACCATAGCGCGTGCAATTGATTCTTTACTACGTTCAATTTGCGCTTTAGCACGTTCAACTATTTTCTTACTACGTTCAATCTGTTTTGCAGCTGCCCGGATCTTGGTGTGCTTGCTTACCAACTTCTTGATGTAAGCGGCTTTATAAGTTTCCCAATCATCCGTTGGTGGAATACCGCGATACCCCGCCTCATACAAATCTGGATTGTCTTCCAAGAGTGCCAAAAGATAACGCTCTGCTAACAAGGACGCATACTCGTCGGAGTTATCTATGGTGACACCTTTATCCAAAAGCAGCTGAAGCCATTCCGCCCGTGGATACCTTGCATCTATCTCACTTATTGTGAGGTCGCTGCTATAAGTCGTAGTTTCTGGCTGTTCCAGTATCTCCCCGTTGCGAATCACCAGACTGCCCTCGGATATAATCACTTTGGTCTCTGGCAGTCTCTTTGACAGTGCCTTATTGTAATCCTCATCTAACGCTTTCATCACTTCCTGCGCGTTTTGGGGACCGGTATACTTTTTATAACTGGATGGCATCGAGGTGAATTCAATGGATTCACTTTTTATGTCGGTCTTCGACGATCCAGTTTCGGAACTTTGTGTATATGCATAGGTGCCTCCGCACAAAAGGATGGCGAGCCCTAAAACTGCAAGAAACGGAAGTCTGAACAGCGTGTCTATGCGGTGAAAAGTGCGTTTCATTTTTAGTATCTCCTTCTAATTCAATTCAGAGGCATTATGTTGCCTCGTGTTTGAACTTTAATCTTTGACCCTATGCGTCTATATCCTAATGACGCGTTTTAAACATTGTTGACGATTCAGCTATCATTGACATCAAATATCGGAACGGAAGAATTTCAGAAATGCTACAGTTGTCAATACCACAGCAAAGAAACAGAGCAGCAGCACATCCACTGCCGATTGACGGAGTGTTTCTCCTAAGGTTATCGTTCCTAAAGGTGGTGGTTGTGTAATTTTGACTGGTTTGTATTGTCTGCTATAAGAATGATCTATAATTTGGCTGAACAAATCTGTATAGAGCATCTCATAATAGCGATCGCCCGTTTGAAAATAGGTGCTTCTTTTTCCCTTTCCAGTCTGTGTCAAGTTTGTAGTGATATAAATTAAGGAAGATGTCGGTGTGAGTCGAGAAAGCATCTGCCCCACCTGCTCTTGCCGTTCAGTTTCACGTTTATGATTCCGATCCAATTTGTTAGAATGGTTCTGGAATCTCGATCTATATTCCTCTTCAAAAGGTTTCATACGTTCATTAATGCTTTTCGCAATCTCCCCGCCTATGGATCTGGCTCCTTTCTCATCCGGGGGTACTTCCATGATCATTTTCTGTTTTTCCTCTTCGAGTGCTGCGTTGAAATCGTCTCGCATGGCTGTTTTTTCCAGATAGACACTCTGTGAAGTTTGTGTTGGTGCGATAAATTTGGCAGCAAGGAACCCAACGCGTGGCGTAATCAATACTGCAAATACCCAGACGGTAAAGGCAACGATGAGCGCTGTCTTAGAATTGTCTAAGTAGGTAGAAATCACTGTACCGATCGCAAAAAAGACACCAATATAGAGCAATGAGATGAGCGTTAAACTGAGGACTCTCGGAAAAATTTCAGGCTCGCCGAGGGGGAATCCTTGCCAGACGAGTATTAGTAAGCCAAACAGCAACGAAACCAAGAACGGAACGACAAACACCACGTATCCGCCAATCAATTTGCTCCATAAAAATAGGTCGCGCGGCACGGAATTGGCTAAGGTAATCCGAAGGGTGCCCGCTTCTCGTTCCCCGGCAACCGCATCGAATGTAAACAGTAACGCGAGTAGGCTGAAGACGGTCCCGACTACGAACAGAAAATCAAGATGCCCTAACAGATTGGAAAGAGAGGAAACCAGGGCGGGTGCCCCTTGTGTAATCCCATTACGTGTCATTCCGAGATAGCTCGGCAATGTATCTGCTAACCCATTTGCGAAGACGCTCAAGGGGGTCGGTTTGAGGAAGAGTTTGGAAACTTCCAGTTCTGGCTCCAGTGGCATCCCTGT
The DNA here is from genome assembly GCA_022821965.1 of Candidatus Poribacteria bacterium. GTDB lineage: Bacteria > Poribacteria > WGA-4E > WGA-4E > WGA-3G > WGA-3G. The sequence continues at coordinate 3,372 of JAJECN010000005.1, forward strand.
ATTCATGGTAGTTTCTTCAATGTTTGCGAGTTTAACGGCTTCTTGGTAATCCACTAAGTTCTGGCGATAATTTCGGTAATTGGTAGAAAGTGTGAGTGGAACGAGAAGGAGGCACATCACAAGGAGCGCGACGAAACGGACGCTCAGAATATGATGCGTAATCTCTTTTTGGATCATAGTCATTAACATTTGAATTTTCCTTTCATTTACTGTTATTGAGGATAGCGTTTTTTAACTAATTTCGGTAAAGTGGTGTATGTATCCCTTTTATAATTAATGATACGGGTTTGGGACGGAAAGGGTGCATAAAGCGAAAAAACTGGATTTTCATCTAAGAAATTGTAAAAATGTTGAAATTGTCGGGTGGTTGAGAGATGGCAATTTCTGATAATCAGATGTTATGTAAACCAAAACAAAAATCGTGCGGAGAACTATGTATGTTTTACATGTCTCCGCACGATATTTATGGTAAAGTTCACAATTATTTCAACATTATGGGGTTGAAGCACCCAGTCTGCTTCTGCATTCCATAAGTGCTGCTGCTGAATGATCGCAGAAACCTTGCCTTTCAGGGCGGGGTTTATCATAGAACTCATATTGAGTAAAACATAAGGATATGGTAAAATAGAGAAATAAAAGGCGATAGTTTATGTCCCTTTCTTTAGATATACATTCACTTTATGAAAGGTGTTCTTATGGCATCCGAATCTCAAAAGCAACCGAGAT
>JAJECN010000032.1 GCA_022821965.1 Candidatus Poribacteria bacterium
TACGGAGAAGATCGTTCTTGACTCAACCCTCCTAACCGAACCGCAAAGTATAATTAAGAAATCGAACCGCAAGAAAGGTTAAAGAATTAGTTCTTTGCCAAAGCGCGTAAACCCAACCAACGGGCGGGTTGGATATACGGAAAAGATCGTTCTTGAAACAACCTACCTAACCGAACCGCAAGGAAAGTTAAAAATATGGAAAAAGTGCGACTTGGTTATATCGGCTGTGGATTCATGGCACAGAAAGTCCACATCCCGAATTTTACAAGCATTCCTGACTGTGAACTCATCGGGCTTGCAGAAGTGCGATCCGAACTCGGTCAAAAAGTCCAAAGCCGTTTCGGTATCCCGCACCTTTACCGCGACCACGAGCAACTTGCGCAAAACGCCGATATCGAAGCGGTGGCAGTATCTGCTGACTTCGCATTACAAGGCGAAATCGCGAAGGACCTCCTTTTAGCAGGCAAGCATGTCTTCATGGAAAAACCGATGGCGGTTTCCACTGAACAAGCCGAGGCGATTGTGGCGGCATCACAGAAGTCTGGCAAAAAGTTGATGGTCGGCTATATGAAACGCTACGATGCCGGAAACGAGATCGTCAAGTCAAGGGTCTCACAGTTCCGAGAAACCGGTGAACTTGGACGCTTGACTTACGCCAGAAATCACGGCTTCGGTGGGGATTGGGTGTGCAATCTTGATACCCACATGGATGGGACAGCAGAGGCAAAACCGGGCGCACCCGCGAAAACGCCAGAATGGATACCAGAACAGTGGCGCGGTTCCTATTTGGGATACCTCCAACAGTATACCCACAATATCAATCTGATGCGTTGGTTCCTTGATGCGGGTGATAAAGTCACTGTCAAAGCCGTTGATTTGGACACAAACGGATATTCCGGCGTTGTTATTTTCGATATGGACGGCATCCGTGTGACGCTGGAGACTGGGCATGTTTCACACTACCGCTGGGACGAGCATAGCCAAATCTATTTTGAGAACGGCTGGGTTCATACGTGGGCACCGCCGTTGCTTTTGAAAAACACACCTGCCGAGGTTGAAATCTACCGTGCTGGCGACGAGCAGGAAATCACACGCCCGATTCCGAGACCGAGTTGGACGTGGGCATATCACAGGGAAGCGGAATACTTCGTCGCGAACCTCCGCAACGATGAACCCTTCCGTTCTTCAGCCGAAGATACACTCACCGATGTCAAACTTTTTGAGGACATTTATCGGATCTTTATCGAACAGCAATAATAGTTATCGTCCTTGAAATTGGGACTCGGATGTGCTATGCTATAAATAAGATAATTTCTCTATTTGGGAGGAATATGCATGCCGATTCATTGGAGAGATCACATTGTTAGCACACCGGATACATTACGGGGTAAACCGCGTATTAAAGGAACAAGAATTCCAGTAAGTCTCCTACTTGGCTACTTGGCAGCGGGTTATACCACAGATGAAATCATTGCTGAATTCCCTGATCTCAAACCGATACAGATTCAAGCATGTCTTGATTACGCCCGTAAATTAGCGGAATTTAATGAAACACTGAATCTGTACCAGTAAATCCTCTGTACAACTGTTTACTTTCTCATCAAAATCTCTGTGTTGTTAATGTTCACCGCAGGTTCATAGTTTTCCTGCAGGTATGCCGCAATCAAGGGATGCCGTTCCTCCACGGGAATACCGTCAACGGCATCGAACCAACCCCCTGTTTTAAAGATCACCAAACGCGTTTTATCTTTTTCAAGAGCCTCGATAACCTCTTGCTGCATTGCAGGTGTCGATGCGTACGAGACCTGATGGAATCGGGTGACACCGAGTCGATTCGCGAAGAAATAATAAGCACCCTGACTCGTAAAATCGAAAATCTTTTCGTTCTCTGCCGTGTTTTCCTTAATATAGGCGACGACCTTTTGAATCTGTTCAACTTGGTCATCTGGAATGTCTACCCTTCCGGCGCGCACTAATTCCTGTGCTACGGTGCTTTGCTTGAACGGGTTCTGACGCAAGCGTTGCCATTTCTGATTGAAACCCGCCAACGGCTGATGTGCTTCCCCAATGTACCAACAGAATATCGCTATCGGGATCAGCACCCACGCCGCCTTCAATGCGTGCTGCCAGCGTCTCTCGCCTTTTAGAGCACCAAACAGCCTCAAAATACCACCTTCCAGTGGAAACAGACAAAGCAGCCATAAAAAAGTCGCGCCGTAAATCAGATGCCCACCATCTGAACGCCCTAATGCGGTTCGGAAGAATGCGATACCGCCGAGAAGTAAGAGGAGAAGTTTCATCGTGTTGGCTGAATGCGTGCCGGATAGTCCCCGGTAGGTCAAGTAGGCAGCGACAATCAGAAAGATACAGATCGGCAGATACCATCGAAACCCTTCACTGAAAATGAAAGCGTGCCATCCATCTGTTGACAATAGCGCAAGCGTTTTCGATAGAGATGGGAAAGCGAGTCCCCACGTTGCGAGTTGATAGCGACATTGGATATAGGAATTCCAAATTACATCGTCCAAAGCACCGTGGGATAGAAAATAGATGCCTACCGAAAGAAAACCTACTAACACGCCGCAACCATAACTGATTAAGGGGTGTAGGTATTCTGTCCCTCTTACCGCCTGCTGGCGAGGTTTGTAACCTCGCCCTCCTCTGCTCTCTGTTCCAAAGCCGCCTTGTCCTACATATATAACCAGAAACAATCCGATGGCACCCAATGTGTAGAGTCCGACTTCAGTGCTATACCAGAATGCCAAACTCGTAGAAAGCCCAGCGAGGAGTAGTTTCCATACAGATGTAGGGACCTTGTTCGTGCGAGTCTCTTGGAAGTGCGTAAGCGAATTCGCTATGAAGGCGAAACTAATTAAGCCGAGACTATGCCGTGGAGATACCCAGAACTGAGTTCCAGAAGCGATAACCACACATAAGAAGGCAACCAAGAACCTGCTTCGGAATACTTGCAAACCGAGCACATAGAGTGCAACATAGCCGAGCGGGGCCAATATGTCCTCCATTGAACGCACACCGAATAGGGTTGGTTCAAAGAGTTGGCTGCCAACCCATGCCAAGTAAGCGTTTTGGAAAAGTCCATGCTGGATATAGATATCTCGGAACGGCACCCCGCCGCGTAGCATTTCATTGAGAGGCGCGAGCCGCTCACCCTCGTGGAATAAGTCTATGTTGCCGTGAATACTCGCGGAGTAGATAAGGAGATAGATGAAAATCGGAAGGATAATATATTCAAGTCCTCCACGCCAGATCTTTGTGGTTCTGTAGCTTGTAGGGGCGGGTGCATCATCCTTTTCGTCGGCGAGGTTTGTATCATCGGAAACATCTGAATTCCACAGTGTAGGGAAGTACTGCAGGTAGAGCAGCACCAATTTGAGCAGGATAGATAAACTGATCGGTAGCAGTAAGCCTATCAGGATACCCTGACCGATGTGGTAGACCTGTAACCAACAGAGCCACAACGGAATTGATGCCAATGCGTTTGCTTTCAACACACGCTGTATCGGTTGTGTAGTGCGTTGAGCACACCAGCGTGAAAACACGCACCATCCGAGCCAGTATAAACATATTACTATTGGGATGCCGAGCAGTGCCAGCAGATAGAAGAAGTATTCCTGTTGTTTCGGGTATTCGTTAACGCTGAGCCACCCGACAACACCGGAATTTGAGTGATATTCAAAAACGAGGATTTTACTGAGGGTTATTCCTAAGGCGATTGCAAGGGAGGCAGCAGAAAACGTGATAAGTCCAACATAGGACTTGAGTCCGGGGGATTTAACAACGCGTATGTCCGGCATTAATTGCTGACTTTGGTTTGTAAATTGTACCCAAAAGTCTCGCAAGCGTCGCATAGTCCTGCCTCCCCGGTAGGAGCGATCTCCGAATCGCGACTTTTTCAATTAGGAACGATCTCCGAATCGCGACTTGGTTCTGACACAAGCAACGGTTTCCAACAACTAATGATTTCTGGCGATTTCCAATAGCCATTAATAGGTTTCTTGGAGCGGTACATCAACAAAATCTTTCGCCGTTTCATTCCATGTAAAAGCCTTCACCGCGCGTATCTCAGTATCGTAAACTGAGATAACCAGATATGTGGCACCCGGATAAGCCGGTTCGTCCCATACCGTTGCATCTGCTTTGTCTTTTTCGGAGAAGTATGCTTCGTGGTTCGGGTGTGAATGGTAGAAGGCTTTAATCTGTCGTTGTTGGGTCTCAGCCTCTTTGTGAACGGCGATGAGATCGTCGGGATGTATGACATACGCTGTGCGGGCATCTCTCGGATATTTGTCTGGATCTTCTCGGTGAAGTTCGTTCTGTATGTTCCGACATTTCCGGACAAATTCTTGTGCTTCGCTTCCTAAGATGATGCCACAGCATTCATTGGGAAACTCCGATTTCGCATGGTCACAAATCTCGTTGAGGGTTTCTGGTTGCAGAGTTAACATTGAATACCAGCCATCGTAGGGGCGAGGTCACCTCGTCCCCACAAGGTTTCCCATAGTCGATAACCGACAACAATAACGATTAAGATTGATTGCGTCCACCGGCAATCGCGGGAATAATTGAGATTTCAGCACCATCTGCGACAGCGGTTGCTTTCCCGTCAAGGAAGCGGATATCTTCGTCATTGAGATAGATATTTACAAACCGACGGATGTTTCCGCCTTCGTCACAGAGACGTTCTTTCATCCCGGGATAGTTTACTTCGAGATTTTCGATAATGCCTTCAATATTGGCACCTTCTGTCTCAACTTCCGCCAAGTTTTGCGTCAAGCGTCTCAGCGGTGTTGGAATACGGACTGTTACAGCCATAAGATAAATTTTCTCCTTTTTGGAATAGTTGTCAGTTTGCCTCGCAGTGAGAGTACGGTTTTTCTACGAAAAACCTTTCAGTTGTCAGTTACTTTATTGTGGCATTCAGATGTGCTGTGGTATCCATAACAAATTCTAAAACCCAAAAAATATTAACTGAAAACTGAAAACTAAAAACCGATAACCATTAAATCGAGTAGTGTAATCCACACTCTTTGGTGTTTTCTTCTGTATTGTCGTTTTCTGGTGCGTGGGTTGCGTTTTGCCAACGCCACCGTCCCGCCCGATTCGGTTCTCCGGGTTTTATTGGCGTTGTGCAGATGACGCACCCGAGCGATTCATAATAGTGACCTTGGACATCTGTTTCAAGCAGCGGATTCACAGGAATTTCATTATCACGGACAAACTGCCACACTTCATCGGTTGTCCAATGTATCAGTGGACTGACCTTTAGCACCGGATGTGTCGCTGATGAGATAATTTCTGCTTTTCGGAGTTCTTTTCTGGCATCGGACTGATCACGACGTAAACCGGTTATCCAGACATCTAATGTTTCAAGGAGTCGTTGCATCGGACGGACTTTCCGGATGTTACAACAGTATTCCTGCTTCGCTTTACTGTCGAAAAACAGGTATTCGCCGTGCTGCGAAATCATTTCCTGAACTTCTTGTGGGTCAGGCTGAATCTGTTCAATCTGGATACCGTAGCGCGATTCCACCTTCTCAAAGAAGTCATAAGTCTCAGGAAAGAGACGCAGTGTGTCAAGTGTACAGACACGGAACGGCAACTGGTTTTCGGCGGCTAAGTGGACCATAACCATACCCGAAAGTTGCCCACTTGTGACGATTGCGGCGCGTTCTTTGAACCGCTTGAAGAGAGAAAAAAGAATTTCTTGGGGACTCTCCGCCAACAAAATTTCTTGGCAAAGCCTTTGATCGACTGGATAGTTCAATTTTTTATGGTGTCCCTTTAGTTAAAAAACTTACGGAAGCGTATCCATAACGTCCGATTCAATTTCAAAATAGCGACTCAAACTGAAATAGCGTTCCCCCGTATCAGGGAGGATCGTAACAACGGTTTTATCCGGTCCCTGTGCCTTTGCAACCTGTAATGCGGCGTAGACGTTTGCACCGGACGACATCCCAACCAATAACCCTTCGGTTGTTGAGATTGACTTCATCATTTCGTAAGCCTCTTTTTCGCCGACTGTAATGACTTCGTCAATAACATCAACGTTGAGCACTTCAGGGATCATCCCCGCGCCGATCCCATCAATGCGGGTAGGCCCAGGTTTACCACCGGAGAGCACCGCTGAAACACTCGGTTCCACAGCAACGACTTTCACGTGGGGACACTCTGTCTTCAAAACTTCTCCGACACCTGTTAACGTGCCACCTGTGCCAACTCCTGTAACGAAAAAGTCAATGTCCGTGCCGATTGCCTTGAGAATTTCGACGGCTGTCGTACGGCGATGGATTTCGGGGTTTGCAGGGTTCGTGAACTGGTTCGGCATATAGTGCCGTGGATTTTGTCGAACGATTGTCTCCGCCTCCCAGATAGCACTCGCCATGCCCCCATGTTCCGGCGTTAGCACAATTTTTGCCCCGAAAGAGGAGAGGAGTTCATATTTCTCGCGACTCACATTTTCTGGCATCGTCAAAGTAACAGGGTAGCCTCTCGCGATTCCGACAATAGAGAGTCCTAAACCTGTATTGCCAGCAGTGGGTTCAACGATGGTATCTCCTTTTCTGAGAATCCCGCGTTCCTCAGCGTCAACGATCATCGCATAACTAATTCGGTCCTTGATACTACCGCCCGGATTGTAAGCCTCCAATTTCGCGAAGATCGTCGCATCGTCCTTACCGGGCAAGGCATTCAGGCGAATCGTCGGTGTATTCCCGATGAGGTCTGTCAGATTTTTAGCGATTTTCATTTTTCGTCCAGATAACAACGCACGACACCGCTTCTACAATCCTGTCTTAAGTTAAAAATTTCACTTTAAAGTATAACATATACACTGCAAAAAGTCAAATTTTCAGCGTGATTTAGTTCTTCGGTAGGGTCAAACGTAAGTTGGGTCTTTGTTGAATACGTGGGCGATGGACAACTATCTCAAACTCTTCCAATATCGGAGGTGATATTGCGAGTTCAATCAGACCGTTCTCCCAGAGCCTCACGATTTGAGCTGGGTGCCCTTTGGGTCGGATAATCGCGCTAATATGCTGGTTTGTATCCAGTACAACACGCATCAGGGAGATAACTTCTTCCTTTTATGGACTTTCTCCGCGCGCCCCTCAATCATTGCCTGTTCAATATCTGCTTGTGCTTCTTCTTCGCTCACTGCTGGCACTTTTCTCCATATTCGCTCCAGGACGGAAAAGGCTCTTTCCCTTTGCTGAAGCATTTTCTCGTAGGTCTCAATTGGAACAATGGCAGCGAGTGGCTTATTGGCACGTTTGACGATTAGCCTATCTTCGTTATGGTTGACCCCGTCAAGCAATTCACCAAGTTTTCCCCGTAATTCCGTTATCGAAATTTCTTTACGCATTGTTTTCTCCGATTGTTCTCGTCAGTGTCCGAGGTGTAAACATATTTCAAAGTATACCATAAACACCATGAAAAGTCAAATTTTCCAGATGAGCAATAGGACAAAGAACAACTTTTCCTAACACCCTTGCGACAAAGCTCCTATCAGGGCGAGAATACCAAAAATAATACCATACGTGACGATTTTGGAGAGACAACCGGTATCTATAGGATGATTCTCAGTACCTACAGGACGCTGTGTAGTATCTCTACGTCGTGCAGCATCAATTTTAATTAATGCTGCTTTGTCTTCAGTAAGCCGTGTTGCTACTTCAACACCTATACCTTTTGAACTAACAAAAACTTCAAAAATCATGTTTGTAATCTGTATAGCGAAATCAAGTTTTTGATGTTCGTTCCAAAGATGAAGAGCTATGCCTCTAACAACAAATGCTAATGCTTCATTTACTTCGACTGGTTGTGTAGTGGTATCCCACGTTTTGACGGTTTGTATGAGTTGTCTAACCATCGGTGCTAACGTGTAATCAGAATTTTTGGCATCCGCGGCTTCCTTAATTTTTTCAACTTGTGTGGTAATATTCTCGAATTTTTCAAAGTTTTTCGTAACATGTGCTTGCTTTTCTAATGCCTTTAAGTCCTCCGTGATGCGTTCATCAACTTCAATAACTTCTGCGAATACTTCTTTTAACATATTTGTGATTTGTTGTGAAAAATCAAGTTTGCTGTGTTCGTTAAAAAGGTGAATCGCCAATTCTCGGACACGCCATGCTATTTCAAAACTTGCATTGTGCCGTTCCCCTCTACTTCTTTTGCTCAGTTGGATGGGTTGTGCAATGGTGTCCCACTCTTTAACTGTTTGAATCAGTTGATTCACAATCGGTTGCAGAGTAGTATCCGGATTTTTGGCATCTGTCATTACTCGAAGTTTTTCGTCCTGAGCTTCAATTATTCTTTGTTTTTGCTCCAGAGAATTCTGAACACCGCGTTCATACGAAAGTATCAAATCTTCGATCAAAACAGGATTTCGATATCTGCCAGTGTCTGTTGACTTTTCAATTAACATCGTCAATCTGCTTGCTCGTTCCTCAACCGAGAGATTTTCCAAGACAGATGCGAGAACTTGACGGTAATGGCTTTTTTGCTTCCGAATTTCATCATCAATCACTGACAGATCAGTTATTTCGGGAAAGCCGGACGCTCTGCGATCCTCGTTGAGTATTGCACACACTGTTTCTGAATTGGTAGTTTCAGATGCTTGCGCAATTGTGAGTATCCATTCCACGAGGTTGGCTGACGGAAGGTTGGGTAGGCGTGCTAACCCAGAGACAAGTAAGTTGGCACGAGCGATATGTGTCAGTCCGGTGACGTTGAGAAGATTCTGGTTTGGTGAGTCCAGGTGTCCCAGCACTATATCAGAAAGAGTTGGATCAATGCCCGGCAGCCACGCTACTTCCGCAGAGATCCGCCTGCGCGGATTGGTTAGTATGGATCGTGCTTCCATACACTCATCGGGGTCCGATAACAGACTTCGTTCTTCTGCAAGTTCCATTATACTATGCCGGTCATCTCGCGTAGTAGCACCCAGAATATGAAAAGGGTTTTTTAAAATATCCACATCTTCTCCAGATTATCAAGAGTTAGCAAAACGTATAGATCAGGAAATCTCCGGTTCACGCCGTTCGGCGATTCTATTTAATGTTTCAAGGTCGGCAGTGATACGTTCAGCGATTGCGGGAATCTCAGTGAATGCTTCTTGTAATACATTCAGGATTTTTTGAGAAAAATTAAGCTTGTCGTATTCATTAAAAAGGAAAATGGCCAATTGCCGGACCCGATCCGCTACATGGTGACTTGCATCATGACGTAAACCTTGTCTTTTCTTTTTAAGTTGTATAGGTTGTGCGATAACATTCCAATCTTTGACAGTTTGAAGAAGTTCATCCATCATTGTGGTTAAAATACCATCAGAAGTCTCCTCGTCTGCCGCAATTCGGATTTTTTTGTCCTGTGTTTCAATATTTTTTTCTTCAATTTCGAGAAAAGTTTCTGCCCCGTGTTCGTAGGAATCAATAGTATCTTCAATCAGAATTGGCCAGTGGTTTGCGGCACCATCAGCTGCAGATTCAATTACTATCATTACGGTTTTAGCACGTTCTTTGGCGGAATGTATATTCTCCAATGAAAATTTGATAACTTGCTGATAGTAACGTTTACGGTTCTGGATTTCCGATGTTATATCTGAATGTTCCGTTATTTCCGGGAAGTTTGAGGCTTCGCGTTCAACGTTGAGTATCGCTTGCACTTCCGGTGGATTAATATTCTCAAATGTTTGCACAATCGCGAGTATCCACTCGGCAATAACGTTCGATGTATAGTCAGGTAAACGCAACATACGCGCAGCAAGTAAATTCGAGCGTGCAATAGGCGTAAGTGTATGAATACCAAGGAACTCGCCGACTTCCCTGAAATCTCCTTTTGAAAGTTTTAATGTTTCCAAAACTTCGTCCGCAATGATGGATTTTTTTGCATAAGGCACACGAACAAGAGCAGTAGCAAACGAATCGATTGGCGCGATAGGTGTAATTGCATCACAACCGCGGCGATTTCCTACGGATGATTCTAATAGCAGCAATATATCGTAAACGCGTTCAGGAGGAACTCCGGGTAGCCATGCCACTTCAGCGGATATCCGCTTGCGTGGATTGGTGAGTTCTGACCGTGCCTCCATACATTTATTAGTATCTGATAACAGGCTCTGTTTTTCTGCTAACTCCATTATTCTGTGGCGGTTGTCTCGCTGCGTGGCGTTTAAAATATAAAAAGAGTTCTGTAAAAGGTCCATACCCATGTATGTTTCAAAGATTTGATTTCGACGATTCAACAAGTCTTTAACTTTACTTTCTGTCCGTGACTGACTTTGGGGACTCCGATCAATAGACACAGCAAAATGCTTTCGGCAAAAAATACTCGCCCCTTCAGCGAATGCGGTAATAGGGCTAACTGATAGGTGTCCCTCAATACCGAGCTCTGAAGAAACTTTGTCGCGCAAAGGCTTGTAGTGTGTCGGTCCTCCGACCCATATAATAGATTCCAAATCGTTTGGTGTTAGTCCGGTTTCCGAGAGTGTATCTCTTGCAGCGCATATCGTATCGTTGACGCGATCAGCTATCAAATCGTTGTAAAATTCCCGTTGCAAGGGAATTTCAAGGTTAATCTCATCTCCTTTGAGATCGTTCGTTCCTACCTCAATCTCGGAAAGATGTATTATCGTTTCATTACATGTATTGAGTTCCATCTTCGCGCGTTCGGTTGCCCAAGTTGCCATACGCATGAGCGATTTGTACGTTGGGTTTGTGGATAGGTCATCAGGTAGTTCAAAATTTTCGTGGAGCCAAGGTCGTACGAGATTGTCAACAAGAGTTTGGTCAAAATCCCGTCCACTACACATCTGTATCCCACCGTGTGCGAGGATGTTTACCCGTTTTCTGATGCTTTCGGCAATGGAAATATCCAGGGTACCGTCACCAAGGTCGTAGACCAAAAAGATACCATCAGTATTGCGAGTTTTTATAAAACTCATCACTGCAGCAACGGGTTCTTGCACAAGTTCGACTTTACCAATACCAGCCATCTCTGCTGCTTTCATCGTTGCATCTTTTTGCATCTGATTGAACGCTGCAGGAACCGTAATCACAGTACCTGTATCAGGTGAGTTTCTGATCTCATCAGGGAGGTACCCGAACAGAGTCTTCAATATCTCCGCAGAGCATTCCTCCGGCGTTAAGGTGAGATTGACAGCAGGCAATTCAATAAGCGTACTTGTTCCCATGAAACGTTTGAATAACATCGCACAATTATCTGGGCTGCGCGGTGCTGCATCGCAAGCTCGCTGACCTATGTACTTGTTTCCACGCCGATCAATATAGATCGCAGATGGGGTTACATCGTTCACTTCTGGACTTTTCCAAATTCGGGTTTGGGAACCATCGTAGGTGCAGATAACACTATTTATTGTCCCTAAGTCAATGCCAACATAATTTTTCATTATCTGCTATTCCTAAATTAACCTGAATTAACCTGTGAGGATATTAGTGATTAGGTCGTTATGATCTGTAACGCCACCAATCCGAGGAATTAACATTATCTGAGCAACAACGCCGCGAAGTTGATCAACGACTTCACTTCTTATCGTTGCGCCCCTTTCGCCAGATAAAATTCTTTGAATTTCTGGGTGCTTCATAAGTTGGCTCCCAACATGGACAAGTTCTTCAAAACGATCTTGGTCTGCGAATAGATGGGACGAATTAGCCAAGTAGTTAAACTGTTCAATAACAAACCAGTCCTGCCTATAGAGAATTTCAAAATTTCTGCCTTTCAGTTCACCGAGATGATCTTCAAAATCATTGTCGTTGTTGTCAATGGAACGTTGTGCCGTTTCCACAAGTTTGTCAAATTCTGTTTCCTCCGATGGCTTTGCATGCTGCCGGATATACATATCAAAAAACTCGACGACTCCATTGAGATCTATCTGTCGGAGTTCCTTAAGATTGCCTTTCCTGACATCAGAGAGCAATTTTTTCGCGGCTAAGACCCCTTCGTTTGTTGATAGAACCTTTTCGGAGTCGGATTCCTCAGGGTCAAGCAGAGTGGAGGCTTTCAGTTTTTCCTCGGCTTGCTGCAGTTTTGGATCATCTACCGCCTCCTTTATTTGGTCAATACGGTTACGGATTCGAGTAGCATCTTGAACAACCTGATCCGCGTTTGGGGTCATATCTTCGCAAAAATAGACATCGTTGAATATCTGGCTGATACATTCGATCTCAACTTCAAATTTTATTTGACCTCCCTCTGGGATCTCATAATCACACTTGAGGTCAGCGTTAACTGGTATCGTTCCGTGATCGAATTCAGAGCCTCTTATTCTTAAAATGCCGACTGGACGATTGTCATCAACGGGGTTCTCAATTTCTCCTGCCCACAGTTTAAAATTAAGAGAACGAGATGAACCGGACTCAAGCAATTCACCCGCCTTAAGATTAATGTTCCCTTTTTTCGGAATTTTATCTCCTTTTCTAATTAGATACATAGGAACTGAACGTCCACCAAGCTTATCCAAAACCTCCAGAGCAATTGAATGTGAGGCGGGTATCCCCTCAACAATAGCAGCAGTTTTAGTAATGACAATCTCGTCTTGGTCTGTGATTATTTGTCGTCCTGCAGCATCGTATGCAGTTATTTTAAAAGTGTTTTCTCCGGGTTTTGTCAGTCCTACGTCAGCGATTGTCCCATGTGTAAGTGGGAGCCTGCCTGAAGTCCATCCCGTGTCGAGACTGTCTATTTGGAACTCGGCCCCGGAGTCAGATCCCCGTGTCATCCGAACAGCAATTTTGGATTTATCCTCGGATGTACGAGCAGTGTAAACGAAAGTCAAACCGAGATCTATGCTAGATAGTGTCTCTCCGCGGGTATCTTTCGTTTCTCCACCCTTGGAACGCCAATCAATAGATTCGGCAAAAATACTAGCCCCTTCAGCGACGGCGGTCATTGGGTTTACAGCCAATGTGTCGCCTTTAATACCGAGTTCAAAGGATACTTTGTCTCGCAAAGGTTTGTAATGTGTTGGTCCTCCAACCCATACGATAGATTCCAAATCGTTCGGTGTTAGTCCAGTTTCCGATAGTGTTTCACGGGCAGCAGTTATCGTGTCATTGACTTGGTTTTCTATCAACTCATCAAAAGTTCTACGTTGCAATGGAATTTCAAGATAAATCTCATCACCATTGAGATCTTTGGTGTTCGTCTCGACTTCGGAAAGATTTATCATCGTCTCATCACGTGCAGAAAGTTCTATCTTCGCGCGTTCAGTTGCCCACGTTGAAAGGCGGAGAAGTGATTTGAAAGTTGGATTTGCAGATAAGTCGTCAGGGAGTTCAAAATTTTCATATAGCCACGGACGGACGAGATTATCAACAAGCAAACGGTCAAAATCCCGTCCACCACACATCTGAATTCCACCTTGTGCCAAGAGAGCTACCCTTCCTCTGATGCTTTCGGCAATCGCTATATCAAGAGTGCCTCCACCAAGGTCGTAGATTAGGAAGATGCCGTCAGTGCTGCGACCTTTCATAGCACTCATCACTGCGGCAACAGGTTCCTGCAGCAGAACAACTTTACCAATTCCAGCCATTTCTGCAGCTTTCATTGTTGCGTCTTTCTGCATTTGATTGAAGGCTGCTGGCACCGTAATCACAGTGCCTATATCAGGAGAATTTCGGATTTCTTCAGGAAGGTAACCAGACAAAGTCTTTAATACATCTGCAGAGCATTCCGCCGGAGTAAAAGTCTTATTAACTGCTGACAATTCTATTAGTGTACTTGTTCCCATGAAACGTTTGAATAACATCGCACAATTATCTGGGCTGCGCGGTGCTGCATCGTAAGCTCGCTGACCTATGTACTTGTTTCCACGCCGATCAATATAGATCGCAGAGGGGGTTACATCGTTCACTTCTGGACTTTTCCAGATTCGGATTTGGGAATCACCGTAGGTACAGATGGCACTATTGGTTGTTCCCAAGTCAATACCAACATAATTTATCACTATTCTACTCTCCTTAAAGTAACTGTTCCTGTTTGTGCTAAGCTTCCGCCATCCATAATAATAGGTTCCAGCATTTGGTCGACGACGAGGTGATCGTCTGGTTCAAAATCTTCTATATTGAGTGGTGTAGCGGCCATACCTGGATCATAAGGATGTCCTTCAACATTGACAATCCTTAAACCTACATCCTCAAGAGATTCTTCGGTTTTCTTTACAAATAACTGCAACTGACTTGTGTGTCGTTTGGCACGGGCGGCGTTTAGTTGTGTAATTCCACGTTCAAACACTTTGGCAAAACGCCAAGATTCAATGGTTAAGTTAATAATAACCTCTTTATGGTCTTCTATACTTTTTTCACTCGACTTTTCTTCAACATTATCTTTCAATCCGTTCAACCGGTCAAGCGCAGGTGGGTAGTACGCCATGGCGAGACACAAAGCCAAGGCAAAGGGCGTTCTGAATAGATCTGCCTTCGTCTCGGGGAATTTAATTAGTAACATACAAATACTTATCCCTAACACGAGAAACATCGTCCATACTATCCAGTCGCGAATATTCTCACGTATCTCGGGAGTTGATACCGTTATTTGAATTAAAAGATAAACGAGAGCCAGCGCGAGTATCATTCCTATACAAATATAGGTTATGATATGAATGGAACCACGTATTTCTGGCGAAAGTTGGATAAGTATCTGTGTGGTAATTAGGGATAGGAGGACACCGAAATAGATAAAATCGGCTCTTTTGGCAAGTCGAGCCTTACTTATAATGTTGAGGCAAAATACCATCATGGATGCTATGCAGATGTAAATGAATACCTCTATTATTATCATTTTTTCATAGTCTTTCTATAATAAATAGTTAAGTAACGCCTTGTGCTAATTAACCTAAGTTGCTACCTACGAAATTTTAGGTGTGCAGACACCGTTTTTCATTGAAAGAGGGCTATTCTTCGCAGGAGTTTTGTAGCGTAGACTGTTCGTCTGTGTGCTACAAGTGGAAACCATTTGCTTTAAAGTTATAATAAACCAATTTTTATATTTTTTGAATTTAAAAGTTATAAAAGTCTTAATGTAACTATTGGAATATACCATAATTTTTTTCAGGAAAAAACAAATTATACGCCTTGTGCTAAGAGGCATTCACTTCTTCTGTAGGAGGGATTTCCGAATCCCGACCTACCACAGTCGGAGGGATCTCCGCGTCACGACTTCTCCGATAAACCCCACCAAAAACTAACAATTGAATGGCTCTGTATGCCCCTTTGGAGTATATTGCCTTTACCTATAAGGATGGTATCATTCAAAACTCAAAACTAATTAGCACAAGTCGTTTAAGTAGTACCTTTATTCCTGTTCCTCGCGCCATTTCGCAAAGTCCGCCTCAATCTCCTCTGACCATTTCCGATCTATTTCACCCGGCGTATACACCCCTTCCCGCAGTCGTTGATGCCCGAACCGATCTCGAAGAGCCACCTCTTCGCCTTGTTCAACGACCTGCTGTGCAAAATGCGGCGGAATAAAAATAACGCCGCCACGCCTGCCTAAAACGATATCGCCGGGTAAAACTGTCGCTTCTGCGATGCGGATGGGGATGTTAATACCGGTGAGTGTGACGTTCGCAATACCTGTCGGATCTACACCGCGCACGAACGTCGCAAAATCAGGCAATTCGTAGATACCATCCAAATCTCGGATACCACCCTCAATAACCATACCTGTGCCCGTCTTCGCATAGATAGAATTGCCGAGGTTATCACCGGCGAAAGTGCCGTCCTTCACTTTACCAAAGAGATCAACGACGATGACATCATCGCGGACGAGTGTATCAATCACCCACGAGTTTTGACCACCGACGCGCCCCTCCTTTTCGCCTTGTGTGGAGATAGCATCGTTGAAATCGGGACGGATCGGCACAAACGCACACGTCACCGCTCTACCAACGAGGATCCGATCTGGATGGAGGTTCATCCAATCACCAGCGAATTGGAACTGATAGCCGTTGCCGTGCAGGACACCCCACGCCTGCTCAATACTGATTGCCTTCATCCGCTGAATAATATCATCGGAGACGCGGGGACGTCCATCAGGAAAACGGTCGCCCTCCCATAAATGTGTCATCGCGAGGATGCTCTCTTTATCAATAAGTTGCATGTCGCTTTCCTTCTGTGAAACAACCTCGCGATACGGAGATTGTCGTAGGGGCGAGGTCACCTCGCCTCTACAAACCTGCGTTCTCCCACACCTGATCCAGTGATTCCGCTGTGGCTTTCGCCGCGTCTGCGGGTTCCATACCGTTCACCTTTTGGCTGAAGGGTTCCGGTGTCACGGGTCCTTCATAACCAATGTCCGTCAGGATTTGCATCAATTCGGTGAGTGGGATCACGCCAGTTTCGGCGGGGAGGCATCTGATGTTGTCAATCTGTTCGTCTGGGTCAATTCCGGCGGGAGCATCGTTGATGTGGACGTAAACAACATCCGATACAGAGAGTTTGCGAACATCATCAGTTGTGGAGCGACAGGTGTACCAGTGCCACGTATCGAATAGCAGTCCAACGTTCCCAGTGCCGACCGCGGCGGCAAGCCCTAACATCGCATCCATCGAATAGGCGAAGAGATATTGAGAACCCTTGCGACTCGTCGCTGGTCCAATGAATTCAAGCCCAAGTGAATGCCCATGGTCTTTAAGAATCTCTGCGACAGAACGCAACCGTTTGACGGAGAAATCCCAATTCTCTTGGTAGGTCATGTCGTTTGAGGCGGGGCCAACAACTGTGGTTGTCCGATAGCAGCCGAGTTCTGCGGCGAGTGCTGCACGTTCAGGCAGCTGCGCTAAACCTGCATAATAGTCGGCATCGGGACCCCGCCAATTGACACCGAATCCCCAACCACCCATCGCAATGCCTGCCTCTGACCAGAGGTCTTTGACGTATTGGACAGAGTGTTCTTGCGCGAGTTGGTTGGCTTCATCGATGTTCAGGTCGAGACCTTCAAAACCGGAATTTTTCGCGAGGTCTAAGCCTTCTGTCATATTTGCCTGGATGCCGATTGCACCAGTGCTCAGGTTCTTAAACATATTTTTTAATTTTCCTTGCGGTTCGGTCAGGCGAGTTAGAAACTTTCACGTTCTTTCCCGTAAAGTCGCCCTCCATTTCATTACGGGCTAACGCTTTTGATGTTATACCATTTCTGATTATCCTGCCAATCCTGATTCAGACAATTTCTCTCCTCGTAGGACTTTCGCAGCGACAGCCCACGGATAATCGGCATCCTCCGCCTTTGCATCGCGATACGTCGGAATCCAGACCCAGCGTTCTTCTCCAGAACGATTGGGATGGCTGGAATGAAGCGTCAAATCGTGAAAAAAGACGGCACCGCCCGCTTCGATCTCCGCGGTAACAGCGAGGTTTTCATCGACTGCACCGGGGCGCAATCGATTCCCGAACCCATGCCCATCACTGGCATCGCCATCGTGGACAATAGCGGATTTGTGCGAACCCGGAAAGAGTTTGAGACACCCATTTTCAACAGTTGCGTCGTCAAGCGCGACCCAAATAGAGAGTTTATGGGCACCGTACCAATAGGACCAATCTTGGTGCCAAGGGCTGGCGAAGGTCGTTGTTTCGCTTTTGAAAACCACCTTGTCGCTTAGAAATTCAATGTCCGGTGCGAGGATGCCTTCCAAAATATCGAGTATCCGAACATCCCCGACTGCAGTTTGGAAAACAGGACTCCGCGCAGCTAAACCGACATAAACACCGTGTCCGGCGACTGTGCCTGTTTCTGCTTTAACGGCTTCCAGAATGTCGATACATTCTAACTTGAGCCGTTGGACTTCACTTCGCGTGAATAGGTTCGGTGCAATAGCGAAACCGTCCCTTGAGAAATCGTTGCGAAGCGTTGTCGTATCAAGGGTCATTTTTTATCCCTCTTTAATCTGAACTTCACGTCCCGTCTCGGCACTCTTGAGCAGCCCTTCCATCATCTGTTGAACGATCAATCCATGGCGGAGGGGTGCCTTGCAGGTTACGTCATCTAAGATGCATTCTATAAAATGATCAGCGATAGCGTCCCACGACCTTCCATACTTACTCTTTGGAAGCTTCGCGTCTATGTTCTCAAATTCACCTTTTTTATCGGTTCGATAGAGTCGTAGAGGCTTCAGCGTCGCTCCTGCCTCTGTACCGAAGAGTTCGATCTGAAATTCGTCGGGTTGGTGTGATGCCCAGAAACTTTCCACCTGCAAGCCGACACCACCTTCAAAAGTAATAAACCCACCAGCATAATCATCAGAATCATATTTCTCGTAGATCTCTTTAGGAGCTTTCGTCCCCTTCCAATAGCCGAGTCCTCGAGGACCAAACTTCGCGCCAGCAGCACCGAGTACCGCAATCGGCTTTGGTAATCCGAGAATCCACCATGCCGAGTCAAGCACATGGACCCCCATGTCGCGAAATGCGCCGCCACCTTTCTGGATGAAACCGAGATTCCATGCCGGGATACCACTCCTGCGCACGCTCCGTGCCCGCGCGTAATAGAGTTCTCCGAAATAATTATCGCGTGCAAGATTGCCGAGATATTGGGTATCATTCCCGAAGCGCGTAGAGAGCGACATCATATTGACGACACCTGCTGCTTCCGCTTCCGTGACCAGTTTTTGCGCTGCTTCCTCGGAATCAGCGAGCGGTTTCGTTACCATGACGTGTTTGCCGTTCCGCACGGCTTCCAATGCTATCGGCACATGCCACTGATTCGGTGTGCCAACGAATACCGCGTCGATATCGGTGGCTTTACACATCTCTTTGTAATCTGTGTAGAATTTAACCTCGCCCGGTAGGTCCTTGGCGAAGTCTTTCATCCGGTCTTCAAGCAAATCGCAGAGTGCGACAACATTGCCTCGCGGATTTTCGGCGAGTGCCGTTCCATTGGGTTTACCTATACCCATACCGACGACGGCAATTCGGACAGGTTTTTTTGCTGCCATGAAAAATGTCTCCAAATTTTTGGATTGCCCCGAGTAGTCGTTAGCGGTCGGTGGGGCGTGTGGCAGTTACAATCGTTTTGAATGCCACAAATGGATTACTGACAGCCGACAGTGGAGCGCAGCGGAACGCCCTGATGGCTGACGGCTAATTAATACGGTCGGCCTCGTGAATTCAAGGGTGGACTCACTTCGTTTTTGACGGGCTTAATCGTCCGAAGATACGCCCAAATCGCTTTCAAATCATCATCATTCATTTGGGCATAGTGCTTCGTTGGCATTGGCGGAAAGATCTTCCGGTTGCCCTCCACACCTTGATGGAGTCCAGTGCGCATCGCGCCGATGAACATCTCCTCTGTCCAATCCCCCAACCCAGTTTCTTTGTCCGGGGTCAGGTTTGAGGAAAAACTTGTTCCAAACGGACCGGAGAAGGCACTCATTTGTGGTGACGTGAGGATAAAGATGCCTTGTTGCATCATGCTGAAATTATAGCGTGGATAAGGGGCGTTTGTTGGATGTCCAGCGAGGTACATGTCCATGTTATATTCAGCACCTGCACGCGGTGTATGACAATGTCCGCACGCGCCCACCGTGTCCACGAGGTATTTCCCTCGCTGCACCCTATCGCTCTGGCTTTCAACAGAGTTGATATTCAGCGCAATGATAGTGCCGACAAAAAGCACTACCACACAAAAGATTAAGAGATTTCGATGCATTCAATAACTCTCCTTATAGATTCAAATCTCACCCTAATTTAGCACGTCATGAAAAATAAGTGCAATAAAAAAATGTGAATGTCGGCGCGGTTCCTAACTATGCCGACATTCACATTTTTTCAAATAATTATGAGAAGTATCCTAAAAATTGTAGGACAACTTCGCGTAGTAAAGTCCGCCGTTGAAACCGAAGGGTGCAGCCCTCCGATCATACGTGAAAACTCCCGGTGAATCCGCAATCACTGTTCCAGCACCATCTATAAGGGTACCACCACGTGCTTGACCGACCTCGTTCAAGTCAGGAACCTGATTGAGAAGATTGTTTGCACCGAGCGTCAAGGTAAAGGATTCATTGAGTTGATAGGCACTCTGAATATCGGCAATCCATTTTCCACCGTAAGTTTGTCGCTGAGCACTCTCTCCACTTCCTTCTTGAACGGTGTAACTCCCAAAGTAACGCAAAGCAGACCCAATTTTGAGGGATCCGATGGTGTAATCTGCTGTGAGATTTAGGCGTGTGTTCGGTTGCCACTCCTCAAGGATAGAGCGTTCTCGTTCTGGAAAGAGAATTTCCTCGAGACCGATTAGAATAGAACCCGGTGCTTCCACGTCACCGATGACTTCAGTATCTGCCCACGTCAATGCGACTTTCAAATCGAGAAGGGATTCATCGTCAAAGGCGTGTACGTAACCTGCGGCTATATCAATGCCGCGAGTCCGTGTTTGCGCGACATTCGTAAAGACTTGTGCTTGACTGGCGCCTGCCCGTGCTAAGGTGGGTACAGTATCTGCCCTGAAGCTTCCGCTCAGAACAATGCGGTCATCAATGTCAATCTGGAAGGCATCAAGGGTCAACCATAGATTCTGAATCGGTTTGAGGACGATACCTCCAGAAACATTGACTGAGGTTTCCTCTTTAAGTTCTGGGATGTTGAGCGCACGTGCGGTCTCGCTGTCATTGCGAAACGTTCCTACCTCGAAAGGTAGCAGTTCCGTCGTATTTCCATCACCATCAGCGTCGTTATTGTCAGCCTTGAATTGCGTACTGATGTTGTTGAAATAAAGTTGTTGGAGTAAGGGGGCACGGAAGCCTGTGCTACCTGCGGCACGCACCGCAATCTGTTCTGTCAAGTCGTAGCGAGCCGTTGCCTTTCCTGTGACAGTAGCACCAAAGTCGCTATACTGCTCGCCCCGCACAGCAGCACCAACGAGCAGACCTGTTCCCGGTTGCCCACTGAGATAGGATTCAAAGTCGGCATAGCTTGCGATGTTGGTACGGATTTCGTTAACTTCATTATCCGGGCGGAAGCCGGGGAAAACCTGAATGCCACTGGCTGCACCCTCTGCACCGAGGCCCGCGTTGGACCAAGAGACAGGTTCACCCGCCCGAATCCCGTAACCTTCCCGTCGAAATTCGGCACCACCGGCAAGGTTAATGAGTGAGGATTGATAGGTGAGAGGATAGGTAATATCTATATTGAGGGCAGTTTGATCGAGTCGAAATCCACCGGAATCGGCGGCAGTTGGACTCGCTGCCCCATAAGATGCATTCAAAGAATTAGAAACGAAAAAGTCAAATGTATTCAAACCGTGGTTCAGACTGACATCAACATCTAAATCCGTTGAAGCGTGTTTCCACGCCATTCCCAATGCGACGGATACATCTTCAATGGCTGTGTTGATTTCCGGGAGAAATCCATCCGGATAAATCGCCTTCACATTTCGACTGGCATCCTTGGCATTGCGATAAAAGCCCGAGCTATTGTTTTGCCTTGTAGAATATCCACCGAATGAATAGAGGTCTAACGTTTCTGTCAGGGGTAGACCGAAGTTGTAAACCCCAACTTTTTGTGAAGCGTCAGAATCCCCAACCCGAAAGTTTTTTCGATTGAAAGGGTACTCACGCGGATCAAACCAGACCGGTTTTTTACCTGTTACATTTCCGTCTGCGTCTTTTATCTCAAGTTCGGCATCGGGTGGTCTACCTTGGTCTATTTCTACCCAATTGTACTGTCGCGTGCCGCTAATCCCAGCGCGGTTAGTGCGGTATCTGTCGCGCCACTCTACTGTTAGATTGAGGAAACCGGAATCGCCGACTTTCATCCCATAATTCCCGTTTCCGTGCCACGTATCCCCGTCACCTTCGTAGGTCTGACCCCAATAGAGGTTGACATCGCCTGAATCGACATCATCCTTCAAAATGATGTTGATAACACCCGCGATCGCATCGGAACCGTATTGTGCTGCTGCGCCATCACGAAGGACTTCGATCCGCTCGATCGCCGCAGACGGAATCGCGTTGAAGTCTGTTCCGGCGGTGCCGCGACCCACAGAACTATTTACGTGCAGCAATGCGCTTTTGTGGCGACGTTTGCCGTTGATGAGCACAAGCGTCTGGTCGGGTCCTAAGCCACGCAACGTCGCGGGACGCAACGCGTCGGTGCCATCGCTAATTGTTGAGCTTGGGAAATTAAAGGAGGGGACTAACATCTGTAGGACGCGCCCCGTTTCGGATTGACCGGTGAGGCTAAGTTGTTCCCTGTTGACAACTTCTATCGGCACAGGTGCTTGCAAAACTCTCCTACCGATGCTGCGGGTGCCTACCACCACGACTGTGTCAACGATTTGGATGGGAGCGAGGACCACTGCCACTTCGGTTTCCCCCGCAGTGGTATTGACCCGCTTACTCGAAAATCCGATTGCTGTTACAGTGAGCGACTGTGCACCTGTCACATCGCTAAACGTGGTGACTCCAGAGTCATCTGTTGTCTGTTCTTGGTTGCCAATTTGTACTTTTGCTTCTGGGATAGCGTTCCCGTTCTGATCTTGAACGACTACCTTAAGTGCTTCAGCACTGGCAGTCATCGGCATTGCTGATACGATGCCGAATAGAATAGCGACAACGCACCAGAAATACCGTTTATTATCTGAAATTAACATCTCGTTATTCTCGCTTATAATTTGATGATCATGATGAATACTAAAGTATACTAAAGTTTGGACAATTTATAGTAAAGTTTGAAACATATAAACAGGTGTTCAGGAAAGAAAACGCTCACTCCCGCTGGCGAGGATTGTATCCTCGCCTTTCTGTAATCGCCAAATAATGCTGCTGCCCTTTACCATAAATGTGTTTGAAGCACAATGTTCAAACCTTTTGATATTTTCCTACGAGTTTTCACGCAAGCCTAATTCACAGAAAAATCATTTCATCTGTCAATACTTGCAGCCCCGTAGGGGCGGCATCTGTATAGAAACCATTCCTCCCAGGTCCAAAGCTCCGTAGGGGCGGCATCTGTGTAGAAGTCTATCTGATTCAGACAATTAATCTTCATACATTTTGCGGTACAAAACCACTATGGGTAATCAATCTCCCACAAAATAATATAGGCGCGGCTTGGAACCGCGCCTATGTTAATCGAGAAACTTTTTTAGAAACTATAGGAGAGTTTCGCGTAGTAAAGTCCGCCATTGAAACCGAACGGAGCAGACCTTCTGGAATATGTGAACACACCGGGTGAGTCAACAATGACATGACCTGTGCTGTCGGTTAGCGTTCCAGCGCGGGACTGTCCAATCTCGTTCAAATCGGGCACCTGATCAAACAGGTTATTCGCACCGATCGTCAGTGAAAGTCCTTCGTTCAACTGGTAATTGCTCTGAATGTCGGTAAGCCATTTTCCGCCGTAAGTCTGCCGTGCTGGATCGTCACCGCTTCCCTCTTGAACAGTGTAGCTGCCGAAGTAACGCAAAGCACCACCGATAGTGAGGTCACCGATGATATAATCCGCACCGATGTTAATGCGGGTATTCGGCTGCCACTCTTCAATCATGGAACGTTCCTGTGACGGGAAGAGAGTGTCCTCAAGTCCGACGAGAATTTCTGGCGCGTCCACGTCACCGATAACTTCAGTATCTGCCCATGTTAACGCAACCTTCAAATTAAGAAGAGATTCATTGTCGAAAGCGTGGAGATAACCTGCTGCGACATCAACACCTTGGGTACGTGTCTGTGCGACATTCGTGAACACCTGCGCGCTACTTGCGCCTGCTGCAGCTAACGCTTTGATTTTATCGGCACTAAAACTACCACTCACAACAATGCGATCATCGATTTGGATGAGGAATCCATCTACAGTGAGCCACATCTTCTCAAGCGGTTTCAACACGACACCACCGGAGACATTAAAGGCGGTTTCCTCTTTCAGTTCGGGGATGCCGAGTGCCCGTGCGGCATCGCTGTCATTGCGGAACGTCCCGACTTCAAGAGCAACCAGTTCAGTAGTGTTTCCATCGCCATCGATATCGTCGGTGTCTACCTTGAATTGTGTACTGATGTTATTGAAGTAGAGCTGCTGTAGTGAAGGCGCACGAAAACCTGTGCTACCGGCAGCACGGACTGCAACCTGTTTTGTCAAGTCATAGCGACCCGTCGCTTTTCCTGTGACAGTGGTACCAAAATCGCTGTACTGCTCACCGCGCACCGCTGCACCAACAAGCAGGCCGGTTCCGGGTTGTCCGCTGAGATAGGATTCAAAGTCGGCATAACCTGCGATATTCGTCCGACTCTCGTCCACTTCGTTATCGGGGCGGAAGCCGGGAAATACCTGGATACCACCAGAGGCACCGGGTGCCCCAAGACCTGCATTTATCCATGAAAGCGGTTCACCCGCGCGGATACCGTAACCTTCCCTACGGAATTCGACACCACCGGCAAGGTTCACCAGTGAGGACTGGTAGTCGAGTGGGTAAGTAACATCTAAGTTAAACGCCGTTTGTGAGAGTTCAAAGCCACCAGCATCTGCGGAGGTTGGGCTGCTCGCACCGTAAGAGGCGTTCAAGGAGTTGGAAATGAAGAAGTCAAATGTATTCAATCCATGGTTGACACTGACATCGACATTCAGATCAGTTGTTTCATGTGTCCACGCCATACCTAAGGCGAGAGAGGTATCGCCAATATTGGTATTGATTTCTGGGAGGAACCCGTCGGGATAGATTTCGATAACAGTTCGCGATGCCTGATTCGCTCTGCGGTAGAAACCGGCACTGTTGTTTTGGCGTGAGGAGTGTCCTCCAAAAGAATAGAGTTCCAACCCCTCGCTGAGTGGGAGTCCGAAGTTGTAAAATCCGATTTTTTGTGACGAATCGGAATCCCCAATGCGGAAATTCTGTCTTTCAAAAGTATATTCACGCGAGTCGAACCAGACCGATTTCTCGGTTACAGTTCCATCATCGTTTTCGATTTCAAGTGTATTATCCGCAGGTCTACCTTGGTTAACTTCTGTCCAATCATATTGGCGTTCCCCTGTGAGACCTGCCCGATTGGTGCGCGCTCTCTCGCGCCATTCAGCGGTGAGATTGAGGAAACCGGAGTCACCAACTTTCATACCGTAGTTGGCGTTCCCGTTCCATGTATTACCATCGCCTTCATAAGTTTGCCCCCAATAGATATCGGCATCACCTGTGTCAACGTCGTCTTTGAGTACAATGTTGATAACACCCGCGATTGCATCGGAACCGTATTGTGCTGCTGCGCCATCACGAAGGACTTCAATCCGCTCGATCGCCGATGATGGAATAGCGTTGAAATCTGTTCCGGCAGTGCCACGTCCTACCGATGTGTTTACGTGCAGCAATGCACTTTTATGGCGACGTTTGCCATTGACGAGTACAAGCGTCTGGTCGGGTCCTAAGCCGCGCAGCGTTGCAGGACGTAGGGCATCTGTGCCGTCACTAATGGTTGAACTTGAAAAGTTGAAGGAGGGGACTAACATTTGCAAAACACGACCCGTTTCGGATTGACCGGTAATGCTAAGTTGTTCTCTGTTGACAACTTCTATCGGGACGGGTGCCTGCAAGGCTCTTCTACCTATACTTCGGGTACCTACTACCACAACAGATTCAATTGTTTGGATGGGTGCAAGTGTGGCTTTCACTTCGGTTTGCCCGGCAGTGATATTGATCCGTTTGCTCGAAAATCCGATGGCGATTATCGTCAGCGACTCTGAGCCTGTTACATCGCTGAACATAGCGACCCCAGAATCATCTGTTGTCTGTTCTTGGTTTCCGATTTGGACTTTTGCTTCTGGAATAGCGTTCTCGTTTTGATCTTGAACGACTACCTTGAGTGCTTCAGCACTGGCAGTCATCGGTATTGCTGATACGATGCCGAATAACATAGCAACAATCCACCAGAAATACCGTTTATTATCTGAAATTGACATTTCGTTTATCCTCACTTCTGATTTAATGATCATGAGAAATACGGGACACAGATGTTCTGTAACCGGAACGGACGCACAACACAGATATTGATGGATGAAAACGTGGAAGGCGGGAAAAATGGGACCTCCCCCACGCTTCCACCCTTCCATTCTTCCAATGCCACAAGCAACAATCGGAGTTTGCGTCTGTCCTGTGTAACGCCTAAGTGTATTTCCGTTCATAACAATGATTTAATTATGATTTATTTTTATCGTAAAATGCAAATTAAAATTCCGAAAGTGTAAAATATCAGTTTTTTAACAATAAACTTTGTTTTTATGCTAAAATCATGAGAAACTTGGGCAATTTTTAGCAATGAGGCACAGCGGAACATGCACGGCTTGATGATGAACCATCCATTGACGCTTGCGCAGATTTTGGAGCACGCACACCGTATACACGGCAATAAGCGGGTTACCACGCTCCTGCCCGACCAGACGCTCCATAGTTACAACTATACTGCGTTATACGAGCGCGTAAAGCGGTTAGCAAACGTTATCACGCAAGTGGGCATTGTGCAGCCGGGCGATAGGGTTGCGACCTATGCCTCCAATACGTATCAACATCTGGAGCTTTACTATGCGATTCCGTGCCTCGGTGCCGTGCTGCATCCGCTCAATATTCGTCTGTCTGCTGCGCAACTGGCTCACATTACTCACGAGGCAGAAGACAAAGTCATTTTTGTAGATGGGGCATTTGCTGAGCAGTTTGAAGCACTACGGAATGAGATTGCCTGTGAGCAGGTTACCTATTTTAATCAGATGTCCACAGATGCCGATCCCTCTTATGAGCAGCTGCTTTCTGAAGCCGATCCAGCGTATGCATGGGATATTCCAGACGAAAACTGGGCGATGGGACTCTGCTATACCAGCGGAACGCAGGGCGAACCGCGAGGTGTTCTCTACACGCACCGCTCCATGTTTCTTCACACACTCGCTGTGAATCAAGCCGATGTCTTCGGATTGACCGAGGCAGATGTTGTTCTGCCACTTGTCCCGATGTTCCACGCGATGGCGTGGGGATTGCCTTATGCCAGTATGTTTGCCGGGGCGGATATAGTACTACCCGGTGCTAAACCAGCATGCATCGCAGACCTTATTGCGGAAACAGGTGTCACCGTCGCTGCAGGAGTGCCAACAGTATGGGCAGAGGCTTATCCTGAATTGCGCAAAAGGAGACAGGATATCTCCTCATTACGACGATTGATAGTCGGAGGCGAAGCGATGCCGCCGACACTCATTGAGGCTTACGAAAAGAAACTTGGCATTGAGATTTGCCACGCTTGGGGGATGACGGAGATGTCTCCGACCGGGACCTTCTCAAAACTGCGCCGTGAACATCAAGCATTACCCGATGCCGAAAAATGGTTGATTAAAGCAAAACAGGGTAGACCGATACCGGGTGTTAAACTCCGCCTCGCAGCGGAGAAATCTGACGAGTTTACCGAACTCCCTTGGGATGGTAAAACGGCTGGAGAACTACACGTACAGAGTCCGTGGACAGCACGTGCCTACTATCGGAGTGAACCGACAGACGAACACTTCACCGCCGACGGATGGTTAAGGACTGGTGATATTGCGACGATTGACGCTCACGGCTACATGCAGATTGTGGACCGCGCAAAGGCACTCATCCGAAGCGGTGGAGAGTCTATTTCAAGTGTTGCTTTGGAGACTGCCCTCCTGAAACATCCTTACGTCACGGAAGCTGCGGTTATTGGCGTGCCCAGCGAAAAATGGAGTGAACGCCCACTCGCTGTCATCGCCCTTACACCGGTAGGTGCGGTTTCTAACCGCGCTGATGCGGACATCTCGGACACCCTTAAGCAGCATCTTTCCGTTGAGTTCCCCAAATTCTGGATTCCTGACCGGTTTGTCTTTGTTGATGAAATCCCTAAAACGGGTGTTGGAAAATCCGATAAGCACACACTCCGTAAACGACTGCTAAGTGCAGAAACAAAGGAGAAACTGCCATGAGAATGAAAGCCGCTATCTACACAGGCATTGAAGAAATTGAGGTTCGTGAAGTTGAACGTAACGAACCCCCTCCGGGGTTTGTACTCGTTGATACGAAGCAGACCGGTATCTGTGGAAGTGATCTGCATAGTTATTTCGGGAATTGGGGGCAATCGCATGAGCATGCCGCCGGGCATGAAACGTGTGGTGTGGTCGTGGCACTCGGTGACGGTGTAACGAAGTTCGACATCGGGGATAGAGTCGCTGTAGAGTGTTTTTCGCACTGCAGCATCTGCACGTACTGCGAAACCGGACAGTACAATCTCTGCCTCAATAGAGGTGGGATCTCTCCGAAGATGCACGGCGGGTTTGCTGAATATACGTCAACACACCAATCCGGATTGTTTAAATTGCCGGAACGGATGACGTTTGAACAGGGCGCGCTCGTTGAACCACTCGCTGTCTCACACCGTGCCATAGCGCGCTCAGGTGCCAATTCCCGAGACACCGTCGCGATTATCGGCGGTGGGACCATCGGTCAATTCTGCTTGGCGGATGCGGTTGCTGCGGGTGTTAAAGAGACGTTGATTACTGTCAAATACGAACAGCAGGTGGAGTTGGCAAAAGCACTGGGGGCGGATCACATCGTCAATGTTGGCGACACCGATGTCCAAGAATACGTCAAGGAGGTCACAAATGGCATCGGTTTTGATGCGGTCATCGAAACGGTAGGTGGTGCGGAGAACTTCAACATTGCTACAACGATCGTTCGGAAGCAAGGATCTGTTGTTCTCGTCGCGGGATACTACAAACCGCTTGAGGTGAATCTTTCCACTATCGTTTGGTCCGAGGCATCCATTACAGGCTCTAACTGCTACGGTTATAGCGGCATGGAGACCGACTTTGAAGCCGCAATTGAATTGATAGACTCCGGTAAAGTCGATGCCACGAAATTGGTGACGCACTACTATCCGCTTGAGGAAATCCGGGAAGCGTTCCGCGTGTCTGCTGATAAGACCTCCGGTGCGATTAAAGTGCACGTCTGTCAAGACTAATTTTCCCCAAGCTTGTAGGTGTGGTTTGATGAAGTTTAATAAAATATTTCGGTAATTCTGTATTTCCGCCAGGCCCGGTAGGTGCGGTTTCCTAACCGCACCGGATCTCTCTACAAAATTGCCGAATTAAATTGTTAATCTTCATGCAACCGCACCATAGGTGTCAATTTATACTGTAGGTTGGGTTGAACGGGACTGAGAAAATAGGCGGTGTACGTCAAATACCCGCGAACCAAACGTGTAGGTCTCTACAATCAAGAACACAGTGAAACCCAACGGGCTTCTTTCTTTGAGATCATGGGATGGCGATAGGTTTGCGTTGGGTTTCGCTATCGCCTTGATTTATATGACGGTATAGAGAGTTGAAATGTACTTGGGTTATCGGCATGGTCTTTCTTGATTCCGCTCAACCCAACCTACGAGGCTATGATGCGTTTTTCCTTAAATTAACACCTGTGGTGGGATTTGAGATCTCACCAGTAAGCATCTACTGTTTGAGAAAATAAAAGGATTTTTTACACAATGCAGAACGGAAATCATACGTTGAGCACTGAAGAAAGGGAACAGTTTTGGCGGCACGGTTACCTCGGTCCTTACAAACTCTGTGGTCCTGAAGACATGCTCAACATGCAACCAGAAATTGAGAAAATTCTTGAAACGCCACCACCGGATCACAACCAATTGGTGCATAACCGGCATCTTGATTCTCCGTTGATTCATCAACTTGCCACGCACCCAACTATCGTTAAACGGATGGCGGCACTGTATGGTCCAGACCTGCTCCTTTGGCGGACGAACTTTTTTGTTAAGGAACCGGGGGCAAAAGAGATTCCATGGCACCAAGATTTCAACTATTGGCCCCTTGAACCCCCCGTCATTATTTCGGCATGGATTGCTGTTGATTCGGCAACGTTAGAGAATAGTTGTCTCCAGATCGTCCCCGGTTCACACCGAAAAGTGATCCCGCACGTGAAGGCGACTTCGGACATGGCGTTCAATCAGATGGGGGATCTCGAATTTATTGATACCAGCACTATCGTCAATCTTGAGATGCAACCCGGTGAATTTGTGCTCTTTAATGAGCGTACCTTGCATCACTCGGAAGCAAATCGTTCTGACAAGCGGCGTATCGGTTTAGCCGTCCGAGTCATCCTGCCTATCGTCAAAGTTTTCGATTGGGATGCCCCTGAACACAAACTTATCGTCGTTCATGGTGAGGATCCCGTGCAATTTAATAATAGGGAATAGACCCCGAACAGGACATTTACCAGCTTTTTGTAGCAGGGGTAACCCCTACCAACCTTTTGTAGGAGGGGTTTGTAACCCCGATTTATTCTGTAAGTCCTCATTGATTAAAAAGGAGAAATGTTAAAATGAATCGTCAAGTTACCCTCGCTTCCCGACCTGTAGGGTATCCCAAGGAATCGGATTTCAACGTGGTTGAGGTGCCTATTCCAGCACCTGAAGATGGAGAAGTATTGGTAAAGACCATCTACCTCTCGGTTGATCCGTATATGCGGGGACGGATTAATGCCGCGAAATCTTACGCCGCGAATGTAGAAATTGATGAAATCATGGTCGGCAGTGTTATCGCTCAGGTTATCGCGTCGAAGCATCCAAATTTCGAGGAAGGCGATATCGTCAACGCGGGCATCGGGTGGCAGGAATACGGTGTCGCTGCTGGGGATGGGCTGCGGAAGATTGATTCGACAATCGCACCTATCTCAACAGGGGCTGGCATTCTCGGTATGCCGGGGTTGACAGCCTACTTCGGCTTGCTTAAGATTGGAAAACTTCAGGAACGGGAGACTGTATTTGTGTCTGGTGCCGCTGGCGCAGTCGGCTCCGTCGTTGGACAGATCGCAAAAATCAAAGGGTGTCGGGTTGTCGGTTCTGCGGGAAGCGATGAAAAGGTCGCTTATGTCGTTGATGAACTCGGCTTTGATGCCGCGTTTAACTATAAGGAGGTCGACGATTACCAATCGGAGCTCCAAACACTTCTTCCTGATGGCATTGATGTCTATTTTGACAACGTCGGTGGCGTTATCACAGATGCCGTTTTCCCCAATTTAAGGATCAAGGGACGCGTCGTCATCTGTGGACAGATTTCGCAATATAACTTGGAGAAACCAGAGACGGGACCGCGTTTCCTCTGGAATATGATCACCAAGCGTGCGAGAATCGAAGGCTTTCTTGTTTCTGAGTTTGCGAATCAACATGCGGAAGCACTTGTTGAGATGTCGGAATGGTTACGGCAGGGTAGGTTGAAATACCGTGAGACGATCGAAGAAGGTGGGATCGAAAGCGCGCCCGCGGCATTCATTAGCATGCTGAAAGGTGGTAATATCGGCAAACAGCTCGTTAAAATCGCTGATGTTGACTAAGGATAAAAACTGTTAGTAAGACTATTTTTCTAACGAGGACTTCCTCATGAACACGCGTCGTTTGGTTCTACTGTTTTCGCTCATAATTCTATTGAATTTTTGTACAGGTCTGTTCTGTTGGGCAGAAGGTATGATTGTCTACTCCTATCGTAGCACGACCTACATGATGCGTCCGAATGATACCATACCTACGCGCATTGCGGAAGAAGGTATTTCTACCCCTTCGCCGGATGGTCGCTTTTTGGCAGCGGTAGATGGCGACCCTGATCGCCGGAATGTTCTCCATATCCGACACCTCCGGACCGGTAAGAAAATTCGTTCTATCATATTGCAAGTCCATTCTTACGTCGATATTTCTTGGTCTCCGGATGGACGTTGGATTGTGTATGCTGGTAGTCCACAAAGGATAAGAGGCGGACGTGGCGTGGACACAGAAATCTTTCTCATTTCACCGGATGGACGACGGAAGCGAAAGTTACCGCACCCAATTGGTGAGAATCCAATAGGTTTTGTCTGGGCATCGGACTCACAATCCGTGTTCTACAATCTCGCTGCAACAGACAGACGTCAGGAAATTTGGGAGTCGAAAATCAATGGTCAGGAAAAAGCCAAAAAGCATTTGCCATTCCACGAAGGTGCGGGTTTCTTAAACCGTTACCCGTTCTATAGTTTCTCACCAAACGGTAAAGAGATAGCCTACACACCGCTTCATGAAGGGGTCTTTGTTGCGGATGTTGAGGGGAAGAACCACCGAAAAGTAACTGATCGCCTTCATGGCGACATAGTTATAGGAGACATAGTTATAAATGTTAATGGGGTAAACCTCCCAAAAGTAGTCAATCTCGGCTTGCGGCAGTTCTTTCAAGTAGATTGGTCGCCGAATGGCAAACATCTTGTGTTCTCTGCTGAGATGTTTGTGGGTGATTATGGGCTTTATATCTACTCGTTTGCGTCCGAGAAAGTGCGGCTTTTAGCCCTTTTCCCGGACAGTCTCCCTATTTCGCCGCGCTGGGTTGGTGGTTCGTTGCCAGTGCAACCGTCAGATAAAATGGCTGTGACATGGGGTGCCATCAAGCGTTCAGTGGAAACTGACTAAAAAAGGGACCTTGTATGTATAAATGCCACTTGCCCCTTCTGTTTTTTCTAATAATTCTATTGGGTATTTGTCCGAATCTGTTCTGTTGGGCAGAGGGTATGATTGTCTTCTCCTATCGTGGGGATACCTACATGATGCGGCCAGATGATGCTGAGCCTACGCTTATTGCGGAGAAAGGTATTTCTGCTCCTTCGCCGGATGGACGCTATTTGGCAATCTTGGACACAGATCTTGAACGGCGCAATATTCTTCACATCCAGCACTTACATACCGGTGGGAGAATTCGCTCCTTTAAGTTGCAGGTGCATGCTTTTCACGATATTTCTTGGTCTCCGGATGGACGCTGGATTGTCTATGCTGGCAATCGGTTTGGGATAAGAAACGGACATGAAGAGGATAGAGAACTTTTTTAATCTCTCCGGATGGACAGCGAAAGCGGAAGTTACCTTACCCGATTGGCGAAAAACCGATAGGGCTTGTCTGGACATCAGACTCGCGATCTGTCTTCTATAACCTTCTCGCCACGGGTAGGCGTCAGGAGATTTGGGAATCGAATGTCAATGGTCAGGAAAAACCCAAGAAACATTTGCCATTCCATGAACGTGCGGGTTTCTTAAGCCGTTACCCGTTCTATAGTTTCTCACCGAACGGCAAAGAGATAGCCTACACACCGCTTCATGAAGGCGTATTTGTTGCGGATGTTGAGGGGAAGAACCACCGAAAAGTAGCTGATCACAACTTACGGCAGTTCTTTCAAGTGGATTGGTCGCCGAATGGCGAACATCTTGTATTCTCTGCTGATACGCGTGCGGGTGAGTACGGACTCTACATTTACTCGTTTGTAACTCGGAAAGTTCGGCGTTTGGTTTCTTTGCCGGACAGTCTGCCTATTTTGCCGCGCTGGGTTGGTGATTCATTGCCAGTGCAACCATTAAATAAGATGGCTGTGACATGGGGTAGCATCAAGGGTTCAGAGAAATAATCTGAACTCGTTACTCGCACGCGCACAGCCCAAATTCGCTTCTAATATCCCTTCTCTTTATCAATCACACTCAGGAGCGGTTTGCCGACGAGAAGTCGTTCCAGATTATCACAGAAAAGTCCAACCGATCGATCCAAGCGGATGGGTGAACCACCGGCGACGTGTGGTGTAATAATCACATTCGGCAAATCCCATAACAGGCTGTCGGTAGGCAGCGGTTCTTCAGGCGTGACATCCAATCCCGCACCGCCGATGCTTCCCGAAGTGAGCGCGCGGAGCAGTGCTGGTCCATCTACAATCTGACCGCGTGTGACGTTGATAAGCAACGCGTGCGATTTCATCTGTTCAAACGCTGCATCGTCGAACATTCCGTGCGTCTCCGGTGTCAGCGGCGCGCAGATAACGACAACATCTGATTCTGAAAGCAGGTCATGGAACCGATCCATCTTCCAGACTTCGTGAACAAACGAGGGTGGCTCAATCGTCTCCGGATCGACGGCGATGACGCGCATATCAAACCCTTGTGCCCGGCGCGCGACATCAATACCCGTGCCCCCAAGTCCGACGATACCCAGCGTCCGTTCGCTCAACTCCCACGTTGCCAAACGGATTGACATCCGATTGTCCCAGGTCCGCTCGCGGACCGAACGTCCGATACCGCGGAGAAGACCTAAAAGTAAAGCCCACGCCTGATCTGCCAGATGGGGACCAACGAACCCTTTCGCACTCGTTAGGATAACATCGCTTTTAACAAATTCGGGAAACAGCAAGCCGTCAACGCCAGCGGAAAGCACTTGCACCCATTTGAGTTGTTGCGAATTCTCAAAAAGAGAACGGTTAAACCCACCGAACACAATATCTGTATCCGCAATTTCGCGCAATGCTTCTTCCGAATTCTGTGGACGCACAAGCGAGAATTCCTCGGAAACGGATTGAATCTGCTGCTGTTGTTCCGACGTAATATCGGTGTTAATCAGAATTTTCATGTTGACATCTCCTCTGTATCGTGGTATTCTATATACGAAATAATGAAATCCCTATACACTGATAACAACAAGTTTTGGCTTGCAAGCTACGCCAAAAACACATTTCTCAAAAAAGGAGCATCTCATTGTGATTAATTTATCTTCTATGCCGACACTTAGCCGACGCATAGCCACTGTTTTTATTCCCATCTTTGCTATGAGCCTCTTTCTCTCCGCAGTTTTCATTGCCGGATGCGGGGACGAGGGCGATATGACGGAAGACACCGGTATGACGGATGTCCTTCAACCCACAACAACGCCTCCTGCCACGACCCCAGTGCCTGAGCCACCGGCTGGTGAACCACCTCCTGTCGAAGAACCTGTTGTGGAGGGTGTCTCTTTTAAGGACGACATTCAACCGATCCTTGCCGAGCGATGTGCCCTTGGAGGGTGCCACGCCGCACCCGGTGCCGCTGGACTCGACCTCAGCAAATACGATACCTTCAAAAAGGGTGGAAACGGTGGCCCCGCGTTTAACGCTGGTAATGGCAAGGGAAGTCTTGTTGTCAAACGTATTGATGGCGGCGGCATGCCCCCCGGTGGTCCTCCATTAGACGGTGACCAGATTCAACTTTTCATTGACTGGATTGACGAAGGTGCCGAAAATAACTAAAACTTAGCGACAGCATAGCATTTCTGTCTCCTTCTGTCAATTGAAAAAATATCGGAACCAACGTTATCAACCTACCTCCAAGCGTATGTTGTAGAATGTTAGAAAGGCGCGTTTGTTACGCGCCTTTTCTGGTGTACGCTACCTTTCCATCTCCGTGAGATGCCCTTTTTCGTGCATTTGAAATGGCGGTTTGCCCCTTTCCGTGCAGAATTCCATACAGGCCGGTATATTTAACGTCTCTGGCATTGGCACAAAAATTGCTGACTCCTTAGAGGAAACCCTCACTGCCGCTGGCGAGGATTGTATCCTCGCCTTCCGGTAATGTTGAAATAACTGTGAACTTTGCACCGCCGCTGGCGAGGATTGTATTCTCGCCTTCCGATAATGAAACCCGCACCGCCGCTGGCGAGGATTGTATCCTCGCCTTCCGATAATGTTGAGGTAACTGTGAACTTTACCATAGTTGGGTTCTCTATTGGATTGAGGGATTGGTTTTGATTTATCCCCTTTCTGTTAATGCGTTGATGATAGTTATCTGTCTTGAAAATCGCATTTTATGCAACCTTTAAGTCTCACAGACGCGTTATTAACTTATGAAAGCACTATTTTTTCTTTTTCTGGTAAAGTCTAAAAGTATATACTAAAGTTTGGACAGTTTCTGTCCAAAGCACACGCTGTTTCCGCCGCGTTTTTTGTGTTTTCTTAGCGTTATAGTTACAAACGCAACTCAGAGAAAAATGAACACCGATGCACCGATACGCAGCCCCGTAGGGGCGGTATGTCTATAGATACGGTATCCCCGGCGAAGCTAGGTTTCCCCGTAGGGGCGACATGTTTATTGCCGAACAATCACATTGATTGTAATTATAGGTTTCACTATATTTTCGGGAGGAGAGTCATGGAGAGAAGCGATGTTGATCTGATTCAACGGACTTTGGAGGGTGATCAGCGCGCATTTACTGCGCTTGTGAACAGATACCAAAAGCAGATTCACACCTTAGTCTGGCGGAAAATAGGAGATTTCCATATTGCCGAAGAAATCACACAAGATATTTTCTTGAAGGTGTACAAAAAGTTATCGACGCTGAAACCACCAGATCGTTTTCCGGGGTGGCTCTATGTAATTGCGACGCGGCACTGTATTTCGTGGCTCCGAAAGAAACAGCAACCAACGACCTCCCTAAACGAAATGTCTACATTTGAACTGGAGGAACGCTGCTATCTGCAATATGAAGCAGATCGTAAGGAAGCATCCGCTGTTGAACACCAACGCGATATCGTCAAACGCCTGCTCCAAAAACTCCCAGAGAGCGAGCGCACTGTTGTAACGCTGTTTTATCTCGCAGAAATGTCTTGCGAAAACATTAGCGAATTCTTGGGTGTATCCCCGAACACCATTAAAAGCCGGCTCCACCGCGCCCGCAAGCGATTAGAAAAGCAAGAACACCTGCTCCACGATGCTGCAGGCATCTTCCAATTGCCACCAACCCTAACCGAGAAGGTCATACGTGAAATTGCGCGTATCAAACCGACATCGCCTCCCGTGGGTAAACCTTGGGTGCCGTGGGCACTCTCTTTCTCCTCAACGCTTTTGGTTATCCTGATGATGGGGTTCGGTCCGCAGGCATTATCCCGCTTTCAGCAACCCTACAGCTTGGATGCAACCTCGGAGATGACAGTTGAATTGATTGACGCGCCTGTTGTGTTTGAATTAAAACGAGAACTGGATGTGAGAAATCAGTTTGGAAAAAGTAATACTCCGGGGAAAGGTAGTAGTGCTGGTCCGAAAACAGATGCTGGGTTATTGATAGCAGCAGCACAAACAAATACAACAGAGATACGAAAGACAGAACCACAATGGATACCAACAAGGGGACCAGGGGGCGGAGGTGTCAAAAACCTATTTGTCACATCTCAAAAAGAGGTCTACGCGATTGGATCTACCCGCCTCTACCGATTAGCAGACGACAACACTGGATGGACACTCGTTAACGCCGCACTACCCTTTACACCTCATAGTACGCCGATGGCAGAAGGGAAGGATACCCTCTATATTGTTACTGAGACCGAACTGCTCGCGTCAACGGATCGCGGTGTGACGTTACACTTCCTCGGTCCACGTCCACGCGGGCGTGCCATCGCACTACTTATCCCCAGTCGGTTACGTTGGTCGCAGGACGCAAAGATTGAAATGTACCTCGTCCTCGCGAACGGTGTGTTTCGTTCAACAGATACAGGCAGCACATGGCATGCCTTTAACGATGGCTTGGTAGCACCGAAGATACACGCTGCGGTTGCCATTGAAAATGCACTCTTTTTGGGAACGAAACAGGGACTCTACCGACTCAATTCAGGCGTATGGGAGCAATTACCCATTGCACAGTCACAATCTATTGGTTCGTTAGCAGTCGCTGGCGATAGAATTTACTTCAGTGCGCGGAGGCAGAAGGACCAAAAGTCGGGCTCGCTTTTCGTCTCTTACGACTTTGGGGGGACGTGGATGGACATAACACCTACGGATTTAGGGGTCCGAATGTCACCGCTGACAATCGGATCTGTCAAGCTTGTGGCGGTGGGTGAAACTGTCTTGGTACTCGGGGCTGGCGTTTTACGCTCAGAAGATGCCGGAAATACCTGGGAATCCCTCGGTTTCCCCAGACACGCCTTCGCTGTCCATGTTTCTCCTGCAGTAGCCTTGGATGAAAACACTTTTTTCATAGTAACTGGAACAAGTGTTTCACGTTCAACTGACAGGGGCAGCCGTTGGCATCTGTTCGCAGCAGATATAGGGGTATCTCACATTCTTGATCTTGCACAGGTTAACAATGTGCTCTACGCCGCAACCAATAAAGGGGTCGCTAAATCTATCGATGGTGGAAATCAGTGGACGCAGATGGACGACACAAATCTACCGCTCCCGCCAAATACCCCGCTCGGTGCGTTGAAATTGTCAAATATGACAGTCGTGGGGGATTCGCTTTACGTCAGAACGAAGCAGGGCGGAAGTACAAACTGCCTGCTCCATTTACCCACTGATACTGATACCCTGAGGCATATTGAAGGAATGCCTGTTTATGTGGATCCGAACCACGGCGAATGGTTGGAGCGGATGGTAAATACCGCCGATATGCTCGCTGAACGTAACTTTGGTACAGGAGACCAAGTACAATTTTCTGGCTATCGACTTGGTATCAAAGAAGCCGTCGTCCGAACAACAGGTGAGTTCGCTATCAGTGAAGACACGTTCTACATTGAATACGAGCGGAAACTCTACCGGTGGACCCACGGAGAGCGCAAATGGTACGACACCGGTGTTCAAGATGCCCGCGTTTTCGGGGACTTCTATGCGACTGACGGTTTTCAATTCGCTGTCTCAGGAAAGGTCATCTATCTTGGGAAAAGTGACGGCAGCCTCTTCCAATCCTTAGATGGTGGAGACACTTGGAGAGATATTACCGCAGATTTCCCATTTCCACTTAATAGAGCGGCATCGCAAGACCAACTCCTAAAGAAATTACCCCACTTCAGAGAGATACTCTTTGTGGATAACACGGTATACGTTTCAACGCACGACGGCGTTGCCATGTCAAGCGATGGCGAAAACTGGCATACGCTCACCGATTCAAGATATGCCCCAATTGCCATGCACCAATTGGCGGTCGATAGCGCAACCCTCTACGGTGTTTCCCAAACAGGTGTTTATCGGTTGGACAACAACACAGGCATCTGGGAGCAGATTACCTCAGAAGTCCTTGGGCGGGTAACTTCTCTCGCTGTTATTGAACAGGTTCTCTATATGGGTACAGAACGCCGTGGGCTTTTAAGTTTGCCGTTGCACAACCAGTAAGTTTACCAACAGGCAAGCTTTCCTAACCTCGCCAATAACACTGTATCATTGATTGTAAATTTATTGGAAAAAAGGAGAAATCCGTGATTCAAAACGTTATGCAAGAGATCCACCGTATCAAATCAGTGCTTCTTTCCATGAGCAAACTACGGGTGCTCGCTTTGACCTCAATACTTCTGACGAGTCTACTGATGTGGTTCGGTGTGCCAGTGTTGCAGGCAGAAGAGACGGACGTTTTGGTAACAGAACCGCAGTGGATCCAGACAAAGGGACTCGGAGGTGTTTCAAGACCAGGACTCTTTCTGGCATCTGACCAAACCCTCTATCTTATGGCAAAAACGGGTCTCTACCGACTTACAGAAGAAGCAGACGAATGGACGCTTATTAATTCCGGCGGTCCGAATCGGCAGTTTGATCCGATTATGGCGGAACGAGGGGACGCTCTCTATCTCCTCACGCCCGATGAACTCTTAGTCTCGACCGATCGCGGTAGAACATGGGAAGCCCTCGGCAAGCGTCCCAAGGGGCACGCTGTCGCCCTTGTTATCGCAGATGGCACTCGAGAACGCAGCCCACAGCATGTTGATATGACAATGTACCTCGTCTTGGAGACAGAGGTATTTCGTTCCGAAGACGGTGGTAAGCAGTGGGTAGCGATTGGCGAAGGTTTGCGAACCGATAGCACACCGGAGGCACGCGATATTGGCTTCAGAATCCACGACGCTGCTGCTATTGATAACATCATCTTTGCTGGAAAGAACCAAATCGTCTTTCTTGGAACGAGTCGCGGACTTTTTCGGTTTACCAGCGGTTGGGAAAAAGTAACGCTACCGACCCTTGAAGGTATTAATTCGTTGGCAGCTACCGAAGATAGACTCTATGTCGCAACGATTTCAGGTCAGCCGGATGGTCCTCATTGCTCACTCTTCTATTCAACCGACTTCGGAGATTCATGGACTGACATCACCCCAAGCACCGACGAACATCCAGTTAAATTGATCCACACAGTTAAGATTGTTTCCGTTGGAGACACACTTATGGTGATAGGTCCCGGTGGGGTGCTGCTCTCTTATGACCGTGGCGAAACATGGAAAGATCCAGGACGAGACCCACATGCCTTTACGGGTGGCTTCTTGCCTGTTGTGGCATTGGATGAAAATAACTTTTACAAATCTCAACTCTCTGGGGTGACGCGCTCAACAGATGGCGGTCGCTCGTGGCATCCCTTTGTAGAGGGACTCGTGAGTGCCGATGTGCAGAATCTGATTGCAGACAAAAACATGCTCTACGCAGTTAGCGGTGGTAAGGTTGCTAAATCAGCGAACAGAGGTGAATCTTGGGAGGCTGTTAACGTGAGTGGCGGAGGTAAACTCCTGATTCCGAGGATTGGAACAACCAATAATACCCTTTATGTCAGCAGCATTGCCAGTCATCGAACGCAACTTTTGCACCTTCCCGTCGAAAGCGATGCACTGGTCCCTGTTCAAGGCATACCGGATTTCAAAGAAGATAATCTGTATGTTGAATGGAAGAAAAGGCTCGCGGAAGCGAGGGAAACCAACGTCAATGTTCGTGAAACAGAGCGGCTGTGGCGAGAGAGTTTACTCTTTATCGCTGAAGAGGAC
The DNA here is from genome assembly GCA_022821965.1 of Candidatus Poribacteria bacterium. GTDB lineage: Bacteria > Poribacteria > WGA-4E > WGA-4E > WGA-3G > WGA-3G. The sequence goes on from JAJECN010000032.1 coordinate 40,524, forward strand.
ACAAGAAATGGTGGGTTTACCCTCGTTGGAGAAACCGTGTTTATGGAGCACCGACGGAAACTTTTCAGGTGGCGACCCGGCGAAACAGCGTGGCACTACACCGGTTTAGAAGATCAAGGAGAACTTCCACCTATTGACGGAAAAGGATTCACTCTTGCCGCTTCGGGGAACACTGTCTATGCCGGTAAGCGAGAGGGCGATCTCTTCCAATCCTTGGACAACGGAGATACTTGGAAGGACATCACCGACAGCCTTGCCTTGGAATTTGAATACTTCAAGGACATCGTATTTGCGGATTCAACGGTCTATATCTCAACGGATACGGGAGTCATGCGTTCGCTGAATAGCGAGGTCTGGCAGACACTCACCGATACTGCCGGAAATCCGCTCCTTATCGATTGGATTGCAGCTGAGGACGCAACCCTTTACGGTGTGTGTGATAATGGCGTTTATCGAGTTGATGACCAAACAGATACGTGGAGACAGATTACCTCGGAAGCACCTTATGCGGCAACTTCTCTTGCTATTGCTGACGAAGTGCTTTACATCGGTACAAAACACAGCGGTATATTCCGTTTTCAGCGTGAGGGTCGATAAATATTTTCTCCGCTTTTCCCTTTGTATGCCCTTGATTTTCCTTTTGCTGGCGAGGTGTTTTGCTTGGGCGTTTTGCTTGGGCATTTCTGCGTATTTCCCCTAGCAACCTCGCCTTTACATTGTTAAACACACAATCTTCCGAAAATTGCATTTTATGCACCATTTCGGTCTCCAAGGTGCGTTACTATATCATGAAGCCTTATTTGTTATTTTTGGAGGATCGAGATGAAAGAAAATGATGGCGCATTAATTCAACGGACTTTAGATGGAGACGAAAGTGCGTTTACCACGCTCGTCAAGAAATACCAGAAATGGGTTCATACCCTTGTCTGGCGGAAAATAGGTGATTTCCATACCGCCGAAGAAATCACGCAGGATATTTTCCTGAAGGTGTACAAAAAGTTATCGACGCTGAAACCGCCAGATCGTTTTCCGGGGTGGCTCTATGTAATTGCGACGCGGCACTGTATCTCATGGCTCCGAAAGAAGCAGCGACCAACGACCTCCTTGGATGCAATGCCCACAGTTGAATTAGAGGAGTTATGTTATACACGATATGAGGCAATGCATAGCGAAGAAGCATCTATTGAACACCAGCGCGAACTCGTCAAACGCCTGCTCCAAAAGCTTCCTGAGAGCGAGCGCACCGTCGTAACGCTGTATTATCTGGCAGAGATGACGAGTGAGGAGGTTAGCGCGTTTTTAGGTGTATCGCCGAACACGATTAGGAGCCGACTCCGCCGTGCTCGCAAACGACTGAAAGATCAAGAGCATTTGCTCCATACTTTCTCAGGTATCTTCCGGTTGCCACCGACCTTAACCGAGAACATCATGCGAGAGATTGCTCGCATCAAACCGACATCTCCTTCCGTAAGCAAGCCTTGGGTACCGTGGGGACTCTCTTTTTCCGCAACCTTTTTGGTTATCCTGATGATGGGCATGGGTCCACGTGCATTATCCCGCTTTCAACAACCCTATAGCTTGGACGCGGCATCCGAGATGACAATAGAACTAATTGACACGCCTGTTGTCCGAGCGTTAGAACGCAAATCTGACCGACTGACCCAATTTGGGAGAGTCGATGCACTCGGTCAAAACAGTGGATCTGGATTCCAAACGGAATCGTTTCTCATTGCAGCCGCGCAAGTGGATGAAGTCGACGTTTCGATAGCAAAACCGCAGTGGATTCAAACGAGGGGACCCGGAGGCGTTTCAGCAGCTGAACTCTTTCTTGCGTCTGACCAAACCCTCTACACTATTACAAAAACAGGGTTGTATAAATTCACAGAAAAAGCAGACGCGTGGGCGTTTGTTAGTTCTGCCGGTCCAAATCGGGAATTCGCGGGAGTTATGGCGGAACACAACGATACTCTCTATCTCCTCACGACCGATGAACTCTTAGCCTCAATTAATCGTGGTAGAACATGGGAGGTCCTCGGTAACCGACCCAAGGGGCGCACCGTCGCTTTGATTGTCACAGATGCACCTCAAGAACGCAGCGCGCAGAATGCCGATATGACAATGTACCTCATTCTTAGAACAGAGGTGTTTCGCTCTCAGGACGCTGGTAAACAGTGGGAGGCTATAGGGCATGTCTTGCGAACTGATGTCGTACCGGAGGCAGGTGATCCTAATTTCCGCATTTGGGACGCGCTCGCCGTTGATAACATGCTCTTTGTCGGAACGAGTGCTGGACTTTTCCGGTTTACCGATAATTGGAAAAAATTGACGGTGCCAACACAACAAGGTATCATATCGTTGACATTTTCCGAAAATAGGCTTTACGTTGGAACATTCATCGGAACGCGGCGTGGACCAGACTGGAGTCCTCACGCTTCAGTTTTCTTTTCAACCGACCTCGGCGATTCTTGGACCGATATTACGCCGAGTTCTCGCCAACATCCTGTCAAGTTAATAGCCGTAGCTGAGGTCGTTCCCGCCGGAGGGACACTTATGGTAATGGGGTCAGGTGGTGCTCTACTCTCCTATGATCATGGTAAGACATGGGTGGATCCAGGACGAAACTCACATACGTCTGGTACGCCTGGAACGTTTTCTATTGTTCCATTGGACGAAAACAATTTTTACAAAACTGATTACTATCCTTCTAAAATAGTACGCTCAACGGATGGAGGTTTCACGTGGCACCCCTTTATGAGCGGACTTGTAAATTCCCATGTCCTAAGTCTGGTTACACTCGAAAATGTTCTCTACGCGCGAACACCTACGGGAATGCTCAAGTCTACAGATGGCGGTGAGTCGTGGGAATCCATCGGCTTGAGTCCTGACGAAAATGCTTCATTGGAGGGAGCGAAAGTGAAAGTTGTAATAGGCAACGGTATGCTCTATGCCAGTAATAGTAAACTTACGGACGTTACGCTCTTTCAACTCTCTGATGCTGGTGATGTGTTTCTACCGGTTGAAGGTGTACCCGATTTTAAGGAGAACACCTTACACACGGAAGTAAAGAAAAAGGTTATGAAAATGGGGGGGAATAATGCCAATCTTGATAAAGCACAAGAATTGTGGGCAGCCGGCCAGGACCGCATCGCTGAGGAATGGAGGACGAATGGGACATTTACGTTGGCTGACGATACCGTCTTTATGGAATACAGGCATAAGCTTTATAGATGGCGGCGCGGCGAAACAACGTGGCACTACACAGGTTTAGAAGATAGCGGTTTCCTCACGCTGCCTGACGAGTCCTCTAAAGGACTCACGCTTGCCGTTTCGGGGAACGTTGTCTATGCCGGTAAACGGCAGGGTGAGCTCTTCCAATCCTTGGACAATGGAGATACTTGGAAAGACATCACCGAGATCCTCTCTTTTTCATTTGTATATTTCAAAGAGATCGTATTCGCGGGTCCAACCGTCTATATCTCAACGAACGAGGGAGTCATGGGTTCGCTTAATGGCGAGGTCTGGCACGCACTCACGGATACTAACGGGAAAACGCTCCTTATGGATCGGATTGTGGCTGATGGCTCAACGCTTTACGGTGTATGTGATAGCGGGGTCTATCAAATAGATGACCAAACAGGCACATGGAAACAAATCGCGCCAGTAGCACCGCACGCGGCAACTTCTCTTGCTGTTGATAACGATACATTCTACATCGGCACAAAACAGAATGGTGTATTCCGCTTGCAGCGTGCGAATCGGTAGGTTTCCCTCTTTTCCGATTGATCCTTCCAACTTCTCTTTCATGGGCGAGGCTTCTAACCTCGCCTCCTCCCCTTTCACGCAACGAAACCCGTCGATCGCTATCCAAATCCGCCCATCTATCACCAATTACCTGTCTCGGGCTCCAAGAGCTGCAGCCCCGTAGGGGCGGCATCTGTATAGAAACCGTTCCTCCCAGGGTTAAAGCCCCGTAGGGGCGGCATCTGTATAGAATTTGCGTTAAAAAAATAAGGATTCTGTTTTTTGTCTATTGACAGAAATGTGCATTTTTGCTAAAGTGTTAAACATCGATTTCATTAGAAATCGTCCTATCTATGAAAGTCTGTTTTGCCAGACGAAAATGACTTTAGCACAAATTACTTAACTTGTGGAAAATCGATCAATAAAGGAGTAGAAAATGAAAAGAACCTACCTTCTGATGTTCATCGCGCTTTTCTCAGTCATGCTGATAAGTACCGCGAGTGCACAGGTAATTTTCTTTGCTGATTTTGAAGCAGGTTCCTCTGACGCAGTCCCGGATGCCAGCGTCAACGACCCGGCAAATTACACATCGGAAAATGCAGGAACTATTTGGGCGATATCAACTGACTTCCCTGATGGTGGATCTGCTTTGCATCAAACCGCTGAAGGGTGTGGCATCTCCGGGGATACACCACTCCCCGGTGTCGATGACTTCTCCGATGGTATCATCCAGGCGGTTTTTTCGTGGAACGACGATGACAGTGTTGGATTCATGTTACGTCGCGTCGGCGATGATAGCGGCTATCTCGTCGCGTTCGGCTATAATGAAACCCCGCAGGTTATCATTGGAAGCCTCGCAGATGGATGCTGTCCCTCAGGACAATGTCTCAGCGAATGCAGTTGTGAAAACGGCGGGAATGAACTCGTCGGAAATGACCACGGCTTAGGCGCGGACCTCACCCAGGACAACAGTGTTGCCTATTTTGCACGCGTTCAAGTCAGTGGAAGCCTCATTGAGGTCTGGTATCTGCCATTGGATGATGTACCGGATATCTTCGCAGATTCAAGTGAACTCGGTGATCCAATCGCTGAATACGATGGCGCAGATGATTTAGGACCCGGCACCGTCGGTCTCTGGCATGAAAGTTGGGGTAACGGAAGAGTTGGTAGCCTCCTTGTTACCGGTCCAGGCGGCACTGTATCAGTTGACCCGCACGCCAAACTTTCGACAACATGGGCGGACGTTAAGAGCAGCTATTAGTCTCCTACCCTGATATAGACTAATACCCTAAATTCAACTGGCATTGCAGGGCAGGGTTCCCAAACCCTGTTCGCCCTGCATCGCACGATTCATCTTTGTCGGGTGAGGTCAATACCTCACCCAATACCACTTTAGTTTTACGACGGGGCTTCCTTAGTGATATGCGTACCTAAGCAGTGCCCTAATGCCTCGTCGCCGTGCTGCTGCTTGCGGATAAACGGCAACACAACCCTTTATAAGAACGGAGGAGATATTCCTATGAAAACACGTTTTTTTTTCTTAATCCTCACTTTAAGTCTATTTGTTTCGCTTCACGCCACTGGGCAAGTTGTGTTTTACGCCGATTTTGAGCCTGGTTCCAAGGAAGCAAAACCGAATGCTAATGTGAACAACGTTAAAAGTTACAAACCGGAAAATGCTGGCACTGTCTGGGCTGCCGGAGATTTCAACGGTGGCAAAATCGGTGGTAAAAAATCTATGACACAAACCGCAGAGGGATGTGGCATCTCCGGTAACACTGAACTGCCTGGAGTGGACAACTTCACTGACGGTATTATCCAAGTCGTCTTCTCCTTTGGTGATGATGATAGTTTCGGGGTCCAGTTCCGCAGAAAAGGAGACGATAAAGGTTATCTCGTTGTCTTCGGCTATAATGAAACCTCATCAGTCCTTTTCATGAGTCTGGAAGATGGGTGCTGTCCATCCGGGCAATGCCTCAGCGAGTGCGGTTGCGAAAATGGTGGCAAAGAAATAGCCGGTGTACCACACGGCTTAGGTGCCGGACTTGATCAAACCAACGCTGTCCCTTATCTCGGACGCGTTGAGGTCCAAGGCAACAAAGTTAAAATCTGGTATATGAAACTCGAGGAAGTCAAAGACTTGTTCGCATCCTCCGCGGACCTCGGAGACCCCATACTTGAATCCGATGAAGCCACTACCAAGGGTGCTGGCTCCGTCGGGGTCTGGCACGAAAGTTGGGGGATGGGACGGATCGACAGCATTCTCGTTACGAGTGCCAACGGCTTCGATATTGAGGCCAAAGGCAAAATCTCTACCACTTGGGGCGAGATTAAATCGTCGTATTAATATCCTATAGGGCGAAGTGAATGATTTCAATCAAAGCCTCGCCCTTTTTCTTTGAGCAAATACATTCCAAGGTCCCTATATCTCGACTCTCCTATTGACTTAAGGAGGCTATCCATGAAAGTCACGAACATTGAACGTGTGCTTGTAGATGTCCCCTTCACCCCGCGTCAACAACAGATCACGGCTCAGAGCGTGTCAACCGTTTACAACTGGTCGCTCCTTGAACTGTGCAAGGTCACCACCGATACTGGACATGTCGGTTGGGGCGAGACGGTCATTCACTACACCTATTCCCGTGTCAGTGATGCCAGCGTCGAACGTGTGCTCGGTCAAAGTCCCGCTTTGTTCATGAATGACGACTCACTCGGTGCTGGCTTGCAAATGGCACTCTTTGATGTCGTCGGCAAAATTTTAGAGGTACCGGTCTACCAACTCCTCGGCGCGCAGTGTCGTGAAGCGGTGCCAATTTCGTGGTGGTCTATCGATTCCTCTCCTGAAAACTGGGCAGCGGAAGCCGCGGATGCCGTGGAAAACGGCTATACCAGTTTCAAAAATAAGCCGCGTCCGTGGTGGGATATCAACGCACAGGTGGAAGCAGTCGCGAAAGTCGTGCCAGCGGATTTCAAGCTTGACCTCGATCCAAACGGCTCTTGGCGCGATGCGGAAACCGCTATCCCCGTCCTGCAAAAACTTGCCGGACATCCAAACGTAGCCATGTTTGAAACCCCCATCCCACAAGGCGACGTTGAAGGCAACAAGCAGATTCGCCAAGATGTCGGTTGTCAAGTCGCCATGCACTTCGGCTCACCGCCCTATACAACCTGTGTCTGTGAGGACGTAAACACTGGGTTTGTTATCGGTGGTGGTAAGTCACAGGTAATGCGTGAAGGACAACTCAGTGCAGCAGCCGATATGCCGTTTTGGCTCCAAATCGTCGGCAACGGCTTGACAACGACTTGGGCAGGGCATCTCGGAAGTGTGCTTACCCATGCGACATGGCCCGCGATTACCTGTATCAATCTCTATAGTGAACATCTACTCACACAACCCGTGCAAGTGGCGGATGGATGCCACAAGATTCCTGACGCGCCTGGGTTAGGGGTCGAAGTTGATGAGGATGCCATCGAACGCTGCCGCGTACCTGATGAAGAGTTGGACGCTGACGGTTACACGATTCATCCCGTGCCACGCATCATCAAAACCGCTGTCTATCCTGATGGCAGTTGTATCCACATGTCGGGCGATGGCTTGAGTTATTTCAATGCTGGCAACGGCGAGGCACAAGTAGAGGGCGCGCGTCTGGAATTAACCTTCGACGATGGCTCTGACGAATGGGCAGACCTTTTTGAAAAAGCCCGTGAAACCCCTGTGCATGGACGTTGGTAAATCTTTACCCATCCAAAAACGGTAGGTGCGGTTTCCAACCGCGCCAGTTTTCTTCATCTCCGCTGGCGGGGTTTGCAACCCCGCCTTCCCGCATCCGCAATCCTGTAAATCCTCTAATCCAGTAAATCCTGATTCAGATAATTAACTGATAACTGAGTCTTGAAAACTAATTGCATCTACCCTGAATATCTGCTACAATCAATGAGACATCCTATAGGTTCAACAGGGGCACATTGATTTGACTTCTCTCCCACAACAGCGCGCCCTTACATGGCGCGTCCTATTTATCTTCGCCATTACTGCACCGATTAACTGCTATTTCCTCATCCAGATGGAAATAGTGCGTTATACCTTTCCAACGTGGGTGGTCCCCCTGTCCAATGTCATTTTCATCCTTACGGCGGTCATGGTGATAAATGCTGTCATCCGTCTCCTAAGCAGTAATGTTGCCCTTGGACAGGGCGAACTCTTACTGCTCTATGTGACGCTCAGTTTCGCCACAACCCTCGCTGGATGCGATGTCTTACAAGCGATCCTGTCTGTGCTTGGACATAGTTTCTGGTTTGCAACAGAAGAGAACGAGTGGCGCACCCTGTTTTGGCACCACCTCCCGCAATGGCTCACTGTTTCCGATAGAGATGCACTCCGGGGATACTACCTTGGGGAATCAAGCCTATATCGTTCGCTTCACTTGCGGGTTTGGTTGCCGGTGATGGGGGCGTGGTTGCTGCTGTTTGTGGTCATAGCCTTTATCTTTCTCTGCCTCAACACAATTCTCCGTCGGCAGTGGGCACAGCGGGAACGCCTCACCTTCCCGATTATCCAACTCCCGCTTATGATGACGGATCCGAAATCCGGTTTCTTCCGAAACAAACGGATGTGGATCGGCTTCTCGATTGCCGCGGGCATCAGTCTTTTCAACGGATTGAGCCATCTCTACCCTGTGATTCCACATATTCCGGTGACACGCCGTTTCTTCAGTTTCCACGAACCGCCACTGAGTCTCTACGGCACCATCATCACCGCCTTCTACCCGTTTGCTATCGGTATTATGTTCCTCATGCCGTTGGATGTCCTCTTTTCGACATCCCTATTCTATTTTCTCTATCGGAACGAGGTCGCTTTAGCGAAGGCGGTCGGATGGAGTAGCATCCCGCGCTTCCCCTATCTTAACGAACAGACGATCGGCGCATTCGTGGGACTCTGTTTCTTCTTTGGCTGGACAGGCAAACGGCATTTCAGTGCCGTTTTAAGGAGCGCGCTACCGTCCCGCGGACGAGAACCACCACCGCCACAGCACGATGAACCGATGCCGTATCGGGTGGCTGTCTGGGGCTTTGTTATCGGTATCCTCCTATTTGCGTTTCTGCTCTACAAGGCGGGCATGGCAGCTTGGCTCGCGCTCACTTTTGCCGTCCTATTTCTCATAACACCGTTGGTAACAACGCGTATCCGTGCGGAGTCCGGCATTTTTGTCCACGCCTATCATTGGCAGGCACCCCGATACATCTTAAACACAATCTTGGGGACGCACCGCCTCGGTGCACGGAACTTGACGGCACTCTCCGTCTGCTTTTTCAACCGAGATTACCGTCCGCAGCAGATGCCGCATCAGTTGGAGGCGTTTAAAATCGCTGAACTTGCCAATATAAACCAACGCCGAATGCTCCTGACCATCGTCATTGCCACTATTTTCGGTGTGTTCGTCGCTTTCTGGGTACAACTCCATCTCTATTACCAATTCGGTGCGGATTCCGGCTACTTTGGACCCTGGGCACTCGGCTACGGTAGGCAATACTTCAGTCGGTTGACGAATTGGATTACATATCCGCTTGACACGGACTGGATCGGTGTGATATTCATGGGCATCGGATTTTCTGTGATGATGGTACTGACGTATCTCCGTGTCAAATTCTTCTGGTTGCCGCTGCATCCGCTCGGTTATGTGATGGCGAGCAACCAAGAGATGTCCGACCTCTGGATTCCGTTGCTCATTGCATTATCCCTAAAATGGCTCATCCTTCGGCATGGTGGCATTCAAAGTTATCGGCGCGCTATCCCCTTCTTCTTAGGATTAGTTCTCGGTGATTATCTCATGGGCAGCACATGGAGCCTCCTGAACGTCCTTTTGAACACCACAATGTATCAGTTCTATCCGTAGTCGTCATCTCTGTAGTCTGTAGGTTGGGTTGAGCGGAACTGAGAAAGGCAATGAGAGCAACCCAAACACATTTCAGCACCAAACATCCTCGTAAATATCAAGGGCATAGCGAAACCCAACGACACACTGATAACCGACAACCAATTACAGATCAAAGATAACCTGCGCGAACCAACTGCCATCGGGTTTTTGCACAACCTCTAATTGATGATATGTGACACTCTTAATCTCGGTGTAGACCTCGTGTTTATCGAAATTTGCCGGTTCACCGTAAACCGTCGCTAATATCTCTGTTTCGCTACACTGCTGAACTGCTGCGCGCTTAAAGAAAATCTCCTTCGTCTCGTGCTGAAAGATGAGTTCATCGAGCCACGCTACAAAAAGGTCTTCCACAGATTCAGCCGTGAGGTGAACCTCTATTGATTCCGTCTCATCAACGGTAGCCACAACCGCTATCGTCTCAAAGAGTCCTTGTGCGGCGTTTGTCAGGAGTTCGGACAGACTTTTCCCCCTAACCCGTAGCCCCATATCAGCCGTATGTTCGACGTATTCGTAAGGTTTCATGCTGTTCTCCATCATCACAATTTTACTTCTCACCCGCAACATCATACCTCGAAAATCTTGTCCTGTCAATTCCCAAAATTGTTCGTGCTTCCTTAAGCTTCGCAACCTCATCATCACATCTATATATTCAATAACGCTGTCTGTAACACCCCGAATCGAATTAAATCCTTTGGCATTTCCCGCTTGATTTGGCATCTATTGCATGCTATACTACGTATAGATTCTAATTTAAATTACAAGATTTTTCAAAGGAGAGTGTTATGTCAAATCAAGATAGTCCTGATATAACCGCGTTTAAAGAGAACTTTATTCGTTTCCAAACAAGGTTGGAGGAGGTTGATAAGGTTGAATCACGTTTGGAGGAACGAATTAAGGAAGTCAAGGAGGACCTTAAGAACAACATGCAAGAGGTTAAAAACGACCTCCATAACAGAATAACGCGGTTAGAAACGCGCTTGCAGTGGTCTGTAACTATAGCTATAGGCGTTACAGGCATCGTTGTCGCTATAATTGTTAAGTTTGTGTAGTTGACAGAGGAGATTAACAATGTCAGAGAAAGCCCCAGGATTTGAAAAATATACACCTAACCGTCTGGATTGGCTCACACTCGTATTAAATGCTAATTTCCAACAGGATGGTCCGTGCAGACTGTATTATACAGCCGGAATAGATGGAAAGAGCATCAGTGTGGTCATCCGTCATTATGCCCATGTGGATAGAGAACTGATAAATGGAAGCGTTACTATGGCAAAACAAGCTGTTTCTATGTACGCTAAAAATTATGGATGGGACTCATGGCTTGAAATTAAAGTAGATGTTGAGGAACTGAAAGTTTAGAGAAAATCTATTAAAAAAATACCCGTTAGACACCGAAACCTCTATTAAGGAAAACGATAATGTACATCGTGACGGATGACTTGGAAATCATAAACTTCTATCAGTACAAAAATTTGAGTGTAGAAGGGGAGGACCCTGGCAAAGGTCAACTCGTCTTAACAGCGCAGGATGGATCCAAACGTGTCATTGCTGAATTCGCTGAATTTGAGCAAGCATACAATCTCTTTGCAGATATCCGCGATGCACTTGCGGCAGGAGAAACATACTATAGTTTAGAGACCTACCTGGATGACAATCCCTTCAGGGTACCGGCTCAATAACGTGAGAGACATACCAATCAACAAACGCTACTTCAGCACCAACTCTGAATCTATATGGCATGGACCGCATCCGCTTCTATCTTCACATCAAACAGTAACCTCCAAACCCAACACACAAATGTTGTAAATTGCTAATCTGACAGCCGATGGCTGACTGCTGAAAGCCAATTATGAACAAACTCTACTTCGGCGATAACCTCGAAATCCTACGCGAATTGGACAACGAACGCGTCCACCTGATATGTACCGACCCACCCTTCAACTCCGGGCGCGACTACAACGCCTTCATCGGTGACTCCCTTGCACAGAAGAAAGCGTTTACCGATACGTGGACATGGGACACCGCTGCACAAGACGCGCGCACCGACATTGAATCACGAGCAATCACCAGCGACACCTATAAAGCACTCGACAACTGCCTTAAGGGTTACGACTTAGTACTCCAAAACGCCGTATCCGGCAATAGTGGTGCAATGCGCGCCTACCTCGCCTTCATGGGACCCCGTCTCGCCGAAATGCACCGAGTACTCACACCCACCGGCAGCATCTACCTCCACTGCGACCCGACCGCGAGCCACTATCTCAAAGGCGTTATGGACGCTATCTTTGGCGTGGAGAATTTCAGGAACGAGATTATCTGGCAACGCACCAATGCACATAACGACGGCAAGCAGTATGGCAGAGTCCACGATACGATTCTGTTCTATAGCAGGAGCAGTAAAGCCGTATGGAATCCTGTCTATATGGAGCATGATCCGGAGTACGTAAAGAAGGCTTATCGGTATAAGGACGAAAGAGGTCTCTACCAAGTAGGGGATCTGAACGCATCTGGGATTAGGCATGGTGAATCTGGGAAACCTTGGCGGAACGTAGATCCGAATGCCGTAGGTAATCACTGGCGAGCACCGCGTAGAGAAGCCTGGCCCGAAGGTGTTGAGCCACCTGACAATTATGAATCCCTTTCCGTTCACGAAAAACTGGATGTGTTGGATACGAACGGTTTAATTTACTGGCCCCCGAAGGGCAATATCCCAAGGTTTAAGCGGTATTTGTCCACATCAAAAGGAAGAAGAGTGCACGATATTATTACAGACATAAACCATCTCACAAGCAAATCTAAGGAGCACCAAGGTTACCCGACGCAAAAGCCACTCGCGCTTTATGAACGCCTGATAACTGCCTCCAGCAACGAAGGCGATATTGTTCTCGATCCGTTCTGTGGCTGTGGCACAACAATTGATGCCGCCCATGCCCTCAAACGTCAATGGTTGGGCATAGACCTAACAATCCTCGCCTTAGATCCGATGCGACAACGGTTGGCGGATCGGCACGGATTAGAGCCGTCTGTTGACTATCAAATCGAAGGCTATCCGACGAATATGCAGGAAGTCCGCAGACTCTTGAAAGAGGGAGACAAACGCAAATATCACGACTTCTCGAATTGGGCGGTGACACGGCTTGGACTGAGACCGACGAAAGATGTCGGTGATGGGGGACTCGACGGTGTCGGGCATGTCACCTTATGGAATCCGCAGCAGATGAAAGAGACAAACGCACGCATTCTCGCTGAGGTCAAGACCGGCAAACCCACTATTACCCAAGTCCGCGCTTTCTGCCGTGTGATGGACAAGAACAACGCCGAGGTCGGCATTTTTATCACCATTGAACCTGTCACTGCTAAAATGCGACAAGAAGCACAGGATATGGGCAGTTTTGAACACAACAAAAAATCCTACCCTCGCCTCCAATTCTGGCGGATAGATGATACCTATTTCGAGAACCCGGATATTATCAACACCCTCGTCCGACTACCAGACGCGTGGCGAATCCGTCCCACCCAGAAATCGGAACGCCATTTCGATAGGCAGCAGATACGATTCCTACAGGGGTGATAGCACCCACTACCTAAAGGCAGGGCTTCGGTTTCATACTAACCTCCGGGCTTGCATCTGATTACCGACAACTGATAACTGATAACCCCTCAGACATCCACAAATCCGTTGACAGAAACCGATTTTTGGAGTATAATTATAAAGGTTCGGGCGTGATGTGTCGCGCCTGCCTTAGTTGCGGAATAGCATCTGTATTACAAAAGTGAGTTTACACGCGCACCGCGGACAGTGGTTAACAGCAAGTTTGACTTACAAGCTGCACCAAAAAAGCGAGGGATGACAATGTCAGCAGCAAATTTGAAACAGCGGATACATAACGGAGAACACGTCTATGGCGCTAACGTCTCTATGGCAGCAACTGCCGACGCGCTCGTCTCCAAAGTCGAAGACGGGGGCTACGATTTTGTCGCCGTAGATAGTCAGCATTCTCCATACAATGAAGATCGGCTTGTCGCGTTCTGTAATATGGCGAATGAATTGGGGATTCCGGTCAACTTTCGGATTAAGCATACCCGAAACGCCTATCTCATCGGCAACTACCTTGATTTGGGACCCACTGGCATTGAGGTCCCGCAAGTTGAATTGGACGAAACGGTAAACGAAGCCGTTGCCTCCTTCTACTACCCGCAGCAGGGTATTCGGAGTTGGGGGGGTGCCCCTCGAGTAAATTCCGCAGGCAAAGAACGGCTCGAATACGCCGACTGGTGGAACTCCAATGGTATCCTCTGGATGCAAATCGAATCTATAGAAGCTGTCACACATGCGCGATATCTCGCGAAACCGGGTGTTGATTGCCTCTCCTTCGGTCCTGCTGATTTGACATTTAGCATTGAGAGTCATCCGAATCATGCGCTCCAAACCGTGGATGCCTGTGTTGAATACGTCGCTCGTGCCTTGGAAGGAACGACAACTGCTGTCTGTTTTAGAAATGGTAACCCCAGCACACGTCAAAAGTATGCGGACATGGGCGTTACCGTCTTTTTGGAATAGCCATCAGCGGTCAGTTCGGTTTTTCTGCGAAAAACCTTTCAGTTGTCAGTTTTCAGTCTTCAGTTAAAAGATGCATCGTGGCAGTGATAAATAAAGCAACCCTCACAAGAAATTAACCGACAACTGATAACTGATAACTGGTAACTATTAAGAACATGTTGAATTACGGATTGGTAAGCACAGCAATAGGGGTAGACAGAGAGCGATTACTTGAAGGTGTCCGACTGTTAGCGGAAATCGCGCACAAACACAGTATACCCATAACATGGGCAGTGGACATTAAGTCTGCTCCAGTCGTCGCTAAAGTATTTGAAACATGGCATACAGAAAATGGCGACACTCCTTTGTTGATGCTTGATATTAAACCGATCTGGGAGACAAATTGGGAGAGGGAAAGGAACGCGAATCCGGGTGCCAGCACAGAAGCCATGGCGACGCATCTCGTCAAGATGCGAGAGCGGTTACCCGAGTATATAACCAAGGAATGCGAAAAACTGAAGCGCGCAATGCCTTGGGCAGTGCTTAACATCGCAGGCGCAATCTACAAGAACGATGTTTTCCTGCGCGCACTTGAACAGACTGGGTTCCGGGGACTCTGGGGCTATCATTGGAATCAACAAGATATTGGTGAGACCAATCCGAACGCGCTGGAAGTGGAAATCGACCGTGGCGGGTTTGGGTGCTTTTATCCACTTGAGGCACCAACGTCCGCTGATGCTGTTGCAATGCGAGGGACCGCTGATGAGAACCGTACGCAATCGTTTGAGAAAATTGTTGGCGTTCCCTACCATACCGCCGATCATCTTGCCGAGGATACACATAATCTTCGCGCCGCACTCTTAAATGGAACGGCACAACAGCATTACGATACCTATTTGGAGAACACGGCGTGGAATCAGTGGCTCGGTTATGTAGAACATATTAATCCGCTCACCGTCGCGCATCTCGGACAAGACGGACTTGACCGGCTGGATGCATACTTTGCACACGTCGTGAGTGTTGAAAATACGAAGCCGCTACTGCTTTCTCAGATGGTTGACGATTACATAACACATTGTAAACTGACCGAACCGGTGGCTGTTATAGCCACGAGTACGGAGGCACAAGAGGAAACTGTCAGTCCGAACTCTACGTTAAAGATGTTTTACTGTGACGCTGCGTGCGAATTCACCTTTGTTGAAGGTGTTATGGATCCCGTTGTAATCAAAAATTATGCGAGCGAACGGGTGTTGCAATCTGAGGCTACGAAACCTGTTCTAATAGGCTTTTCGCCAACTCGCTATCGGACACAACTACATATCGTTATCACGGTAGAATCAACGAAAGCGATGCCCTATGGGATAGCAGTGTGGGGCGACCACAACGGTTTACGACTCACCGAGTCTAACGCCGATGATGTCAGATGGGTCGGAGAACATTCGCTTTTTATACGTCTCACATTACAACCCGGGAAAAACGAATTTAGTGTAAAATTGACAATCTAATCATTTAATAATCACCTCCGCTGGCGGGGTTTGTAACCCCGCCATTTACCGACACCTCCGCTGGCGGGGTTTAATGAAGTTTAAGAAAATATTTCGGTAATTCTATATTTTTCCCGGGCCGGTAGATGCGGTTTCCTAACCGCACCGAACTTCCCTAAAAATTACCGAATTTTTAAATTAAGCTTCATATAACCCCGCCAATCTTTTGGTGTATAGGTGATTGTGGATTGACGATAAACGAGGATGGAGTAAAGAAAATTCTTGGAATCTATTCGTTCACCGTGATGGTGTTCAAATTTATTGAAAAACCAATCGTTAGAAATCGAAAAGGAAAGAAATAATGGAAAAAGTATTAGGGCTCAAATGCCGCGAATGTGGTCAGAAATATCCCAAAGAGCCTCTTCACGTTTGCGAGTTCTGTTTTGGGCCTCTGGAAGTAGACTATGACTATGAAGTGATACGAAAATCTATCTCAAGGCGTTCAATAGAGAGCGGTCCAGAAAGTATGTGGCGTTATGCGGATCTCCTGCCGATAGACGGTGAACCGACGGATGGCGAGAACACCGGGTTCACTCCTCTCGTTCGCGCCAAAAATCTCGCAGATGCGCTCGGGGTCAAGGAGATTTATATCAAAGATGACACTGTCTGTCATCCGACGTTTTCCTTTAAAGATCGGGTTGTTGCAGTCGCCTTGAGCAAAGCGAAGGAATTCGACTTTGACACTGTCTCCTGTGCGTCTACTGGCAATCTTGCCAACGCTGTTGCCGCACACGCCGCTATAGCGAAACTGAATTGTTTTCTCTTTATCCCCGCGGATCTTGAGGTCGGCAAAGTCGTCGCATCCCTCGTTTACGGTCCCACAGTCGTAGGCATCACTGGCACTTATGACGATGTCAACCGGCTTTGCAGTGAAATTGGTGGGGTCTATCCATGGGCATTTGTTAACATCAACATCCGTCCTTTCTATGCTGAAGGCTCGAAAACCCTCTGTTTTGAACTACTCGAACAACTCGGTTGGAAGGCACCCGCACATATCGTGGCACCTGCCGCTGGTGGTTCTCTTATCACAAAGATTGGCAAGGCATTAAAAGAATTCCACATTTTGGATTTAATAGACAAACCGAACACTAAAATCCACGTCGCCCAAGCGGAAGGTTGTGGTCCCATCGTCAACACATACAAAGAGAATGGCGACTTTGTAAAGCCTGTCAGACCGAACACAATCGCGAAATCCCTTGCTATTGGAAATCCAGCAGATGGTATCTATGCTGTTGATACAGTCCGAAATTCCGGTGGAGTCGGCGAACACGCCACCGATGGTGAGATCGTGGCGGCGATAAAACTCCTCGCTTCTACAGAAGGCATCTTCACCGAAACTGCTGGCGGTGTTACGCTCGCCGCTGCACAAAAGTTGATAGAGAACGACCACATTGGGCGGGATGAATCGATAGTTCTCGCTATCACGGGTAATGGACTGAAAACCGTTGAGGCACTCCAAGATAAAACCGATAAACCTCACACCATTCCACCGCAACTCAACGCTTTTCGGAAATTAATGACGGAAATTGAATAGGCCACAAATGGCAGTCGGCGGTCAGGACGTTCGCTACGCTCACCTTTAGGAATCAATCGTAAACCTGTGGTCGCTATTGTTATACCATTTCTGATTGAACTTGTAGCATAAACTTTTAGTTTGTGCTCCCTTGTAGCATAGACTGTTAGTCTGTGCACTCAGGTGCCGTTAATGCGATATAAACTTTTAGAAATGGTATTATTTCTTGTCAGAACATCTCTTTGCTGATAGCCGAAAGCCCTAACACTGGTGGCTTCTATACGGAGGGATAAGAAACATGACACAACAAGAAATCCACGAAGTCGAGGAAGGAATACGTCCACCAGAGAGTATCAAGATGACCCTGGAGGAGTTTCTGGAGCAGGATGTAGAGGGGTATGAATACATAGACGGCAAATTAGTACCAAAATCACCCCCACTTCCTCCAGAGATGTGCTCAATACCTACCACAATGACGTTGGAGGAGTTTCTGGAGCAGGATGTAGAGGGATATGAATACGTTAACGGAGAATTAGTACCAATGGCACCGCCGTCGAGAGAACATGGTGAAATTAGTGTCAATGTCATTCGATACTTGGACGCGCATGTGTATCAGAATAAACTGGGGCGCTTGTATACGGCAGAGACGACATTTCAGATTGGGGATCGTACAGCAAAACCTGATGTCGCATTCGTTGCCACTGCACAGTTGACTGGCGACAAAACAAAGGGTTTTTCCATACCTCCGGATCTGGCAATTGAGGTTGTTTCTCCTTCAGATGTGCAGTCTCGTGTTGTCGAAAAGGCACTTGCGTATTTGAATGCGGGGACCCGCCTCGTCTGGGTTCTTGAACCTGTTTCCAAAACAGTAACGGTATATCGCTCTGAGACAGACATTGAGACGCTCACGCGCGACGACACACTCACCGGCGAGGATGTTGTACCAGGATTCACCTGCTCGGTTGATCACTTGTTTGAGTAGTTCGTTACCGTTCCGCAAGGAAAAATAAAAAAATGGAGACATTGCAGGGTATACTTGAGCGCATCGTCTATGAAAACCCTGACACCGGCTACACAGTCGGACGACTTTCCGCGCGCGACCATTCCGAACTCATCACTGTCGTCGGCAATTTAGCATCTATCAATGCTGGCGAGAGCCTTCTCCTCCAAGGCGAGTGGGTGGACAACGCCAAATACGGCAGACAGTTCCAAATTGAGAAATATGAAACCATCCTACCTGCAAACATCGTCGGCTTAAGAAAATACCTCGGTTCAGGTCTCATCAAGGGTATCGGTCCAAAGATGGCAGCACTCATCGTCCGAAAGTTCGGTATGGATACGATGGATGTCATTGAATACGAACCTGACAAACTGGCGCGCGTCCCCGGCATTGGGCGGAAGCGTGTGAAGATGATCAAGGAAGCATGGGAAGCACAGCGCGAGATTAAAAACGTCATGCTTTTCCTGCAATCCCACGATGTAAGCACAGCGCACGCCGCAAAGATTTACAAGACTTATGAGAGCGATGCAATCCCAATTGTCACAGAAAATCCATATCGTCTCGCTGACGACATTTACGGCATCGGATTCGTAACAGCGGACACAATCGCGCAGAAACTCGGCATAGATAAGGACGCACCACAACGGGTGCAAGCAGGAATTAAATATGTTCTCAGCCAAAAGGCAGATGACGGACACGTCTTTCAACACCGTGCCGAACTTATTGAGGCGTGCCAGACGATGCTTGAGCAGGAGCCAGAAGCGATTGAGGAAGGTATCTCTGCACTCATTGAAACAGAAGAAATTATTAATCCCAGTTTTACAGACCTCCCAGACCCCGACGAACAGGTTAGCATAGACGAGTCGCAGGAGGACTATGAGATTAGCAGTCAGCAGTCAGCAGTCAGCAGTCAGCAAGAACTTCCCGATACGGATGAGCAATCTCTTTCAACTGACAACCGACAACTGACAACCGATAACCACTCCGCCATCTATCTCGCCCCCTTTTTCTATGCAGAACTCGGTGTTGCCAATCAGTTTTTGAGGCTCCTGAATTCCGATGAAAGACACGACACCGGTCACGTCCAAACCGATGCGGCATCCCTTGCCCAATTGGAGAGCGAGATGCGTATCCGTTTCGCACCGCAGCAATGTGAGGCGATCCATACGGCGATGACAGCGCGTGCGCTGATTCTTACGGGCGGTCCCGGTACTGGCAAAACGACAACCACGGTCGGCATGATTCGGCTGTTTGAGGCACAAGGCAAGCATATCACTTTGACAGCACCTACAGGACGTGCCGCCAAACGTCTCAGCGAGACAACCGGCGGTGAAGCCAAAACCATCCATCGACTCCTTGAATTCTCACCACAAATTAATGCCTTTAAACGGAATCGACAGAACCCTTTAGACACGGATGTTGTTATTGTTGATGAAACATCTATGGTAGACCTCGTTCTGATGAACCGTCTGATGCAGGCAATCCGTCCGAGTACCACCGTCATCCTCATCGGTGACACCGATCAGCTTCCCTCTGTTGGTGCGGGCAATGTCCTAAAAGAACTCATTGATTCTCAAAAGGTACCTGTCATTCAACTGACCGAGATATTCCGCCAAGCGCAGGAAAGTATGATTGTCACAAATGCGCATCGTATTAACAAAGGCGATTTCCCAGAACTCACCGGCGACACAGACCGAAACTTTTTCTTCATGGAGGAAGACGATCCCGAAGAAATTACCGAATTGGTATGTTCCCTCATCGCGGATCGGTTACCGCAGCACTACGATTATCATCCAGTGGACGACATCCAACTCCTATGTCCGATGCGTCGTGGGACCCTCGGCACTGAAAACCTCAACAGACGGCTCCAAGAGGTGTTGAACCCGGAATATACTGCGCCGGTCTACCGCCATCCCTTGGAAAAATCGCGGTTCGGAGCCCATTCCTATGCGCGAGAATCACGCCCGAAAGACCAGCCCATCACAGCAGGTGGATTCCGCGTCGGTGATAAAGTGATGCAAGTCCGCAATAACTACGACTATGACGTGTTTAACGGCGATATCGGAAGGGTTGTCGCGATTGAGCACATTGACAAAAAAGTCTACATCCAGTTTCCTGATAAACAGGTGGCTTACGATACAGCGGATCTGGGGGAACTCGTGTTGGCGTATGCCACGACGATCCATAAAGCACAGGGCAGCGAGTATCCTGTCGTTGTTATTCCTTTACACACGCAACACTATCTGATGTTGCAGCGGAATCTTCTTTACACCGGTATCACCCGCGCGAGGGAGCGCGTCGTGATCGTCGGTACTAAACAGGCACTCGGCATCTGTATCCGTAACAATCAGGTCATGCAACGCAACAGTTACCTCGCCGAACGCCTTCAAGGGTGGGGAGATTAACCCAGCCCAAGCATCGCGCCGGGCGACTCTACCGAGAGGCAAGTGAACATCTTTCGGAAACCCCCAAGCAAAACACCCACTTCTCCGAACCGCAAGGAAAATTAAAAAAATGCTGGCGAGGTTTCCCAACCTCGCCTGTTCTCCACACTCACAGTTTGCGGTACAAAAACGCAAGAGACGTCATCGCTAAAATCTTGTTCCCATCAACTTTCATTAAAATAATAGGACTTACGCATTGCTTCTTAAAGTCCCCCTGATAAGGGGGATTTAGGGGGTTAAAAATATGGAAAATACCGCTTTTTTGCGTCCAAATGTCCAATATTTGCTCAGTTTGCGTAAGTCCTGAATAACAATATAAGAATACTCTGACTACACTTTTTGAAAATTTGGTTCTTCCCTGAAAATTTCGTATAATTTATAGTTAGATATAGGATTTATTATTTTTAATTTCCATAATTATAAAAAACGCCTTATTATAACAATATAATCCAAGTTGCCACTTACAAAATTTTGGGTAGGTAGAGACCCCGTTTTTAATGAGAGATGCTGCATTATCAGCAGTGTTTTGTAGCGTATCCTGTTAGGTTGCGCACCTTTATGCACAAACTCATATTTTATGCGGCAAAAATGGCACTTGCGTTAAAAATATTAAATAAAGGAACGATTCTATGCGATTTAAACGCTTACTTCTTGCGATAACTGTCTTATTCAATTTTTTACTCGTCGGTTTTGCCCAGGAGCCGACGCTCCTTGACCATGGCGGAGGTGTGCGAACGGTAGCATTTTCGCTTGTGGATGCCTCGCTCCTTGCGAGTGCCGGTGAAAACAATATCATCAAGCTATGGGATCTGCAGAATGATACCGTGCAGACCCTCAGTGGTCACACTGCTGTTGTCAATTCGATAGCATTTTCCCCGAATGGCGAGTTGCTTGCGAGTGTGAGCGATGACAGAACAATCAGGTTATG
>JAJECN010000057.1 GCA_022821965.1 Candidatus Poribacteria bacterium
GTATCAGTCATTTTATCACACAGGTGTATCACCAAAAACGCCCGCATTCGGCGTTAGGGTATCTGACACCTCTCGAATTTCAGCGAAAAAACTTGTCTTAACTTTGCTAAATTGTGGTCTGAATAAACGTTGGCACTTCAAACCGTAGTCAACCGTTAACCTGTGGAGCGAATGTTTGATATTCGCTTCGCACTGCTCCTCGCGATTCATCGCGAGGCAATTGACACACTTATTAAGTTACAATAAGTCAAATCTTATTTTTATACAAACAAAAAAATAAAAATATCTATACTTAACTATAAATTATAGGATACTTCCAGGGAAAAGCAAATTATATCCATAAAAATTACTAATTTTACGACTTGTGCTAGTTGTCTTCTTGGTGCTTTTGTGAATCAATGTTTGGGACGTTCCCAACTGAAAGTCATAGACCTCATCCCCACATAAGCAAAGTCTATAAAAGCAAAATTAACTAGCACAAGCCGTTATTTATACAAATTTCCTTGAAACATTGGCTATCTTATGGTATACTACGAAGTAAGGTTATGAGATATTAGAGAAGATTTTTTAATTTTTTATTTATCATCCTAAAGTTGAGGAATACATCATGTTAAAATTAAAATACACACGAAACCTACTGACTGCATTGGCGATAATTTTACTTTTTACCGCCTGCACAGAAAAACAGTTAGATGAACTCGTCCAACAGTCAGAAGAAGAAACCACGGATGTAGCGGAAACAGAACCTGTCCAACCCGAAAAACCGGCAGCGGTAGCACTCCCCGGTTTGCCAGCAGATGTGGCAGGATATACACAGTGGCTTAAATTAAACGCAGCACCTATTCCTCCAGCACCGGGTGGCGATCCACACAACGGTACAAAAAACGTTTACGTTAATCAAACACGTGATACCATCGCACCAAACGGTACCCAGCAGTTCCCTTACCCAGATGGAAGTATCGTTGTAAAGGATGCCACCCGCCCCGGTAAGGATTATATTGGACTCATCGCTATTATGCGGAAGAAAGACGGTGTGAATCCTGATCACAACGATTGGGAATTCATTGAATACGTCCGAAACGCGGCGGATGCCGAGTTCCGTGTCATCGCCAAAGATGGTATCTGTTGGGGATGCCACGCCCGAGTAAAAGATATCGATTACGTTTTTACAGAACTTGAATAAGGAGAACCTTTTGAACCCACACAACAACCGCGTGAGGCACTTCCGTCATAACACCTCACGGCCAAAACCGTTGGGGGCATTACTGCTCTTATCACTCGTGTTCATAGCCAGTGTTGCCCTCAGCATTTTTTTCCCAACCGTGGTGGAGGCACGTCCTGAGTTTGCAACCGAACTTAATAAGGAATGCAGCTTTTGTCATCTTGACCCGGCTGGTGGTGGACCCCGAAATCGAATCGGTGAAATTTTTGAAGAGAACTATTTTGAATTCCCCGAAGATTTTGATATGGACACCGTAACTGAAGAAGCCAAGGAAATTGTCAAGCAACTCACGACTTCACTTGACTTCCAAACCGCTTTCATCAAGACGACACACGTTGACGAAGAGGAAAACGCCATCGCTGGATGCAATTCATGCCACTCTTCAATTGACAGATTTCTGCTTATGCAAGCAGAAGTAACATTCAACGCGCAAGCCTCCGAGCATGTCCGACTTACCCTTTCCAACAACGCTGGAACAACAATGAACGCGTTTGCAACGGTAGATGCTATCCCAAAACACCTCTATGTCAAAGTCGGGCAATTCCGCCTACCGTTTGCTATCAAACAGAAGGACCACAACATCCTTGTCCGAGAAGGCTACGGACTCGGCTCTAACAAACGAGATGTCGGTCTTGAACTTGGTGGAAGTGCGGGGAAAATTTTTTACAACGCGGCTTTCTTTAACGCTGATAATGCAGCAGCAAAAGGTGGGCTCGGCACCCTCGGCGCGCAATTCGGACCGGTTCGGGCGGGTATCTCTGGTATATTTGAAAAACCGGGTGAAGACTGGGAACGACTTATCGGGGCATTTCTCACCGCTTCCTATGCAGGCGTGAGCATCGAAGGGGAATTCAATTTTGGAAATAGCGGAGAGGTAGCTTCCTTCGCATCGGATGCCATCGACTCAAAGGGGTACTATGTCGGTGCTAAATATCGCGTTCTGCCTCAACTCACTGTCGCGGGTCGGTACGGATTATTTGACCCAGATAGGACAATTAAAGGGGACGCAAGTCAGCGGGTGACACTCAGTGCTCAATACAATTTCATCGAAAATGGAGCAATCTCTATCTTTTATTGGGGAAATCTCGCGAATGCCGACCGTGGTGCCGATGACACGATACAGGACAAGGGGACATTACGCCAACTCCAAGGAACCGATCAGATTATTCTGATGTCGCGATTCTGGTTCTAAAGTTCTTGTACGAATGTCAGTGTGCTTAGACTCTCTCACAGCGTAAGTAATCTCTGGCTCGAAAGCCACATTCAAAAGGCTTATTTATAGGGATGGATCTTCGTATCCGTCCCTATGTGTTTATATTTACACATAACGTCACCTAAAGACATCTTATATATCTTTCGCGAGTCTTATCAAAGTTTGAAACCTCTCCGAAATCTCACACCATTACACCTTAAACGCTTAACATGATAACAAAAGCTTGATTGGCATAAAAATTGCTTAAAGGCTATTGCCTGAAATTTTAAAATATCTTTTGTCCTCTTAATATTCGTTATATTTGGCGTAACTTGCACAAGTAATTCCAGTCTGCAACAACAGAGGTCCGCAAGCAATATAAAACAGGAGTTAAATTAGGCGATCACCTGCACAAACAACCGCTTAAATTGCTCGAAATAAAAAGCCTATAATCACAAAATCCTTAGAGCGCAGGAGACACTTCTCATGACAACTGAACTTTCCAAAAATTCTCCGACGAATCCCAGGGACCGAAATTTGCTTTTAAAAAGTTTAATCGGCTTGGTTGGGCTGATGTCCATCCTTCTCGGTGTCTGTATCTTCTATATTGTGCGGGGTAACATAGGTGCAAAGACGCGATACAGTGTCAAGTCTTTCACGCCGCAAGGAGAGGTTCCACAATGGGCTGATTTTTCGATTACGTTCTCAGAAGCAATCATAGATAAATCGCGTGTTGGAACCGAAGTTCCAGCAGAGGCACTTCGGTTTACGCCAGCTGTTCAAGGCACTGCCCGCTGGGCGGCGCGCGATAGAGTCGGCTTTTTCTTAGATGCACCTTTATCCCCCTCTACACAATACACCCTCCAACTCACACCAGAACTCAACCCAGATGGAACCTTCCTACTCACCGGAGAAAAAGAGTTTAAATTCGCCACCGAACCTTTCGGAGTACAACAAACACGTATGGAGTTTACCTCTAACAATGAGCATGTAACGGGGACTGGCACAATAGCATTCAACTATCCCGTAACTATCGTCGACTTAAAGGCACATCTCTCCATTGAACTCGACGATGGAACAGAAGTTCCATATCAAATTGAAACTAACGCAGCGACAGCACGAACAGTAAAATTCAAGACTAAACGAATAAAACGCCTCAAGGTAAATCGAGAGATAAAGATTAGGATTGAAAAAGGATTCAAGTGTACAGGTGGAAAAATCGGTTTGGAAAAACCAAGCGTTACGCCCGTCATACTCCGAGGGAGAGGGACACTCGGCGTAACATATTCAGATGTTTGGGAAAGTGATGGTACGCCTTATATTTCGGTTAGTTTCAGCGCACCGGTACTCAGCGACGCAATTGAACCGTATTTAGAACTGACACCGACAGTAACAACATATAAGGTGACATCCGACTATCGGAACATAAGAATCCACGGCGATTTTAAGAGGCGGACTACTTACACACTGAAAATTCGGAAAGGCTTAACAGCACGAAACGATGCCGTCTTAAAACAGGACTACATGACACGGCTCAAGATTCCGGACATTAAACCGCAGCTCCGGTTTCTCGGTGATGGCTTCTTCCTCGCGAGAAAGGGGCAGCTGAATCTCGGTCTCGCAACGATTAACGTTGAACGTGTGGAACTCAATATTGAGAAAGTTTTTGCAAACAATCTTATCTATGTCTCGAAATTAGAGAGATGGAGCCGTTGGAGTAGGAACTTAGGTAAATCTATTCATACAGAAGTGCTTGATGTGTCTTCTCAATTAAACGAAGAGGTGACGACACCTATCTCTTTGGAGGCGTACCTCTCAGACGAACATGTCGGTATCTTCAAAGTTGTAGTACGAAACACACGCAATAGGTGGAACAGTACGCATCAATGGGTGCTCATCACGGATTTGGGCATTAGTGCTAAACGCCTCGGAGATAGGCTGTATGTTTGGGTGAAATCCCTATCTACCGGTAAACCTGTACCAAGCGCGCGCGTTAAACTCATCAGCGATAACAACCAAACATTGTTCAGCGGTGCGACCAACTGGGCAGGATTTATTGAGTTCACAGATGTTGCGGAGAAGACAGAAAACTTTACACCGTTTATGATCACCGTCGAGAAACGCGATGATCTCGCTTTCATTCAATTGGACCGGCATGAAATCGCAACAGTAGATTTCAATATCGCAGGTTCCGCCTATCTGCAAAAAGGCTATGAAGCCTTTCTCTACACCAGCAGGGGCGTTTATCGTCCCGGTGAAACTGTTCAACTCGCTGGCATTGTCCGAGGACCGAAGCATAAAACGCCACAACCGCTGCCTACGCGAATTGAAGTTATCTCCCCCGATGGCAGAACCTTGCGAGAGTTAAGACAGCAAACAAACAAAAGTGGTGCCTGCGATGTGCAAATTCTCATTCCTGATTATGCCTTGACCGGCAGCTATATTGCTAAAATGCGGATCGCTGATCGGGTCGTTGGAAGTGCTCAATTTCAGGTTGAAGAATTTATGCCCGATCGAATGAAAGTTTCTGTAACAGCGGATAAAGCCGCCTATAAACTCGGAGATGAACTTGACATTGAAGTCACTGCCATCAATCTGTTCGGTCCTCCAGCTGTAGGACGGAAGGTGCAAGTTTCATGCGATTTAGAAGGAGTCCCGTTCCTAACAGACAGCATCCTACAAGACACAGCTGGAAAAAAATGGAGTTCGTTCGTCTTCGGAAATACCGGTTCAAATTTTGAGAAACAGAGAATTGAGTTGGGAGAAGCCAAAACCGACACAGCAGGTAAGGCGCACTACCAATTTACGATTCCGGCAACGTTGAAAGCTCCTTCTCTGCTAAATGGGATTCTGACAGCAATCGTCAGCGAAGTTGGGGGCAGAGCGGTCACCGCCTCCCACAGAGTTCTTATCCATCCATACTCGCATTATGTTGGACTCCGACAGACAACGACGGGAGATGTAAAAATTAACAAACCGCTTCGTTTCGATTACATTGCTATCAACGATGCAATGGCAGCCGCGCCGGGACGTGCTTTAAAACTCAGTTTACACAAGGTCCATTGGAACACAATACTTCGGCAGAACACTTCGGGACGTTACAAGTACGTCTCTGAACCGCAGATGACAGAAGTGGAAACACAGATGTTAACTTCAGCGGAGGAAATGCAAACGGTGACGTTAACACCCTCAGACTATGGCGAATACCGCGTTCGTATCGAAGACATCGCCTCAACAGCAACAGCAGAATTGAAGTTTTATGTCAGTGGATGGGGGCGTACCCCTGTCTCTATGGAGCATCCTACTCGGTTAGACCTAACGCTGGATAAACCTGCCTACCGTCCGGAGCAAACAGCGAAACTGTCCATTAAGGCACCTTTCCCTGGTACACTCTTGCTTACTGTCGAGCGAGAAAAAGTGTTAAGTCACCGGACAGTAGTAATGAAAAACAATACCGCAACTCTATCAATTCCGGTCCGGTATGCCTATAGACCGAATGTGTACCTTTCTGCAACGCTGACCCGTTCCATCCCAACGGAAGCAGCTGTGAATGGTGAGCAGTCCCCTCTCCCCGCGCGCGCGTTTGGCGTAATTCCATTGAAAATAGATGAAACGCGGAGACGGCTCTCTGTAGAGATGTCGCTTGAGCAAACAGATGATACCGGTAGAAAAAAGAAGATCCCGCTTTTCAATCCAAGCAGAGACACTACGTCAGCGGATGGCAGTTTGCAGGTCTCCGAGTCTGAAAATAACGAGGTAACAGTCCGACCAAACAGCGAGATAACCATAGCGTTTCAAGTTCACGGTAGACGTTCTTGGCAAAAATACGATGTCTGTATTGCAGCTGTTGATGAAGGGATTCTCGCGCTAACGGACTTCAGAACGCCTAACCCACATGATTACTTCTATCGACAGCGCGGTCTTAAGACGCGCTCCTTTGACCTGTATAGCGGTATTCTGCCTGAAATCGCAGCTGTCACCGACAATTCGAGTACAGGTGGAGATGAAGACGCGATGCTTCGGGCGGGACGGCGGAAACGGTTGAGTACTGGCAGTATCCGACGGGTGAAGCCGGTTTCGCTCTGGTCAGGCTTTGTGAGAACGGATGGAAACGGACGCGGCACTGTTCAATTCAAAATTCCGCAGTTTAACGGAACGTTGAGGCTAATGGCAGTCGCATTCACCGGTGGAGATTACGGGGCATCGGAAGCATATTTGACCGTCCGCGAACCTATTGTCTTAACCCCTACATTCCCCCGATTTCTCGCAGGTGGTGACAAGATTCGCATCCCCGTCACCCTTTTCAACGGCACAGGCGAAGATGGAGAATTTAAGGTACAATTACAAGCGGCAGGCGATGTGCAACTCCTTTCAGCAAGTTCAGAGTCCTCAGGCCTCATGCCTCAGTCTTCAGTTAAAGAGGATTCTCTGGCAACCACAAGAAACTCTTTAACTGAAAACCAACAACTGGAAACTGAAAACTCTCTCAGCATAGATAAGAAAGTTGAGGCGGGGGCAGAAGCACAGGTCTTTTTTGATATTCTCGTTCACGATGCCATAGGAAAAGCCGATTTTAATCTCTCCGCGCTCGGTAATACCGAGACGACACAACTGGAGGTAAAAATTCCACTGCGCTCTGTCGCCCCACCTGTTACAAAAACAGGACAGGGGGTGGTGCGCGCCGGTGAACCTGTGGATTTCATTTTGCCTGCGAATTTGATACCAGATTCGTCAGAGTTCAGTCTGACGCTATCACCGTTCCCAAATATCAGGTTTGCGGACAGCCTCCGCTACCTTGTCCGCTATCCATACGGATGTTTGGAACAGACAACCAGCAAGATTTTCCCACTACTCTACTTCAGTGACTTAGCACGAAGTGTCGAGCCGATGCTGGCTGCAGAAGATGCAGCGGACTATTATATCATGTCGGGTATCACAAAAATCGAAAGTATGTTGAAATCAAACAATCGTTTTACCTACTGGCCCGGTGGTACTTACGTCAATTCATGGAGCAGTATCTATGCGTCCCACTTCCTCGTAGAGGCACGGAAAGCCGGCTATGAGGTCGCAGATCGAGTTTACGACGCGATGCTGGAAGGTTTGAGAGCACAAGCGAAATTTTCACCAAACATGGAAAACGAAAACGAAGAAAAAAAGATAAGGAGAGAGATTTCGCTGGCGACCTACGCAGTTTATGTCTTAGCTGCTGCCGGACACCCGGACCGAGGGACGATGCACTATTTGAAAAATAGAGGCTTGAGCGGACTCAGCGATTACAGCCACTTCCAACTCGCAGGAGCATTTGCTCTCAGCGGCGAACTGGAAACCGCCCTGTCAATGCTTCCGGTGTCGGTATCACTGCCTGTTAATGGTAATGGTAAAGGAACAGGACAACGGGAAACAGGTGGAACGTTTGACTCACCTATTCGCGCCCAAGCCATCATGCTGGATGTGCTTGCTGAAGTCAACGCAAACCATCCATCAGTTCCGATGCTTGTCAAAAACTTGAGTGAGGCGGCATCGGCAGGCAATCGCTGGGCAACAACACAGGAGAACGCTTTCGCTTTCCTCGCATTAGGCAAGATTTTGAAGAAGCAGATGGATCGAAATTACACCGGTACCCTGAAACTTAACGGCGAACACTTCGAGGATTTTGATGCAACGGAGACGCGCTACACCGATGAAGCATGGGACGGAACGCGCATTCAGCTCTCTATTGAAGGCGAAGGCAGTTGCTACTATTACTGGAGTGCATTCGGTATTCAACGCGACTCCTTTATTGAGGAATATGAACGCGAGTTACAGGTGAGCCGCCGCTATTTCAACAAAGATGGAGAAGGCCTCACCGGCACATTTGCACACGGCGATTTAATCGTCGCGGAGATAACCGTCAAAGCACTAACCGCCAACCTTGAAAACGTCGTTATCGTAGATATGTTGCCCACAGGCTTTGAGATTGAGAACCCGCGGCTGGAGTCCCGGGCGGGCATTCCGTGGTTGAAAGCACAAGACTTTAAACCGGACTATCTTGATATTCGCGATGATCGGCTTATTTTCTTCGGGACGTTCCCACGGCAACGCGAACGCAAATTCTATTATGCACTACGCGCTGTTACACAAGGTGAATTTACGCTACCTCCTATTGTCGCTGAGGCGATGTACGATACAACAAAATCTGCCGTAAAAGGTAGCATGCGTATTGAAGTGGTTTCAGAAGAATAGTTATCAGTCATCGGTCATCGGTTGTCAGTTACTCACCTGTGGCGGTAAAACGTTTTTACCTACCACACATTTAACTGATAACCGATAACTGAAAACTGAAAATCCTTGTAGACCGAGAAATGTTAGCACACAGAATTTTATCCCCTTTAAAAAATCACGTCCGGCGACACACCAAGAAGTTATTTTGGCTGCTACCCCCACTCTTTATCATCGCCCTCTTCATGCTCGCAAACTGGTGTTTCCCGCTGCCCAAAACACGTCTGCATCCACCACCATCTCCGATTGTATTGGACAGAAACGGACAGTGGCTCCGAGCATTTTTAGCGGACGATGGCATGTGGCGAATAGCCGTCAGCCATCAGCCATCAGCAGTTAGTGAAACAGCCACGAACCGTTCTTCCGAAGGCTTCCGAGAGCCGAGAGCCGAGAGCCATTCCCTGTTATTGCACCAAGCAATACTAACATCAGAAGACAGATGGTTTTACTACCATTACGGTATCAACCCAGTGTCCATTGCAACCGCCCTCTATGACAATCTCAAAGCAGGTGAGGTGGTGCGCGGCGGTTCAACCATTACCATGCAGCTCGCTCGACTGATGGAACCCAAAGCCCGAAATATTTCAAACAAACTTATCGAGGCGTTTCGCGCCCTCCAACTTGAACATACCTATTCTAAATCTGAGATTTTAACTTTTTATTTCAACATGCTCCCCTACGGCGGGAACATCGTTGGAACGGCAGCGGCATCTCGATTTTACTTCAACAAACCGCAACATGCGCTTAGTCTCGGCGAAGCCGCACTCCTCGCTGCTATCCCGAACGCACCAGAACGTCTGCGTCCAGATAGATTTCCAGAAAATGCAAGAAAGGCGCGTGAAAAGGTGCTGAATCGTCTCCTTGCACGTGGACAAATCTCCAAACAGCAGTGGCAAGAGGCATCACAGGAGCCGATCCCTAAAACACGTTATCCACTCCCATTTAAAGCACCTCATCTCTCACGTATGTTGGTTAAAGATGCAGCACCTACAACAGACGGTAGGATATACACGACAATAGATATGAAGGTTCAGGAAACTGCCGTACGTATTCTTCGTGAATATCTGGGGAAACCAAGCCTTCAGGGGTCTCATAGTGCTGGCACAGGTGCGATTGTTGTTATGGATACACAAAGTCGTGAAGTTTTAGCAATGGTGGGTTCCCACGATTTTTTCGACCAGCGCGCGTCGGGACAGATAAATGGGACGCTCGCGTCTCGCTCTCCCGGTTCTGCACTCAAACCTTTTGTCTACGCGCTTGCAATGGAACAGGGTTTGATTACGCCAGAAACACTGTTATTCGATGTACCTGTCAGCTACGCCGGATATGAACCCGTGAATTACGATGGAAAATATAACGGCTACGTTACCGCCCGTCAAGCACTGGCACGCTCTCTCAATGTCCCCGCCGTTAACCTGAATGCACGTCTGAAGAATATCACACTGCCCACCTTCCTCAAACAGGCTGGCATTTCCACGCTCGCACCCGACAGAAAGTACGGACTCTCTATGGTTCTTGGTGGATGTGAAGTGAATTTGCTTGAGTTGACAACACTCTACGCAGGGTTGGCAAATATGGGAGAATTTAAACCTTACCAAATAGTAGTCAGCGGTCAGCAGTCAGCGGTCAGCAGTCAACAGTCAGAAAACCCCCTTGCTGAAAGCCGATGGCTGAAGGCTAAAGGCTATTCACAACGTTTACTCCGGGCAGAGACAAGTTTCATCATAACCGAGATGCTCACAACTTCACAACGACCCGCGAACGCAGTAAAAAGTTTAGAAGTTTTTGAAAGCACAATAAACCTACCAAAGATCGCATGGAAAACTGGTACTTCTTACGGGCACCGAGATGCGTGGTGTATCGGGTACTCACCGACATTAACGATTGGCGTGTGGCTTGGGAACTTTGACGGAAGAGGGGCTCCGATGCTGAGCGGGACAGACACTGCGACCCCCATTCTATTCGCGCTCTTTAGTGCGCTAACAGGACAGGACACACACCGATGGTTCATCAAACCGGAACAATTGAAAACACGGAAGGTCTGTGCGCTCAGTGGTGCACCGGTTTCACCACACTGCCCTACCCATAAGAGCGATGTATATATCCCCGGTATCTCACCTGTAGCAACCTGTGCAATTCACAAACGTATCTATGTCGATGAAACTACAGGACATAGTCTCTGTTCTCACTGTCGAAATTTTTCGACAGATAACGCACACCCCCAAATATTTGAAGAGTGGCCCGCTGAGGCCGCGACTTGGTTAACAAAAAATGGATTTGCCGTGCCGGTTCTGCCAGAACATAATCCGTTGTGTACCGGTCCAATCGCAGGGAATGCCCCTATTATTCTATCTCCAGCAGACAACACTACCTATTACATTCGGACAGGCGTGCCGCTGGACAATCAAAAAATTCAACTGTCGGCTTCGGTTTCCAACCGAACACAGAATTTGTTCTGGTTTCTGGATGGTGAGTTAATTTTCAAGGGGAAGGCAGGAGAAGAATACTGGCTCACACCTGTCAAAGGGCAACATATATTAACATGTGTGGATGCGGACGGACGCTCAGCAAGCCGCCCGCTCCACATCTCAATGATACGGTAGAATAGTTATCAGTTACAAAAGATTTTTGATAGTCCTAAAGTCCCTTTCTCTCACTGCAAGGAGAACCAACTGTAAGGTTTTTCGTAGAAAAACCTTACTAACAACTGAAAACTATTTTTCAGACTTAAGTTTGCCCCATGTCGTCGTTAATTTCCCACCGGCATCAACAGCGAGTGTTTTTTCCATATTGGCTTTGACCTCTTCGGCAGTTAACGCGACACTCCACATCTTAAATTCATCAATGATACCGTTGAAGAAATTGCTGTTGCCCTGACTCGCTGCGATGCACATCCCCTCGGTCCCGAAATCCATGCGTGCATCTCCACCGGCTTTTGCCTCGTTATCAAGTTCCCCGTCGATATACATCCACGCTATCTGTTTGCTCTGTGACCCGACGAAGTAGTACCATTCAGGTTCAAACGCGTCATAATTCGTGTGTATCGGTAATTCTACGCCTTGCGTCGCAAAGTAGAACCCGAATAACACACCGCCCCGGTTAAACGTAATGTGAGGCCGTCCGCCACCATTTAAACGATAGAGCAGATCAATCCGGCCACCTCCCTCAATTTTCTCGTCCGGTTTGAACCAAAACTCAATCGTCATTTCCTTGGGTTGATCAATTTTGAGTGGATCGAAGTTGACACTTCCACTCTTAAAATGGAGTGCCTGACCTGAGACACCCTCCACCCATTTTGCGTTCTTTATATCACCAACGAATCCATTAGGCCCAACATCTTTCGCCTTGTTACCTTGTCCTTCATCAAACGGCAAATAGATAAGTAAATCTTTTTCTGGATCCGCTGCGTGTACGACCACACAACTCATCAAAAATACTGCAGCTATGAAAAAATATGCTAATTGTCTCATCTTTATTCGCCGTGAAAGTATCGTCCAGACATGCTAATCCGTGGCAACACCTCCACGCTTTCCTCCAATTTCTAATCTATGATTATAGGGAAATCAGGATCTGAATTCCCGTTTGCTTTACAGATACAGGACACTTTGTCTCGGTCCTATGCTGCTTACTATGGGGATTTCAGTTTTCCCCAAGTTCTTGTTAATTTACCGGTCGGTTCAACCGACTATACGTTGTAGGCGGGTACGTGGACCCGCCTCACCTTTATTTACTTTTCAATTCACCCCACAGCGTAGCTAATTTGTCAGCAGGTTCAACTGCCGTTGGCGGGATGCCTTCACCGTTAATTTCAACGTACTCGTACAGAACGGTCGAATCTCTGCCGCCTAAGCCGGGACGTCCTTCATCGTAAGTCTTATCCTGAGTTTCAACCATTAATTTCCCATCAATGTAGGTTTTAAGGTTTTCCCCTTCCACTTCAAAGACTATAGTATACGCATCGCCACCTTTCGTGTCCTTTGAATCCGGACGTTTCGGGCGCGGACCACCGGTAATCTCATTTGCGGCTCCACCGCTAAACATGAAAACCGAAGTTGTATGCGAGTTATAACTGATTTCCATGAAATAGAAATCCTGTGTCGGTTCCTGTGTCCGAACAAACAGATGGAAATAGGGACCGGCAGCTTTTCGGGCTTTGACCTCCATCCGGTAATCGGTCCAGTTGTCCTCACCAAAATAAATGCCTGAGTTCTGTCCACCGGCAACAGTAAGTTCAAGCATACCGTCTTTCACCTTTGCAGTTGCCTGTGGTCCGAGTTCCCAATCTGCAATCTCTTTGTCGCTATCAAACTCGTAACGAATCGCTGATGCTGGATGTATCGCTAATATGAAAACGAAACAGACGCATATACAGAGGCACTGAAGATTTAGTTTCCTCATGAGATTTTCTCCTTATAGGTGTTCTAAACACGAAATTTTTCGATCGGTTTTCTTACGAGTTTCACAGTAAATTTTGGAAACCCATCAACTGCTCTAAAGTCTAATTATTTTACACAACAGTGTGTAATCTGTCAACCCTCTCCTCAATTTAGTTCAAAAGCATACAGTTCTCCGGCAGGGACAATTTACTGAATAGCTCCGCCCAAATGCCCTATCAAGTTGACCTCTAAGTAGAAACAAAGTATAATTCGACCACAGTAACACATAATATATAGAATTAAATATACTGATTCTATGTCCGTTTATGCGGTTTTTGATTTGATCCGTATTTTATCGCGGTGCTAACTTAAGACATAGTAATTATCAAAAGAGTAACGAATTATGGGAAAAAAAGCAATACTTGCTATCGTTTTAATTGGAATTGGATATGTCATTTTTTTCGTCGGTTACAAAGAAGCCCAGAAAATGTCCCAAGACATATTATCTGCAGAACCATCTATTGAGCAGGAAGTCGAAACCGAAGATGTCCTAATCTATTGGACAAACAGATCAGGTAGAATTCGGCGCATTCGCTCCGACAGCTCAGACGTTGAAAACCTCTTTACTGACGTATGTTCTCCGATTGGTATAGCGTTAGACATTTCTGGCGGTCAGATGTACTGGACGAGCGGCTGTAAGATTCAACATGCCAATTTGGACGGCTCAAACGTTGAGGAACTTGTTCCGTCCAGTAAAGGAATAAAGGAAGGCATTGCACTGGATGTTGATGGAAATAAGATGTACTGGACCGTCTGGAATGCTCCGACGAATAAGATTCAACGCGCCAACCTTGACGGTTCAGACGTTGAAGACATCATCACTGGTTTGAAAAGTCCACGTGGCATCACCTTGGACATTCACAGTGGGAAAATGTACTGGGCAGACCTTGGTGCCGGTAAGATTCAACGTGCGAATCTCAATGGTTCAGAGGTTGAAGACATTATCACGGGTTTGCTGGGTCCAAACGGTATCGCTCTGGACTTGGATGGAAATAAAATTTATTGGGCAGATGAGTTCAGTGGTAAAATTCAATGTGCAAATCTTGATGGTTCAAATCGAAAGACTCTCTTTGTTAGATATGGTAAACTTATCGGTACTGCCATAAATATTCCGTTAGATATCTTAGGTCTGAAAATATATTATGCGAATAGTCCGATCAGTATTGCCTTAGACATTTCGGGTGGAAAAATATATTGGACAACTCCACATAGATATAAGGTTCAGCGTGCCAATCTCGATGGTTCAAATATTGAAGATGTTGTCACCGACAGTATACTTACTATCGGCATTGCGTTGTCTACCCCACCATAGCAGCGGAAAACGTGGCTGTCTATCCCATGGATGGACTTTGCCATTCGACATCACCCATCAGCATCAGAAAAAGAAGATACCAATCCAGAAGGCAGCATAAATATTTTCTTGACATTTTTGTTTCAAGGTGTTAGGATTTAATTTCAAACGGCATAGTTCGCTCTATTCCGTGTGGTTAATAGTAAAAGGAGAAATTTTAGGACGTATGAAACAATACAGGACAGACCAGATCCGTAACATTGCAATTATAGCGCATTCAGGAGCAGGTAAGACATCACTCGTTGAAGCGATGCTTTATAATGGTGGTGCCATTGAGCGCATGGGGGCTGTTGATAGCGGAAATTCTGTAGCCGACTATGCCGCTGACGAAATAGAACGTAAAACGACCCTCAACTGTTCAGTCTGTATCGCAGAATGGGAAGGACACAAACTAAATCTGATTGATACCCCGGGCGCAGAAGACTTCTACGGAGACCTCCACAGCGTCCTCCGAGTCGTTGACGCTGTTGTTGTCGTCGTCGATGCGACAACTGGTGTCGAAGGCGGCACTGAAAAAGTATGGGAGGTCGCGGACAAATATGAACTGCCACGCCTCATCTTTATCAATAAAATGGATAAAGAGAACGCAAGCTTTGAAAACGCACTTACGAGCGTTGAAGATATCTTAGAGACACGGGCTGTCCCTATTCAACTCCCGATCGGAAAAGAAGATCAGTTTTCCGGTATTGTCGATGTTATACAAATGGCGGCTTATCTGCAACCGGATGGCAGCAAACGCGCCGCGAAAGCCGAAATACCAGCAGACTTAGAGACACAGGTTGAAGAAACCCGTGAGGCACTCGTTGAAGTCGCTGCAGAAAGTGATGATGAACTTATTGAGAAATTTTTTGAAGGCGAACTATCCGACGAAGAGATTCAGAATGGATTGCAACTCGGAATTTTCGAGAATCAGTTTACCCCTGTGCTTTGCGGTGCTGCCCTGAATAATATTGGCGTGCAACAACTGATGGATACACTGCTGACTGGATGCCCATCTCCCGTCGATGTCGGGCCAGTTATAGCAGCGGAGAACGAAGAGGAAAGCCGGAAACCGTCAACAGATGCATCGATGTCCGCCGTTGTATTCAAAACGATTGCTGACCCGTTCGCGGGGCAATTGAGCTTCTTCCGCGTTTATTCCGGTATTTTGGAAGGGGATTCCCAAGTCAGCAATTCAACACGGGGACAGATTGAACGCCTCGGAAAAACGGCGTTCATGAACGGTAAGGACGCAATTAGTACACCACAAGTAGAAGCAGGAGACATTGGCGCGCTCACGAAACTTGCAGCAACCCAGACAGGAGATACGCTTTGTGATCGGGATACGCCTATTCAGCTCCCAGGCATTGAGTTCCCGAATTCTGTCATCTCTTATGCGATTAGCCCGACGCGTGAAGGTGATGATGAAAAGTTGATGACATCGCTCACACGCATGTCCGAAGAAGATCCTGTATTTAGGATTGAACGGAACGAAGTCACGAAGCAATTACTCGTTTCTGGACTTGGAGATCTGCACATCACCGTCAATCGGGAACGGATGTCAGACAAATTTGGTGTAGAAACAGATACTTCACCGCCGAAGGTGCCGTATCGGGAAACGATTCGTCGAAGTGTTCGGGATATCCAAGGCAGACACAAACGCCAATCCGGTGGAAGAGGACAATTCGGTGATGTCACGATTAATCTCGCCCCCTTGCAACGCGGTGAAGGATTTGAGTTTGTCAATAACATCGTCGGTGGCGCGATTCCGCGCAACTATATCCCAGCGGTGGAAAAAGGCATCCGTGAGAGAATGGACAGGGGTTTACTTGCCGGTTTCCCTGTTGTTGATATCCAAATCGACCTCCATGACGGTAAATACCACCCTGTCGATTCTTCGGATATGGCGTTCCAAATCGCAGGTTCTATCGCTTTTGCCGCCGCTGCTGAACAAGCCGATGCCTGTCTACTTGAACCGATCATGAACGTTGCGATCACAGTTCCAGAACAGTTTATGGGGAATATTATCGGGGACTTGAACGGACGACGCGGACAAGTGATGGGTGTCGAACAAATAGGGAGAAAGCAGGTAATCCAGGCAAATATCCCACTTTCGGAGATGCTCCGGTATTCTATCGATCTCAAGTCGATGACGAGTGCTCGTGGCAACTTCACGATGGAATTCTCGCACTACGACATCACACCTGACGATGTTGCCCAGAAAGTCATCGCTGAGTCGAAACAGGAAGAGGAAGAATAAGTTTCGGATACAAACTGGTAATTTGTGCTACAAGAAAACTAAAAAACCCGCTGCTGATTCATGTCAACAGCGGGTTTATATTTATCCAATGTTCGTGATTAGCTATCCAAATGGAAGATTGCCATCTTCAATTCGGTCATCTCTTCAATAGCGTATTTTGGACCTTCTTTTCCCATACCGCTCTCTTTGACACCGCCGTACGGCATCAGATCCGCACGCCACTGTGTACCCCAGTTCACCATCAGATTGCCAGATTCAACTTCTCGGACGAACTTCATCGCCCAATCGACGTTCTGTGTGAAGATTGCGGCACTTAGTCCATAGTTCGTATCGTTGGCAAGAGTGATCGCCTCGTCGATGTCGTTGACTCGCGTTACACCGACAGCCGGTCCGAAGACCTCGTCGCAGGAAATTTTCATCTCTGGCTTGACGTTGGCAAGGATGGCAGGCGTAACGAACTGATCCTGCTTATCTCCACCGGTGAGGAGTTCCGCGCCATCCGAAACGGCTTCTTGGATCCATTCGGCAACACGGGTCGCATCACCCTCTCGGATCATCGGTCCCATGCGTGTTCCTTCTACGAGTGGATCGCCGGTGCTGATTTCGGCGACTTCGGCTTGGAACGCATCCAAGAAATCTCCATAGATTTTCTCGTGTGCGATGACGCGCTGCGTTGAGATACAGACCTGTCCGGCATTGGAATAACCGGACGCTGCCGCTGCACGCGCGACCTTTTCAGGGTCGGCATCAGGCATCACGATAAGCGGCGAATTCGAGCCGAGTTCCATTGTGACACGCTTCAATCCTGCTACCTTACAGATGTGTTCGCCGACATCACGGCTGCCAGTAAAGGTAATTTTCCGGACGCGTCGATCCGCACAGAGTGTATCACCGATTTCGCCGCCGGGTCCTGTCACACACTGAATCGCTTCGGGGGGTGTGCCAGCCTCCAAAAAGAGTTCAACGAGTTTTAACGCCGAGAGCGGTGTGTCCGTCGCGGGTTTGATGATAATAGCGTTTCCACCTGCGATTGCAGGACCGGCTTTGTGGCAGACAAGGTGTAACGGAAAGTTGAAGGGACTAATACCAGCAACAATGCCACACGGCACACGAACGGTAAAGCCGAGTTTATCTTTGACCCCGGGCGCGCCTTCAAGGGGAATCGTTTCGCCGGTTACCCGTTTTGCTTCCTCTGCGGAGAGTGCGATAATTTCCGAAGCGCGAGTCGCTTCAATGGTCGCCTCGGCGAGGATTTTCCCCTCTTCGCGGGTGATAACCTCGGCGAGTTCATCAGCCTTCTCCACCATCAAGTCCGCAACTTTGCGTAGGATTTCATAGCGTTCATAGCCGGTCAACCCTGTCATAATTTTCGCGCCGCGTTCTGCGGTCTGAATAGCAGTTTCAACGTCGTTTGCGTCTCCTCTGGGGACGGTATCAACAACCGAACCATCAAAGGGACTCAGTACGTCAATTTTATTGGATTTATCAATCCATTCTCCACCCACGTGCATTTGCATGATACACTTTCTCCATTTCTCGTTTTTATGTGGACAAGCACAAGACATAGGGGAAACACCCAAGCAAAACCCCTACAAATGGTGTGCCTGCTATTTTTGAGTTTTTAGCAAAGCCCAAGTTGTTGTCGCTTTTCCAGCTGCATCCACAGCTGCATAGCCAGCTAATCCGCTATCCATGACATCATTGAGTTCATCTTTAGAGAGTGCTTCCGTGAAGAAGCCGACTTCGTCAAAAAGTCCAGTTGCAGCAACATTGCCGGGGCGTGCCCCTATCCAGATAGGGGATTTACTCGTATCCAGCGTCCCACCGCTCGGTTTTTCGCCATCTACTTTTCCATCAACGTACATCTGAACATTTTTGCCATCATAGATTTTGGCAATGTGGTGCCATTTACCATCAGCAATGATGGTTTTACCGTCAATCCGCCCGACGTTTCCCTTGACGTGCCACATAAAGACCGGATAGTCGTCAGTGTGAATCCATATATCAAGATGGCGGACATTTTCGGGTTCGGGCCAGACATCCCCGTTCCGCCAGACAACATATTGCCACGAGGCGTTTTCCAACTTCACCCATGCGACAAAGGAATAAGGATCAGAATTGAAAACGTCGTCGTGATCAACACGGACGTAACTATCACCCTTACCGGGGAATTTCAATGCACCGCCGAACTTGCCGTCCTTTACCCATTCAAGGGAACCTTTAATCTCACCGTCGTGCCCGCTGACGACATCTTTGACGACCTTTCCGCCACCATCCTCAAAGAGCCAAGCACTCGCCAATCCGAGTTTTGCAGCG
The DNA here is from genome assembly GCA_022821965.1 of Candidatus Poribacteria bacterium. GTDB lineage: Bacteria > Poribacteria > WGA-4E > WGA-4E > WGA-3G > WGA-3G. The sequence goes on from JAJECN010000057.1 coordinate 19,015, forward strand.
TGTGCGGGAACACCGAATCCGATCGTAAGAATCAGTCCTGTAAAAACCAGCATTCGGCAGATGGTAAATACCTTCATCGTATTCCTCCTTTAGACACGACAATTGTCAAGCGCGTTCTCATCTAATTCAACCCCTAACCCCGGTTTATCTGGAATAGTTGCACATCCGTCAACAAGCGGAATCGTGGAAGGCGCGACAAGATCAAAAGCACGCAATGCATTAAGCGTAATCGCAGGCATGGTCGCATTTGGCATCACTGCAGCAAGATGCATGACATAGGCAGTCGTAATACCAAGTCCGACAATCTGTATCCAGACAGGAAGATGTGCAGCGTTTGAGATAGTCGCTTCCCGTATAGCGTTTGCAGCGCGTGAGTCAGGGTAAGCAATAATAAAAGAATCGTTCATTTTTGCCCGAATTGCCTCAATCGGATCTGGGTTACCGAAGTGAATTGTTATAGGGGCATCAGTGTGCTGCTTGATTTCTTGGTATCCAGCAATATCCGCCTGCGGAATCGGTGTTTCAAACGATTCTATATTGTGATCTTGAAGTTGACGTATAACTTCAAGCGTCCGTTCGGGGGTCTCAAATGAGTCATTTGCATCGACACGGAGCTGATAATCATCCGGGACAACAGAAGCAATCGCCTCCACCTGTTCAAAGACTTCAAACCACGGACGGGCTTTGATTTTGTGGAGCCGATAACCGAGGGCATAAGCGTGTTGTGCTTCTGCCGCCCACTCCTCCGGTGTCATATCAATAGACCAGTAGCCGAACGATGTTTTGTCGTGAACTTTCTCACCTAAAAGTTGATGTACCGGCACGCCGAGTGCCTTACCCATGATGTCGTAAAAAGCCTGTTGTAGCGGTGTCGGTGCCCAACCGTTCATAAACTCAAAGGGGTTTCTACCGATGTACCGTTGCGTGACATCATCCGCTTGAAACGCACCATCACCAATTCCAACGAGTCCGACATCGGTGTGAACCTTGTAAACGTAGTCGATTTGGTAAAGATTGCGGCGTGTCATGAGTTCATAAATGCCTTCATGATACGGCACTCTCACCTTTATAACGTCAATTTGGGTAATTTTCATTAAGTGCCTCCGCGGAATAGTTTTCAGTCATCGGTTATCAGTCTTCAACTAAGAGATTTTCGTTTAGCAAAGTCCTTTCTTGACTGACGACTGCTAACTATCATTCTTCTGAATTATTCATCACGCCGAATCCAACTAACGACATCTTCTGCTTCACCCGTTCCGCCTTCAACGCCATCACTGCCGAAAGAGATGAGATCGTACCCGTATCGGTCGTGGGTCCCGGGGCGGACATAGACGTAAGGATTCCCCCACGGGTCCTCCGTAACCGGGATTTGAATGTAGGGTCCAAGCCAGTATATAGGACTTGGCGGTGCTTCAGGTTTTTCCCAGAGTGCTTTCAAGCCTTGTTCAGTTGATGGATAATCGCCATTATCCTTGGCGTATCTATCGAGAGCAATGCCGAGCGTTTCAATATCTTCAGCGGCTTGCGCTTGTAAAGCGCGCCCTGCTTGTCCAAGCAATCGAGGTGCCAAAAGCACCGCCGCAATAATTCCGAGGACAATAACGACAACTAAGACCTGTATTGATGTTAATCCTGCCTGTTTAGAATGAATTGATTTCACACATTTCCTCCGCAATCCGCGCATACACGCCTAACCTGATATAGCAAGGAATTTTGTCCATATCACTCGTGTCGGATGTTTTTTTAAGTGTATCACAACCTCCGAATTGTGTCAACCGTTTAAGCAAAATTCTCTTGACAGACTTTACGGTGCGCCATATAATAACGTGAAACCTGAGTCAAGGCAAGATCAGAAACCTCATCTAATACCATTTCTAAAAGTTTATATCGCATTAACCGCACCTGAGTGCTCAGACTAACAGTCTATGCTACAACGGAAACACAAACTAAAAGTTTATGCTACAATTTCAATCAGAAATGGTATAACAGAAAATTAATTAGAACAAGTCCTAAATTATGAGATAGTGGAGGAATTGGGGATGGCGAAAACAGTTTGTATTGTTGGAACAATGGATACGAAAGGCGTGGAATTCTCGTTCATCAAAGCGCAGATAGAATCAGCAGACGTCTCAACGTGTGTTATCAATACAGGCATATTAGGCGAATCACAATTAACGCCGGATGTCTCTGCAGATGAAGTCGCACAGGCAGGAGGTTCATCTCTACAGGCTTTGAGAGATGAAGGTGACCGGGGCAACAGCGTCGCTGTGATGGCAGAGGGTGCTGCAGCACTCGTTGCGGAGAAACACGCAGCAGGCGAGATTGATGGGATAATTTCACTCGGCGGCTCCGCTGGCACGACCATCGGCACAACAGCGATGCAGGCAGTACCAGTGGGTGTTCCGAAAATTATGGTGTCAACCTTGGCATCAGGCGATACAAGCCCGTATGTTCAATCGAAAGACATAAGCATGATGTATTCTGTCGTGGACATCGCCGGTATCAACCGCCTATCACGACAAATTCTTGCTAACGCAGCGGGTGCTATTGTCGGGATGGTGAATGCGGAAGTACCAGCAGCGACAGCGGATAAGCCTTTAATCGCGGCGACGATGTTCGGCGTGACGACCCCATGTGTCACAAAAGCACGGGAAATCCTTGAAGCTGCTGGCTATGAAGTACTCGTGTTTCACGCAACTGGTACAGGCGGGCAAGCGATGGAGGATCTGGTTAAAGGTGGTTTTCTCGCTGGGGTATTAGACGTGACGACAACGGAGCTTGCTGATGAATTGGTCGGTGGAATTCTAAGTGCTGGTCCCGACCGATTGGAAGCCGCAGGAAAATCTGGGTTACCGCAAGTTGTCGCTCCAGGCGCATTGGACATGGTGAATTTCGGGCCTCCCGACACAGTACCAGAGCAATTCAGTGACCGATTGTTCTATCAGCACAATCCGACTGTGACATTGATGCGGACAACTGCTGAAGAAACCGCTGAACTCGGACGCATCATAGCGCGTAAACTCAACGAAGCACAGGGACCCACTACGGTCATCATTCCGACACAAGGTGTATCGGCGATCGATAAGACAGGGCAGCCCTTTGACTCTCCCGAAGCACGAACCGCATGGATCGAAAATCTGAAGGGACACATCGAGGATAATGTCACGGTTATTGAGATGGACGCTCACATTAACGACGACGAATTCGCGACAAAACTTGCAGAAACATTATTGGAAAGCGTACAGTAAAGAGGAAACAAATGGCGAAAATCTACAAAACATTGACTGAATCAGATGTTAACCATTTTATTGAAAAAGGGCACATTATCCTGAAAGATTGCTTTCCACGAGAATTGGCAGAAGAGTGGCGATCATTCGCCTTCAAGCGACTTGGTTATGATCCAGATGATCCGACAACTTGGAAGGAACCACGCATTCACTTGCCTTCTATGAATCGGGTGCTGATTGAGGATGTTGCACCAAGGGCGTGGGATGCTATCTGTGATCTGCTCGGCGGTGAAGACAGGATTATCAATCTGTGGGGTACCAATTCAAAACCGGGTTGGAGTGATGGCTTTATTATTAACTTTGCGTTAGGCGCGGACACACCTTGGCAACCGCCTTCTCCAGAAGTCAGCGGTTGGCACAAAGATGGCGATTTCTTCCGACACTTTCTGGACAGTCCAGAACAGGGATTGCTTTCTATTGTCGTCTGGTCAGACATCTATCCTAAGAGTGGTGGCACGTTCGTGGCGTGCGATTCGGTCCAGCATGTCGCACAACGGTTGTATGAACACCCAGAAGGGTTGCCGCCCGGAGGGTTTGGTCAGTTGATTGGGAAGTGTAAGGACTTTGTAGAAATCACAGGGAACGCAGGCGATGTTGTGCTGCTGCATCCGTTTATCTTGCACGCCGCATCACAGAACCCTTCCGGTCGCGCTCGCTTTATCACAAACCCACCTGTCGGTCTCGCGGAGCCGATGAATTTTAATCGTGAGAATCCTGATGACTTTTCACCAGTGGAATTAAGTGTGCTGCACGGGTTAGGGAAAGACCGATTGGACTTCAAACCGACAGCACCGAGAGAACGTTTAGTCCCAGAGCGCGTCAAGCGTCAGAAGAAGATGCTTGAGGAGCAGAAGAAGCGACTTGAAATAGGGAAGTAGGGCGAGGTTGAAAACCTCGCCAGCAAAGCAGGTGAACCCGGTGCGATGGAATTTATTCAAATTGGGTTCGGCTTTGATTGCACGCCTTCCCTTTGCCCCGACTTAGATCGGTCCGTTGCCATGTATCAATCGCGTGACAGACAGTGTCACTTCCACCGAGACGTTTTTGCAGCTCGGATTTCGTAAACCAGTCGCAGCCTTTGCCAGCGAGTGTATCAAGATCAAGGTTGTCGTCCGAAAAGCCGTAGATGCGACAGATACCATCTCCTTCTTCAATATCCTCAATATAGGACATCCAAGAAACCTCTAAACCGAGTTGGGTTTGGGTGAGTTCTTGTAGTGAACCGATCCGTGCGCCGACATCCCAACCAACGAGCTTCTCCTCTTCCCAACCTTCGCCTCCGGGTAACTCCCAAGACGTTTTTTCAGGGTCGTGGCGCAGAAGGAATTTTGATTCCTGCCCAGATGGATGCTCAATGAGTAGGCGTGTTGTCGTAATCGGCTTGTCGAAACAGGCTGGTATGAGACGTTTGCCTTCATCGCTTAATGCATCCAATGCAGCCGGATTGTAAGGATAATACCCCGCTGCGGGGGGTGCATCCACCGCACAATATTTATTGAAAATACCGCATCGGTCTTCAGTTGTGGTGCCAGCAGGTGCTTTATGCCAGACATGCTCGTTAACAACGAGTAAGTCCCCAGCCTTGAGTTCTGGGTCAATGAAGGACGGCAGCTGCTCAGCATTCGGACGGGTGAGGTCCAAGATATGTGCGTCTGGATCGATGACCTGCGTCAGCCTATGCGATTTGGGCGACACGAGAAAAGGACCGTACGCCGCATCGAAATCGGTTAGTGGAATAATGGCAAACACCCAATTCATTGATGAACCGACGGGTCGCCACCGTTTGTAGTCGCAATGTGCCCCGGCACCCTTATCACCGGGCGTGCGTAGATAGGCGACGTAAGCCGTCAGATGCGCGGGTTGACCGAGCGCGGATTCCACGGCACCAACAACCGTCGGATGTTCGGCAATAGCAGTGAGTCCCGGTGCAGCGAGACGGTTGCCACTCACTGTGTATTTCGCTGGCTCAGGATACGTCAACGATGACGGATAGGCATCGCGTTTTACCTCTTTTTGGACGACGCGCCGGAGTTCGTCTGCTTCCTTAGACGACAAAACGTTTCGCACAATGAGATAACCGTCCTCATGGTAATCGGCGATCTGCTGTTCACTGAGAGTTGGGGTTATTGTTGTAGTCATAACAAAAAGCTCCTTCTCATTAAAAGTCCTCACAGAAAAAATAGTAGCGTGTTTGACAGGTAACGAAACGTCCTATAAGCCTACTTCACCTTCATTACAACAAGTGTCACATCGTCCGCCTGCGGTTCTCCATCTGCCCATGACATGCCAGCGTTGAAGAGATGGTCAATAATCGCTTGCGGGGATTGACTCGCTACCTCCGCAAAGAGTTCCGTCGTTTTTGGATAGTCCAACATTTCGTTTTCAGGGTTTAACATCTCTGGTAGACCGTCACTCATGAGCAGGACCGTATCGCCCGGCTGGAGCTCAAATGATGCTTCTTCTCGTTCAGCTCCGATAAACCCGCCCAACGGCATGCCTTCAAGCAATATTTCCTCAACGAGGTTTTCGTTCGCTCGGTAGATGAGTGCTGGCGGCATTCCTGCGCCCGCAAGCTCCAGTCTATTGTGGTTGAATGAGATGAGTGTCATCGCCATGTACAACCGTTTTAGATTCATACTCTTGATGCCTTGTGAAATACGGTCAAGTGTTTCTAAGTTGTCGGCATCTGGTGCCGATGTCTTGAAGAGGCTTTTAACAGCGGAAACGACGAGTCCAGCGTTTGTACCGTGCCCCGTGGCATCTCCGATTGCAAGTGTAAGCCGTTCGTTCTCGGTAAGATTGTAGTCATAATAGTCGCCACCGACTTCCGTTGCGGGTTGCATTTTGAACGCGATATCAAGGTTAGGCAATTGTGGTGGGTCTTGCGGTAGCATCGACATCTGGAGTTTACGTGCCTCTTCCAACTCCTCCGTTTTGCGGGTGTTCTCAACCTCTAAAAGTTGCCGCTCAAGCTCCTCTGTCTCAAGTTTTCGTTTCGTTCGAGAGAAATTGCGAGCAAGGTAAACCGACATCGAAAAAAGCGGAGCGAGGGTTATAGCGAGCGCACTAAATTGCCAACTTATGTTTCCATCATATCTTGTATATGAGACGAAAAAAGCAAATATGAACGGAAGGATAATAGGCATGAGCGAACCAAGCCCAAAAATCCACGCGCCATCTTTTTTCTTGAAGATAGCGACGATAATCACACGCGCCATCTCTAAAAACGTGAGAACGGTTAATAGAGATAGGAGTAAAGACCCAGCGAGTGTTATCTCGAATGGAATTCGGGTACCAGACACTGCTATTTCCCCTATAGTCGCTCCGAGCATTGGGGCAGTATCAACACCAAGGAAGAGCAAGCAGATAGGTATAACCCAACCCATAAGAAAGCACCAAAACAGCTTTGGTAGCTTCGGATAAAAGAGTGTGTAGAGAAATAGCATTCCTGCCAAAAACATCAGGACATAAACACACGCAAGTAACTGAAGCAGAAATAGCATTTGTGTTACACTTGTTGCTAAAAAGACAAGTTGGAAGACAAGGAAAACAAAAGCACCGATGCTCCCTATCGAGATCGCAAAATAAAAGTTTTCGCGTGCCCGCGGATAAAAGATAAACAACAACAGGTGCTGCAGCATCATGAATATCGAAATTGCCGTCCACACCATCTGAAAAGTGGTGATTCCGCGAGCCTGAGAGATATGTCTTTTAATGTCCCGGTTCAGTTCTGTCAATCTAAGTCCAAAGCCCAATATTGGTATCGACTGGGGAGAAGATAAATTGGAATACCGGACTGCGATGACATGATCGGTTCTGCCGGAGAACGAAATCACTTGCGGGTTGCGCGCCCAATACGGTTTTTCTTCTTCTCTCGGCGTTCCGACTGTGCCGAATTTATAAATCAGTTCCCCATCAAGATAGATTTCAGACGCACCGGCTTGATACGTTACATAGAGTGCCAACGGCAGATGCCAGAGTTGTTCATCAGGAACGGACAGATGAAGTCTGAACCAACCGATGCCCTCCCATCCACTTTTCGGTAGCTCTGCTTTAAACAACATTGTATTAGCAGATTCCCACGCGGTATCGTCAAAAGCTGGATTCGCCCATTCCGTATTATCACCCGGATGATACTTCCAAGGGGCAGCGTACAAAGCTACCCTGTCCGAATTCACAGCCTCTAACGTCAACACGCGTATACCAGTGACCGGCACAAAGTCGCTCTCTTGCGCAGCTCCTTGCGATACGAATCCAAACGCCGCTAAAATGAGATAGGAAGTTAGAATCAATCCTTGCCTCATACTAAAAATTCAATTCCTTTAAAATTGGGTGTTCCAAAATGGATGCGACTTCTGTCCAAGCCTGTTGGCTATTTTCAAGCGAAAGGTCTGGGATGAACCCGAAATCGAGATAGAGTTTGACCGCAGGAATTCGTCCAGTTGACGTGCCGAGAAAACAGCGTTCATGGGATTGTTTCAAGCGTGTCATCGCTACAGACATCATCGGCTTGGAAAGCCCGTGTCCTTGGTAATCGGGATGAATCGCGACCCAGTGAATCTGTCCCCACACTTTTCCATTTATATCCGGCTGCCACCATGCCGTGATTGTGCCGATTTCCTCGCCTGCGTCCGTCGTTAGGTAGAAACTTCTATCCTCCATCGCTGAAAGGTCGCGTTCAAACTCGCGATCAAAAAGTCCGTCGTCAATGTCAATGTAGGGTTCCGCCGCTTTCTGAATCCGCGTCCAGATATGCCCTTCATTCCGACGATAATTTCGGATCGCAAACCCCTCTGGAATAGGGAATTGTGGGATATTTTCCATGTTCTCACGAATCATTCTGACGCTGTAGTTTTTCATTATTGGTTGAAAAATATGCCGATGACTTTTTGCCGATTATCTGTGCGTACTGCGAAGAACATGGCATTGATTGAAGTCTCTTTTTACTCCATCTCAGAAGTATTTTGAACTTTTGAAGGCAGCTCCTGCATCACAGGAATGACATAACTCCGAATTGTCAATCCTTCTATTGTTTCCGTCTCTACTCGTGGTTTCGGCTCTTCCCGATGATCAAAGACGATGTAGTATCCTTTCGTTACGCCTTCAGATCTGAGATATGTTACAAGCTGCTTTTTACCTGCCTGATAACGGTTGTCGCCTCTCCATATTTTTGTTTCGATGATGTACTTCTGTTGGTTGTGGGTGATAATGATGTCCATCCTGCCTCTACCGGTTTGCACCTCAATATGCATAAAACCCCCGATGAGTTTTACAAACTGGTCAAGATAAGCGAGCAGCAGATGCCTGCCAACCGATTCCTGTGGCGTATCAGGGACCTGCAGAATTTTGAACCCTGCACGAGCAATGAAATCTCGGAAATTATCAAGTAAAGCCTTCATTTCAATATATCCAGCAGGTGTGATATAATTGAGAAATCCCTTCTCGCCGCCTCCGAGAAGGTATTGATCTTCTAAACCATTCACTACCGGTTTAAAGGTTCTCATGATGCGATAGAGATAAATCGGATTTAGAATCTCACACATCCGATCAGTAGATTTTTTGATAACCCCATAAGTAGCCAGTTCATTAACAATGTCATCGTCCATGTTGAAGTCCACACCTTCATCACGTTCCATAATTCGCATAAGAACACTTTCAAAACGGGGATTCTTACGGATATTGGTTGTTAGATGCTCAATGTTGGTGTTCCGTTCATGTAGCAGTTGTGCGTGTGCTTTTGAAAAGTGCACCATGGTAATAGGTTCTGTTTTTGGAACGTTTAATTCCTCTGTAAGAATCTGCGCAAACCGGTTGACGAGGACAGGTTGCCCAGCAGTCTGTTTATGGATAGATGCTATAACTTCTGGGACGAAAACTTGTCCGACTTCGTCCGTATATTGCCCAAGCAGTTCCTGCACCTGTTCGAGGGTAAAGTTGGGTAGATGGAACTCATCTTGGATATTGAAGGGAGAGATAGATCGGTCATAGTTGAGCTGGGCAATACTTTTAACACCAATGATGCCAACACTGTGTGGACATCGAGGCTTACCGGAAATATAGATGTGCCGGAGCGTATGAAGAAAATCACTCAACGCAACCTGCGGGATACCATCAAATTCATCAATAATTAAGACGAATTTCTGCGGGGTTAGCAACCGATCAAGGTTTCTGAAAAACCTTCTCATTGCATGTGGGTTCGTTAGTTGGGTATCCGCCAAAAATTGGCTTAAAGCCTCAGAAGGTGTACCGCCACGTCGCTGGAACAAGTTCTCAATTTCTTCGCAAATATCGTGGTAAAGGTTATCGTAAAAATCGGCAACATCCGTATTTTTATACACATCGAAATTCAGTGGAATTGGGAAGTAGGCTGCTACTGAACCGGGAGCTGCTTCGATGTCAGAATCCACTGTTAGGACATCCAGGGCACGTTGAAAGAAGGTAGTCTTGCCTGTTTGGCGCGGTGCGAAGATAACAACATAACGTCCCTCTTCAACACGTTTGATGTAATCGGCGATCTCGTCGGAACGTGAAACGACATAGTGCTCTTGAGGATTGACAGGACCTTGTGTCCAAAAACGTCTCATTTTCCGCTCCTTTCCGCGAAGTGTATCAACAAAATATTGTATTATATCTGGTCGAGGAAATCAACAGAGAATTCAGTTTTCAGAAGAAGTGGTTATCAGTTATCAGTTAAGAGACCTCTTGTAGCAAGCACAAACTTTGTTACTGCCACAAGAGCATAACCGACAACTGAAGACTGACGACTTCTCTGGCACAAACTAACAGTTTATGCTACAAGTTTCACACTGAAAGGTATTCAATTAGAAACGATATTACATAGCGTTAATTTTCTTTAATAAGTGCGTAACAACATCAGGCGTTGATTCGCGATCTATCCATTCAACGCGGGTATCCTTACGGAACCATGTTAGTTGCCGTTTGGCAAAACGACGGGTGTTCTGCTTCAACTGCTGGGCTGCTTCCAAATATGTACATTTTCCGTCCAGATACGCGATTAGCTCTCTGTAACCAAAACTTTGGAGTGCGACTGTCTCACGCGCATATCCCACTGCTAACAACGATTCTACCTCTGCTATCAATCCGTTCGCAAGCATCACATCTACACGTTGTTCAATACGGCGGTATAGCAGCGCACGCGGCATTGTCAACCCGAAGGCTATAAATGGGTACCGCTGTTTTTCTGGGCACCACTGCTGCTGGAGTTCGGACATAGGAATCCGTGTCAACTCATAGACTTCCAAGGCACGGATGACGCGGACGATGTTGTTCGGGTGAATCCGATCAGCAGACACTGGATCGCAGGCGCGGAGCCTTTCGTGGAGGACATCGACCCCACGTTGTGCCGCTTCCTGTTCGAGCCGTTCCCGGAGTGAAGGATCTGCTCCTGGTCCCTCAAATAATCCATCCACAATCGCTCGAAAGTAGAGACCTGCCCCTCCGACAAGCAGCACCTGCTTGCTTCTGTCTTGGATGTCGGTGATCGCCGCGTCTGCAAGCGATTGATAGTCAGCAACGGAGAAGGGTTGGGAAATGTCCACGCAGTCTATGAGATGATGCCGTGCTGCTTGCTGTTCTTCGGCGGTAGGCTTGGCGGTACCGATGTCCATCTGCCGATAGATTTGCCGAGAATCGACAGAAACGATTTCAGCATCAAGCCGTTGTGCAAGTTGAATGGCTATCTCTGTTTTGCCGACTGCTGTGGGACCGAGAAGGCAGAGGAGTCTTGCTTCCATTTATTAAATATTATCGCTTTTATTCTCAAAACCAGATTCAACCAATCTTGGAAACCACCGTATAAAGAAGGCAACCGCTTTAGTATCTTGCCGGTGCGGTGCGAACAAGTATTTGCCTCTGCTTATCTGTGAATAAGAGAGGGCATAAATACCAAAAGCATTGTAACCAACAGCAAGAACGCCAAAGGCATTTCCGCCAATAGCGATAATACCAACCGCGTTTCCACCGATGGCAACAATCCCACAAGCATTTATACCGAAAGCAAACACTCCAATTACATTTATACCTACGACAATAATGCCGAAGAGGAGTATGCCCATGGCGAACACACCATAACTTATTGTTCTACCATCAAACATCGCGCCTGTGTCCATAAACAGGGAAACAAGCCACTGTGAAAATCCCCAATTGGGTATGATAATGCAGACAGTAGTAATGATAGTTACGAGGCTGATTAAAATTGTGTAAACAACACCCCACCTTACCAAATACGGTTTGAACGCCTTTTTGAAGTTTTCGGGTGTAAATGTAGTTTGCATTTTGGGAATTCTATTCGGGGTTACAAACCGCTTCCACAGTGGCATCGCGAGGGTCTATAATCCAACCGCCGCCGAGGACATATTCACCATCATAAAAGACAGTGGCTTGCCCGGGGGTAATCGCACGGCGCGGTTCGTCAAATTTCACAACTGCCTTGGTGTCGCTGATAGGAGAGATTGTCGCGGGACCGCCATCATCATGGGATCGGATTTTGACGTGTGCACGGATCGGTTCTGTTAACTTCTCAATAGCGATGAGGTTGATACGTTCAACATGCATCGTATCCTCAAGGAGGGCATCGGAGTCGCCGACAACGACGGTATTTTCTGCTGCGTTGAGTTGTGTCACATAGAGCGGTTTGCCGACAGCAATACCCAACCCGCGTCGCTGTCCGACGGTATAAAATGGCACTCCCTCATGCTTACCGAGGATATTGCCTCCTGTATCAACAATATCGCCGCCCTCAATTTTCTCAGGGACCCTGTCTTGGAGGAAGCGTCTATAATTGGTGTCGGCAACGAAGCAGAGTTCTTGGCTCTCAATCTTTTCAGCAGTGCGCAACTCATACTTTCGGGCAAGGTCACGGACCTCGGCTTTCGTATATTCACCAAGGGGCATCATGGCACAGCGCAACTGCTCCTGTGTGAGCGCAGCGAGGAAATAGGATTGGTCTTTGCTGACATCGCGTGCTTTGCGTAAGAGATAGCGTCCGGTTTCTGGGTCCTGCTCAACGCGAGCATAGTGCCCCGTGGCGATGGCATCGCACTCCAATGTTTTGGCAAGGTCAAGAAGTCTACCAAACTTGAGTTCTCGGTTGCATACCATACAAGGACTCGGTGTTCTGCCGACGAGATATTCTTCTACAAAATAGTCGATGATCTGATCGCGGAAAGCGTCCTCGTAATTCACGCCATAGAAAGGGATACCGAGTTGTGTGGCGACGCGGCGCGCGTCCTCAATGCCCTCAAGCGAGCAGCAGTTGGGACGTTCTGGCTCCACCTCAATCGTATCGGGCGCGCCGAGGCGCATGGTGATGCCAGTGACATTATAGCCTGCGTCAACCATCATGGCAGCGGTGACGGAACTGTCCACGCCTCCGCTCATTGCAACGAGAATTTTTTTCATAGGACTACCCAGTTAAGTTAGAAATCTGGCGTAAAGCACGCTTATCAATTTGTATTAATTATACCACATCATAGCCGATTTGTCAGACAAAATTTGGGGCACCTCAAATTCTTGTGTAAGAGTGGAAGTCCTGTAACCAAAGCCCATTGATGAATAACAACACATCAAGGCGACATTAACGCCGATAATTGGCTAAGCGTTTCCTGTCTGCTTACATCTTTGGAAATTCTTTTCCGAGTTGTGCTTGAAGTTCTGCCAGTATTTTTTCCTTAATATCACCCATCATCTTTTCCAACACTTGTTCGAGCATTTGTGTATCGGGAATACTTTTTCCGAGTTGCCCTTGAAGTTCGGCGTGAATTTTTGTCTCTATGGTGCCGAGCATCTTAGGGACAAATTCTTTTAGAATTAATTCTTCAGTTGATTGACCCAGTTTCTCTTGTGTCATGTGAAATTCTTCTCCTTGTAAGTGTTCGCGTAAGCGTTCACGTGCCCGATAGAGCCAGCTATGAATTGTGTTCACCGGTACCCCCAAAAAGTTGCCAATCTCTTTAGTCGTCATTTCATCAAGGTAGTGGAGCGTGACGACGGTGCGTTCCTTTTCCGGAAGTTTTTCGAGGAGTTGTTTAACAATTTCATAATAATGCTCAGCAGTTTCTGTTTCCCGCTGTTCCGACATATACCGCGTATAAGAGAGTTTCTCTACAATATTTTCTATACGTGGGTCCTCCAAGGATTGCATCTCAGGTTTTTGCTTTCGCAGCCAATCAATGCAAAGCCGATTGGCGATCACATAGAGCCATCCAGCAAAAAGATTAGGATTCCTGAGTGTAGAAAGGTTCTGATATGCTTGGAGGAAGGTGTCTTGTGTGATCTCTTGAGCATGATGAAAATCACCGATCTTCTGCCATGCCAAGGCGTGAACGCTTTTTTGGTATTTTTCAACCAATGTAGTGAATGCGGTGTGATCACCCGCTAAAATATCGTGAATAAGTTGAACGTCATCTTTTTGCATCAGGATATTCCTCTCAAATGTCCGACCTGAAGAATTTCAGGAAGGCAATGGTTGCTAACCCACCTGCAAAGAAGCAGAGTAATAACAAATCGATGGCGGCATGCTGGAGCGTTTCTTGCAGGGTTAGTTCCGTGATCGGGGGCGGTGGCATCGGGGACGGGATTTCTTCAGTTTCAATGAGAGCCCCGTCTGACATTTTGCTGAACATTTCCACATCAAGCATCTTATAATAGCGAGTTCCGGTTTGAAAGTAGGTATTCCTTTTCACCTGACCGGTTTGCGTGGCATCCGTTGCCAGAAAAATGAAGGAAGACATAGGCGTGATTCGGGAAAAGTTTATGCCGATTTCATCTTGGCGTTTTCTTTCTTGCAGATAACGTCTGTCAAGCTTCGCCGCGAGGTTTCGGTATTTTAACCGAGCCGTCTCGTCAAGAGGTGTCAGTTCCTTATTCATTTTGTCGAGGAATACTTGATCTAATTGAAAGACACCCGTTGTATTCTTTTCTGGTGTAATTTCAGATTCACGCATGAGTTTAAACATGATTTTGTTTCTCATAGCTTCGAGATCTGCCCGCAATTCTGCTCGCTTTTCTGCTTTTTCTCTGTAGATGCTCTCTGCTGTTGAAGTCGGCGCGATAATTTGTCCCGCGAGAAACCCAACACGCGGTAAAATCAGGACAGCAAACACCCAAACCGTAAAGGCAACGATGAGTGCCGTCTTGGAACTGTCGAAATAAATCGAAATCATAGCACCGATTGCAAAAAAGACAGCAATGTAGAGCAGCGAGATGCCCATGAGGTAGAGAACACGCGGAAAGATGTCCGGTTCAGCCAATGGAAACCCTTGCCAGACCAACACAAGTAAGCCGATGATTAATGAAACTAAGAACGGGACGATGAATACAAGGTATCCGCCGATGAGTTTGCTCCACAAAAAAATATCACGTGGCAGCGCGTTGGCGAGGGTTATCCGAAGTGTGCCTGCTTCCCTTTCCCCCGCGACGGTATCAAAAGTAAACAGGAGCGCGAGCAGGCTAAAGACAGTGCTGACGACGAAAACAAAATCAAGGTGTCCCAGAAGGAAGGCGAGCGGCGCGGTAGATAGTGCCGCTTCCCCTCGCTGTATTCCATTGCGAGTCATTCCGAGATAACTCGGGAGGACGGATTCTAAACCGGTCGCAAACACACTTAAAGGTGTGGGTTTGAGAATCAGTTTAGAAACTTCAAGATTCGGATCCGTAGTTTGTCTACGGGTCCAAGGTTGCTCCGCTGGGTCCTTACTCCCCGCCTTTTTGACGGTTTCTTGATAGTCAACTTGGCGCTGGAGATAACGATGGTAATTAATATGAAAGTTGAGTGGAATGAGCAATACACACATCAGAAGCAATGCTATAAACCGGACATTTAGTATATGATGCATCATCTCTTTCTGAATTAGGGTTATTAACATAACAGTGCCTCCATTCCGATGGGGTCGTCCGCAATAACAACCTCGTCGTCAATATCCTCAGGAAAACGTTGTTCATGTCCCGCATTTCAAATCGTAACACATAACAAAGATTATATCCATTTGAGCTGGCATGATACCCTTAGACGTTAAAGACGAATTTTTGAGCGGAATGCTTGCATGACATGAAAAAAATTTAAATTTTTATCCAACAGCTGAGAAGGTTTCCCTCCTACGAAAAAGATAATACGCTAAATTGACAGCATTTTAGCACTATAGATATAAACATGCTGAAGAAATACGCAGAAACACGCAGAAACACCCAAGCAAAAACCCCAAGCAATACGCAGAAATGCCCAAGCAAAAACACACTAAGCAAAAACCCCTTACAGGGAACCTGGGTTTTGGTTGAACACGCTGCTATAAACATTGCGTCCTTACGGGATTGAGGAGGGTTTTTGGACATACACGATTTGCGTGTAAGATCCGGGGCGGTTGGGAATGCAGATCGCAAATGTAAAGCAAAGACAAATTTTGCCGCGTGTGGGCAAAATTTGGGTGAGTACACCGCAAAACCGCACCTACCGGACCTGGGGATGCGACGGTTGTTTTTTCTAAAATTGACCCTTATGGTGCGGTTGGGAAATCACACCTATCTTAATTGGGAACAGGATAAAAAATCAGGAGATCTGCCAATCTTCTTTTCCGGCGTATCGGTCATCGTAAACATCTTCATTGAGTTCCAGTCCGAGTCCAGGAGTATCCGGGACTGTGAACGTGCCCCCGGTAAAGGTGTAGCCAGAGGTATCAATGACATCGCTGGTGAGGGTTGCGACTTCGCCGTAGAGGAAATGAGGAATTGTTTTTGCGAATTGGAGGCTGAGAAAGAAACCGAGTAGGGAACCCCAGTTATGCGGTGCGCATTGGACATTGTGTGCGGCAGCCATATCAGCGAGTCGTCGCCAGCCGGTAACGCCGAGTCCTTTCATATCGTGTTGGATGACATCAATGACTCCCGCCTCAAAGAAGGGATCGTAGAATTCAAGCGGTTCGCGCGTTCGAGTTTCGCCATCGGCAATGAAGGTTTTCAAACCTTTGTCTTGGATAAAGGCTTTTAGATTCCGATATAATTCAACATCCTCATCAAACATCTCTTCGATCCAAAAGACATCACAGTCGCTCGTCTCGTTTAGGAAGGTGATGACTTCATCGTAGGTGTATGCGTTGTTTGCATCGACGAGAATATTGAACCCTTCTCCGGCAGTGCTGCGGGCAAGTTGGACAAGCTCTATGTCCCGTTGCAGTCCCGCTTTCCGTTCCATGAGATGATTACCGCGTCCGATTTTCATTTTGCATGCGGTAAATCCGTTAGCGAGACTGCTTTTGACATCATCTTCGATACGTTTGAGCCCTTCGGCTTTCGTTTCATACAGGAGATCGTTGAAATAGATAGTGCTGTCGTAAGCGGGTAACCCGTTTGAAAAAACATCGCCACCGATGAGCTGATAGGCGGGCTTACCGAGGATTTTACCGATTGTGTCCCAGAGGGCGTTTTCAAGTCCTCGGAATTCTTCAACAACGCCATCCTCAGGATTTAAGAGATCAAACAGGTTTTGATTGAGGACACCCGCTGCATTCTCAGCGGTTGTTGTTCCCCAACTGCCAGCCCCCCAACCGAGTGTGCCATCGCTGGTATGGATACGGATAATGCGTTCATTCCATTTACCGTTCGGATCAGGTTGTTTTATTTCCTTCGCGCCGGAGTTACAACCGATGGCAGGTTGGTCAACCTCAACTGTAACCTGCTCAATTTTGGTAATCTTGATACCGGTCGGATAGTTCTGCATAGTTGTCAATCTCCTGCCGTTGTCCGGTAGCGAAGTTTCAGCATTTCATCTAACCAAAAATTTGCCGAAAGGTGTCGGGTAACAAACGCACACATCCACTATAAACGTGGGGAACCTTGGAAAGCAAAGGCACCGTTTCTCAATTTTTCTACTCAAGGACAAGGAGCAGTTCATTGAGCGCGTCTTTCACCATGTCATTGGTTTCCTTCTCTCTGAAGAAAACGTCAAGCTTATGGGGCAGATTATCGTACTGGTCAGCCTCCTGAATCTGCTTTACTAAAGCAGGTTTCTTGAGAAGCTGAACGATACGGAGTCTATCTTCATGGTCAACGACTTCAGGGTTTGCTAACAAAACGATCAAACGTCCGGCTAATCCATCAGCGAGTCCGTTTTCGGCGTAATGGTTCAGAGTATCAATAGCGGCTTGTTTGGTATTGAGACTGGAGCCGTTTGTGAGGATTGCCACGAGACCGTCAACAGCACCTGCATCAGGATATTTCAGCAATGCTTTAGCAATGTCCCTACGCACGGTGTCATCGGAATCGTCAAGCGCATCGATCAACATATCTGTCGGGTGTTCTTTGAGGAACATCATAGATTTCGCGGCGGCTCGTCGGACAACGGCGTTGCCATCGGTCAAACCGGCGACGATTTTTGCTTCGGAGGCTTCGTTTCCGAGCAGATAGAGTGCGGTGTTAATTTCCATCTTCAACCCTTCATCAGTGGTTGTATTATGGAGTGTCTCTAACCCTGCGGTGGCGGATGTGTCCCCTATATCCCCTACGATACGGACAAGCTGAATCTTCACATCAGATGGCGTCTTGCTGTCGCCAGCTGCCTTTAGAATGTCGTTAATCGCTGGACCGCCGATTTCCTGCAAGATTTGAATGAAGTCACCATGGACATTGCGGTAGCGGTTCTTAACGAGGTCCTCCAACAGGAAAGGCACGGCTGGTGCGCCTTTGTCAACGAGGATCTGCATGGCATCCTTCTGTACCCTATGGCGTTCGCCGAGGATTTGCAGGATCTTCTTCATCTCATATTCGCCCAATTCACCAACGCGGCGGTCACGTTCGGTTTTGTATCTGGCTTCCACATCATGCGTCCGTGCCGCGCCTGTTGAAATGGCGTTACTATAAGCAATAACCAGAAGTGCCCGAGGTTCAACCTTATTCTGCTCTTCCTGTTCAGCGCGCTCAAGATGTTGGGCAGCTTCAAGCGAGAGTCCCGCATCTAACAACTTACTCCTGCCAACTTCCAGTTGGGTGATGACCTGTTCCTGCTGGCACCCGAAACTCACCACTCCTATAAGTAGTAATATCGTCAAAACTTTTTTCATGTTCCGTTTATCTTTTCCTCCTGGAATCTCGATTAGACCTGCCCGTCTGTGTCGCTCATCGCGTGCCTACTCCATGAAGATAGTGCCCCATTTAACAGGGCGCAACTTGCACGCAAATAAAAAAGAACCAATTTAACATCTTCCCAGTATGATTTGGTAACGTTGATATAGGGCAAAACTGGCAGGTTTCTTATATAGCAAAGACATCTGAGGTCTTTGGCATTTGTACACCTACCGAACAAGGGCTACCAATCCGGACAAGTACTGATGTAACAAATATTGTAAAATAAATACATTTTTCTGTCAACAATTTTAAGGTGCAGTTTACAAATTTCCCGTCTTGGCAACAGAGAATTTTCAGGACTCAGACAAAAACCGCTCTTAAAACGCGCGCTCGAAAATCAGACCAGTGAAAAACGTTGTCCACACAAAACCTTATTGGAGCGCATCAAGGAGTTGTTTAAGCGACGTTTTGACAAGCTCGCTCGGCTCTTTTTCTTTGTGATATTGATAGAGTTTGAACTCAAGATTGTCGTATAACTCGGTTGCTCGAATTTGCTTCAGGAAGGGTTCTCTCTTCAGAAGCTGAACAAGATGGAGCCGATTGTCCGCGTCGCTAACGGTTCCGTCAATCAGTAGCGTTGTGATCTGTTTTGCTAAGCCTCTGGTAAGTTTGTTTTGTCCGTAAACGTCAAGCGTATTAATAGCTGCCTGCTTCGGATCTTTGCTCAATTCACCTGTGAGAATGTTTACGAGTGGGTCAACAGCGGCGGCATCCTTGTGTACTGCGAGTGCTTCTACAAGTGATGCAACGACTTCAGAGTCGGTATCCTTTAACCCTGCAATGAGTGTCTTCGATGGGACATCACTGAGATTGACCATGGCTTTCGCCGCGGCACGACGGACAGCGACATCACTATGACTTAGCCCGGCGATGATGTCCCTTTGATACGATTTTTCACCGAGTTGATAGAGCGTTGTATTAATCTCCATCATCAGTCCCGGTTCCATTGTTCCGGTTTGAAGGGATTTCAATGCGTCTATGGCTTTTGCATCGCCGATTTCAGCCAAGACTTGCACAAGTTTCCCCTTGACTGCGGGTGGGGTCGTTTCATCCGTGAGCCTCGCGAGAACTAAATCAAGCCCTTGGGCATCCATCTGCACAAGCATCTCGGTAAAATTGGAGTGAAGGGTTGGATATCTGCCTTTGATGAGACTATCAAGGATTAAGACAGCCGCTTCGGGTCCCTTATCGACAAGCACCTGTAAGCCGTCTTTCTGTATGCGGGAAGGTTTACTGAGAATTTGCAGAATTTGCTTCATCTCAGCCTCATTGAGTTCTTGTATGCGTTGCTCTCGCTGATTTTTGAATTTGGCTTCAACACCGAGACTACTCGCACTTCCGGTAGAAAGCCCATGTGAATAAGCGATGACGAGTAGGGCACGTGGCTCAAGTTTATTAACTTCTTCCTGTTCCGCTTTTTCGAGATGATCAACAGCTTCCAGCGCGTTGCCGCTGTCAATCAATTTACTCCTGCCCACGGATAGGTTACTCGGTCCCTTTTGTTTCGTTTCACAACCGAAACTCATGAGCAATAGGACAACCAATGGAATAACGATGACCTTTTTCATTACCTTCTGCTTGCCTCCTGAAAATCGTTTTTTTGGAATGACTGCCTGATGCAACTGCACGCTACAACACGGTGCGATTTTGAAATACTCCGATTATAACAATATCACAAAATTAGCAAAATGTCAAGTGCAGATTTTGCGGAGCAGTTCAGTTCTCGGTTTTCTGTCGATTTTAAAAATCCTTGAATCACTACTACCGTAGTTATTGCTAAATCCAGAGATTACCTCTACAAGAAAACTAATGACTTGACATGCGCATCCGTTTTGACTATACTTGTTGGTATGTATCAAAAACAGAATTCACCGAAGATAGTGTGTCTGTAATGGAAGAAGGACGAAAATTAACCCGAACGCGTCTATAGAAAGGGAATCTTTTATGAAAATTTCTGGCTCTTTTTACGCCACCTGCGTATCCTTATTTCATCAACGAAAAACAGACTCTCAGCGAAACGAGGCAACAATACTACGACGCACATTCAGTGTGTTGTTAGTGTGCGCGATGTTATTGCAAGGATTCGCAGACGCGCAGCTTATGTCTCCAGAAGAGGTTCTCGGATTTCAAGTCGGCGCAGATTATCAGGTAGCAGCATGGCAGAGGGTCTCTGATTACATGCGGCACGTCGCAGCGAACTCGGATCGGGTTCTGTTAGACGTACTTGGGAAAACAACAGAGGACAACGATTTCGTGATACTGCTAATTTCTGCGCCAGAAAACTTGGAAAATTTGGGACGCTATCAGCAAATTCAAAGACAACTTGCGTTGCCCAATAAATCTACAACAGAGGACAGCAGGGCAGAATTGGACGCGCTTGCAGAAGAGGGGAAAGCGGTCGTCCTGATTAATTGCAATCTACATTCCACGGAGATCGCCTCTTCACAGATGGCGATGGAGTTTGCATATCAATTTGCAACATCTGAAACACCGCAAATCAAAGAGATTCTTGAAAATGTGATAATTCTGCTCGTCCCTTCTGCAAATCCCGACGGATTAGACATCGTAGTGGACTGGTATAACCGCACCGTCGGTACCCCTTATGAAGGGTCAGAAATTCCATGGTTGTATCATAAATACACAGGACACGATAACAATCGTGACTGGTTTATGTTAACACAGATAGAGACGCACCTCCTGACGCGAGTGCTTTATGAGGAGTGGTTTCCTGAAGTCGTCTATGATGTACATGAGATGAGTTATCGCGGTCCTCGGTTTGTGATACCGCCCTATTTCGAGCCGGTCAACCCGAATATTCCACCGCTCTTACAGCGGACACTGTCGCTAATCGGGGCGCAACTCGCCTTCGATTTGACGAGCGAAGGGTTTACAGGTGTGCTTTCAAGTGCTGTCTACGACACATGGTGGCACGGCGGATTTCGGACGGTGCCGTATCGTCACAACATGGTAGGCATTTTGACGGAAGCGGCACGCGTCGAAATTGCAACGCCAATTTTCCAACCACATCACACTTTAAAAGGTTATCGGCGCGGGCTTGATAAATATACACTTCGCACGAACTTCCCGGAACCGTGGCCCGGGGGCTGGTGGCGATTGCGAGACATCGTAGACTATGAGAAAGCGGCTGCACTCTCAATCCTTGCCTTCGCCGCGGAGCATCGGGTAACACTCAAAACGAACTTTTACAAGATGGGACTCAACGCGATCGCAAAAGGACAGGATGAACCGCCGCGTGCGTTCCTTATCCCAACGCAACAACGCGACATTCACACAACGCTCAAAATGCTGGATATTCTGAAACGTGGCGGCGTACAGATTCATCAGGCAAACGCGCCGTTTACCGCTGATGGTGTAGAATATCCGGCGGATACCTACGTCGTTTCGATGTCGCAGCCCTTTCGGGCACATGCCAAGGACCTGCTTGAGGTTCAACGTTACCCGGAACGCCGTCCGTCGCCTGAATCACCCCCTGAACGTCCTTACGACATCGCGGGCTGGACACTGCCGTTACAGATGGGTGTCAGAACAATCACAGTTGTGCAGCCGTTTGAGGCAGATTTAAGGCAGCTTCCCGTGCTACCAGAGGTGCAAGGCGCGCTGGTGGGTGTCTCTGAACCGACCAGTTACCTGTTTGAGAATCGGACGAACATGGAAGCGATTGTCCTGAATCGTCTGTTTAATGAGAGACTGACGGATAACAGTCCGAAATATAATCTTTACTGGGCACGACGGGACGTAGAACTTGCCGGTAAAACATTATCACGCGGGACGATCCTCATAAAGACAGTGGAGCCACCACTGCAAAAGGTTGAGGAGATGCGGACACTCGCATCCGAATACGGTATTCACATCCATGCCGATGCATCTATTGATGAAAAAACGCTGAGTCGCACATTCTCAAAAGTGACTGGACCGCGCCTCGGTCTCTATAAACCTTGGACAGCGAACATGGACGAAGGATGGACGCGCTGGGTTTTGGACACACACGCATTCAATTATAATAGCCTCACGAACGCGGAGATTCGCGCGGGGGATTTGGCAGCGCGTTATGACGCGATAATTTTACCAGATTTCGGTGCTTCCGGTATTCTCAACGGACACGCAACAGGGAAATTGCCTCCGGAATATGTCGGCGGGATCGGCACAGAGGGGTTGGCGAATTTGCGAGCGTTTGTGGAAGATGGTGGCACACTTATCTGTTTAAATCGTGCCACAGAACTTCCCTTGAAGTATTTCGGGCTCGGTGAAAAAGGCATTGTAAATGTAGTAGAAAAAGCAAACCAATCGAAAGAGAACGAGTTCTTCTGTCCCGGGTCATTATTACGGGTTCGGATAGATACACGGCATCCCATTGGACGTGGACTGGATAAAGAGATGGCAATCCTTTTTAAGTTTGGACCCGTTTTTGAAGCCGGACGTGGTGGTGCAAATATTATAGCAACATATCCGGAGTTTAATCCATTGATGAGCGGTTGGCTTGAAGGCGAAAAACGGATTCGACAGAAAGCGGCACTTTTGGAAACAAACTTAGGCGATGGACGTGTGATCCTGTTCGGTTTTAAACCGCAGCATCGAGGACAATCCCAGGGAACCTTTAAGTTGCTCTTCAATTCCATTTTTTACAGCACGGTAGAATAGGAGATGCAAGTTGGTACTTTAGCAGATTTCAATACACGGAGCGGACTGCTGGATTTTCTTTGGAAAAAAAGATCAAATGGATTAAAATTAATCTGATATAAAACCAGCAATACCAACCGCTGTTGCTTTCAGACAAGCAAAACAAGGAACACAAAATGACGGACAAAACACTCGTAAGCTGGTTCTGCTTTGATGAGGAAGCCCCAAAGCACTGCAGCGTGATTACCGTGCAGGCGGTCGACACGTACGACGCACTCGCTTTTGGACAGGATGCTCCGGGTAAATGGTCCACTGCCAGTGAAGATAATACCCGCACGCAAAATCCTGAACAACTCGCGCAAAATCCAGCACAGGAAATTGTACTCGGACAGTTCATGATGATGGCAGCCGTTTACAAGGACAACTCGGTCACCATTTATCGCAATGGGGAAGTGTACGCCAACTATACCATCGAAAAGCCGTTTGATTTTCTGAACAGCCCCTATCTACAACTCGTAATTGGCTCGGTCAA
The DNA here is from genome assembly GCA_022821965.1 of Candidatus Poribacteria bacterium. Classification (GTDB taxonomy): domain Bacteria; phylum Poribacteria; class WGA-4E; order WGA-4E; family WGA-3G; genus WGA-3G. The sequence goes on from JAJECN010000057.1 coordinate 42,604, forward strand.
TCTAAATCCTAACTACACTACATCGTTCAAGGGAAAAGTCAAGGATGTCCGGATTTATGCACAGGCATTGACGCAAGCGCAGATTAAGGAACTGAGACCGAACACGCCTTCAACAATTCAACCCTTCAGCTGGTTTGATTTCTCAATAGATGGTTGGTGGGTAGATCGCGCCGGTAAATTTCCTGAGTTTAAAAACATCGCGGCGATAAAAGAGAACGATAAAGACGCGTATATTATTTTCGATCGAGACGATAGACACATGTTCACCATGGACAACGAAGGTGTCCGTATTGCACGTGATTTTCGTCAACGATTGATGCATGATCCGAGTCGCCCGACGTATCATTTGGTTAATTCCGAAGGTGATAACGAAAGGAACTATTCGACCGATCCCAATTTCATGATTTACTGGAAAGGTCAGTACCATTTCGGTTATATGTGCAAAGGCGACGAGCACGCTTTTGGGCACTTTACGAGTACCGATCTCGTTCACTGGCGGCGGCGTGGGGACTGCGCCTTGGGCAGCGGCGGTTGTGGCACAGGCGGTACGATTATCACTAAAGATGGCAAGAAAGTTATCTTTGTCGGCATATTTGGCGGTCATGCGACTTATGTCGAGGCTTCGGATGAGCATCTGGAGGATTGGTCTGAACCGATTGAGATTGAGGTGCCTCAAGCGGCGCGAGATGCCGATTATTGGGTATTCTGGGATCCGACGGCTTGGGTTGACGGAGATTACTATTACATATTTTCCGGGGACCACCCTATGGAGGATACACGACCAGGGTTAGGTAACTGGTATAAACGCACGACACTGATGCGCTCCAAAGACTTTAAGAAGTGGGAGTTTCTCGGTGAATTTATGACGAAAGAGTTGCCCGGACTTGAAAAACACGATCATTCCTGCACTGATTTCTTCAAACTCGGAAGCCACAAGTATATGATGCTACTTATCAGTCATAGCTGGGGTGCGCGGTACTATCTGGGTGAATGGAAGGATAACAAGTTCACACCCGAATTTCATACCAAGATGAGTTGGACCAACAATTATCGCGGCATACCCATCTATTGGGCACCCAAAACCTTCCTCACACCAGACGGACGCAGAGTTGTCATTACCAATATACAGGTTAACCTCGGCAACACTTTATGGAGCTGCATATTTTCATTGCCTTGGGAGTTGAGTCTGCCTGATGATGGAATTGTGCGTATTAAACCGGTGCGTGAGCTTGAGTGTCTCCGCTATAACGAAACGGTTGAGAAGGATATTACGGTCAAAAACGGCGAGGATTATAGACTGAAGAAAATCTCAGGCGATACGGTTGAATTGAATGTCACAATCAAGCCTACCGAAGCGAAGGATTATGGCGTAAAAGTGTTCTGCGACAAAGACAACAAGAATGGGATGGAGATCTTCTACTCAGCCGGCGAGAAGACGATTTCGATAGGTGATGGCAATGAAGCGGCAAAACCGTATGGTAGCTCACAACCTTATGGTGTCGCACCGTTCGAGTTGAAAGCCGGAGAAGACTTGAATTTACGGATATTTATCGACAGGGCACTCGTGGAAGTTTTCATCAATGAACGCCAGGCAGTCGTACAGAGTCAACTGCATAAACCAGAAGACGTTGGTATAAGCCTTTACAGCATCGGCGGGGATATCAAGGCAGATGTAACGGGTTGGAAGATGGCAGCGGCGAACCAATGGTAAGTCTTGTTTCAGGGCATTATTATTTTCAGGAATGTGCTATACTCTCTGAAAACCATTTTTGGAGAGATACAATGAAACTTTTCACTTTTTCACTACTTATTATCGCTGTTGTTTTCACACTCGGTTGCGCTGAAAATAGATTAGATGTTGTTCTTAACCAGTTGGACCGACCCACTTACGAAGTTGTGGACGATGCCGCACTTTGTTACGATCGTTTACTGGGTGACCTAACATACTACTACATCGCCTTAGATAAGGTCTGTGTGGATTTACTGGTAACCGGGAAAACACTTGAAGAGCTGGCTGTTAATACAACGGTCTCTGAAATTCTATCGGATACCAATACATATCACGCTGAATATGTAGAACTTGAGGCTTTTGTGATTGCCCTCAACAATGAAGGTATGGTGATTGCAGATGTGAACAATGACCTCACCAATGATATCCTTGTTATCATTGAGGATGGCACAGAATATATTGACAGTCTCACGCGGGGCAGTAAATATAAATTCATAATCCAAGTTCTTATCACTGATACTGTCAACGGCGGTCGACTTTTGGATGAACCGGTAGCAATTGAAGACGAGTGATTTCTGCAGAAGTGAATGATTCTATATGAATTAGTGAAAGGGGTAATATAGGGTTTCAGTATAGGGTTAGGAACTGATTTGTTTGACATCCTCTCCGCGCTAAAGCGCGGAGATTTCTTACTGAAGTGCCATTTTTCGTTATCCTCCTATAGGCGGTGTCTTCGGTGTAAATTTGCTAATTATGTGATTTATATTTATCCAAATTTCGTTATTTAAAGACTCGAGCTACATGAACACTTCCTTATTAGAAATGAGTTCATTGTTTTTTATTTAAAAGATTAGACGTGGAATATGCTCAAAGTGAATAGTCATTCTATGAATCTGACACAGGGCTTCGCTTTGGCAAATTGACTATGCATTGACATATTCAGGTAGGTTCTACTACTTGAGGTGTATCGAGAAGCGTTATAGGATAAATATAGGCGTTTTTCTGCCCGGGGGATAACGTCTCGCCCCTTCGGGAATGGCGTTTGGCGTGTTGGACTATTGACAAATGGTTTGGAATCTGTTATACTTAAAATATGGCAGAACATACCCCTGAAGATTCCATCGCAAAAATTGATTATGACACACGCTATAGACTTTACGAAAAGTCATACGATAACGATTCCAATTTAATTGCCCTCAATAGCACAGAATTTAATAAAGCGATCCGGTATTTCGGAGGAATGTTATTAGGGGCTTTATTAGCTGGCTTCAACTATCAGAATTCAGATCCTACTTTCTTCAATGCGGTTTGGATACTTAGTGGATTAGCAGTTATTATGAATATATCTGCCTATCCTTTTTCACAACTATCTCTCAAAATACATAGAGACAACTACGCTGAACGTTACTATCTTCAATGTGATCATCAATATAGACACGAAAAACACTGGGCATACTATGTCTCATTTGGATTGGAGTGTGTATCAATGGCGTGTTTCATTGGTGCTATGTTAATTTTTGGTCACGGTTTTCTCACAAGCAATATCATTATCAAAGGTGGTGCATAATGGCAGATTCTAAGAATGATTCTAAAAAAATTCATACAACAGAGGACTCGTCAAAGACCCGCACAACAGAGGATTTGGCTAACATTGAAAAGGCGCATAGACCGCAATCTTTTCAAAGATTGCCTTCCCTATCCGAATCTGATACTGGACAACAAGAGTCCGATAGCTCTACAAGCAAACCTGATTCCACGCCCAATGATAGCTCTACAAGCAAACCTGATTCCACGTCCAATGATAGCTCTACAGATACTGATAAGAAGTAATTATTTGCCAAGAGCGGGCTTTCACACCCGCTCTTAGTGTATAGAATACTCTTAAACGATTTGAGCTGCTCAATCTTTTCTCCGATCCCGCAGACACTTTCACTTACCCTGAGACACCGCTGTTAATTTCTGCGATAAGTCGTCTGTATCGAATGTCTTTTGTTTTTAGTTGTCTGTGTGCGGGCAATGCGATACGTTACTCATAAGGTTAGACCTCTAACTATCCGCAAAGGTTCGCCCTGTGACCCGCTTTTATTTAACCTAATTTACCGTCCAGATAGTGCGAATTTCGACTATTCTTCATTCTATACCTCAGAATGATATTGCTTACATGACCGGATGGTGTTTAGGATGGATCGTACCGAGCCAGGCGGAAGCGTCGGATCCTGATGACTGACGCACCTGCCCCGACAGATGGACCTGTCTCTGGGAGACACTGACAATTCCACACGCAATGCAGGGAACCATTCTTTTTCAAGACGCTCTGCTGAGAAGGATAGCGGTCAATCCCGCGGCAGTGCGAAAAACGCTTCAAATGCCCGTCTAACGCCCTGTTCTGCATTCTCCGCTATCCGTCTTCCTACCGTGCGAAACACAATGTCTACCTGCGAAAATGTCAGAAAAAACAGCGTTATTATAGGACTTGCTGTATACTATTGCTATGAAAAACAACTTCAAGGACGCTTTCAAGGCGTTCACGGACGGATTTAAATTGTTGTTGGCATGTGTGTCGGCGTTGCATCTATGTACCTCCATTTCTTTGTGAAAGGCTCTACCAAAGGCAGCCCCACCTCTTGTGCCATTTTGCAAACGTCTGCCCTTGTTGCTGACAGAATTCAGATAACTCTTCGCGCGGCATCCGAAAGACCCCCCAATCCACTTGGTCTATGGTCATATCTGTGCTATCAGAAGTCGGGTTTATAACATGCCTGTTCCAATTGTATTTCACTTCAATTTCAATAAATGCGTCCGCTTGTAAAACTGCGGTAAATCGTAGCAAGTAATCCCAACTGTCATCTCTAACAACATCGACAGACCCCACAGAACGCAGCGCATTGTGTGTAGTCTTTTCGATACAAGACTGGATATCCTGATTTTCACACGTGACGAAAACAGCAACCTTAAGATGTGTCATTACAGAATTCTCCTTCTTTCGGGTATCTTGCGATTTCGCAACACCTCAATCATATTCAAACTTCCGCTCTTGGTTCTGATATGCATCATCATTCTCCTTTTTTTGAGATGTCTAACAAGATAACAATTCCAGTGATAAATAAAAGGATACCTATTATTCGGAACGCTCCCATTAGAAAGTTTTTTATTACGTTCCAGTCCAATTCAATCCAACCAATAATTGTCAATACGATACCGAATAGTATCAGAATGACTGCCGCCCATTTTTGAGATGACATTCGGATTCACCTTTCTATTTTCAATTCCAAACTCGGACGATGACACGAAGACCAAATAAAAGTGTGACGACCTCGTCTCAAAAGCATTCTAACAGGGACCGACGTTAGAATAGTGGAATGTCTGCGTGCTGTCTGCCCAAGTGAGTGTAATGGAGAGTGGACCGGGAGCAAAGGGACCCGAGATTATCGCTGTTTTGCCTACGACTTTGACTGTCCCCACATTTACCTTGACATGACGGGGTGGGTTATCGAAGGTCCCCGTAATCGTACCATTCAGAGCAACACATCCCCAGGTGGGGTCGCACTTACGAAATCCGCAACTGGTAGTGCTTCTTCAAAGATGTCATCGTCTCCGCCACAACTCAAAAATAGGACACAGCATAGGACGAGCCACGAAAAAAGATCATTAGATCATCCCCTCGCTTAAGTAATCTATCTTGTACAGAGCAATGAGTGTCGCTTTAACAACGCCCAATTCTGCCAAATCTCTCATAGATGTGGCGATAATATCATCAGAACTGTCGTAAATGGCAGTAACCGTGTTGTTGTGCGATATGTCGCACCGGCATTTCATGAGGGGGCGATTGCCTTTGAATTCGAGTTCGATCTCGTATTCGTCAGGTATCTCAAAAAATACGATCGGTTTCAACATAACATTACCTTCGCTGACGTTCTACCTCAAGAGCTCTTGTATCAAAAGTAGCAACAATATCCTTACACATATTAGATAAATCGTCGGTCTCATTTCTATAGATTAATAAACTATTTATATAGTGTCGATAAACGATAGGGAGCGCGTTCCTGTTCCCCCATTTGGCAAATATTTCATCACGATTGATTGCTAAAGCAAAAGGAACATATTCGATCCGATCCATTTTTATAGCGCCCTACTATAGACGCTCGCGCGTCCATTCTTTGAAAACGTGAGGCGATCCCCTTCCAAATGCCACGTATTTGTTTTCATTCCTAATCCAAAATCAACATTTTCTTGGAACCCTTCCTTGAATCCGATCTCAAATCCTTGCCGCAATTGTTGCATGTCTGCATCCTCCACCAATTGCCATTTGAGTTCTGGATTTCCCGGTGTCTCCCAAGAACTCTGTACCACAATGTTCGGATTCTCCAAAGTGACGAATTCAACGGTTGAACCTGAAACAACATAACGTCCTGTAGTTGTGTAACGCAGCCGCACTTTGAGGAAGATTTGCAGCGGATCTGCTGCAATGAGTTCTCGTATCGTAACCGAAAACTCCTTAAACCATAAACCATCGGTAGTAAAGACCACCTTTATCCCTACGTCGAGTAGTTCCGTCTTCTCATCGTCTATCTGTTGAAGCTCTGCTTTTAGCGTTTTACCATCAATGGTTAGCAGTTCCCATGACCCTACGAAAACTTCAGCAGCGTTTATAACATCTTCAGGGGTGTTTACAATATCTTCAGGGGTGTCTTCCTCATCACTACCACACCCTAATATACCCAGTGGAATTAGAAAAAGGCAGAAAATATAAGAATAGCAGTTCGGTACCCAAATACGGTAATACTTCATAAAAACACCTCCGTTGAAACTGAGATTATACGTAGAGCGGTTATTCTTTTTGGGTGTTTCGTATGTGAAATATTGTAGCACGCGGTTAAGTCTTTCGGTAGGGAAAAGGTTAATCGTCTTTGTCGGAGGTGTCGACTTGGATGATAGCACCCACAACAACTGCACACAAAAATTCCGAAAAAAAGATAGACGTTCAACCAGAAAAACACGGCAACAGTAAAACATGGCGATAAGCAGTCCTGTATGATAAAGAACATTGAGAATATCTAACGAGATGACGAAGCCTAAAAAGAGAACGTCAGAGATTACGGCAAAGTCAAACAGGTCTCGGATTTTCGCATCTTCTTTGACTTTCGCCCATATCCGCGGCAGTATCATTCGGAGGAAGTAAATCGTACCGAAAACAAGTCCTACGTGTTCGTGATACCACTCAACCGCCAGAGTCAAACGGCAAGCATAACGGCAAGGTCGAAAAGAAAAAGGGCGATCTGCTTTCTCATTCTAAGTCCAGTGGCTCATTGAGAACCTGAATTATCTCTTGAAGTTTCTCCTTTCTTCTCTTCAAAGATTCAACAGGATGCATATATCATAATTGGTTCGTTGGGTTTCGCTATATCTATTTCTTGAACGGTTCATAGAGAATCACAATTCTTTGTATCACTGAACGGTTTTTGGTCTATTACCGCTCTACCCAACCTACATTACCATTTGGGTTTTATTATCGAACCCACGTTAATTATAATTCTACAATAAACACTACTTTTGACTTATACTATCATTTGAATCGCCGGATTCCTGTTTGTAAGCGTCCAACTTGCGGTGTAGTGTTCGGACCCCAATATCAAGGATTTTCGCTGCCTCTGTTTTATTGCCACCCGCCTCGACGAGGGTCTTTTGGATCGCTGCCCGTTCAATTTCTGTCATCGTCATACCGACCCGACCTATGACCTTTTCTTCATCAAGCACTGGCAGATATTCACCCTGTGAACCACCCTGCTGTCCCACCGGTGCAGCAATGGGCAAAACTCCGTCTTGTGCTCGATTCTCAAGCACCTTGGCTATCGTTGAAAGCACTTCTAACGCTTTTTTGAGGACACCCGCCGCATCATCCGCTTCACTAATTTGCATCCAACTGGTATCCTCATCTGGAATAAGGAACGGCATCTCCTCATCAGTTGCAGCAGCGGGTTCAAGCAGACGGATTGCGGAGAGGATAAGCCCCAGGATCGTTTTGTAAATGGCGATGTTTTCTGTCGCGATTGCACTACCGGGAGTATCGACGACTTGTAACGCTTCCCCGGTTACATCAAGAAGTTCAGGGGCATCGTCGGTTGTGTTAACCACCCGTGTAGGTGCGAGTTGTGTGCCAGGGGCTTCCACAGGAAGCAAGGAAACCTGTTCAGGTTCCGGATCCATCGGAAAATCTTTAAGTTGCAGTTCCTCGGTGGAGGCTAAGATAGTAGCGGTTTCTATGGCGTTTCTAAGTTCACGCACGTTGCCGTACCAGTTAGCATTCTGAAGATAATTAAGTGCTTCTGAGGTTATACCGGTAATGGGTTTACCGTGTTCTGCGCTTAATTCGGAGATGAAGGCAGAAACGAAGGACGGAATATCTTCGCGACGATCGCGCAGCGGTGGAATCTGGATACGAAAAAGATTGAGGCGGTAATAGAGATCTTGCCTGAACTTTCTTTGTTTAACCGATGCGGCAAGATTAACATTTGTCGCTGCGATAATTCGGACATCAACCTTAATATTTCTTTCACCACCGAGCCGTGTGAACTCTTGGGTCTCAAGGACACGCAGAAATTTCACCTGTACTTCCGGGGACATTTCGGCGACCTCATCTAAGAAGAGGGTGCCGCCATCCGCCTGTTCAAATACGCCACGTCGTTGGGTTGTTGCACCGGTAAAAGATCCTTTTTCATGCCCAAAGAGTTCACTCTGAAGGAGATCCTTGTAGAAGGCACCGCAGTTGACGGCTTTGAAAGGTTTACCCTTACGTGGACTACTTTCGTGGATCGCTTGCGCGATGACATCTTTACCAACACCTGTTTCACCTGTGATCAGGACAGTCGCTTTCGTCGGCGCGACCTGTGCCACTTGACGCAAAACGACCTGCATCGGTGCGGATTCACCGATAATGCGTCGTGAATTATCACTGATAACAGGCGTTGGAAGATTCATCTTTTCTCATCCATTATCCTCACGGAACGAAGCACCTACTACTGACCGTGGGCAATTTCAAGGAGTTGTTGAGGATCCTGCTTGACTTGTTCAAATACGTGGAAGCCATCACGACAAGCGGCTTCACACAGTCGTCTCAGGACAACTCCTTTTAAAGCCCAATTTGTGGTGCGAAGGCTTTTCTGCAAAGCACTTCCAGTCTCAACAACGTGGAGATTCGGTAAGTTTTCATTAACGACATGCTTGTGACTCTTCGCAAGTAGGAAAATCAGGGTTACCGCTCGTTCCACTTCAAAAACGCGTTGCAGTGATAGAATGTCGTCCTGTCTCAACAGCGAGAAAACGAGGTCGTAACCTTCGATTAAGGCGACCATCCGTTCAGGAATGCCACTCTCGCCGAATTCTAAAACTTCCAGCTCGTGGAGTGGGGCAGTATCAAAAGGAACAATAATATCGTTCTCGTTAACAAGGTTGTCTTTTCCGTCAACACGACAAAAATACCACGGAAAATACAGATCAAGCGTTGTCTCACCGTATTGATCGTGTTCCCGAATTTGCTTCAACCCCTCTCGCAATTGTGTGTTCAAGGGTCCCGTAAACATCTCTCCGGCAGGTGCGGTATAATCCCTGCTCTCATGATACCAACCCTCTGTATTGTAGCCACTCAATTCCTTTATCCGCGCCTTAAGTTTCTTAGGTGAATTGCAATCTTCACCCCGAAGGAGATTTTCGGGTTTATATTTTTGACCCGTTGTGTAAGGGCTTAAGACTAATATCTTCATTCAAACCCCTAATTGACCACAGATGAATTACAGAACGAAAACATAGGATTACCTAAGGCGAGGTTGGGAAACCTCGCCAGCGATAGTTGAACAGTACTGGCGTTAAGCCTCTGCTGGTGGTTGTCTACGACTCCAGAGATACAGAATCGGACTCGCGATGAACACCGAAGAGTATGTGCCTACCAACACACCTGCGATAAGTGCTAAAGCAAATGTGTTAATTTCCTCCCCGGCACCGGTGACGACGAAGATAACCACAACAACAAAGAGCGTTGTTAAGGAGGTGATAACCGTCCGGCTGAGGGATTGATTGATGCTTCTGTTCAAAACCGTAACGTAGTCCGTACCGCGTAAGGTTTGCGAGTTTTCCCGAATCCGGTCAAATACGACGATTGTATCATTGAGCGAATACCCAATAATTGTGAGGAACGCCGCCACTGTAGGCAGGTTAATCTCTTTTGATAACACCGCAAAGAGGCCTAACGTGATGAGTACATCGTGAACGAGAGCGGCGATCGCACCGATGGCAAAACGGAATTCAAACCGCCAAGAGATATACAGCAATAAGATAGCGATTGCCCCGATCACTGACCAAAGCGCTGCCCATTTGAGATCCTGTCCAACGCTCGGTCCGACTTCAGAGACATTGACCCCGCCAGCGAGTGCTTGCCAGCCGCTTCCACCTTCAAGGAGAACATCTGTGAGAATTCTACCGACACTCGCTTGGACTTGGACAGTGGCGTTTCCGCTCAAGTCAATTCCGAAAGGTTTTGCGAACGTCAACTGAATCGTGCCATCTTCGGCGGCATCATCACGCGCGACAATCTCATTGCGTTGCTGCATACTACCATCAATGAGTTGAACGGTTTCACCGACCTCCAACAGGTGCGCTTTCTGGGCAGTGCTGCTTACTTGAAGATTGGTAGCGGTTGCATTCCCCGGATCCGCCATAATAGGGATATTAATCAACTGCTGCTGAAATTCAGGTCGATGCCCCATAGAGATGAACGCCTCGTTTTTGCTGGCATCTACCTGGATCTTGGTGCGTTCATAGCCGACTTCGGTGAGTTTGGTTTGTAATTCGGCTTCAGTGACTGCTCTGTTGAACTTCGCTTGGATCTTAACGCCACCACGGAAGTCGATCCCGAAATTCGGACCTTGATGAATTCCAAGGAAAACCAAACCGATAACGATGATTATCGCCGAAATGACGAATCCAGTGCGATGTTTACTGATAAAATCAAAGTTTGTATCTCTAAGTAATTCCAAATTTTTTAATAGTTGTCAGCAGTCAGTCGGATTTTTACTTCGTAAAAAATCCTTTCAGTTTTCAGTAAAGAGGCATTAGGATTATTGTAATCCGCTTCGCTTGTAACCAACAACTGCAAACTGACTACTACTCTTTCGACAACCACTCCTTTACTAAATAGTCGTCAATTATCGGTCATCGGTTAAGAGGTTGGTTTGTAACAATTTGCCGACCCTTGGCGGACCTCAGGGTGAGGTGATTTGTTACACGGACGCTTCTTAACTGACGACTGATAACTGACAACCGATAACTCTTAAATGCTAAGTTTTTCCACGTCCCTATTTCCGATTGTCAAACCGTATATCTCGCGCGTGACGACGATCGCTGTGAACATACTCGCGAGGATACCAATACCGAGCGTTACTGCAAACCCTTTAATCGGACCTGTCCCGAAATGATAGAGGACAAGTGCCGTAAAGAATGTCGTAAGATTGGCATCTAAAATCGTTATAAACGCCCGTTGATAGCCGCTCTCGATAGCCGACCAGACAGTTTTACCGGTTCGCAACTCCTCGCGAATACGCTCAAAAATTAGCACATTCGCGTCAACAGCCATCCCAATCGTCAGCACAAGCCCGGCGATACCCGGAAGCGTCAACGCTGCACCGAATCCCGCCAACGCACCGAGAATGATGAACATATTAAAAACGAGCGCGATAATGGCAACTATTCCAGATAAACGGTAGTAAATCAACATGAAAACCAGAACGCCGCCCAAACCGATGAGCGCAGCGAGAACACCATCCTCAATGGATTCTTGACCGAGGGTAGGACCGACAGTGCGCTCCTCAGCGATCTGGACACCTACCGGAAAAGCACCGGCTTTCAGAATATTGGAAAGGTAACTCGCTTCCTCATACGTGAAGTTTCCCTGAATAATAGCGTTTCCGATAATTTGGTCTTGGATGACTGGAGCAGACTGGACTTTTTCATCAAGGAGAATCGCTAAGTGTTCACCGACATGATCCCCCGTAACCTGGGCAAACTTGCGTCTGCCAATGCTGTCAAAGCTCATCGAAACGACGATATCAAAACTGGTTCTCCCTGCAGAGGGTCCAGCATCGGTAATACGGTCACCGCTCAACAGAACAGGACTTTGTAACACATACCAGTTGCCGGTCTCATAGTGATAGCGGATTTCATTCCCTTCTGGGATATTATCCGGTATAGGTATATCGGCAGTCCCGCTCCAGAAATTTCCACCGGTAGGAGACTTCTCAACAAGTTTAAACTCAAGTCTACCCATCGTTTTAACGATTTGTAGCGGCTTTGAGGAATCCTTGGCACCCGGTAGTTCAACAATAATTCTCGGACGATTTGCCTCTCGTCGGATAGAGGGTTCAGAAACGCCGAACGCGTCAACGCGGTTTCGTAAGACAATCAGCACCTGTTGAATCGCCTGCTCGCTATACTTCTGAATGCCTCGATCACTGAGTATCAATTGGTATGTGGACTGCATCTCCGATTCGGCACTAACTTGTGCATCTTCAAAAAATTCGATCTCGTTGAGGAGACGTTGGGCTTTCTCCAGATACTTCGCTTTTTCGCCCGAATCTGACCGGAGTCTGGAAGGGATGCCGACAAATACGTCCAATGTATCTTGTCCATCTATCTGTTTTACTTCTCGACACAAAACGTCCTCAGTGCGAAGCCGTTCGGGAATCGAGATTACATGTTCGCGGAGCAGCTCCGTTTTGGATGTTTCTAAGTCTACCTCAAGAACGAGATGAACACCACCTTTGAGGTCCAACCCTAATTTCAATCGGTTATCGGGTATAAGCCGCCGGAGGACCGTTGGGAGGCTGCCATATAGGTGCAAATTGTCAAGTGTTGCGCGTGGGTTCTGACGCGCTTTCTCTGAGATGAGTCGGACATAAAATTCGCGTGCTTCAGTGGTATCAAATTCGTAATCACGCGTCTCTTGAAGTTCAAGTTTCGTTAAATGGACTCGGAAGACATCTTGAAGTTCAAAAGTTGCATCCTGGAAGTTGATTCCTTCGGGGTATTCGACATCTGCCAGGTTCACCTTCAAAGCGTTGTCTTCGGTTACTTCAAAAGGCGGGAGTTTTTCCTGCATCCAAAGCGGTAAGTTTCCATACAATGGATTGTAAAAGCGATCCGGGGTAGGGATGAGGTATAGCACAGAAAACAGCAAAACCCCGACGATTAAAACAATTTTCCAGATACTAAATCTGTACATCAATCACTGTTCCTTTAAATCTACATATTTAGGGACAAATCTATAGACTTGAAATTCCTGTTTTATCTACCCTCGCCTCCGATTTGAGGTCTTACAGGGTATCTATCAGGCGTTTAAGTTCTCCGCCGAACCGACGGGGATGTCCGTTAATGTTTGTTAAATTGACAGTAACATTACATCACGGTTTTCGACGAAACCGCTACTTACGTAGTGGTACTGCCTATATATCAACGATAGTGTTTCTTTTTTATGGCTATCGAATATTCGGACTGTAGTTCAGGTGCTCAATATCTGTTTCACATGTCCGCATCGAGGGTCAAAATTTCAAACGCGCCTGGGAGGAATCGAACCCCCGACACGAGGCTTAGGAAGCCCCTGCTCTATCCCCTGAGCTACAGGCGCAAGTGTCATAGTCTAATATTTAATGAGCGAAAAAATATCGTAGTTTTGAACCTTTTCCCTCCCTTTAAGTTCCAGTAATTCAATTAAGACAGCAATACCAACGATTTGTCCTTCCAGTTTTTCAATGAGTTCAACTGATGCAGCAAGCGTTCCTCCAGTTGCTAAGAGATCATCACATAACAGGATCTTGCTGTGCTTCGGAAACGCGTCCCGATGAATTTCAAGCGTATCACTCCCGTACTCAAGACTATAAGTGGTTTCATGCGTATCGTAAGGCAATTTGCCTTTTTTTCGGATAGGGACAAAACCGGCACCAAATCGATACGCGAGCGCAGTACCGAAAATGAAACCACGTGCCTCAGTTCCAGCAACAACATCAATCGTCTCAGATTTATAACGGAGGGCGAACTCATCAAGTACCCTATGAAATGCATTTGCATTTCCTATAAGTGGGGTGATGTCTTTGAAGAGAATGTCCGGTTTCGGAAAATCGGGTACTTCTCGAATAAATCTCGAAAAATCGTGCATTACGTGCTTTTCTCCTCCTGATGTGGATGAATCATAATTTTCATTCCTTGTCGGGATTCCATTGCCTCAAACGCTTCACCGATCTCAACAAGCGGAAAATGATGTGTAATAAGTGGTTTCACACGCACCAACCCCTTCTCAAGGAGTCGGACTGCCAATTCATGGTGTCGTGGCACACACCCGTGTGAACCTGTGACGAAACATTCTTTATAGTGGATCACATTGGAGAGAACACTCATCGGACGCATGGTTTTCGGTAATCCACCAAACAAATTGACATACCCGCGATGTGCTACCATTTCAACGGCTTGTTCATGTGCTTCAACGGACGCACATGTGGTAACGACGATATCGGGTCCTTCGCCTCCCGTTTCCTCTTTGCACCTCTCAATCACGTCTTCCTCTTCGGAGGCGATGTAAGCATCCGCTTCATAGAACTTTGCGATTTCCATCCGGAGTTTGCTCCGTTGTACACCGATAACTTTCGTTGCCCCCATAATCCGTGCAAGGTCAATCATCATACATCCAATCGGTCCAAGACCGATGATGACGACAGTTTTTCCGAGGGACATATTGACGAGTTCAAGACCATTGATAGCACAGGCGAGAGGTTCGGCGAGGGCGGCTTCATCAAAACTGAGTGTTGCATCAAATGGCGTAACCGGTCCCTCCTCCAAAACGAGGCGAGGCAGTTTCATATATTGCGCGAAAGCACCCGGAATTTGATAGCCGATGGCGTAATTGATGGCGCAGTTGTTTCCGAGTCCATCTCGACACCAATGACACTGCCCGCAAGGGACATCGGCACCGATCGAAACTCGGTCACCCTCCTTGACGCGTGTTACATTTTTGCCTGTTTTAACGATGACACCGGAATTTTCATGCCCAATAATGGTGGGGGGTTTGACTCTTGGATTACCGTGATGGAGAATACGGACATCAGAGCCACATATACTGACGGCTTCAATGCGCATTAAAGCGGCATCATCGTCAATTTCGGGTTCAGGCACTTCTCTCACACTCAAATTTTCAAGACTTTCAAGTATAGCCGCTTTCATTTTTTATAGTTATCAGTCGTCAGTCCAGAGATGTTTGTGGCAGGTAAATAGAATGCAACCGCCACAAAAACTCACTGAAAACCGACGACTATTTCTCCGATGGATGAATTAAGACTTTTGCGTAAAATTCACTTTTGTCTCGCATCTTATGTAACATGTCAGAACTATCTGCCAGCGGAACTTTATGCGTTATCAGAGGCATAAGTGTTAACACACCAGATGCCATCGCTTGAAGCACAGTCCGCCAATCATCGTCGTTGCCCGCCGCGCTATAATCGGAATTCCACGTTCCAAAGATGGATACCTCCCGCCGCATTACTTGTGATATAAGCGCAGCAGGTAGCGTCACATCCGCAGCAGGATTGCCGAGCAAAACGACACTTCCGGCACGTCCAGCACTGCCGAGGGCATTGCGATAGGTAGCAGGCACCCCGGCCGCCTCAATACAGACATGCGCGCCTTTATCAGCAGTCCGTGCATTTACAACTTCAATCGGTTCTTCAGTCGCGCTATTAAAAACGTTATCAAAGCCGAGATGTCTCGCCAATTCCAGCTTTTCTGCAACGATATCGAAGAGCAAGACCTCTGCCGCGCCCATTATTCTCGCCCACTGTGCTGCCATTAATCCGATCGGTCCGACACCGAAGATAGCAACAACCTTCCCAACAAGTGATGTTTGTGCTCGACGGAGGGCGTGTAGAGCAACTGCAGCAGGCTCAGTCATCGATGCTTCTTCCAATGTCACGCCTTGCGGTAAAGGTATCAAGTTTGCCACCGGTGCGACGACATATTCAGCAAAAGCACCGTCGCTTCGCGAGCCGAGATAATCATAATCGTGGCATTGAACATATTGTCCCTGTTCACACGCCGGACATGTGCCGCACCAGAGCAACGGGAAAACAGCAACCGGATCACCCGATGCAAAACCCTCAACGCCGGGACCGCACGCCTCAACAATACCAGCAAACTCGTGCCCACAAACCGTTGGAAAACTATAAGTGCCCTTGACAAAAATCCTCGGAATATCAGAACCGCAGACACCACAAAACCCGATTCGGACGCGGACCTCTCCCTCAGAGAGATGCGGTACTGGAATCTGTTCCAATCGTAAATCTCCAATGCCGTGAAGGACAAGTGCTTCCATTTTTAATAGTCGTCAGTCGTCAGTTATCAGTTGTCAGTTTAAAGAGGGGTTTTGATGCATCAGTGTCCTCTTTTAGCCAACATCCGAGAACTGATAACTATCATTCTTTCTCGTTGCGAGTCCGAGCGTAATAGCCTGCTGAATCCGCTGAACGTTCTCAGCGCGTGAACTGGATTTTTGGAAAACACTACTCGTGCCACCGACTAAAATATCCGCACCAACAGACACCATCTTCGGGATATTTTCAAAACTCACGTTACCATCAACTTCAATCGGTAGACTCACACCGTGTTCGTCCAAAAAAGCACGACACTCCGCAATTTTCTGGAGGGTCGCCGGTACCACTTTCTGTCCAGCAAATCCCGGGTTTACCGTCATAATGAGCACAAAATCAAGCCTCTCCAAGACATAATGTAATACAGAAAGAGGCGTTGCTGGATTGAGTGCTGCACCAGCTTTAATGCCGTGTGCCTGAATAAGAGACAACGTTCTATCGAGATGCGTCGCCGATTCAACATGGACCGCTATCTGTTGAACATCTATCTCTGCGACCGCATCAACAAAGAAATCGTTATTTTCGACCATGAGGTGAATGTCAAAAGCGCAGTCCGTCTTTGCGCGCAATTGCTGGATAAGTGCAAGCCCAATCGGCATATTCGGAACGAAATGCGCGTCCATCAAATCAAAATGGAGCATATTAATGCCAGCGGCTTCTAATTCCCGAATATCGGCTTCCAAGTTGCATAAATCCGCGCACATCACCGATGGCGCGATATGGACGTACGACTCCGAAGATGCTGTATTTACAACAGACAAAATAACACTTCCCAGCGTCGAAATTTCTATATTTTTCCAAGACAGATTTGCGTCATGAAACTCTTAATAGTATAGCATAAAACGAAGAATTTGTCAAATTTTTGGATGGTGCGCGCTGTTAGAACGCGACAAAACTTCGCGAAGTTGTGAATCAAGGTCTATAGGAGGATCAAAAGGGATATCAATGGGTTTGCAAGAGATCGCACTCGCATAGATACCCAAAATAGCATTGAACTGATGCAACGCCAGCTTCAGATTTGTACCGACTGGGCAGTCATCATCCTCAATCCAGTCGAACATGGCATCCGTCAGACGTGCTTGCGAGAGGTCGTTGTTTTCACGCCATTCATCAGGAGACGTTCGATGGTTTTCCATTTTTTCTTTGGAAAAGATTTCCCACCCACCGAATTCTTCAAAGAGAACATGACCTTTTTCACCATAAGCGGCAACACGACAGTGTTTGTAGATCGCTTCGTCGTCCATGATGCGAGGGGACGTAAAACCGGTGTTCCAGAACCCATAGACACCATTTTCAAACAAGACCTGGCACGAAGACGCATCCGGGGCTGGATAGGTGCTGGCAAGCGACTCAACACCACTCACAGTTCCGAAGACTCTGACGATAGGAGAATCGTTATTCAGAGACATCGCCCAATCGATGATGTGCGTGCCTTGGGCGGAGAGGTTCATCCCACACGAAAAGTCTAAAAGGTGAATGTTTCCTAATTCACCACTCTGCACTATCTTTTGGCAACTGATCAGTCCGGGGTGCCAGCGGTATTGTTTTCCTACGCCAAATTTCGTAGCGGTTCGCTTCTCCAATTCGCCCAGTAAACGCCAATCTTCAACACCACAAGCGATCGGTTTTTCAACAATGCATGCCGGTACGCCAAGTTCCGATACCATCGGCATGAGTTCTCGCCACTGATCGGGCATCGCAACGAGATGAACCAGATCAGGTTGCTCCGTGCGGAGCATCTGTTCGGCATCCGCGTAGCCGGTGATACCGAAGGTTTCGGAGAATTTTTCGCGTCGGGCGACATCGGATCGATTTGCACACGCAACCAATTCACCGCGCGAAATCTGCTGATAGGCATTTGCGTGCCCGTAGGCTCTACCACCACACCCGATGATCACACTCCGATATTTTGGCATTTTCTAATTTTCCTTGCGGTTCGTTCAGGCATTCAAAATATACACTATCTTACTTTAAGGTGCCGGAGATGTCAAGATAAAAAATACGTGCAGTTTCGCATTAAATCTGATAAAATGATAACAACAAACAATTAGGATAGGAGGCAAGCGAAGATGAAAAAGCTAACTGTTTTGATGCTCCTCGTGAGCATTTTTTTCTATTTTGGTGTTGCTGGCGAACTTCAAAACACGATTGCCGAAGCGATCGGCGTATGGCTCTTTGACGAAGGCAATGGCAACAAGGTTAAAGACGCATCAGGTAACGGACACGACGGTGAAATCGTTGGTGAGGTCGCATGGGCTGATGGGAAATTTGAGAAAGCACTCAAATTTGACGGTGGACATGTGCTTGTACCGCACGAAGATGTCATGAACCTTAGACAGTGGACAATGACTGCATGGATAAAAGTGCCCAAGATTGTTGACCCATACCAAGTGATCGTCGGTAAAGAGGCGTGGCCAGATCGAAATTATACGATGTGGATCCGCCCAGGTGTGATGACATTCGGGTTCACACTCCCCGGCGGTGCACAAGACTTGCAAGTAGGCAGCAAAGAGGTAACCGACAACCAATGGCACTTCGTTGCGGGCGTATATGATGAGAAAAACCTCATTCCTTATGTCGATGGCGAGCAATTTAACCCACGGGGTGCAGCCGGTAAACCTGCGACAAGCAATGCACCTTTGATCATCGGTGCACAAGGACCCAACGGAAGAAACGGCCCCTTGAAAGGTATCATTGATGAGGTCGCGGTTTATAACACCGCCTTAGATGAAGACGAGATCGCTGAGGTAATGGAAGGACTCACGAAGCAATTTCAGGCAGTAGAAGCGGTAGGAAAATTAGCCGTAACATGGGGACATATTAAAGAGAGTAGCAAATAGTCCTACGGTTGAGAATCGCGCCACAATTTTATAAAAATTGTGGCGTTACAAAAATATATGTAAACATAAAATCGCAATTCTTCGTTTTTATCGTGAAGACTTCAGGGTGGTGTCAGGTTTCACTTGTACGCAATCCAACTTGTAGAACCCCGCAGCTGCATTGGAATTTCTAAAACGTTCGCTTTATACTGAAATCACGTCACAAAATTTATATCTACTAAATTACCCAAATTTTACGTACATCTGCAGAAATGCGGTAAATACGAAAACAATCGAGAACAAACGTTTTGAAAAAATATTCGTCGAAATTTGCAGTTTGCCAAAATCTGCTTTTTAAAATTGGACTTATCCTCATCATTGTAATTTCCTTAACGTCTGACGTTGCCGTAAGTCGTATTGCTGAAGAAGAGACAGAAACTAAAGACGAAACGCAAAAAGACCCCACAGTCCCTCGCCAACGCGCTACCGTGCCTTCCGACGAACCCGAAATCCCCTCGGAAGATCAGAACATCACCGAGTTCGGATTGTTCAATCAAAACCTTTTCAACAGAGGTAGCGAATCAAAACATTTCATTTGGCAGGATGAAAAGGAACAAGTTGAGGTCCGCGATGAAACCGAAACGGAAAAAAATCTCCTTATACAACCCTACTTAGATAGTCTGCGGAGATGGCGGAACCCTCCTGAATTAACCGATCTCAGTAAACTTTACAATTGGAAACCGAAGGCAAAACGCGATGAAAAAGGCATTGCCCTCCCAATGGATTCTAACCTGCAAATAACCGTCTTACAATCTGTAACTATAGAGGCAAACAAAACACACTATTTCGGTGAAGGCGATCTGAATCGATACGGTGGGTATGGTTACGGCGGTGGATACGGTGGTTACTCATCGGGACTTGATTTAGGGCTTACTTCATCTTACGGTTATGAAGATTTTGGTTACGGCAGCAGCTTTGGTGGCGGTGGATACGGTTCAGGATATGGGAGTGGCTACAGCAGCTACGGTTCAAGCTACGGTGGTTATAGCGGATACCGCAGTGGTGGTGTCCCGCGCGCAACGGGCTTCAATCTACGACAGATCCAGCAACTCGGTCTTCACGGACGCGTCGGACAACGGACACATATCGCAGTAGATTATAGTGCTGGCGGCAGTAGCTTCGGCAGCGGCGGGTATGGTGGTGGATACGGCGGATACGGTGGTGGCTATGGTGGTGGCTATGGTCTCGGCGGCGCGAAGGAACAGAAAATTAAAATCTGGTACGAAGGTAAACCGGAGGACATTATAAAAACCATCTCGTTCGGTGACATCACGCTCAGTTTGCCGAACACGCGTTTCTTAAATATCAACCGAAATTTGTTCGGACTTGAGGGTGTTTTTGAATGGAAAAACACGCGTCTCACCGCCTTTGGTTCCCGAAGTAAAGGAATACGTGAAGTGCGCACCTTCCGCGGGCAGTCTCGGCGTGCTGGCGGCTACGGTTATGGACCGCCCGGGACTCAGATCCCAGATACCAACTATGTCAAAAATCGATACTATCTGATCCACAAAGGTGAAGACGGCTTACTACAAGCTGCATATCTCCCCATCAAACCGAGAAGTGAGCAAATCTACATTGACGATGGCGTTGTAGGAAACAACCAAGGCGGTCAACGAACAAGTCGAGGATACTTCAACCTGCAATTTGCTGGTCAGGACTACAATATCGATTACGAGACGGGTGAAATAGAATTCCTTTCTCCGATCTCCGCAAATTATACGATCGTCGTTGCGTATGAATATGTAGGTAGCGGCGGCGATACTGGCGGTACTGTCGGTAATCCGGAGGGGGTCTTCATCGATGAAAACGGAGACGGAACGATTGACGAAGAAGGCGAGGAGGTCGGCTACATCGTACTAAAAGAGAAAGGGTTTCGTGGCACGGAGGCAACGCACGTCTACTTTCTCGGCAATCGCAATATTAATCCTCGCGATTTCCAACTCTTACTCCTTAGAGAAGGACAAAGTGAAACTTTCGAGACGAACACCGGTTCCGTCCCCTACATCGAAATCTTCGGTTTGGATCAAAACGGCGATGGCGATGTCGATGCCCAGTTTATAGACTACGACAAGGGATTACTCCGTTTCCCCACGACACACGGGAGACATCCATTTCAAATCACAGAGGAAAGCCATCCATATTACGCCTACCGGGACGCGATCAACAACAATGCTATCTATCTTGAAGGCGGTACACGTACGGATGCTCAAATCTACACGATTATAGCCGACTACGCATATCAATCGGAAACGTACAATGTCGGTTTGTTTGTAATTCCAAACAGTGAAGAGGTCAGATTGAACGGTCAACTTCTGACGCGCGACACCGACTATATGATGCTTTATGAGGTTGGTACCATCCGCTTTTTCAGGCAACTTGACGAGTTTGATGAGATTGTCGTGGAATTTGAAAAGACCCCCTTCGGCGGTTCATCACAACAAACGGTCGCTGGTGTCTGGCTGGAATACACACATAAACCGAAACCTAAATCGGAGAGAGAACAGAGTCTTGAGGATAGATTTGATCGACTCGGTGGCATCCAAGGGATGGGATCCGATCTCCTCGGTGAAGGAAGAGACGCTTTCGGCGGAGGACTGTCAGGTGGGCTGCAAGGAAGGAGAGGCGGTTTAGGGGGTTTCGGGAGAAGTTCTGGATTTGGCAGTGGTTTCGGCGGCGGATTTGGCGGTGGTGGGTTTGGCAGTGGCTACGGCGGTTACGGTAGTCTCGGTGGCAGATCGCGGAGTTACTACGGTGGTTATGGCGGCGGGATGAACTATTTCAATCCGGTCTTTCAAAAAGGATTTATGCTTTCAACGGGTTATATTTTGAATACTGGGCAGAAACCAGCAGAGATACCGGATGTAAACGGTGTTCCAAACCGTTTGCAAGCTGTCAATATGAATACGAGTTTCGGAAGGGAATTTAACGTTGCTGGCATCTTAAACCTGTTGCCCTTTGTTAACATGAGGAATCTTCCTCTCTCGCTTGACTTCAGCGGCGAAGCCGCGTATTCACACAATAACCCAAATAGCATCGGCGTCGCCCTTATTGACAGCATGGAAGGAGCAAAGGAAGCAACGACGGTGCCGACATTAAAATACAACTGGAAACCGAGCAGCGTGCCATATCTACTGGAGAGTCGTAACTCAATCGATGAAGGCGATAGTTACCGGGTTATACCGACCGATGAAAATAGGACAATCTTTAAGGTTCTGCTGAAAGATAAAGACGAATCGGAAGCACGGGGAAACTATATGCGGAACCGCGATGTCCCAGCCTCGTCAATTCAACCGCTTTCCCTCTCGACCGAAGAACGTCTTATTATGGAACTCGGCTACAATTTCACAGATGTCGTCGCGGAGTGGGGAGGCTTTTCAAACGGCATATCAGCATCTGGCGCAGACTATTCGGAACGTGGTTTCCTCGAAATCTGGATGCGTGTACAAGGCGACGATGATGTGACGTTACACCTGAACCTCGGTATCGTCAATGAAGACGTAGATGCCGATCAGCGATTGGACAGCGAAGACCTCCCAAGCACCTTAACGGATACAAATGGCGACGGAAGTGTTGATGCCTTGGATCTGGACCTGGAGAACCTTTCAGACACCGATCGCTATCGGGGGAACGGTGCCCTTGATACAGGCGAGGATGTAGGATGGAGTTATGACGGTCCGCTTGAAAGAACACCTATCGGTACGAATAACCAGATTCTGGATAGCGAAGATCTAAACGGGGACGGTGTCCTTGACCGCATAGATGCATATTTTGAGGTTTCAATACCACTGAATGAAATTCCGAACGAATGGGTTAAAAGCAAAAACGCAAACGGTTGGATGTTTCTTAGTATTCCGCTCTCTAAACTTACACCAGTAGGTTCTCGTCCACCAAGTCTCGTTTTTGTACAACACTTCCGGTTTTGGCTAAGCAAAAACGCACCCGGTAACGTAGACGGTACGTTGCAGTGGGCATCCATCGAAATTGTTGGAAACAAATGGCAACAAGGGATTATCACCCGGACAGCTCCCGAATCAACGCCAGATATCGAGTCCATAGTTAGCAACCCTGAACTCGCTGCGACTGGGGAGACGTTGTCAACAAGCACAATTGTGGAAGACACACTCGAAAGGTTCGTCGTCGGCACAAGGGATAACTTCAGTTATGACGCTTATCAAAGTGCGTATTTAGATATTGAAGATAATGAACTCTTCAAAAAATTACATCCATTCACAGCCACCTCGCTCGGTTTTCAAACACAACAGCAACGCGAACAAACGCTTAGTCTTGAATACTACCTTTTCCCCGGTTCCTACGGTGTCACCTCTAAGCAGCTGAAAGGTTTAACACAAAGCGAAGGGCAGGACTTCAGCAAACACGACACCTTGCGATTCTGGCTTTACGGCGACAAAAGCGATACAACCTTTGTTTTACAACTCGCACCGACTGTCCGGACTGGCTATCGCAGCTCCTTTTACAGTTCAGATCCGTTCATCAACCAGACTGAGGAAGAAAAGGTCAATATTTTCGAGAACCTAACGGATTACTATGAATATACGGTGCCGATCGATTTTGAAGGCTGGAAGTTGATTGAAATCGATTTACGTGACCAGCGTAGAAATGCCTATCCAGATGTAGATGCCAGCAATCCGCCTTCGGCAGTCAGTCAAGATCAGTTTGTAGAAACCGAAAGTGATACGCAACCACCAGCCACTGACGACCAACAGCCGACAACCGATAGCGATAATCCAGATGGACAGCCCGACGGTTTCATCGTTAGAGGTAGAAATAGCACGCGACTCTCCATTAAAAACATCGGTGGCATCCTATTAGGTATCCGTAACGACACGGGACGCGAAATCAGTGGCGAGATATGGGTAAATGAGATCCATCTCGGCGATCCGCTCGTCCGCGCTGGATGGGCACGCCGTGGAAACATGTCCGTGTCTCTCGGTCGTATCGCTAAATTACGCGGTGGTTACGCCAGTCAAGACAAAGACTTTGAAAGCGGTGCGGGCGAAGTCGGTAGGCAACGGCTCTCTTCACGGGGGTACAGCACCACAAACGATGACTTCAATATTGATGCAGACATCACCTTGTTCCCGTGGCTGCCGATCCGATACGGCATTCGACGGCAGAACACCGAAACCGAAAGTCAGCGCGGTAGTTACAGCAGTTTTCAGAGCGGGAAAAGTGAAATCCGCACCCGAGATTTCTCCGTCCAATTTAACCAAAATCCGTATCCTAACCTCGGCTTTGCCTACAACTACCAAGACTTTTGGAATGAACGCCAAGGGACACAAATCAGCCATCTCTACACGGGCAGTTTTCGATACGAACTCGGTTCAAAACTCGGAGTCAACGCTCAGTATCGGCACGAAGACCTGCTCGCGAAGCCCGAAACTGCAACAGATACATCTTCGACTTCGACCTCCTATTATAGTTACGGCTACGGCAGAAATCGAGACGAAAAAACGGATAGCGGCACAATAACATTCAATATCAACCCAACGAATATCTTCAGTCTGAGTCCGAGTTATGATATCCGTCGGACACTTGAAAGACGGGAAGATCAAAATCAGAGCACAAGTTTTGTAAGCAATGTAGCGACAGAACCCGAAACTCCTGAAGAAGAATCTGCCGAAGAGGTCAAATGGTCAATCGCCGAGCGAGAACACCGCCTGTCTTTGACACCACGCTTGAATCGGGACCTGCTCGGCATGCGTCCTACTGTAACAAGTCGCATGAGTTTTCGTGAAAATTGGTTTAGGGAGCAAAAAAATGCCTACCTCAACGGAAACGTCAGTGTCGGCGTGAATCTCCGTGTCCAAAAATGGTTCGAGTGGCTCTTCAGAAAAAAAACGCCGGAAACTGAAAGCCAATCAAACGGATCTCAAGATGGAACAGCACCACCGCGTAGAGGCGAGGTTACCTCACCACCAGAACTCTTGGAAGATGACCACGATACGGAAACAATTGAGCAGTTGCGAGCGAATGGTATCGACGAGACACAAATCCAAGAATTAGAAGAAAACCGCGGTGATTGGATTGAACGCGATAAAAATGAATCAGTCCCGACAGGTATAGCAGAAGGTATCAAAGGACAAGGGAATCGTAAAGGCGAGGCACCCTCGCCTCTACAGGAGGGTTTCCTACATCGAATCGTGAAAAGTTTTACCGTCAGCACTAACGCAAATTTCACTGCTACTGAATCATATCGCGATCTCGCATCTGGGCTGTCAGCGTTAGAAATTTGGTCGCTTGAACAGGACGCACAAGAACGGACAAACTCTCGACGCAGCAATCGCTACACACTACGCAGTTCAGTAGACCCGTGGAGTTGGGCATCTCTCGGTACAAACTTCAGTACTTCCGATAGTTTTCGGAAAAGTTCAGGGACCACTTACACACAACACGCCGAATCTTATGAAACTGACCTAAAACTGAAAATTCAGGAGACCTCCAGTCTTCAACTCCGCTATAGTTTTACAAAGCGAGACAACACGACGTTGGATGCTACCCTCAGCGACAGTAAGGCACACATTCCATCGCTGAGTTGGATACAGACCTGGGGTAAAGAGACACGGACAGCATTGGGCGTACGGACAACCCTCCGAGATCAGCAGCGAAGCGGCATTCGGGCGAACGCCCTGATTATTACACCGAATCTAAGCATTGACTATCGCTATCGTACAGAGAACGGTATACGGGTGCCATTTTTTGGTAGAATCCCTCTGAAACACGATTTAGAACTGACAAACACCCTTTCCTGGGCTATCCGTAGAGAGCACTTTGGGGCAAACCGCGAGGAACGTTCCGAGCGTTACGAGACGACTTTGCGCGTCGGTTACAAAATCAGCACACACATCACAGCAAATTTACATCTCGGTCTGAGCTACAACCACGACAGGGTTGAAGAGGGCAGAGACTTCCTTTCCATCGCAAGCGCGCTGACCGTCCGCGGCGAGATTCAGTAAGTCTTGACACCCGCGCCACCTTCTGATATACTAAAGAAACGAACGCTTGAACAAGGAGGAGGAAACCGTGAGAACTTTCGGAACACAAGGGCCTGTCAATCCTCACGATAACTATATCGTCAGACGTTCTAAGGAAACCGCTGATTTCATCGAACGCGTCAAAAGTGGAAAATACATCGTCATTTTCGCACCTCGACAGACCGGAAAAACGACATTTTTTCAACGAGCGTTGGATACCCTTACAACCCAAGAACAACACTATTTTCCTATTCAACTTAATTTTGAGGAGGCTGAAGACGATACTGCCACCGATTTTTACAGAGGTCTCTACGAAGATATCCTTGAACAGATAGAGAATGTTTTTGAGCAACGCTGCGAGGTGCCTTCTGTGCAATTAGCAGACTTTTTGGAGAATAACGACGGCATTACCGATCACCGTTCCATGCGGAGGTTCTTTCGACAGTTCGCAAAATTTCTGTCGCGCGATACACAGAACCCAACACAACCGCCGTCTCTCACCCAGCGGGTGGTGCTTCTCATTGATGAGTTTGATGGTATTCCGCGTAATGTGCTTAAAGGGTTTCTTCACTCACTGCGCCACATTTACGTCGCCGGTAAGCCGCGCAGTCCGCACAGCGTCGGCATCGTCGGCGTTAAGAATATCAGGCAACTCAACTATGATACCTCTGTTTCCCCGTTCAATATCCAAGACGAGTTCGTCGTGCCAAACTTTACGCTCAAGCAGGTCGGTGAACTCCTTGCACAATACACAGATGAAGTCGGACAACCCTTCGCCCCAGAGGTTATTCAGATGCTCCACAAACAAACTGCTGGGCAACCCTTCCTGGTCAACCGCGCAGCACAAATTCTTACCGAAGAGCTGGACGTTCCGAAAACCGAGATTATTACGAGACATCACTTCACAGCAGCACATAAGAGGCTCCTTCTTGAAAAGAATACGAACATTGAGCACCTAACGACTAATATCCGCAAAAGTCGGCAGTTTGAAAGGCTCCTGATGGAAATCATGACTTATGAAGAAGGTGTCCGCTTCAATCCGCACGACGACATTATCAGTGAGCTCACAACTTATGGAGTCATACAGAACGGTGCTGATGGAAGGTGTGAGATTGTCA
The DNA here is from genome assembly GCA_022821965.1 of Candidatus Poribacteria bacterium. Taxonomy (GTDB): domain Bacteria; phylum Poribacteria; class WGA-4E; order WGA-4E; family WGA-3G; genus WGA-3G. The sequence continues at coordinate 69,775 of JAJECN010000057.1, forward strand.
ACCCCATCTATCTACATCACATTATGCAAGCCTTCACCCCCACAGTAAATGGGTTGGAGCGTGACTATTTTTCAGAGAACACAACCGACGAATTTCAAAATTACCTCACGCCGAAAGGACATCTTGAGATCGCGCGGCTCTTGGATAACTTTCGGGATTTTATCACACGGGTAGGTTTTAAGATTCTCCAGGTCCCCGAAACGCCGCGAGAGTATGTGGGCAGGCATCTTCTCCTTACCTATCTGGATTCATTTGTCAAGGCAGTCGGCGGAGTCATGTCCTTTGAAGTACCAACAGGAGCAGGCAAAATGGACCTGTGCATCACGCATAACCAGCGGAAATATATTGTTGAAACAAAAATTTGGCGCGGAGATGCCCGCTATCAGATAGGTAAGCAGCAACTTGCAGTATATCTTAAATCAGAAGGTGTAACGGAAGGCTATTATGTCGTGTTTGATCACCGCCAAAAACCAGAACCTCGTGTAGAAACGGAAACCGTGGCTGGCGTGAGCATTCAGAGTTATATCATTCCCGTCATACAAAAGGCTCCTTCAAATGCCGATTGATGCACCTACAAAGAGACACAAACAACATTAGGTATACGTCCAACACTCCGAGATCAGCAGCGCAGCGGTATTTTTAGAATTGGTCTTCAATCCATTCATCATCGTGTTCTGGATTATAGATGAGCCCTTTTTTAATGTCAAGACAGAGATCCAAGTATTCCAGGACCATGTGTCCGACAAGGACAGGTAACTCGACTGGTAGATCCGCCACCTCCATCGTCCCTTCCCGTTCCAAGACTGTATACCGGACATCCGAATAAACTGTCCGCGTTACGATACCGTTCGTGGTCTGTGCCCTCCGACTTCTAATGGGAGTCAAGCCGAGTTGTTCGATAAGCGGTTTCGGTAAAGACAATCCAGTTGCACCGGTATCAACGATCGCGTCCTCAGCGGTCACTTGCCGAATATCCTCAGGTTTGATAACACCAGCCTCTGCCAAAAACTGATCTTTTCGATTTGCGAGTTCGATTTTTGTTGTGTGTTTCATTTTTTTTTCCTGTTTTCGTTTACGATAAAAGTATTTGTGATATAGCATACACTATCTCTCAGCGGAAATCAAGGGAAAAAAATTATTGAAGGCAGAGAGTAATTTATGATAGACTGATTGTCAGTCATCGATTATCAGTTTTCAGTTAAGAAGAATTCCGACAACCGATAATCACACATACAGAAGGAAAAACATGACAAGAAACCATAACACAGACACACCGCGCCCAGAATACCCGCGTCCAGACTTTCAACGCGGGACCTCAGAAGGCATCGACTGGATCTGCCTCAACGGGACATGGGAATTCGCATTCGACCCCGACGATATTGGTGAACAGAACCAATGGTTCGCAACTGCCCCGACTGCTGACTTCCCTTGGACATCGCAAATACAGGTGCCTTACCCTTGGGAAAGCCTCGCAGCTTGGGGCAAAGAAGAACAAGCAGACAACGCAAACTACTTGAGCAAGAATGCATATCTCAACCCCGAAGAGGTTACCTGTGGCGGCTTGGACCGCGAAGGAAATTACCGAGACGAACCGAGGCATATAATCGGATGGTATCGTAGAATAGTCTCTATCCCCGAAAATTGGGGGGACAGACGTGTTATCTTGAAGTTCGGTGCCGTTGATTGGGAAACGAAAGTTTGGGTAAATGGAAACCAAATCGGCAAACATGAAAACGGGTACTTACCCTTTGAATTTGACATCACAGACGCTCTCAAGCCAGGGGAACCCACAACCATCGTTGTGCGCGCTTATGATGCACAAGATCACAGCGAACAACTTGCTGGAAAACAGATAGGTTGGTATGTTCGTACCAGTGGTATCTGGCAAACTGTCTATCTTGAACCGAGAAGCGCAACGCATATCGCGCAGTGTCATATCACACCTGACATCGATAACGCGTCTGCTACGTGCGCCGTCAAAATAGACGGAGACATAGAAGATACAGGGTTAACCCTACGTTGGAATTGTAATGAACTCAGCGGCTCCGCTCAGGTTTCCACCAATGAAACACAATTCACAGTGCGTATCCCTCCCGAACAACTCCGGTTGTGGGATGTAGACACGCCGAATCTCTACGATGTCAAACTTGAATTGGTAGCAGAAGATACCGTTATTGACAGAATCTTTACCTACTTTGGAATGCGGAAGGTTTCTATTGAAAAAGCCCCCGGCGGAGACTACCAGTATATCTACCTCAACAACCGACCCGTCTATCTGCTCGGCGCACTCAATCAATCATTTAACCCGGAAAGTGTATACACATTCCTAACAGACGAAGCCATCCGTAGAGATGTTGAACGCGCAAAGGAGTTCGGATTCAATTTCCTCCGTCTTCACATCAAGGTAGATGAACCCCGCCTTTACTATTGGGCTGACAAGTTAGGGTTGCTCTTCATGTGCGACATCCCAAACTTCGGTAACTACACCGAAAAAGCGAAAGCCCGATTTGAGGAAACACTCCGCGGGAACATTGATCGTGATTATAACCATCCGTCAATCATCTCTTGGTGCAATTTTAACGAAACTTGGGGACTTGGTGGTAGGGAATACAGTGAGATGCACGAACGGCAAGAATGGGTGCGTGAGATGTATCATCTCGCGAAATCTCTCGACACTACCCGTCTCATTGAGGATAACTCGCCCTGTCTGTATGACCATGTGGAAACAGACATTAATTCGTGGCATTTCTATATCAACGACTACGAACGCGCGAAAGAACATATCGCGAACGTCGTAGAAGAGACATACCCCGGTTCAGCATTCAACTACGTCGGTGGTAATGTCCAAACCGATGCGCCCCTAATTAACAGCGAATACGGTGGTATTTCGGCAGGCGCGGGGGATAAGGATGTCTCATGGTGTTTCAAATACCTGACGAATGAACTCCGACTTCACCCAAAAATCTGTGGCTATGTCTACACCGAGCTGCAGGACATTGAGTGGGAACACAACGGCTTCATGAACTACGACCGGTCGATAAAGTCATTCGGATATGATTATCTCGACATCAATACGTTAGACTTTATCGCGATTGATTATCCACCCGGCACAACGGTCACACCTGGAGATCGGATACAGGCTGATATCTATGCGAGCCACTTCTCACACACAACTATTACAGGCGCAATGCTCCACTGGCAATTGGATACGATGTCAGCAACTGGAGACATCACACGTGGACACGTCTCTGGAAGCGTTGAGATTCCATTTCCACAGTATCAAGTACAAAAGGTTCACAAGCTTGAACTTACCATGCCTGACGTTCATCCCGCTGTCGGTACACTCCACGTCTGGGTAACAGATCACACCGGCACCGTTGCTGCCCGTAACTTCATTAATTTCGAGCATTTCGTTAAGGCAATACCCGCAATTGAATCGGATGACTCAGGAACCGTTCGCCTCAACTATACGCCCGGAAACATATCCGAATCCTCTTGGGATGAAACCACAAGCAGTGAGCAGCTCTTCTCCGCAGTAGAGAGTGGCTATGTTGAATATGAAATTTCCTTACCAGAGGAACTCGGGGCAGCGGATGCTGCAGAGATGGAACTTATTTTTGAAGCATCCAGTTTTTATGGTGGTGCACGTCAAACGGAGCCGGAGAAATATCCATCCGATGTGACGATTTCAATTAACGGCACTGAAATCGATACTGTGCGTATTCCAGATTGTCCGGCAGATACTCGCGGTGTGCTCTCTTATATCCATGAGCAACCCGGCATCTACGGTTACCTTCAGAACGTCAAAGTTGACCCATCACTCGTTCTGAATGGCAGGTCAGATACATTAACAGTGCGGTATGAAGTGAAAGCGGATGCCGAAGCGAAAGACGGTTTCGCTCTCTATGGAGCACGCATGGGCAGATACCCGACTGGACCGCATTTGCTTATCCGCCAGAAGAAATAGTTATCGGTTTTCAGTTTTCGGTTAAAGAGTTTTCTGATAACGGTAACGTAACGAAGGCTGGCACCTGCTGCCAACTTCAACTGAGAAAGGTTTTTAAATATCGTGTTTCTGCTCTGCCTTCCATTATAGGTATACCCCAAAATAGTCCGTAATGTAATGGAGGACGGATATACGGAAATAACCGTTTTTTAGCAAAAACACCTAACCGAACCGCAAGGAAAATTAAAAAAATGGCAAGCCCTGAATTTGTATTTACACGTCATCCGAACTTGGAAACTTCTTGGCCCTTCGTGCACGAACAGATGGTGAGCCGGTTAGAGGAACTCGGCGTAACGCTCGTTCTCAATACCAGCAGCCGAGATCCGATTCACGAACAGGTTGACTTAAGTGAAACCATTGGCATATCCCACTTCGGTGGAAATCTGACTGAAGCATGCATCGACAATGCACCGAAACTTAAAGTGTTCGGAGCAATGACAGATAATTCTGGTCACGGTATCCCATACCAAGCACTTCAAGCACGTGGTATCCCGGTCATTGAATCAACACGCGCCTGGTCGCAATCCGTGGCTGAGTGTGCCTTCGGTCTCGCTTTGTCCTCGCTGCGCCGGACAGCACAGTGGCACCTGAGAATGGCAAACCGTGAAAAACTCTGGGATTGGGAAAACCCGATGTGGGGTTCGCTAAATGCCCGTGAAAGCGGCGCGCCCCTCGATAAACTTCCGGCAGCCCATCAGTTCTGTGATGATCCAGATTTTGTTAACGGGGACCTCGGCACGAAAAACGTCGGGGTTATTGGTCTTGGACAGATCGGCGGAAAAATAGCGAAATGGTGTAGGGTTTTTGGTGCAACGGTGACGGGCTTTGATCCGTATGTGCCGGACGCACTCCTCCAAGAATGGGATGTGCAACGTGCTGATATGGATACGCTCGCCGATAGTTCTGATATTGTCTTTGTAGCAGTTCCACCAACTCCTTCAGCGCGACATCTGTTGAATAGAGAGCGCATTTACCATTTGCGGAAGGGTAGTTTGGTTGTCGTGATTACGCGCGCCCATGCAGTTGATATGGAAGCGTTACGAGAACGGATTGTCAAAGACGAACTCGCAGGTGCATTCGATGTCTACGACACTGAGCCGGTTCCTGTTGACGATGAACTCCGTAATCGAGACAACGTTGTTCACACACCACATATCGCTGGCAGAACGGAAGATTCTAACTTACGCGTGGCAGATATGACTGTGGATGATTTCGTGCGGGTGCTGAAGGGTGAAGCACCAATAGGTGCTTTAACACCAAAGGCAGTTGAAGTGAGAACTTCGCCGAACCCAAGCCAATAATAGTGGATAGTTGTCAGTTGTCAGTTACTCGCGTGTGGCATTGAAAACGTTTGCAACAGCCACACGCCTTAACTGATAACCGAGAACCGAAAACTGATAACCATTAAAAAATGTCAACTGAAACATTATATAAAAACCTTATTCGTCCAGACATCGCAGACATGGCACCCTATACCCCCATCGTGCCGTTTGATGTGCTCAGCCAACGCCTCGGCATCCCTGCTGAGGACATCATTAAACTCGATGCAAATGAGAACCCCTACGGTCCCTCGCCTCGCATATATAGCGCACTAACGGAGGAAACCTATTATCACATATATCCGGACCCAGACAGCACATCGCTCCGTGATGCGTTGAGTCGGTACATAGGGGTTGATTCAAAACACATTGTTGCCGGACAGGGCGCAGACGAACTGATTGATCTTGTCATTCGGCTGTTCGTCACCCCCGGAGATGCCGTCCTCAACTGCCCTCCAACATTTGGAATGTATCGTTTCGACACAGAACTTAACGGTGGGAAAATAATTGATGTCGAACGGAAAACGGATTTTTCGTTCGACACCGAAGCGGTCGCTAAGATCGCCACCAACAACAAAAACACAAAAATCCTCTTTATTACAAGTCCAAACAATCCTGATGGGAGTATCCTCAGCGATGCATGCCTTCGACAGCTGCTTCAATTACCGCTAATTGTTGTATTAGATGAGGCGTATATCGAATTTGCTGGGAATAGTCGTGTGGATTGGGTTTTAGAACACGAAAACCTAATTGTGCTTCGGACGTTCAGCAAATGGGCAGGACTCGCGGGATTGCGAGTAGGCTATGGAGTCTTCCCCGACTGGATAATCTCCCATCTGTTGAAGATTAAACAACCGTACAATGTAAACGTTGCGGGGGCAGTTGCTGCGTTGGTATCGTTATTGGATGTAGATCGACTGCGGGAAAACGTGCGAAAAATTGTGGCGGAGCGTGAAAGGCTTTCCGTAGCACTGCGAGAGTTTGATTTTTTAGATCCTTATCCGAGCGAGGCGAATTTCATTCTGTCAAGGGTTGTTGGAAGGGACGCGGCGGGGTTGAAAACTGCGTTGTCTGAGCGGGGTATTCTTATCCGATACTTTAACACATCACGCTTACGAGACCACGTCCGGATTAGTGTCGGTAAACCGGCGCATACATCGGCTCTCCTAAATGCCCTCTCAACGTTGGAATAGTTATCGGAAGTATGCTTTAACTTACCTCGCCGTCTATTATATCCGCAGAGCCATTCAATTGTCAGTTTTTCGTGGGGGTTATCGGAGAAGTCGTGCCGCGGAGATCACGCCGACTGTGGTATGTTGTGGTATGTCGGGATTTGGAAATCCCTCCTACAAGAGAATTAAATGCCTCTGATTATATCCATCCTGTATACAAGAATCAATACAAGAATTTAGTCTCACCGATTGGTGAAGATTAGGTGTTATAAGGTTCCAAGACTTCCTCTATAGAGCGGGTATTTGGAAACCATCCGACGATTTTTTGCAATACCTCGTCAAGTAAGACATCAGGGCAAGAAGCACCGGCAGTTAGCACGATGTCGGTGGGGGTCTTTCGCACCGAACCAGTTTCCTCAAAAAGCCAATTCTCTGTAGTCTTCACCTGTTTTGTCTCCAATTCGAGATGGCGAATCCGTTTCGTACTGAGCAGCTCGTCTGCATCTCGAATAAAATAGGTCGGAAGATGTTGCTGACAGAGTTCCACAAGATGGCTGGTATTGGATGAATTATAACCACCAACGACAACTGCGACATCGCCACCGTCGGCAATGAGTGCAAGCGTTGCATCTTGGTTTTCCTTGGTAGCATAACAGAGGGTATCTCTCGTATCCGCGAAATGTTTTGACATTTCAGCCTCTCCATAGGTTGCTCTGATCGCTTCTCGTAGTAAATCAGCGATCGCCTCTGTTTCAGTAGCAAGCATCGTTGTCTGGTTGACAACACCGATGTGTCTGAGATGAATGGTAGGATCAAAGCCGTGAGAGAAACGGTCAGCAAATCTTTCAAAGAAGAATGTGGCATCTTCCGTCCCAGATATTACCTTTGCCAGATCCTGCGCTTCTTCGAGGTCGCGAACAACTACAACAGGGGCGCCTGCTTGTGCGTGGGAAAAAGTTGCCCGCGTTTCTTCATGGTAACGCTTTCCGTGGATAACGACGGTGTAATCCTGCCGACCAATCTCCTCACTTCGTCGCCAAACCTTTTCAACGAAGGGACATGTTGTGTTATAAGCAGTGAGCGTAACACCGCGCGCCTTAAGTGCCTGTTCCACTTCAAGTGTAGTGCCGAAGGCAGGAACAATGACGACATCCTCAGGCATTAAAATATCAAAAGGGAGGAGTTGTGTGCCAGCGGTATCCATTAGGAATTGGACACCACGCTGTTTTAGGTTTTCGTTGACATGCGGATTGTGAATAATTTCAGATAACAGGAAAATACGTTTGTCCGGGTTTTCCGCTAATGCTTGATAGGCGATTTCGATGGCGTTTTCAACACCGTAGCAGAAACCGAAATGGCGAGCAATTTTAAATCGAACGGGACCGAAATTCAACAGTGTTGGTGAAAGATCTCGCTTTCGAGCATCAGTTTCTCGCCGCGCGTGTTTAACTACAGAAATCACCGGACTATGGTAGAAGTGAGGTAGTTTAAAAGTTCGGGGCATTCGCGTTTTGCGTCCTTGGACAAGTTAAGGGAATGAACTTTTCCTCTTAGGTTCCTTCCAGAGATTAAAATCTGTAGATTGGCGTTTAACAAGGCTCTTTAGGCACTCAGAACTTTTCGTCCTTTCGCCCGGCGGCGGGCAATAGTTTGTCTTCCATGCCGCGTAGACATCCGTTTACGGAAGCCTAACTTATTTTTCCTTTTCCGACGATGTGGTTGATACGTGCGCTTCATTAACATCACCTCTTTTCTATCTCGACTCTGTTTCAATACTTAATGAAAATTGAATTTGCATTCTGCATTGGCGGTTGTATTTTTCGTTAGAACTGCATTATATTTCGCTTTAAAATGATACGCTATTTTTGGACGTTTGTCAAATTTTTCGCTACTCTTTCCAGTGTTTAACTCTCTCTTAAACAAAGACACCTTTGAAATTTAAAATTTTTCACAAAAAATGTTGACATCTCTGTAATAAAATGATATGATATTTTGACGTAAGTTTGATTTAAGAGTTAGGTTGGGTTAGACAGAATGTCAACTACCCAAGTCTAAAGACTTGGGTTTGTGCAAAGCACATAGAAAAAAAGGAGCGGGCATTCCTCCCAAAACTAAAGCATTGGGTCTCCTGCCCAAAGGTTAGATAACCCGTCGTTCTTTTTCGTTCACCCCAGCCTGTATAGGTATCCTTCATATTGAACTTATGATTTGAATTTATACGTTATAGAAATATCACTATTTTTTACTCATATTATTAAACGCGAAATTCAGGAATATGCTCATGCGGCACACCCCTAACGAAGTTTGGCTGGAAATATTAGAGAAGCTCAGCGATACAGCACGACAGGATGTCTACCTTCACCAAGCAGTGCCCCTTTCAATTACAACGGAGGCATTGAACATAGCTGTCCCTTCTGCTTACACGCGTGCGCGAATTGAAGAACGATTCCGCGCCGATATCCAACGGGTGTTAGCAACACTTATCGGTGCACAGTGTGCCCTAATTCTCACTGTAGATGAATCCACGTCCGAGGACAGCACCGATCTTGAAGAAACTCAGCACGAGGAAAGTCTTAACCAATTACACGATTCAGAAAAGACATCAGATAGAGATGAACCCGCGTCATTGACACAAAGTGAGACAGGGTTGAATCCTAACTATCGATTTGATAGGTTTATTGTCGGTTCAAGCAACATGATTTGTCACGCCACAGCCTTGGCTGTTTCTGAAAATCCTGGACGCGACTATAACCCGCTCTTTATCTATGGTGGTGTCGGATTGGGAAAAACCCATCTGTTACATGCAATTGGCAATCGGCTTTTAGCGAACCAACCTGATAAGAAGGTACTTTACGTCACATCAGAAACCTTCATGAATGAATATGTTGAGTCCATTGTCAATCGAGGATCGGCACAAGGATTCCGGACAAAATACCGAACAGCAGATATGCTCTTGATTGATGACATACAGTTCTTACAACGTAAGGAGGGAACACAAGAGGAATTTTTCAATACATTTAATGCCCTCCACATGAACTCAAACCAAATCGTCATGAGCAGTGATCGGACACCAGATAACCTCGAAAATCTCGAAGAACGCCTCCAATCCCGGTTCCAGTCAGGTATGGTAGCCGAAATTAGCATGCCACAATACGAAATACGGATCGCTATCTTGCGCCAAAAATGCCGAGATCAAGGGTGGGGTGGTGTCCCCGATGAAGTACTCAGTTACATCGCTGAGGTCGTCACAACCAACATCCGAGAATTAGAAGGCACTCTTTTGCGGCTAATCGCCCAAGCTACAATACTCAAAGAAGATTTGACCTTAGAATTCGCACGGCAGGTCCTGAACGATGTCGGTACCCCCTCGCCGATTCGACTCCGAAAAACTGCTACATCCAGAGGCATACAAACAGCCGTAGCTGATCATTTTGGAATTGAAATAGAGGACCTCGTGTCTCAGAAACGGACAAGGGAATTGGCGAGAGCGCGTCAGATCGCTATGTACATGTGTAGAGAACTCACACAAATGTCCTATTCAAATATTGCCCAAGTTTTTAATAGGGAAGATCATACCACTATCATGCATGCCTGCAGACAAATAGAAAAAACGATTGAGGAAAATGACGAGGAGCAACAAACGATTACCCTATTACTCAATCAATTCCGCTAACGAAATCCGCTGGTATTGGCATTCCAAGTTGCCACTTTTCAGTTTTACGGTGCTTTTTAAACCTGTGGATAACCTGTGGATAACCTGTGGATAACTTTGTCATCCTTTGTGGATAGATTGTGGATAACTTGTGGATAGATCACAGAGTTTCTGCGTTTGTGGATAACCTGTGGATAAGTCAAAAAGTTATCCACAATTTATCCACAGGGTACTTGTCAATGGTGACAAGCGTTTAAGCGAGTTATCCACTTATCCACACCCCCTACTACTGTTACTAATTTAACACTATAGTATATATATAGAAATTAGTACAAATATTAGGAGTGTGGATAAGTATCAAAAATCATCAAAAAATCATCAAATAGTACGCAATGGCGAAGGAAATCTTTTACGTTTACAAACAAATGTTGTTAAGCCATATCATTCTACGCAATTTCCGTAACTATATTGATTGTGAAGTTAACTTTCCTAAGCCTGTCAATTTAATTATTGGCGGAAACGCGCAGGGCAAAACAAGTTTGCTTGAAGCAATCTATTTCCTTTGTACCGCGGAATCACATCGTGCGACTCGCGATGGTGAACTGATTCGGCATAATGAAGCGGGATTCTATTTGAAAGGAACGTTAGAAAATAGTAATGACGATGTAATGTCTCTTGAAGCAACGAAGCGCGCACGCGGTGAGTTTAAACTGAAAAAGAACGGTGTGCTTCAAACAAAGCGTTCCGAATGGATCGGTCAGTTTAACGCTGTCCTCTTTTCGCCGGAATCGCTAATATTAGTGAAAGGGGGACCATCAGAGCGGCGAAGGTTTTTAGATCTGCTTATCTCACAGATTGACAACAACTACTTAAAAAACTTACAGGAGTACAGACTCGTTCTCAAGCAGCGAAATGAACTATTGAAGCAAATTCGCATGGCGTTAGCGAATACAGTTCAATTAGATGTCTGGGACAAACTTTTAATCGCACACGGTACTGCAATTATTGTAAAGAGATCAGAAATTTTTCACCAATTGAAAACCTACGCCACGCTAAATCACCAAAGACTCACTGAAGGGCAAGAAAATCTCGCATTGACATATCGCTCCGCACTGTTGCGGAGCGATATGTCAATAAGTAGTATAGCAAACGAACACAGCGCAGAGGATGAGAATTTGGGAAACTCAGTGGGCGAAGAAGGAGGTCAATTAAGAATCGAATCTATTGAATCTGCAAATGAAAGCAAGATAGCGAAACACTTTGACGAAGCACTGAGTGCCTCGCGCAGCGCAGATTTACAGAGAGGAACAACTTTAGTTGGACCACACCGCGACGATTTTCTGATTGAATTAGAGAACACATCTGAAATACACGATCCCAATTCTCAAAGTGAGAGCTGCTATGAGGTTAGAGACACTGAGGAAGGAGACGTGGTACATGAACCGTCCTTACCTACACCAACGCCTGAAGAAAACGGAACATTCCGAGAGGGAGCGCGGGCTTATGGGTCCCAAGGTCAACAACGGACGATAGCGTTGGCACTCAAATTAGCAGAGTTAGAACTAATCCGTGCCGTGACCGGTAGGGACCCGATAGTGCTTTTAGACGATGTCACCTCAGAATTAGACTACAAACGGACCGAGTCGCTGTTAAACGTGCTGCAAAATCTGAGTGCACAAACTTTCATCACTGCGACACATGCCGAACCTCTCGTCCATCATCTCAATCAACCAAACGTCTTAACAGTGGAGAATGCCCGGGTAAGCCGCACCCCTCAAGAATCCAAAAACCACGTTGAAGGCGTTGAAGACTAAAAATGAGTCAGAGTAATGTCCAAAACCCAAAATCTACATCACCTTCTTAACGAACTCAATCGAAAACTTCATCTTGAACCCAAGATACTCGAACAAAAAGTCTTTGCACTTTGGCGGGAGCATCTTGGCGCGCCACTCGGTACAAAAACAGTTCCTGTATCGTTGTCAGACGGGACATTGAAGATTTACACAGAATATCCGCCATATCGAACAGAACTCCTGTTTCACAAACAGAAAATTTTGGACGACCTGAACGCGGAATTAGGACAATCAATCATCACAGAACTTCAAATAGAACTCCATCAAGTCCACGCCGCTCACGAGGCAAAAAGTGTCCCTTTAAAGAAAAAAGAGTCAAAGGCAAACTCAAGGAATTCCAAGACTATAAACCATCAGGTAAAACCCGAAAAACTGGAGAGAATAGAGCAATCACTCGCCACTGTAACAGACACAGAAGTAAAAAAATCTTTGCGACGCTTGTTCATGACACAAAGCAAGGATGACCCTTGACAAAATAGTTGAAACATGTTATTCTATTTAAGGTGTTAAGGTACGTATAGCGGAACGATACGCGTCCTATTCCATTCATTGAAAACTACTCACCTATTTATAAGGAGGCACATAAGGAATCGCCTGACAATCCAGCGCGTAATTCGTCATTATAGAAGGAAATAAAATCATATTGGTTAGTAGTGGTACGAACTCGAAAAAAAATAATTGCTCCTGCTGGAACGATTATTGTAAAACACGTAGCCAAAAAACAAGGCGAGGGATTACAATCAAAAATGTCAAAAGAACTCCAAACATATACAGCAAGTGATATACAAATCCTTGAAGGACTTGAGGCTGTTAGAAAACGTCCAAGCATGTACATTGGCAGCACAGGTCCTGCTGGCTTACACCACCTCGTTACAGAATTAGTGGACAACTGCATAGATGAAATCGGTGCGGGTTACGGTACACAAGTTGAAGTTCAACTTCATCGCGATGGCAGTGTGACCGTTAGCGACGACGGACGTGGTATTCCTGTTGACACACACGCGACAGGGGTTTCCGCTCTTGAAGTCGTTATGACCACATTACACGCTGGTGGCAAATTCGATGGTCGCGAGCAAGTCGGCTACCAGACTGCCGGTGGCTTACACGGTGTCGGTGCTTCCTGCGTCAACGCTCTTTCTGAATGGTTGCATGTCCAAGTCAAGCAAAACGGCTCGATTTACGAACAACGCTACGAGCGCGGCATTCCACAAACATCTGTAGAGAAAATTGGAACCAGCAAAAAAACCGGCACTCAGACGACATTCATGCCGGATTCCGAAATATTTGACACCCTTGACTTCTCACACGATACGCTCCGCGACCGGCTCAGAGAACTCGCCTTCCTCAACAAAGGTGTCCTCATCAAATTTCGGGATGAACGCGATGAGGATGAGGAAAATTCGGAACCAATTAGCTTTCAATATGATGGCGGACTTGCTTCCTTTGTTACGTATTATAACGAAAATAAAGAGGTACTCCATCCGCAACCTATCTACATAGAAGGTGTTCATTCAGAAGTTTCGATAGAGATCGCCTTTCAGTTCAATACCACTTATACCGAAAACATCAGTTCATACGCTAACAATATCCGTACCGCTGAAGGTGGATTCCATGAAAGCGGTTTTAAGAGTGCTCTCACCAGAGCCTTCAAAACCTACGCCACCGCCAACGATCTCTTGCGGAGCGCAAAAATAGACCTCACTGGTGAAGATATCCGTGAAGGAATGACTGCAGTCATCAGCGTCAAAGTTCCCGACCCTCAATTTGAGGGACAAACGAAGTCCAAACTTGGGAACACGGAGGTTGAGGGTATCGTCCAGAGTTTCGCCGGTGCCCAACTTAAAACGCTTCTGGAAGAAAATCCTTCTGTCTCCAAGCGTATTATTCAAAAATCCATTGATGCTGCGCGAGCACGTGAGGCTGCCCGCAGCGCCCGAGAAGTGGTTCGCCGCAAAGGGATTCTCGACTCCGCTTCGATGCCAGGAAAACTCGCCGACTGTTCTGAACGCGATTCCTCCCGAACAGAGCTCTTCCTTGTGGAAGGAGATTCCGCCGGTGGTACCGCTAAACAGGGACGGGATCGGCAGAACCAAGCCGTCCTTCCGCTTAGAGGTAAAGGCATTAACGTAGATAAGGCGAGGCTTGACAAAATACTCAAAAACGCTCAAGTTATTGACATGATCACAGCATTGGGAACAGGCATTGGTGCCGAGGAATTCAACCTCGAAAAACTGCGCTACGCCAAAATTATCATCATGGCAGATGCAGACGTTGATGGTGCACACATCCGAACGCTTCTTCTAACTTTCTTTTTTCGTCAGATGCCTGACCTCATTGCTGGTGGACATCTTTATATTGCCCAACCGCCGCTCTATCAAGTCAAAAAAGGGAGAAATTCACAATATCTACAAGACGATGAGGAGATGGAGGACTATCTCCTTACCTTAGCACTTGATACCGTCCAGATAACAAACGCTCGAAGGGATACCCCGTATACAGCCTCAGAGTATCGAATGATTGCCAGTTCTGTTCGCAAAATTCGCAACCTCCTCGACCAAATTAATCGAAGTGGCATACCACTTTCAAGTTTGGCGGGCGAGACCACAAACGCAGCAGACGCGTCCGATAATGTAGATAAATTGCTTGCTACGCTTGAGATGCCTTCTCAGGAGAGTGTCCCCTTAACCACAACATACGAGGAGACCTCTGAGGAATCAACATCCACTCCGGGTATGCAACCGACACTTTTCGGTGATGCTGGACGCAGCACAGTCGACGAAAGAACCGGTAGACAAAATATTGGAGACTCTACTCCACGGACACGGACCTGGCATCACGAATTACGTCGTGAACTTGAGAAACTTGCTGAGTTTGACATCCAAGACACAGACTTCCTACCGCCAGAAGAGGCGGAAGCCTCAGATCCATTGAAGAGTGAAAAATTGTTTAGCATTCAGTCCGAAAACGGAGAGGTTCATCATGCGGAAGACATCTCTTCACTCGTGAAATACCTTTTTGAAATTGAACACCGAGGTCTCACTATTACCCGATACAAAGGGTTGGCTGAAATGGATGCCGAACAATTACGCGACACCACTATGCGTCCAGATGAACGCATCCTCCTTAGAGTGACGCTTGAAGACGCTGTCGAAGCCGATCGCATCTTTACACTTCTCATGGGAGATACCGTCGAGCCCCGACGCGAATTCATAGAGCGTTACGGGACTCAGGTAAATCTCGACTTGTACGGTGCTTAGTTTTTTACCGATATAGAAAGGAGTAATTCACTTTAGATAATACAAAGAGCAAAATGGAAAACATACAAGAACGCAACATAGAAAACGAACTGCAAACATCGTACCTCACCTATGCGATGAGCGTCAACACGAATCGCGCAATACCTGATGTCCGTGACGGTCTCAAGCCGAGTACTCGTCGAATCATTTACGCGATGGGAGAGATAAACCTCACTGCAAACCGGCCTTATGATAAATGTGCTGCTGTTGTTGGCGAAGTAATGAAAAATTATCATCCACACGGTGATGGTCCTATTTACGGTACGCTTGTTGGTTTAGCGCAGTCGTTTAATATGCGTTATCCGCTGGTAGATCCACAAGGGAATTTTGGGAGTATTGACGACGACCCACCGGGGGCGATGCGCTACACGGAATGCCGTCTTGCTGTTATTGCAGGTGAGATGCTCACGGACATTGATAAGCAAGTCGTTGACTTCCAGCCCAACTACAAGGACTCTCTTGAAGAACCGACGGTTCTTCCTGGACTTTTACCCAACTTGCTTGTCAACGGTACCACGGGTATTGGTGTAGGTTACCTTACGCGCATACCGCCACACAACCTCAGTGAAGTTGTTGATGCACTCCTCTGCAAACTCACAGACCCCGATGCCGACGCGGACACACTCATGGAACACATCGTTGGACCCGACTTTCCTACTGCTGGTGTTATTGTTGGCACCAATGGTATCAGGCAAATGTATACTACCGGTAGAGGAAGTATTACCATCCGAGCCAAAGCGGTCATAGAAAGAGTTTCCATTCGTGGGGCAGAACGGGAGCAGATAATCATAACAGAAATTCCATATCAGATAAAGAAGAATCAACTGTTGGAGCGGATGTATCAATTGGTTGTCAACAAAACCATTGATGGAATCCAGGATATCCGAGATGAATCAGACAGCGAGATCCGCATTGTTATCGTCCTCAAGCGCGGCGAGATTGCACAGGTTATCCTGAATCAGTTGTATAAACACACACAGATGCAGACAAACTTCAGCGCGAGTCTTCTCTGTCTTGTAGAAGGGCTTCCAAAGATTCTGACGCTTGAAGAGATCCTCGGGCACTACCTTGCACATCGGAGGGACGTGGTCCGGCGGCGTACACAATTTGAACTTGCACGTGCGGAACGTAGAAATCACATCTTAGAAGGGTATCTCTTAGCACTGCAAAACCTTGAGGCAATCATAGAACTCGTTCAAACAGCAGAATCACCACAAACAGCAGAGCAGGAATTGCGAGACGCCTATCAACTGAGCGAAGATCAGGCAAGAGAAATTCTTACGATGACCCTTCGGCAGTTGACCGGACTTGAGCGGCAGCGCATCCATGATGAATACACGGAGCTTCTTGATCGTATCGCGGAATTCCGGGCTATCCTTGCCAACGAGACATTGGTAACGGATATCATCCGAACAGAACTCGAAACTCTCAAAGAAAAATACGGGGACGAACGCTGCACCGAAATTACGAACGAAGTCAAGGAATTTGAAATCGAAGATCTCATTGCTGATGAAGAAATGGTGGTCACGCTGTCCCACGCCGGTTATATTAAACGGTTACCGATGGACACTTACCGCAAACAGCACCGCGGCGGCGTTGGAATCAGAGGAGCTGCGGCAAAGGATGGTGATTTTTTAGAACATATTTTTGTTGCGACTGCCCATCAGAACATTCTGTTTTTCACAGATTGGGGCAAGTGTTACACACTAAAGGTCCACGAAATTGTAGAAGCCAGCCGTCAATCAGCCGGACGGGCAGTTGTCAACCTACTTCGCTTATCGCAGGACGAGAACATCACGGCTTACGTTCCGGTCTCTTCCAAAGCCACTAATGAAAAAATTGAAGCGGCTGATGCTGACGAAGTCCCGATGGATGAGCTTGAGACATCTGATGCCGATGGAATAGCGGAAATAGACGATGTTGGCGAAGGTACGACGAATGAATTTGTTTTTATGGCGACACAGCAAGGGATTGTCAAGAAAACAAAACTGACCAGTTTTGAGAACACAATATCAAGTGGCATCATTGCTGTCAACCTTAATGATGGTGATAAACTCATTGGTGCACAAGTAACAAACGGGGATTCCGATGTCATCCTTGTCACCCACAAAGGTGTTGCTATTCGTTTCAGTGAAAAAGATGTTAGACCTCTCGGACGCAACACACGTGGCATGCGTGGGATAAAACTTGATGCTGATGACTTCGTCGCGCAAATGGTTATTGTTAATGGCGAATCGGAGGGAGAGGAATCAGAGGACGTAGCTACTGCCAAAGAAGACGATACCTTGTTGATTGTTACAGAGAATGGGTATGGCAAGCGAACAGCTGTCTCCGCTTACCGTTCACAAAAACGCGGCGGAAAGGGTATCATTGCCATCGGGAAATCTAAGCGAAACGGTGCAGTCGTCGCTGCAAAGCGCGTCGCAGATATTGATGAACTCGTGCTTATTAGTTCAAGTGGATATGTCACCCGAACCGCAGTCGGCGACATTCGGCGTATCGGACGAAACACACAAGGCGTACGGATTATGGCACTTCAAGCAGACGAGACGCTTGTTGATGCAGCCAAAATTGAACTTTCATCCACTCTTCTTGACGAAGAATTAAACTTCCAAGAATAGTTATTTCCGGCGTGATGCTTGGGACTAACCGATAATTTCAATAGGAACCGGTTTTGAACAACGGACAAAACCGATTAGAAGGTCCATAAGTGAAAAAATGAGATACCTTAATGTACTCACGATCCTTGTTTTAATCGTAGCATCTTTCTCACTACAGCCTAATTTGCAAGCCCAAACCGAAGGTGAAACACCTGAATTGGTAATACTCCCTGATGCTGATGCAGGATTGAATGCTGATATGACACGTGCATCAGAACTTTACACGGACCTGATGTGGGCAGTTTATTGCAGAACAAATGGATATAACATCCCAAAAAGCAAAATCACCTACGATATATTAATCAATGGTTTGGAATCTGACAAGGACCTCGCCAGGCTTAGAGAGAATAAGCTCTTATCTGAACGCGATTTAAGTTTCATTTATACAGAGCGTGCCTCACTCCGATATTCCAGGTTGCAGGACTTCACAGGTGCTGAAAAAGATATCGAAACAGCCATCAGTCTGAATCCTGAAAATGTAACAGCAACATGGATTCTTGCCCAAATAGTGACAATCCGATTCGATTATATGGAACGAAACGGAAACAAGGAGGTAACTGACGTTTTACAAGAGAAAATGTTTGCTACCTTAAAACGTGTGGTTGAATTGGAACCTGACCACGATAGGGCATATCATGTCCTTAGCACAATGGCACGCAAACTCGGCGATATTGAACTTGCAATTACGTCCTTCAAAGCACTTACACGCATTGTGTCTCATGAGTCGCAATACCATAAGGAGCTCGCTGAACTCTATGAGATGCAGAACCGACTTGATGAAGCTGTCCAATCCTATGAAAGAGTCGTGACCATACGACCCGAGCTGACACCCGAACTGATAGGGCTCCGAAACCATATTGGGCAACTCTATCTTCAAACAGGCGATTATCCGGCAGCTATAAAGGCTTTTCGCTATATTTTGACATCGTTTGAGGGTTCCGAGGATAATCTATCAGCAAAAACAGATAGCGGTAGCACAAAGGTTCCTGCCACGTATAATATTGATCCCGCTGAAATTGACGCACACCGCGGTATTGGCCTTGCATATCAGTTGCAGAATGAGTTTGAGCAATCCGAATTTCATATCA
The DNA here is from genome assembly GCA_022821965.1 of Candidatus Poribacteria bacterium. Classification (GTDB taxonomy): domain Bacteria; phylum Poribacteria; class WGA-4E; order WGA-4E; family WGA-3G; genus WGA-3G. Next base: position 88,821 of record JAJECN010000057.1, read on the forward strand.
CGCGTGCGATTACTTTGCTGGAAGAAAAGGTAAAGCGGACTCGCACCGGTTTCCGCGTGAGAAGCCGTGAACGCATCAGGTTGGCGAGAGATCTCCAAAACGCACGCTACGCACTCGGACAGATTTATATCCAGCGCAACGCCCCTCAGAAAGCTATAGAAACTTTCGCCAAGATTCTGGCTGATGATGACGAAAATGTTCCCGCACTTTCCAGCATCGGAATCGCTTATCAAATGCAGGACGATGTGAAGCGTGCAGAAATCCATCTCCGTAGAGCGATTGAGCTGTCTTCCAAAGACGAATTACCGGATGCATATAATGCATTAGGATACCTATATGCGGAACAGGGAATCAAGTTGGATGAAGCAGAAACCTTGGTCCGCCGGGCACTTGAAAGCGCGCCGAAATCCGGAGCCTATCTTGATAGTTTGGGACTTATCTATTTCAAGCAGGGGAAACTGGATGCCGCTATAGAAAATTTGGAGCAAGCCATCCGTTATTTGCCTGACACACCTGAGATTCTCTTGCATCTTGTTGATGCCTACCTCGAAAAGGGATTGAAGCAGAAGGCGTTGCAGACTTTGGAGCAAGCCATCCAACTTGAACCAGATAACGCTGAACTTCTCCAAAAACTTGAGGCTGTTAAACCTCGATAATCTTTTTTCGGAAACGGTGCGTGAAAATGGTTGTCATCTGAAGGCCGCCTAAACGAACCGCAAGGTAAATAAAAAAAATGAAGGTGTACATCTCGACAATTCAAGGTGCTATTAGCGGACAACAGGATAAAAGACGGGCTCAGTTAGGTAGTTCGGTTTCAAATCTTCTCGGCGTGCCATATCTGTGTTCCTTATTCGTTAGTAGCGCACCTATAAGTCTTTTAGTGATGCTGTTGCTTTTCGGGGTAACCTACAAAAGTTCAGCATACATCTGCGGTACACCGCATTTGTCAAACCCAAGGGGTATGGTTGAAAGGAGAGACACACCTCAGCAGTTTCTGCCACCCAGAAATCCGACAGCACCTGCCTTGCCAGCTGCACCTGCTTTGCCAATTGGCACAGAACGAACTTTTTTCGCCCCTGACTTTAGAAGCATGCAACAGTACACTGTCTCCGCCGTACTGCGTGGTGTCGGTAGTTTTTGCTATGTGTTTGTTGAAGAATCTGAGTGGAACACGCGGGTTACGCCTGGAACCGTACAGGCAATAATCCGTGCTTTTGATGCTGCCACACCAGCAAATCCGCAACAAGGAATTTACGCAACACTGACGAAGTTCTTTGGAGCACCACCGGATATCGATGGAAATGGGAGGGTTATCTTACTTCTACTTAATATCCGGGATGCACACGGCGTAAACCAGTACACAGCAGGTTTTTTCAATCCGACGGACCAGAGCCGCGGTTTACTCAGGACTCCCGGATTCCGCGGGTTTCCAATTCGTAGTAACGAAGCGGATATGTTATATATTGATACACAACCTCTTGACCCAAATAGCGAAAGAGCGCATAATGTAATTGCACATGAATTCCAGCATCTCCTCAATTGGCAGCATGATGCAAGGGAAGCAACTTGGGTTGATGAGGGGTGTGCAACGTACGCTGCATTTCTTTGCGGTTATTCCGTGCGGGAACATATAATTGCGTTTGAAAAGATGCCTTCTGTTTCGCTCATAGCATGGCCGGAGGGTAATGCTAACTCGCTTCCACACTACGGTGCTGCTTTTCTATGGATGCTCTATCTTCATGAGCAATACGGGGGCATAGGAACGGTTGTGGAAATTGTTCAGAATCGCGGCACATCGCTTACTGGTGTTTCGGATGCACTCGCATCGCGGGGTATTCCGCAAACGTTCTCTGAGATATTTACGGCTTGGAAGCTTGCTAACTATTTATCTGATTATCGTGCTATTTCGCTCTCTCTTGCGCCTCGTCGTTGGCACCGTTCCTACCCGAGCGGCACGCAGCACGGGGAGCTCAGCAATTTTTCTGCGGCGTATATCGGTTTTGAAGATGCTGCAGGATTAACACTTGGATTCTCAAGTAGTTCTCCGGCGAGCAGTGCTGTTCAAGCGATTCAATTTCACCGCACTGGTACTGTCGATATTAATCAAATAAAATTATCGGCTGGTAATGCCGGTTCTCTTGTTTTATCAAATACTGCCATAGAGGTTATCTTGGTTCCGAGTTTGCAAGCGGAGACCATTAACGCTCAAGGACAAAGCGCGACGTATCAGTATAGTGCAGCGCGCGGCGCACATATTACCTTTATTACTACTGCTCTTCCGAATCCGGTGCATCCGCGTTACTGGGATATCATCGCGAAACCGAATGAATCTCTCGTTGGGTTAACGCCTACCGTGACGTTGATGCTCTTTGAGAACAACGTGGAACGTCTCTATAAGGAAGCACAAGCAATGTATCCAGTAACGCAAGATTCTCAGGACAACCGTCTCTATAGATTTTCATTCCTTCTTGAACCGGAGATAGCACCGGAATCTGTAGTATATCAGATTTCGCTTGATTCGAGGCTCGCTGTTACGGGCTCGCTAACTGAATGATATTATAGACGCGTGGCAGGTATTCCTCTTGTCACGTTTAGGAGATCGTTCCTACCTTGTATGAAGTATGAAAATTTTGTTTCGTTTTCATCAAATGGACATCTAAAAAGGGGAAAAAGATGCAATCTACACTCTATGCAGGAACTATTGGACAAAGCGTCTGGCGCAGTACCGACAATGGAGACACGTGGAATAGGGCGAGCAATGGACTCTTTCCAGAAGCCGATGTTCGCGCGATAGCTGTGAGTCCAAGCAATTCGGATACCGTCTATGCAGGGACTGAGAAAGGTATTTTCCGCACAAATGATGCTGCTGATTCATGGCACCGCCTCTCAAGTCCTATGGACGAAATGGAAGTTTGGGCGATCGCTATTGACCCGCGATCATCAGACACGGTCTACGCAGGGACGTGTCCCTCGGCGTTTTTCAAATCTACTGATGGCGGCGATAACTGGAAGCAGCTCAACGCTGATCTGGCACAGGAATGTGAGGGGGTCCCGATTATTCCGCGTGTCACAACTTTTATTGTGGATCCCGAAGATTCACAAACGCTCTACGCCGGAATTGAAATCGATGGAATGCGCCTTAGTACAGACGGTGGTGAAACATGGGTAGAACGCAGTGAAGGACTCAGCAGTCTGGATATTCACGGACTCTGTGTGGTGCCAGATTCGCCCAAAACCATTATTGCTGCAACAAATAACGATGTCTGTGTAACTACAGATATGGGGCAGCAATGGACACCACTGAATGTTAAAGCACATTACCCATGGCCCTACTGCCGTGCTGCATTCTTTCTCAATGGCGATGCGGGTCGTGTCTTTATCGGTGCTGGAAACGGTCCTCCGGGCGACCAAGGCGGTATTTTCTCAACGACCGATGCTGGTAAGACGTGGAGTCGAGCTGACATCGGTAGAACAGCGAACAGCACAATCTGGACCTTTGCCCATAATCCAAAGCTTAACAACCTTCTCATTGCTTGTAGCGTAAGCGGACAGCTTTACCGCAGTACAGATACCGGCGATTCGTGGACGAAACTCACACACGAATTTGGGGAAGTTCGGTCATTGGCTGTCGGATAAATGCTTGACTAATTTCTGCAATTTATGGTATGTTGTTAACAAAATGTGGGGCGAAGACAAATTGTGCTTTAATAGCCAATTTGGTTTCCGATGGTTCTGTGAGGGCGCGATTAAGTAATAGTGCTCTACAATGAGACAGGTTTGCAGACCTGATCGAAAGGAAACCTAAATTCTTTTGAGCCCAAGATATTGAATACGCGGACGAGATTTTTAAGTGGGCGCGATCGCATGAGGAATCTCGCGAAATGAATAGTTATGCGTTACGAGTTATTAGTTTTCAGCTAAGATTTATGGCATCAGAGTCCTTTTTAACTCGCAACTGGTAACTGGTAAGCAGAAAGTTTAGTTTTCAAGTTACGCCCAAAATTATAGGAGGCACACTTCAGTGATACGTTTCTTTAGAACACTATTTATACCGCTTCTCTGCCTTGTAATGGTAGGCTGTATTGGTGGTGATGGTGAAGTTGACATTGACACGCCACCCCCGATTAGTGACGCAAAGCGCGTTACAATCGTTCCATTCTTCGCTAAAGATGCGGGGGCAGAAGAAGATGTAATCAAGTTAGGTGGGCGAATCAGCGTGAACCTCGCAACCCGCCTGGAGCTTGTATTCAAGGAAGCCGAGTGGATCTATGACATCTCACATAAGGTTAAACCCGTTGACGATAAACTTACAGAGTTGGGAATAACGCCGGAACAGGTTTACGCAGATCCAGCTTTGGCAGCAAAACTCGGGCAGGCACTCGAAGCAGATATGGTTATCATCGGGATGGTTGATAATCCAAAGTTGACCCGGCAGGACTATGACCAACATCTTATGAAACAGGGTAGGCAAGGCGGTATTTCTGGTACATCTACCTATATTCGTACTCGCCTAACTGCTATTGGTCGTGCTCGAGTCAAAGTCGTTGATGCCGGCTCTGGGGATATTCTTTTTAACAACCGTATCCGGTCGTATCTCAAGTATTGGTATGCCTACCAAACCCAGCAGAGCGAACAGATAATTTTTAAAAGCGATACAGATAGACTCGCCGATTTAGGGAAATATCTCTCGCTCAGGATCGCCTATAGCCTCTACCCAACCGGTTTGAGGTTGGAAACGGAAGAGCAAATTTTGCTTAAGCCGGATATCGTGTTAAAAGGGACAGGCGGTGTTGTTGAATTTAATTAGGGCGTATAGGCAAGGTTCGTAACCTACAATAGGCGCGGTTTCTAACCGCGCCTATTCTATGAAGGCGAGAAATTCACGAAGAAATTCTCAAGTTGCTGGGTGTACATTTCACCATATTTCAAAAGCTCGCGCGAGGCATCGTACAGTTCTGACGGAGCGAGTTCTTGATAAGGATTCGTGATTTTTTCATAGTAGTCTAAAGCCCTCATGAAAAAATCTAATGTTTCCCGATCAATCGCGCTATTTTGATGTAAAGCACGGAAGCTGTGGTGCTTTTGCTGTGGTGGTGTCTGCCCACTAAATTCGATGATAACGTTGTTGATATCCACAGCGCGTTGAATAATCATGAGGAAGCAGCTTTTCACATAAGAATGTGTAATCCTATCCCCCTCAACGTATTCTTCTTGGTTCGCCGGTAGTCCGTGCCTCAATTGATCAAAACACTCATTTATTGATTCCAATTTCGCCTTCACTGGATTGAACCGCCGATTCATAGACCTCTTCGGGCTTCTGGTATTTCTTTTTCCCATTATGTCTTCCTCTTTCTCGTTAATTTTTGTTTTTTTAAGTGTTCTATTTTTTTAGACGTTGATACAACTAAAAAGTTGTAGTCTTCTTCTTTAGAACTTACGCAAATTGACCAGAGAAATTGTATTTAACCACCTAAATCCCCCTTATCAGGGGGACCTTGGGAGGAAATGCGTAAGTCTTATTATAAGTTAGTATGCAAGAGATCTCAAATGCGAAAGAGAATATTAGTTGTTGTTATCTTTGCTTTTGTTTGCTGTCTCGCGCTTTTGTTCCATTGGCGAGCGACGAAACGTCCTGCCTTGATACAGACACCACGCATCTATGAACCCTCCGCCGCGCTCTCACCGCAAGACACGCTCATGTTGCTTGAACACTTCAACGCAGCGGTTACTGAGCGCGAGGCGGAACTCGAAAGTGGAGTTATTGAGTTTTCCCTTACGATCAGTAAAATAAAAACTCCATTTTCCAAAAAATCTGTTTATGAAGAGAGATTAAAATGGCACGTCACCTATCGATTTTCCGGTCAACAACGGTTTTATCAGATTCAGGAACGCGTGAAGGTCAAACCGGGGTGGTTTCGACGCGCGAAATGGAAGGAATCGAAGCGTTACAATTTTCAAGCGGATGACAGCGGCAAGAAAGGGTATGTTAACCGAGGAGATGGATGGCAGTGGACCTCCCACCACCCAATCACATTGAACAGTTACGGTAGTCCACTCCGCTGGAAATGGAACACGAATCTGACTCGAATGACACAAATGTTAGGGCCCATCGTTGACGCACAGAAGGACATCATTGAGGAGGAACCGGTTGACTATTTTAAATTTGAGGATTGGCGCGCTGATAGGATTGAAACAACTGAACTCTGGTCCAACCCACGAAAGGATTACCGCACGACAAAAGTTGTACAGCAGACAAGATACATTAACAAGGAATTGACGAATAAAACCTTAATTTCTTCTGGGGAGCCGGTAACTGAAGGGTGGCTCTCTCCTCACATAAGTCAATTACGTTATACATGCCAATTGGCACAGTTTGAACCCGGTATTTGGTACCCCCAAACATCAACTGAGGTACGGGAGGTGGTTGATGCCAAAAACTCACATTTTCTCATGGGGGAAAAGTTAACGTTGCAGGTGCAGAGTGCCGCCTTTAACATTCCCATCGCCGTAAAGGATTTGCTTTTACAACCTGATCGGTAATTGGACTGGAGCAGCAAGAAAGGACCTCACAATCAGAAAACCGTTTCTATGGGGAGCGGAGATGGTGAGTCCTTTAAGTAGCATATTTTGATTCTATTTTTGAAGGAAGTTAAAAAGATTTACAACAAACAACAGTAAGAAAGCGGGGTAGAAACAGTGAAAGCTATTGTTAGAACAGGAGATGGCGGACCGGAAGTCTTGCAATTGGGCGACGCACCATCGCCAGAGCCAACAGAAACCCAAGTCTTGGTGGATGTTCATGCCACCGCTTTAAATCGAGCCGACATGATTCAACGACGAGGCGGATATCCGCCACCACCGGGAGAATCTGAGATACTCGGTTTAGAAATCGCTGGCACCGTTGCACGGATGGGCAGTACGGTGGAAGGGATGGCTGAAGGCGACCGGGTCTTCGGACTCGTCGGCGGTGGTTATGCCGAGCAAGCCGTCATTGATTATCGCATGGCGATGCCGATTCCTGACGAATGGACTTTTGAACAAGCCGCCGCGGTGCCTGAAGTATTCTTTACTGCCAACGAAAATATCTTTACCTTAGGCAAATTGTCGGCTGGTGAAACGATTCTGATCCATGCAGGTGGTAGTGGTGTTGGCAGTGCCGGGGTCCAAATCTCGCATCATGCCGGGGCGACCGTCTTTGTCACTGCGGGAACATCCGAGAAAATAGATAACTGCAAGTCACTCGGTGCAGTAGAAGGTATCAACTACAAAGAAAAGGACTTCGTTGCTGAAATCGGACGTTTGACGGATGAACGAGGCGTAGATGTCGTTTTGGACTTTATCGGAGCACCTTACTTTGAGCGGAACCTTTCTATACTTAAAACAAAGGGTAGACTCTTGCAGGTTGGATTGATCGGTGGTGCGACCACAGAAATTAACCTTGGCACAGTGATGCGCAATCGGCTTCAAATTATAGGTTCTGTTATGCGTCCACAATCTATTGATGAAAAGATCGCTATCACACAGCGTTTTATGGAGCGGTGGTTACCTGAGTTAAAACGCGGCACGCTCCAACCAGTTATTGACACTGTCTTCCCGTTGGCACAAGCGCAGCAAGCGCATGAATATATGGAAGCGAATCGCAACTTTGGTAAAATTTTGTTGAAGGTGAGATAGAAAAAATGAAGGATCTGCACCTTACAAAACACTTATAACACAAGGTTTTGTAGAGGAACGGTTATCAATTTTCAGTTTCATTTAATTAATTGTTGATAAAAGTGGAACATCTCGAAAACTGACAATAGACTCTTAACAAGGCAATTATTCTTAAAACGGACAGGAGCAAACATAAACCGGTGCGTATCCGATTCAGGCTTGGTATTATACTAAGCGTCCAAATTCTCATCTTTTTAGTATGTATAAGCAGTGCGTCCGCTGAGATTACCCAAGTTACATCAACCGATGGAATCACACTTCAGTTCACCCTACCGGAACTGGTTACCTCCGATGTGGTTCGAGACAATGTACGTTATCAAGAAGTGCGTTACGCCGACAGTCGCTTCACGAATGAACCGGGGAATCCCAAAGTTCCGGTCACACGCGTCATGCTGGGTATACCTGCAACGGCTACAATTGAAGCCGTTGATGTTTCTACTGCACCTATGGAGACACGCAGCAATGTCCGTCTCGTCCCTGTCTCGATTTTCGATGTCCGTGAACGTGATTCGCTGCACTCAGCATCGCAGCGTTGGATGGAAAATGGAAGCGCGTATCGGTCGAAAGCGAACACCTCTTTTGGGGCGAATTCTCCGTATCCCGGACACCCTTTTGCCCGAATTGTCCGAAAGGGCTATATACGCAGTCAACACGTCATCGCTTTGACATTGTACCCTGTCCAATATATCCCAAGTGCCCGCCGTTTGCAGGTCTATTCACGCCTCACTGTGAACATCCGTTTTTCTTACGGTAGTCAGCAGTCAGCAGTTAGCAGTCGGTCAAGCGCTGTGAGTGGTAGTGAGCTGATAGCCGATAACCGACAGTTTCCGATAGCCGAATCTGAAGCATTTGAGCGCGCGTTTTCACATCAACTCCTTAATGCCGAACAAGCCGCTCGTTTCCGCGCAGGGCGACCACGAATACCTGCAGCACCGACACTCATTCTCAACGGCGGGAGTGAAACACGCTATAAGATATCTGTCGAGGAGACGGGTGTCTACGCCGTAACGGCGGCATCGCTACAACACGACTGGGGTATAGAACTCATCGGGACTGACCCCGCGAGGCTTCGACTCACACAGGGAAACAGAGATATTCCTGTTTACATCAGTGGCGCGGCGGATGGCAGTTTTGACCCAACGGATGCTATCTTTTTCCTTGGACATAAACCCGAAAATCGATATAGTCGTTGGAATGTCTATTGGCTCACAGTTGATAATAGTGGGCGTATTCCGGCTCGGATACCACAAGTTACCGCCAATCCAACAGACCAGACGGCAACACAAGTGCCTACCTTCCGCTCTAAGGTGACTTTTGAGGAGGATTACCTGACGAGTAACCTTGAATTTGTCCATACCGAGACCGTTTCACCCGGCGATAAACACGGTTGGTTTGACGCACTGGACTTCTGGTACTGGGACGGTATCAAAAATGGCGGTGATTCTGCCGAGATGCGTCTTGAGTTTCCGCTTTATGATGTCGCAAAAAGTTTCGATCCACCACGCATCTCTGTTGACTTGCAGGGTGGGACACCGGTATCACATGAAATTTTGGTTTCTATTAACGGGGTCCGAATCCAATTCGCCAAATGGGAACAGCAGGACACGTTCACTGTTGAACGCACCTTGCGTACTTGGGATACACTCAAGGACGACAGGAGCGGTGAGCAGAATGTCCTATCCCTTGCTCGCGTTGATGATAATGTTGACGACGACACCACTCGATATCCGTATCATGTCTATCTCAATCGTTTTTATGTCGAGTATACCCGTCTCTTCCGTGCTGTTGCGGATGAATTGTGGTTCATATCGCCGGAACCGGAAGCTGATTCTCGAACCCGGCTCCCCGGTGCGCGTAAGCTTCAGTACAAAGTTGAGGCGTTCCGTGATCCGAGCGTACATATCTTTGAGACGGATGGAATACATCTCACAGCCCGGATGCAAGGCGTTCACATAGAGTCGAATACAACACATACGGGTTCGTATAACGCGCTTTTTCAGGTGCTTGATACCCGGAGGACGCAATTTATTGCTGTTTCCAATACTGCATTGCGTCAACCTACACACATTGACATCGTCGTCCCCACAAACTTAGCGACTGCTACACAGGGTGCTGATTACCTGATTGTGACACATTCCAACTTCCTGCCTGCCGCGCAGAGATTAGCGGCGTGGCGCGCCACGCCTGGCGGTGGAGGATACCGCACGAAGGTTGTTACAACTGACGATATTTACAATACGTTTGGCGATGGGAGTGTCAGTCCGAAAGCAATTAAAACGTTTCTAAAGCACGCCTATCAATCTTGGGCACCGCCAGCACTGACTTATGTCGTCCTCTTCGGCGATGGCACCTTCGATTTTCGCGGTGTGGACGCGGAGATTTATGCTGAGCCACCTGAACTTATTGGATATATTCCAACGCATTATATCCGAACCGACTCTTTTGGTCGTACCGCTGCTGACCACTGGTACGCGACCGTCTCCGGACACGATGAATTCACCGATTTCTATATTGGTAGACTCAGCGTCGAAAACCTTAACCAAGCCGATGCAATCGTTGATAAGATTGTGGCTTATGAGCAGTCACCGCCCAATGGAGACTGGCGGAGAAGGATTATCTCTGTCGCTGACGACGAAGTCAGCAACTCTGGCGATTTTATCTTCAAGAAAAGTCTTGATGAAATCGCGAAAGATCACACCCGCTTAGGCTATGAAACCGTTGAGGTTTTCCTTGAAGATGTTATCGATCAGGTTGAAGCACACCCAGCGGATTACCCAGATCTCTTGCCACAACGTGTTGCCAAAGATAGGATCATTGAAGCACTTGGAGAGGGTGCTGTGCTCGCGCAATATGCTGGACACGGCGGGAGAATCGTCTGGGCACACGAAGCAATCTTTGATAATGCGTCTGTTGATCAGGTTGAAGAAACCGCAAAGATTCCTTTCATGTTGGTTCTCAGTTGTTACAATGGCTATTTTGATAAACCCGGTGAACCGAGTATGGCAGAAAAGTTACTGCGGAAAGAGCGGGGCGGTATCATCGGTATGTTGAGCGCGACGCGTCTCACCTATGGTCGTGGAAATGATGCTCTCAACCGAATCATTTTTGACATGCTTTTTAAACGCAACATCCGACAACTGGGTCCTTTAAGTTTTGATTCAAAGGTTGAACTGCTGATGACAGAGGGCACGGGTCAGATTGATGTGATGATGGAATACACCCTTTTTGGTGATCCAGCCTTACAGATTGCTATTGCCAACGGTGAAATTCAACCTGCTATTGAAACGAAGACGGTTGCCCCCGGAGACACCCTCCGAATCGCAGCAGGTCATGTTCAAACTGCTACTTACGATGCGGCAACCCGCACAAAACGCTTTACTACAAATTCCGCTTTTAACGGCACACTCACCGTTAAAGCCCTGTTCCCTGGCAAAACAGCGATTGCCCAAGGCGTTGCGGGTCCAGTGAGATATTACACTGGGGACGTGGTTCTGACAAAGACGCTGACTGTGAGTGGCGGTGCCTATCCTGCAGTGACTTTCAATGTCCCACGTAACATTGCGAGCGGTGATGCTCACGTCGAGTACTATGCACAAAGCGATACAACTGTCGCTGTCGGTGGTGATGGGTTTACCGTCAACATCCCAAAAATTCTCGACATTCAACCCGAAGTGGTCGGTGAGGGCAAGTTTCGTATCTCTATCCAGATTTCCGATGAAAAAGAGGAACTGGCACAAGTCCTCTTGGATTGGCGTAATCCACAGAGTCGCGAATGGGAGAAGGTATCTCTCGTCCCCGCAGACCCGCCCTTAGCAAAGGATGGATGGTGGACGGTGCCTGAGCCGTTAAACGCACCTACAGACGGTTCTGCTGTCCGATATGACTTTGAAGTAACGGATATAGATGGGAATACAGTTGAGACTGGGAGACTCCAGTATTATCCTTATATATACCCTAATCTTTTGGTTGTAGAGGCTGAGAGGGAGAATAGGATTGGTTACGGCTATAACACCCAAACCGGACAGTGGTATCTCTCGGCGGATGTGCAGGTGGAAGGCGGTGATGGTGATATACAAACGCCTATTGAAGTCGCCTTTTTTAGTGGTAATCCGGATGTTGACAATGATACGCTTGTTGATGACAATGTCGAGCACCTTGGAACGACCCGGATTCAACCCAAAGATTGGATACAACGCAACCCGTTAGTGAAGTCCGAAAGTACGTCTACAGGAAAAAGTGTTTATGAACCGGATCCTTTGAATACGCTACCGATCGCGACCGCTACTTTAAATCTGAAGAATCAGTTGCGGGCTGGTATATACGACATATTTGTCTATGTCGATGTGACAAATACTGAAACGGATCAACCCGGCAAAGTCCTGGAAAATGATGAGGCGGACAATATCGCTTATCGACGGCTTTCTATTGACATGGGCGTGATCGGAGAGAAAACCTCCTCAAGTCAAATTGTTAGTTTGGATCGAAACTGCATTGTTACTGCACCTCCTGGAGCACTTCAAGGCACAACAGTATTGGCTATTCGTCCCTTAGATGAACAGGGATTTATCAATGTAGGAGCTGGGTTACCCAGTCCCTACGCGAAAACCTCTACCGAAAGACCCCTTGCGGGGATGTCCAAGCACACACCGTTCCCTGGTGTTTCCGTTCACGGTTACGAACTTGTTCTTGACACACAAACGGAAAGCGATAATGAAGCCATTTCTGAGGTTAAACTAACCTCTCCAGTAGCGATCGACTTGAGTTTCGACCTCCGTGCGCTCAGTGCCCAACTCGCGCAAGAATTGCTGGGAGGTGTTGACTCTGAAGTGGTACCCTTGGGAGAAGGAACTGATAGATTGGGTGTTGCAGACACGATTAACACTGCTGTCGTATCCCATGCCCGTGAGTTAGGCATCTACATATTTAGTCCAACACTCGGAAATTGGACCAGACTTCCGTCTCAACAATTGGCAGATGCTACAGGAACGTTACAGCAACGCATGCATGTGACAAATATAAGTGAGAAGAATATTGGACAAAGCGAAATTCGCGAGGTACGCATTCAACCTGAAGGTGCAAGAACCGGCAAGTATGTGCTCTTTTTCACGGGTCCACAAACGTATCGGCTTTTCCTTGCTCCTTGGGACGAGGATCCGCAGGCACTTGATCCGTTGGAAATTATCGCACCAGTGGAACAACTCGCTAACTTCAGCACAAACTACCAAAACTTTAGGCACGGATTCTCCCTTAACGTGGAACTTGATTTTGAACTACCCTTCACCTTTGGTGATGTCTTAACGTTCAGAATAACCTCGCTTGTACAACCCGTTACGGAGGTCGAAGCCGACATTGGCACCCCGCAGCAAGAACTCCGTTGGTACGCATCTGGATTTAGAGATAGGAACCAAGGCACTGGTACCCTCAGTTACATTGAACTACCACCAGACACTACTATGCCTGAAGATCGGTGGGTTGTCTTCTTCATGAATAGCACTGAGTTTCAGGTTGAGGGTGAAAGAACCGGTGTTTTACGTTCCCAAGCCGATGGAAATCCATTCCGCGGAACAGTTGGAGAGTTGTTCTCATATCAACCTTACGGTTTACGTTTTCAAATCACACAAGGTGATCGTTCGTTTGCCCCCGGCGACAGATTTCGATTTGAAACTCGACCTGTTGCCACTATTCGGGCAACGACGGATCGATTGGGACCGATTACCCTATTGCATACTGACGATACCGTCCCACCGGATATGCAGTTGACTATCGGTAACCAGCAACATTTCATTCCTGGAGATGCCACAGATGCGGAACCCCTCATCGGAGCAACATTAACCGACCCAAGTGGACTTGATTACCTCACCCGACCGCTGCTGTTGGAAATTGGGAGCGCGTTCGGGGAGTATGAACGTATTGACCCAGAAGCGTATCAGGTGACACATCACCCCGGCTCGAATCAACTTGTGTTGACCTATCCATCCCCAGAACTTGAACCGCGGGAGTATGAGGTTCGACTCACCGCGAGTGATGTCCATGGAAATACCGATACAAAACGGATCACATTTCGGGTTCACGACACCTTGCAGCTGCTCTCGTTTCTCAATTATCCAAATCCGTTTCCGCGCAAAACAACGCTCACTTGTGAATTAACGGCACCTGCGGATTCACTCGTTGTGAAAATCTATACGCTGAGCGGACGGCTTATCCGAGAACTCTCGGTTCCAGCAACTCCTGGATTTCTTATGGTGGAGTGGGATGGTAGAGACGCTGATGGCGTTGAGGTTGCAAATGGCGTTTACTACGCAAAACTCCGGGTTAAGCGCGAAGGCGAAAAAGACATAACTGAAATACTTAAAATGATGAAATTGCGTTAATAGCCGTCAGCCATCAGTCATCAGCGATCAGTCAAGAGGTTTCTGATGAACTCACACCCTCTTTGCTGACTGCTGATAGCCGGAATCCAATATGGAAACCATAAAAAAATCTATCTTCTGCTTCATTGTGGCACTAATTGCGTTCTGCGTGTTGACTATTCAACCCGTTGATGCGAGATACACTGCCGATTTCCTAACACTTGGTGTTGGAGCCCGCGCACTTGGTATGGGCGGTGCGGGGACTGCTTTAAGCGACAACGCTTACGCACCTTATTGGAATCCAGCTGGGTTGGGACAACTCACCCGATATGAAGTCAGTTTCATGCATTCTACACTCAATGAGGCGGATGCCTACGATTTTGTCGGTTATGTCCATCCGCTCAAAAAGCGAGGCGCGATTGGTGTGAGTTGGCTCCGTGTCGGTGTTGACGATATTCCTATTACCAGTCTACCGGTTGTCAGTCGCCCTGTCGGACCCGCAAACCGTCCAGAGGTAGTCGGCTCTTTTAACAATACCGACAATGCTTTTCTTTTGGCTTCTGGCTGGAGGCTTCCATCGCGCTACGGTATTGACTTCCACTTGGGTGGCACGCTCAAGCTTCTCTATATGAGTGGATATCGGAGTACAAACGCTATCGGTGGTGGCGCAGATATAGGTTTCGTTGCGATGACAAATCGGGAAAAACCGCATCAGTTAATGCTTGGGCTGCAGGTGAGCGATGTCTTTACGACAAAACTCTACTGGAACACCCCACCGCTATCGGCAGATCAGACATCACACACTGAAACGATACTACCACACCTCAAAATCGGTATCGCTACGGTCCATAGACTCCCCATTTTCCGAAGTGTGCTTATTGTGGCACTGGATACCTACGTCCAAAATCGGGGTGGTTTGGAGACTGAACCTGAACCTGCCGTTGAGATACCACAGGGGAGTCCAGTTGAGTTGCATGCGGGTGCTGAATGGACACTCTTTGATCTGCTTTCTTTACGGATTGGACTCTCAGAACGGAGTGGGAGCCTTGAGAGTGTTCGCCAATTGACAGCGGGGGTTGGATTGAATCTCCGATTCGTCACAGGTGCCGGGGCAGGATTAGACTATGCGTTCGCAAATCATCCAGCATTAGGCGGCAGTCATCGTATATCTCTCAGAATTAGATTTTAGATGGCAGTCAGCCGTCAGCTGTCGGAAACCGTCAGAAAGAGATTTCGTTTCATTGAAATCTTCTTTCTCCGATGATCTATAACTTTAACCAACAACTCGTCTACCGATACTTTTGCTAAGGCGCAAGTTGTTGGTTAAAACTATTTTCTTTTTTATTCATCTATTACGGGCGCGTCCTTGATAATTTTCTTCCAATCCCACACAAGGATCGTGCCGTCCGTCCCTGTGCTGACGAGTGTTTTTCCATCCGGCGAGAACATCAGTGTTTCGACTTGTCCGGTATGCCCTTTGAGTGTGGTAAGTTTATCTCCAGTTGCCAGATTCCACAACTCGATTTCACTTGTTCTAAGTCCAGTAACAAGCACGGTATTATCTGGTGAAAACACTAAGGATATGGCACCGTGGGGTACTTCTTTAAAATGGGTCTGCTTACGACCGCCTAACAAACGGATTTTTTTCTCACTTCCCACAGCAAGCAGGGTGCTATCTGAAGAAAATGCTAAGGCTGTGATAGGGTCTTGATACGTAGTCCGAAACCCACCGCCGGGTATCTTCTTTGCTGTTTCATCTAAATCTTGTCCTGCAAAGAACGGGGCTAATGGAACACCCATTTCTGTATCCCACATCTGAACATTTCCACCCAGAGTTCCGCTGACAATTTTTTTGCCGTCAGGTGAGAATACCAAAGCACTGATCTCAGGGTTTACATCTGGCAGCATGTTGGGCATGGTCTTCAGCTTTGCATCTGAGAGCCGGATATCGAACGAAGCTCCTTTTTCTAACCGCCATAGGCGGATCCTACCCAAACTCCCAAAGGCTACTGTTTTTCCATCGGGTGAGAACGTCAGATTTGAAGGACCGCTTCTTTCTGTCAAAGTTACGACCTCATGTCCGGTACTTACGTCTTTAATTACGCGAACCAACGGATCTGGTTTCCACCAACCGTAGGAGTATCCCAAACCGAAACCTGAATCAAAAATCATACTGCTTTTTGTTCCGACACTGGCAAACTGCTTCCCATCCGCCGAAAACGCTGAGGTTCTGAGCCAATCGCTATGCTCTGTACTCTGATTTGTAGCTCCTCGCGATGTCTTCAGATCCCAAAAGGTAATTACCCCGTTGAATGCTGCACTTACAAGCGTCGCACTGTCTTTAAAGAAGGCGATTGATTTCACATACTCCGTGTGTCCGGTGATATGAGTTGTTAGTGGATCTCCAGTTTCGGTGTTCCAAAACTTGACTGTGCCATCCGCGCTCGCGCTTGCGAGCGTTTCTCCATCCGGTGAAAACGCCAGGGCGGTAATACCGTTGAGATGTCCAGTGAACGTAGCGATCGGTTCGCTTGTATCGGTATCCCACAGCTGCACGGTCTTATCGGTGCCCCCGCTTGCGAGCGTTTTTCCGTCCGGTGAGAATGCTAATACGTTTGCCCAACCTGTGTGTTTCTGGAGGATAGTCGGTTTCTTGCTGGTGAGATCCCATAAACGCACGGTTGAATCGGCACCTCCACTGGCGAGTTTTGTTCCATCGGGCGAAAATGCTAACGCTAATACATAAGTTTTCTGCCCTCTTCGACGGGGTGGAGAACGAAGGGAAGGATTGTCTAACGGCATAAACGACAAATGTATGTGCCCTCTGAGGCTAAATAGCTTTTTACCAGTCGTTGTGTCCCACAAATGAATTCTCCCATCTTTCTTTCCAACTGCAGCTTTGTCGTGCGTAAGCGCGTAAGATTCGGGAAGATGTCTTGTTCCCGATTTAGGTTGTCCTTCGAGATCTCTCCTATCTACCTTTCCAGTCTCAATATAGAACGTGCTAACTGTGCACCCAGCTAAACTGCTAAGCGTTTTGCTGTCTTCTGAGAATTGAAGTGCTGAGGCAGGACGCTTCGCATCGGCGAGTGGCACTTTGCGACCGCTCGCTGTTTCCCATAGTTGAGATTCCGATTCCCAAAACTTACCACCTCCGCTGGCAAGAAAACGCCCATCAGGCGAAAGTGCAAGAGATTGGCATACACCGGGGAACAGAGATATTTCCTTTCCTGTTTTTACATCGTACAACCACACGCCGATATCACCACCTACCGCGAGTTGCGTGCCATCTGGTGAGAATTGAAGCACGCTGATTCCGCCTTTTCCGAGACGTGCTTTCGCCTCTTTGGGGAGTGTCCATTGTGAATAGTCTTTGAGGGTTTGACCTGTTTGTGCTTCAGCAAGATGATTTCCAATACTTAATATTAGAAAGATGGAGGTGACGATTATCCAAAAAATGAACGGCTTACTGCTGGACAGTGCGATGGGTTTGAGGCAGGAAATCTTCCGGCTGGCATTTTTTATCAGATGTGGCATAATCTGAAAATTTGTTGAAATTCGCCTTATCATCGGTTTCTCCTTATAAACTCTTAGAAACGGTATTACTTATCTTTTGCAGGCAAGCTTTTGATGATTTTATCCCAATCCCACACGAGAATTGTGCCGTCCTGTCCTGTACTAACGAGTGTTTTGCCATCCGGTGAAAAGGCTAACGTTTCTACCATTAAGGTATGTCCATTGAGAGTGGTGATTTTTTCTCCTATTGTCATATCGAATAATTCAATTCTGCCATTTCTAAGTCCCGCGACGAGAACAGTGTCATCAGGTGAAAAGGCTAACGATTCGGTGCCGCGTGGTACATCTTTAAGGCGAGGCTGCTTACTGCTACCCAATAAGCGGATTTTTTGTTGACTTCCGACGGCGAGCAATGCCCCATTTGAGGAGAACGCTAACGCTGTAATCGAATCTTCAAATCTCACGGTAAAATTGCCAGGTCCTGCCTTATCCTCCACCTCCTGGCCTGCAAGGAAGGGAGCTAGCTCAACACCCGTTTCTGGATCCCACATCTGAACCTTTCCACCTATGGCTCCACTAACAAGTTTTTTCCCATCCGGTGAGAACGTCAAAACCGTGACTTCATTTAGCATTTGAGCCATCATGTGCTGATTGACCCTCTCGTCATTATTGTTTGGTTCCAAGGGTCGGATAGTAAGCACATCGCTCGTTTCCGTATGCCATACACAAATTTCACCGAAACCGGAGAAGGCTACCTTTTTTCCGTCAGGCGAAAAAGCCATACCTGCTTTTTGATTAATTCCGCCAACTGTCTTTGTTTGGGTAGCTAATTCATGTCCTGTCGTTACATCCGTCAGACGGAGTAGATGGTCTGGTACCCGCGTGGTGACAACCTTACCATAACCGGTATTAAAGAATGTGGCGGATTTTGCACCGGTGCTAATGAGTTTCGTTCCATCCGGCGAAAACACTGAAGTCAATAAGAAATCGGGAGGGACTATCGTTTGGACTCCGGTTTTTTGTGATGTCTTCAGGTCCCACGAGGTAATTACGCCGTTAAAGCCAACGCTGGCGAGTGTAGAGCTGTCTTCAAAGAAGGAAACGGCTTTCACCCACTCTGTATGCGCTGTGAGCCGGATCGGTAGCAATGTTTTGGTGGTTGTGTTCCAAAAATGGATTGTGCCGTCCATACTTCCACTGGCGAGGGTACGCCCGTCTGGTGAAAATGTGAGTGCTGCAATACCCTTGATATGCTCATTGAACGTTGCGAGGTGCGCGCCAGTCGCAGTATCCCATAGCTGCACGGTCTTATCGGTGCCCCCGCTTGCGAGCATTTTTCCATCCGGTGAGAACGCTAAAGCGTTTATCGAACCTGTGTGTTTTCGGAGGGTAACTAATTCGTCGTTGGTGAAAGTATCCCATAATCGCACCGTTTTATCCTTACTTCCACTGGCAAGTTTTGTTCCATCCGGTGAAAATGCTAAAGCTAACACAGAGTTGGGGGTGCCGTCTATAAATTGCACCTGCTCATTTATTTCAAGCTGCCACTGATTCTTCTCTGGTGGAACCTCCTCATTTACTTCAAATGGTAACAATTCCTGAATCTCTCCTGGTGGAGCCTCCATATTTAGTTCAAATGGTAACAATTTCTGAATTTCGCCTGTATGTCCGCTAAGGGTCGCTAACTTTTCCCCTGTCATTGTGTTTCCGAGTTCGATCTTTCCGTCTTGCCTGCCAACTGCAAATTTATCCGCTGTGAGAGCGTAGGATTGAGGCGAGTTTGTCGGGTTTACTGTTTTCTCAATCTTCTTCACATTGCTCTCACCTGTTTCAACATCTAAACTGACAATAGTCTCTTTCCTGTTGCTCAAACTGACGATTGTTTTGCCATCTTTAGAAAAGTGCAATGCTGCGGGAAAAGGAAGTTTCTCAATATGCGGCATTTTCTGACCGGTGGCTATCTCCCATAACTGAAGTCCGGAGCGGCTACCGCTTGCGATGAATCGTTCATCAGACGAAAAAGCGAGGGACCGGCACATACCAGGGAACATAGAAATCTCTTTACCTGTTTGAACATCGTAAATCCATATACCGATATCACTACCGACTGCGAGTTGCGTGCCAGTTGGTGAGAATTGAAGTGCATTGATGCCCCCCTTTCCGAGGCGCGCTTTCGCCTCTTTGGGGAGTGCCCATTGTGAGTAGTCTTTGCTGATTTCGTCTGTTTTCGCTTCAGCAATCAGTGCTGAGACATCATCGGATTGCTGTTCACGGGTTTTGTTGTGCTTGCTTGATACGTCAGGGTTTCTGGGCTGTGTTCGGGCATCTGTTTTGACCGCGAGCTTCAACACAAGGGGTGTCTCAATGATGTCAATCTTCATCTCCGAGGTGGCGTTGAAATTATAGGGTTGCTGGAAATGGATTGCGTATTGATGGGTTCCAATACCCAGCATTAGCAAAACTACTGCCATTGTGGAGGCTGCAATTGCCCACGGGAAAAACGGTTTACCGCCGGTCGGTGCAGTCGGTTTGATACGGGAAACCTCACGCATGATGTTTTCGGCGAGGGTGGGTGTGATTTGGAAGTGTTCTAAAGCCTCTCTGATTATCGGTTCTTCCTTTTTTAAACGCTGCTGTGCGCGACGGAGACGACTTTTAATCGTATTTGCGGAGACCCCTAAAAACGCGCCAATCTCTGGACAGGACATCTCCGCGAAGTAGTGGAGCGTGATGACCGTGCGTTCACTCTCTTGGAGTTTCGCGAGCAGCTTTTTAACGACATCGCGCTGTGCTTCTGCAGTTGTGCGTTCATTTTCCTCGGTGACATATCTCGAATACGCTGCCTTTTGTAACTGCTCGTTATCTATCTCTTCCAATTGCTCCAGCGGCTGTGTTCTCAACCGCTTTTTACGTAGCCAAGAGTTACAACGATTTGCAGCAATGACATAAAGCCAACTCACGAAACGTTGGGGTTTTTTCAGTGTTGCGAGTTTCTTGTATGCTTTCAGGAAGGTATCTTGTGTAATCTCTTCGGCAATGTGAAAATCCCCGATTTTCCGCCACGCGAGTGCGTGAACTTGCTTTTGGTATTTTCTCACAAGCGCGGCAAAGGCGTTATCGTCGCCTTCAAGGACGCGTTGGATGAGTTCAGCATCGTTATTTTTCATCAGTCGCCTCCAACAAAGAATCGTTTCGTATTGTGCCTTCATATCTGGTGACGCTGTTTAGAGGTGGTACGGGTGCATAATTCTGCAAAAAATAGGGGTGGGTTCGGTTTTTCTTCTTTAATCTGCTGATGGTTGAGAGTTAGTAAATCAGGGACAAACGAATTTGCCCAAAATTTTCCGAATAGATGCCCCTGTTGCTGAAGGCAGGTTCCCAGCGTTTCCGTGGAGTGCCTCGTTCGCCAGAATTGCGAACGCTATTGCCTCTTTCGCATCTGCTGAGATACCAGAGTTATCCACCGGCTCGACCGATGTATCTGGTAATAGTTCACCAAGTCGTTGCATGATCGTTTGATTATGCACGCCACCGCCGCTTACATAGAGCGCGTCAATCGGATTTTGCCTTGTTATAAATTGTGCGATGTAGTTAGTAATTGTTTGGACTGTCAATTCCGTCAGCGTCGCGATGCAGTCATTATCTGAAAGGTCGTGTTTACGGCAAGTCTCCAGACCTTCCATTGCGAAGGTGTTTCCGAAGGTCTCACGTCCAGTAGTTTTTGGAGGAGGGAGGTGGAAAAACGGATGTTTTAGCCATTCGTCGATGAGTGGTTGATAGGGAGTTCCTTGTGCGGCACGCTGACCTGCTTCGTCATAACGCGCTACGCCTTGTGTGATTTCTGTTACGACCGCATCAATGCACATATTGCCGGGACCTGTATCCGCAGCACAGACAGAATCAATGGTTCCGTTTGCGGGAAGCACAGTAAGGTTCGCGATTCCTCCGATGTTCAAAAGTCCCACTGTTTTAGCACTGTCACGGAATAGCAGATAGTCGGGGTACGATACTAACGGCGCGCCCTGTCCGCCTGCTGCCATGTCTGCCACTCGAAAGTCGGCAATAGTGGGGATACCGGTTTCGTGTGCAATGACTGCAGGTTCGCCAATCTGTAATGTTGACGGATTTTTAATGTGCTTTGCGGTTCGGTGAGGTGAAATTGTGTTTGGATCTCCGGGTAGGTGGTGAATTGTTTGACCGTGTGAGCCGATGAGGTCAATGTCGCTGGGACGCATTCCGCTCTTTTGTAGAACGTGTTTGGCAGCCTCTGCAAAGAGGTATCCGATGTAAAAATTCATCTCACAGATATCGTCAACGCGGCTGGTGTCGGGTTGGCAGAGCGCGAGAATTCGTTGTGATACATCGGGTGGAAAAGGAAAAGTCTCAAAAGCGATTAAGTTTACTTGCGTCTCCAAGTTGTGTCCGGTAATTTCAACGATTGCTGCATCAATGCCGTCAACAGAGGTGCCAGACATCAAACCGATAACGTACTTTTTGTCTTTTTTCAGGAGTTCATAAAATTCTATCATTTTTATTCCATTTCTATTTGGGGTGAAAAAACAACAACACATCAGCTCCCACAGAAAATAACAGGATTTTTAGGTCTCTCAAAATTGACCGTAAACCTAATCCACCAAAGGGCTGAGAAGCGATTTTGAGAAATTTCATAAAACGTCATATCTGTCAAATTTCTGTGGTGAATTTGATAGGTCATCAAGTTCTTATATGTGAATTATAGATATACCAAAAGTTAACTAACACAATGGGTATAGATATGAAAATTATTCATAAAACCCGTAATTACCTACATACGAATGCAACGGCGAGGATACAATCCTCGCCAGTGGCAGTGGGGTCCTTGTTCCTTGACGAACTGTAAACATATTTTTGGATTTCACTATAAGGATGTTCTAAGTGTAGGCGTGATACTGTGTTGTATTTTCACACCATCTCTGAAGTTCTTCAGCCCACCGTGCTTGAATCTTATTGAATGACTCTCTTTCTAACAAGGTGTTTCGGAGCCAGCTGTTCCCTGCTAACCTATCAAAGTGCGTGGGGGAGAACGCGAATTGACCTCTGTATTCGGTGCCTAAAGTAGATAACATGTGAATGGCCGTTTCTATCGGACAGAAACGTTCTCTATTGGTAATGTGAATCGCAACACCATGACATGTCTGTTTCGCATGCTTCGTGTTTTCGGCGGCTGGCGCAGGTGTAAAAACAAGAGGACGGAACAGGACACCCGGTAGACGTAATGCATTTAGGGTCTCAGCCCACCTTTCCCCCTTGCACCAAGGTGCGCCGATATATTCAAACGGCTTCGTCGTTCCGCGGCCCTCGCTCATGTTTGTTCCTTCAAACAGACACAAACCGGGATAGAGCGTTGCTGTTGTGAGCGTTGGCATATTGGGCGATGGTGGCACCCACGGCAAACCGGTGTCATTGAACCACATTCCGCGTTGGTATCCGTCCATCCATGCGACCTTTAATCGGCACGATGGTACGCGTTCCGCCTTCAAAAGCATTGCCAATTCACCAATTGTTAGTCCGTAACGAATCGGAATTTTATGGATGCCGACGAACGATTCAAAACCAGTTTCCAACAGGGGGCCCTCTACAGCAGTACCCGTGATTGGATTGGGGCGATCAGCAACAATGAACTCAATGCCGCAGTCGCTCGCCGCTTCCATCGTATACAACAATGTCGAAATATAGGTGTAATAACGCGCACCGACATCCTGCATATCGTAGACGAGTAGATCAATACCTTCAAGTTGGCTTGCTGTTGGGCGCATTGATTGTCCGTATAGACTGAAAACCGGTACGGTTATATTTCCATTAGGCGTGTCAATGCTATTGACGGCGATACCGTCTTGGACTGCGCCCCAGAGCCCATGCTCGGGCGAAAAAATAGCGGAGAGTTGGCACTCCGAAATTTCCGAGAAAAGTCGGTAATTGCTCTGTAAGTTGTCGTCAACGCCTGTATGATTCGTAATCAGTCCAATTGATTTCCCTCGAATCCAATCGAGTTCCTTTGTGAGCAGGACTGTCACACCTAATTCAGTTTTTTGCGAGTTTGTTGTGGAGGACATAAGAGGTCTTTATGTAGAAAAGTTATACCATTTCTAAAAATTTATACCGCATTAACCGCACCTGACTGCACAGACTAACAGTCTATGCTACAATGGAAACACAAACTAAAAGTTTATGCTACAATTTCAATCAGAAATGGTATTAGACGATTGAGTATTACTGCTAATTGAATAGAATATTATGAAACATCTTCCGAAATTCAATAATACCGCGCCGATCAGCATCGGGATGCACTCGGTTCGTTAAGAGGATCGCTGCAAGTTTTCTTTTTAGACATATTCGTATTGAAGTGCCGGTGAATCCTGTGTGATAGAGGCACCCATCGTCTGTGACAGCCCAACCGATGCAGCGGCGTTCCCCTTTTGCTGAGGCGACTTGTTGCATCTTTCGGAAACTCTCCGGACGTAATAGTTCGCCTCCGTTGTTCAGCAGCGTCCTGCAAAATTTGCCGAGGTCTCTTGACGTGGAGAAAAGCCCTGCATTGCCGGAGATGCCGCCGAGGAAGTGGGCGTTCTCATCGTGAACTTGCCCGATGATGACACCTTCACGCCAGTCATAGCGTTCATAGTTTACCATTCGGCGTTCAAAACTGTTGGAATCCTCGGTGGCTGCGCAGTACTCACGCCACGCTTGTGGTGGATTGAACCGCGTCCATTCCATGCCGAGTGGCGCGAAGATCCGTTCTTTTGCCAATTTATCTAACGATTGTCCGGTTACGCTTTCAAGGAGAGCACCTAACACGATATATCCCAAGCAACTATATACGGCTTTCTCGCCCGGTTGAGATTCCAACGGTATTCCTCCAAGGTAGAAGATTACCTTCTCGCGTGATGGGGCACGTAGATAGATAGGTAGCCACGCAGGGAGTCCTGAGGTGTGCGTTAGCAAATGCTGAAGCGTTACATCTGTTTGTCTAAACTCCGGTAAATATGTCTCCACAGGTGCGTTGAGGCAAATTTTATTCTTCTCAACTAACTGCATGCACAGCGTTCCGACGACAATCGGTTTCGTCAGCGATGCTAAATCAAAGAGTGTCGTTTGGAACATTGAAAGCCGTTTCGGTTTTACAGATCGAGACCCGAACGCTTCGTGATAGATCGCCTTTTTATCAGTAAGAACGTAGGCGACGGCACCGGGGAACACCTTTTCTGCGATACTGTTCTGGATGAGGGTTGAAATTGTGTTTTTTAACAATTGAATTTTCCCGCAACAATTGGATTTTCCTACGAAGAATAGCTATCGGAAACCAAGAGGAAGAATTGAAATTATCTCTTTTTTTTCTTTGCTGACTCCTGACGGATATTCCTCTCTTTCCCGCTTTTTGTTTGACGGACGGGCTACCTGTATGATACACTATCTATTGTATTTTTGTCAGCATTTTTTATCAACAGGACTTACGCAAATTTAGCACACGATGGTAGATTTTTTTTAGTTTTAAACCCCCTAAATCCCCCTTATCAGGGGGACTTTAAGAGAAATGATAGATTTTTTAGTTTTAAACCCTCTAAATCCCTAACGCCCCATATCCCGCTTATCAGGGGGGTAGGGGACTTTAAGAGAAAATGCGTAAGTTCTAATCAATTCGGGAAGTAAATTATGCAATCATCCGTGAAAGAACTTCAGGAGATAACAACAACCGAGAAACCTTGGGGTAGTTTCATACAGTATGTGCTCAACCAACCTGTCACTGTCAAGATTTTAGAAATTCGAGCAGGCGAGCAGGTGAGTTATCAGTATCACCACCATCGGAGCGAACTGTGGATTCCATTGGATGAGGGTGCCTGCTTGAAACTTGATGGTGCGATTCAGCGTCCAGAACGCATGGAACCTGTGTTTATTCCACAGGGGGCAAAACATCAACTCATCGGTGAATCTAAAGATTATCGGATACTCGAAATTTCGTTTGGGCACTTTGATGAAGAGGATATCGTTCGCCTTTCAGACAAGTATGGAAGAGTTTAAGAAGAGGGAGATTTTTGTTGGACAGAGAACTTCGTTTTTCGGTTGATGATGGGGTGGACTTGTTTCCACAAGCAGCGCAGCAGAAGGTTGATGCTGCTTTGCGAAAGATCCATCTCCTGTTCCAAAAAGAGACATCAGCACCGCTTACCGAGTTAGAAGATGAACTGCGGGCGTGGACCCGGAGTCATCTGCAGACCGAGGATATTGCCCAAGTCTCGGCGTTAGCTGCGCGTGCCCGTGAAGATTTCTCGGTGCTTGTCATTATCGGTGTGGGTGGGTCCGACCTGAGTGCGCGCGTTTTCCACGACTTTTTCAACCATCCGTATCATAACCTGCTGTCGGTTGAAGAACGCGGCGGTGCTCCTGAAGTCTATTTCACAGGTGATACCTTCGATCCACACAAGCTTGTCGGCTTACTTGAGATGCTCAAAGCGAGGAAACTTCTCCATAAAACACTCTTCAATGTCATTAGCAAATCCGGCACGACGACCGAAACCATGGCGACGTTGATGATTATCCGTGATGCGTTTGATGATGTGAATTGGCAGCAACATGTCCTCGCGACTACTGGGTTAACCACCGACAGTGTCTTGTTCCGAATGCATGAGCAATTCCCTTTCTACGGTGGCACGCTACTTCCTGTTCCCGATGGTGTCGGTGGGCGATTTTCTGCCTTTTCCCCGGTTGGTTTATTCTTTCTCGCTATGATGGCAGGAAAGAGCGAAACCCCAGAGACTCGAATCCAAGCTGCAATAGAAGGCGTACAGCAGGCGCATGACAACTTCAACCTTCCTTATGAACATCAGGGCAACGTCGCCTATCAATTGGCGCGATGGATTCATCTTGAAGAAGTTGCGGAAACCGGACACGCAAGGAAAAACAGTATTGTTTTTTACAACTACGCCGATCATAGCTGCCTCGGTGAATGGTTCGTTCAACTTTATACAGAATCTATTCAGGAACGTGGGGGCGGTGCGAATGTCATAAGCGCGAAGGGACCGACGAGTAATCACTCGATTCTCAACGGTATCATTGCTGGTCCCAGGGATAAGGTTATCCTGTTTATCCATTGGGAGGAACTTGGTCCCGATTTGGTCCTCCCGGTGGATGCTGGAATGGATAGCAAATTAACCGAGCTTGAAGGGCTATCCATGACGCAGATGCAAACTGCCTCCTATCGTGGGACTGCCTTAGATTTTAGTGAGAACGGCGTATCCAATGCCACGCTAACTTTACCGAAACGGGATATCCGGTCTGTTTGTCAATTGATGCGTGTCTTAATGGATACCATTGCCGTAAAAGGCAGGCTCCAAGGGTTGCATCTTGACAACGATAGTGGAAATGAGTTAACATACCTACAAGAGGGTGTTGAGGGCTATAAGCGGAATTTTCGATCTTTTGCCTTGGCACCAAATGTGGAAGGTGATTGACCCTCCAAGGAGGCAAGGTTACAAACCTCGCCAGCGACGGCACGAAGAGGCACAGGCTAACAGCCTATGCTACAAAGTGGCAACTTGGGTTATAAAAGCGAAAATACTTTGCAGGCTGTACCAAAATGAGGAATAGACTCTCTGCCTTACCGTTTCATGATAAAATATTTATCGCTTACGGCTTCGTCTTCCTTGTGATGTTTGGCGTTGTCTTTGGCAGCACCAGTTTCCTGACTCGGCTCGCCTTTAAAAGAGACGTTGATGCTTATATTGAGAAGCTTGAAGCCCAGATTTCAAATGCGTATCAGGATTTTCTTAACAACATTCAGAAGCAGGTTCACGCGATAGCCACGGACATGAGGTTACATGACATTATAGAAAGGGAGGCGGAGTCGTCGCATCTTTATCTACCAGGTCCGCAGTTTGATCTTTTAGAGTATGGTACTGCAGATGGAAAGCTGCTATATCCCGACACAAGAGCGGGGAGAAGGACGCAGGTGTACACCTCCTCGGAGGACCAGGAGAGACATATACAACTCAGAAGTATTCCTGAGCAGAGCGATTTGGGATTGCAGTATGTGGTTCAGGTAACGGAAGCAGGTGAGTGGGGATTTGTAAGAGGCGGTTATCTCCTACAGGATTGGCTGGAGAAGAAACAAACGAGCATCATCCAGTCAGATGAGCATCCAATTTTCCTTGTTGGGAAACCGCAAATGTCGGATGCAGCGTTCTTCAACACCGAATCAAATGCGACCCCAACGGATTGGCTTCCATTGAACAATGCCTCCCGATACGCGCCGCTCCGCCGTTCGTTTCAGTCGCTTCCGAGTTCACAAGGGCAGCGAAAACTTTCCTTACAAGGGACCGAAGAAACAGATGGGCGCTCTTTTACGGCTTTTCGGATAACCCCGTTCAACTCACCCTTCGCGACGACGCGTGAGGCACCGCCTGTTGAGTTGTTCGTTGCGTATTCACATGAGCGTCAGATGAAATGGCAGCAGCAACTTACGCTCACACTGCTTTTGAGCGGTATTGGTGGGTTGGTGTTGGTTTACCTGATTAGTTATATCATCAGTCGTCGCATTACGCGTCCTATTGCTGTTCTCCGTGAAGGGGTAGGGCACATCGCTGCAGGTGATCTCGATCATCGCGTTAAAATCCACTCACGAAATGAGGTGGGTCAGCTCGCCGAAGGGTTCAACCAGATGGCGCGAGACTTGAAACAGAGTTTAGAAGAGC
This sequence comes from Candidatus Poribacteria bacterium, assembly GCA_022821965.1. GTDB lineage: Bacteria > Poribacteria > WGA-4E > WGA-4E > WGA-3G > WGA-3G. Next base: position 117,124 of record JAJECN010000057.1, read on the forward strand.
GTATGGCAGCGGAGCGTGCAGCAACATGGCGGGATGTCGCGCGGCAGGTAGCACACGAAATCAAAAATCCGCTTTTTCCAATTCGGCTTTCTGTTGAAAACTTACAGCAAGCGAAATCGAACCCTGAAGTTTTTGAGCAAATATTTAGTGAATGTACGAACACCGTTATTGAAGAGGTGGATCGGATTGGAAAGTTAATAGATGAATTCCATCAATTCGCACGGATGCCGAAGCCACAGAAAAAGTTGAGTCAGCTGAATAACATTGTGCCCTATGTGTTGGCGTTATACACCGGTAGACAGGTACCAGATATGGAGCAGGAAGCTGGTGTCACAATGGCAATTTCGGAGGATGGAAACCCGGAACTACTGGATTCTGCCGAGAAGTCTTGGCTTGAAAATGTTTCCAAGATTAAGGTTGAAACCGAGTTGGGGGCACTTCCACAAGTCTTTATTGACCCGGAACAGGTCGCGCGGGCACTCGGAAATCTGCTGAAGAATGCGATTGAAGCCATGCCGGAGGGTGGAATGCTTAAGGTCAAAACCTCTTTTACGCCGAGCACATCGCAAGAAAATTCAAACGGGAGACCGGAGGAACTGGAGGACAGCGAAAAAGAGGGAGACGAAGAAAATGTAGACATAGATGTTCCTGGCACGGTTACGCTTGAAATCGAAGATACTGGCTGCGGCATGTCCAACGAAACTATGGCTAATATCTTTGTGCCTTATTACACCACAAAGTCAGAGGTGAATGGGACCGGTCTCGGTATGCCGATTGTCGGAAGAATTGTTGCGGAGCACGGTGCTAAAATAGATTTTCAGAGTGAACAAGGTGTAGGGACAACGGTTCGCGTCCATTTTCCGTGCAACCAAGGTGTTGATTCCGAAGAATTAGCCTCGGAAATTGAGGAATTGATGCCGCTCCGAAGTTTCGTTCCCGAACTGGAGCGCATAGATCAGAGGACAGACACCGAAAATTAAAAATATCCGTCACAAGGGCGAGGATACAATTCTCGCCAGCGGCGGTGGGGTGTGTACAAGAGCGAGGATACTGGCAGAAACACCGAAGCAAAACTCCCTCGCCAGCGGCGGTGGGGGTCGGATTTTACTATAAACACTTGCTTTAGGACAAAAGAGATGGAAACTATTCTGATTGTAGATGACGAAAAAAATACGCTCAAGATGTTGTCGCTAGGACTCAAGATGCGAGGGTATCAAGCCCTAACGGCTGCAAATGGTGAGGAAGCATTGCAACAGTGTACGAAGTCCGATGTGGATCTTGTGCTATTGGATATCCGTATGGAAGATGGAATGGATGGTGTTCAGACGCTTGTAAAACTCCGTGAACGTCATCCAGAGTTAAACGTAGTGATGATGTCGGCGCAACAGGATATTGAGATTGCTGTTAAGACAATGGAGCTCGGTGCGAAACGGTATATCACAAAACCGATTGATATTGATAAGATCCTCTCCAACGTTCAGCCATTTTTGGAAATATCGCGGTTATCGCAAGAAAATGAGATTCTGAAGTCACAGATTGCACTGACTGATGAGATGGTGGGTGAGAGTGCTGTTATTTCGCACCTTCGCTCACAAATTGAACGGGTCGCGGGAAGCAAACTCGGTGTCTTAATCTCTGGTGAGAATGGGACTGGCAAACAACTTGTTGCCAATGCGATTCATCGGCAGAGCAGCCGTGCCTCGAAAACCTTTATCCCACTCAATTGTGCCGCCTTACCCGATGAACTCGTTGAGAGTGAGCTCTTTGGACATGAACGCGGCGCGTTCACCGGTGCGGATTCTCGAAGGCAGGGTCGCTTTGAACTTGCCGACGGTGGTACCATCTTTCTCGATGAAATTGGGGATATGAGTTTAAAGGCGCAGGCGAAAGTTCTCCGGGTCATTGAAACCGGTGAAGTCGAGCGTCTCGGTGGCAATCAGATTCGGACGGTAGATGTACGCATTATCGCAGCAACGAACAAACATCTTCCCGAAGAAATTGAAAAAGGGCGATTCCGACGGGATCTTTTCTATCGACTCAATGTTGTGCCTATTACAGTGCCGCCGCTTCGGGAACGGATGGAAGATGTTCCGGTGTTAGTTCAATACTTTGCCGAGCGTTTACAATTGAATATGGCATCTACCCCAAAAGTTATTGATCCAGGTGCTTACGCTGTGTTTCAAGGTTACAGTTGGCCCGGGAACATCCGAGAGCTAAAAAACATCGTTGAACGGCTACTTATTATGGTAAACCGAGACGTTGTGATGGCACCCGATGTCGTCGAATCGTTATCGTTGATTTCTCAACCCTCTTTATCAAACAACTCTTCGGGGGTCGTTCTGGATCCAAGTGTCTTACAGTCCAGCTTGGGTGCATCGCTCTATAAACCGGGGACAGCACTGAGTCAGATGATGGATTCCGCCGAGGCGCAGTGCATCCTTGCAGCATTGGAAGAAAATAAGTGGAACATCCGGAGGACCGCAGAAGCGTTAGAGGTTGAGCGCAGCAACTTGTACAAAAAAATGAACAAGTATGGTATTTCTCGTCCGAGTTCTGGGCAGTAGCGTCCATATCAAGTTAGCCTCACCGAACCGCAAGGAAGATTAGAGAAACAAATGAGAAAAGCGCGCAGCCTGAAACGAACTGGAAGGGTTTTTGCTTGGGGGTTTCCTCACGTCTACGGAAAAGGGTTTGAACTCACCACCCTATCTAACCGAACCGCAAGGAAAATTAGAAATGAAAACGGGGGAATGACTTGGCTTCAACTGCTTATTCTTGTTGCTATAGTGGTTGTGATTGGGGTTCTATCTTTCCCGCCTTGGTTGGAGTATCGTAAAGTGGGCACAGCGGATGTAGATGTCGAAACTATTGCTGTCGCCATTGAGAAGTACTTCAAGCACACCAGCGAGTATCCAACAAATTTAAACGCGCTGATAACGAATCCGGACGTTGAGGGATGGCGTGGCGGTTATCTGGAGTCTATTCCTGAGACACCTTGGGGCGGGAACTATGTCCTTCACCAGGATACTTATAAAGTAGGGATTGCGGAAAGTCACCCACGCGTTCCCGAAAAATATCGAATCGGCGGTGTTGCAGAAATTAGCAGAGTTTATCATGCCGACGCGCGCCTCGGTGAGAAGTATTGGTGGTAATTGGTTGTCGGTTATCGGAGGAATAGTTGTCAGTGGCCAGTTGTCAGTGGTCAGTTAAAGAGGTTTTGTTACCTAACACTTAACTGATAACCGACAACCGATAACTGATAACCACTAATGATGTGGGTCTTTATTTTTTTCTTCGGTTTAGCAGTCGGTAGTTTTCTCAATGTCTGTATCTATCGTATTCCACGCGCAGATGTCTCAATCCACTCCCCGCGTCGTTCCTTTTGCCCTGAATGTAGTAATCCCATAAACGTTTACGACAATATTCCTGTTTTGAGTTATCTGCTTTTACGGGGAAAGTGTCGGCAGTGTCGTGCAAGAATTTCCGTGCTATATCCGTTGGTTGAACTTGCAACGGCAGGGTTGTTCCTTGGGATGTACTATCACTTCGGGTTGACCCTCGAATTTCTGCTCGCGCTTGCTTTTATCAGTCTGCTACTCCCAATCGCTGTAATTGATGCACAGCACTATATCATTCCGAATGTTATCATCGTAACAGGGTTGGTTCTGGGTCTCGTCATCGTTTGCGGGATAGCGTATCAACGCTCAGAGGTCTGGTATCTTCTCACACGGATCATCGGTGCTGTTGCTGGTGGGGCGACGTTGTGGTTGGTTGCTGTGATTGGCAGCGCGATTTTGCGTAAAAAAGCAATGGGTGGTGGCGATATCAAACTGATGGCACTCATCGGATTTTTCCTCGGCGCGTGGCCCGAACTCGCGATGGTGATAGGCTTTTCTGCCCTCAGTGGTGCGGTTGTCGGGACTGTCCTTATTGTCTCTGGTGTAAAAAGCCGCCAAAGTCCGATCCCTTATGGTCCGTTCTTGGCGGGTGCTGCTGTGCTCGTGCTTTTGTGGGGAGATAGACTCTGGCGTGCGTATTTGCAATTCGTCGGGTGGAATTGAATAGTTTTCAGAGAAATGGCTATCAGTCATCAGAAACAATCCTAAAGTTTGGACAGTTTTTAGACAATAAACATGCCGCCCCTACGGGGCTCAGCTGCGCGGGGACAACATTTCTATTCTCACTGCGAAGCAATATCGCCCCTACGGGGCTGCGCATAGCTGCATCTGAGTTTATTTTTCTCTGAGTTGCGTTTGTGGCTATAATGCAAAGAAAATACGCAAAATGCGGTGGAAACAGCACCTGATCTGGATAGAAACTGTCCAAACTTTAGTGTAAAAATCGCCTTTTACAGAATTACCGAAATATTTTTGAGGAAGATATGAAAACCTTTTACATAATCACTTGTCTGCTGATGTTAGTCTTGAGTCAGCAGGTTCTATATGCACAACAACTGCAAATTAAAGAAGAATCTGCTGAGGATTTTGTTAAACTGGAGATGCCTTTGGAGGAAGCACTTACCAAAATTACTTTTATTGTTACGTGGTTAAGCGGAGAGGGAAGTGATGAAGTGATTTTTGAAGGTGAAGGCATAATCCGCACCCCTGATTACATAGAACTCCGCATACCGTATGAAGATGATAGCGGCAGGTACAGTTCTTATAAGATTCTGACTAAGTATGCAGTTGAAACGAATCGGTACATTTTTGTCCCTTTAGACGACTGGGGCGGGGGTTCGGGAATCTTTCGGAGGCTCCACGCGGTTGACAAAAAAACGCTCAGAACTGTTGAGGAAATCGCGTTAGGGGATCGATCAGGTATCTGGGGACTTACTGTAGCCGATCCCTCCACGAACACTATCTCTATTACTTATGTAAGGGAAGAGGATTGGCGCGGTAACTTTACAGATTCCCGCGATAAAGCAATCAAAGGACATCTTAGAATGATAGATGGTAAACTTCGAGATGTGGCAGATCCGCTAAGTCCGATCCCATCTGATATGGCGTTCTTTAGGGCAGGCAGCTTTTTTACGATGGGAAGTTGGAAAAAAGATGCGGAAACTGATGAGAAGCCACACCACGTCGTCTTCCTTGATGCATTCTATATGGACAAATACGAAACGACAAATGCACAATATAAGGAATTTATTGATGCGAACCCACAGTGGCAGAAAAATCGTATCCCAAAAAAATACCACGACGGAGATTATCTGAAGCATTGGAATGGAAATGATTACCCACCCGATAAAGGCAACCACCCCGTTGTTTATGTCAGTTGGTACGCAGCAATGGCTTATGCAGAGTGGCGCGGGAAACGCCTGCCGACAGAAGCAGAATGGGAGTGCGCAGCACGCGGTTCTTGGCATTGGGGTGCCATGAATGCCGACACAGCAAACTATGGTGAAAATATCGGCGATACGACACCCGTCGGAACGTATCCTCCGGGCGCAAGCGGCTTATACGATATGGCAGGCAACGTCTGGGAATGGTGCCTTGATGAATACAATCCCGACTTTTACGCTATTTCTCCAAGTCATAACCCACTTGCCGGTGGAACTATGGATCATATCTTATCCGATTGGACGAATGTTAAAAGCGTCCGTGTGTTACGCGGCGGATCTTGGGTTAGTGATGCTAAGTTTGTGCGGGTCTCTGATCGGACGAGGTTTACGCCGAAAATCACGAATAAGGCTCGTGGGTTTCGGTGTGTGAAGCCTGTAAAGCCTTAATTTATTTTCGTTTTATCGCCGCGGGAGCGACAGGAGCGTTGTGTAGGAGTGTTATTTAGGCGAAAAAGCGGAAAACTAAATAGCCCTGATAGAACAAATGCTGCAACTTGCAATTAACCATTCTATAGAGTATAATTCAATTCTATAAGGAGGATGCAATATAATGGATGTTAAAGACGCAATTCTTTCACGACGCACGATTTTTAAGTTCAAACCGGAACCGGTGCCGAACGATGTTATTGAACAAGTTTTTAGCTACGGAATATGGGCGCCCAATCACCATGTCACGGAGCCTTGGCGTTTTACTGTGATCGGTGAGGAAACAAAACTTACCCTTGCAGACCGCTACCGAGAAATTAAGATTGAGGATACGCCCGACCACGTTGATGCCGAGAATCTCGCTAAAATCGGTGAGCTGGCTTACGCGAAGTTCATGTCTAAGCCGACGATTATTGCTGTTTCGTGCCTCCAAGAGGGCGACGAACAACGCCGCCGCGAAGACTACGCCGCTGCTTGTTGTGCAATGCAGAATGTCCAACTCGCCGCATGGGATGCTGGTGTTGGGATGCAGTGGAGCACCGGTAGAATCACATTGGAAGAGCAGACGTATCAACTGTTAGGAATTGATTCGTCGCAAGAGTACATCATCGGCTTTTTCTACACGGGTTACCCCGCCGACATCGGCGAACCGAAGCGACAACCGGCTGGCGAGTTTATCCGCTGGGTGGCTTAATAGTTGTCAGTACGTTCGCTACGCTCACTTTCAGTTATCAGTTTTCAGTACTGACGACTGACAACCGACAACTGACAACTATTTAAGTTGATATGCTGTCTTGGCATTCTGCCAAAAGTATTTCGCTTTCACCGCGTCGCCTTTCGCGCTGAAATAGTCGTTCACGATCTGTTGGACGACAGCGTACGGCGCGAAGCGTTCGGATACGGGCCAATTGCTCCCGTAGATAAGCCTATCCTCACCAAAGGCATCCCATAAGACATCAATCGTTGGGGTGTAATAGGCGACATCTGTCGGTGCGGGGATTTGTCCGGTGTTTTCCGCGAGTCCAGATACTTTGCAATAGATGTTTGGATAGCGAGCCACTTCATTTATTGCGGAGACCCACGCTGGATCGGGTGGCTCTTCTGATATGCGCGCTCCTGCAATATGGTTGATAACAATGCGCATCTCCGGTGTATGTTCAACCAGTGTCGGCAACGTTGATAACATTCCGGGGTTAATCAGCAGATCCAAAGTAAGTTCTTTCGCTGCGAGTTTCTCAATATTCGATAAGAACGTGCTGTCACCAATCGCTTGTAGATGTCCGCCACCGAGGCGTATCCCGCGGAAGAGTGGATTTGCAGAAAACCTGTTCAAGTTATCCTCGAAGTCTGGGTCGTCGGGTTCTAAGTGTCCAACGAATCCGACAATGAAAGGTTCATCTGCAGCAAGGTCGAGGATCCACTGGTTATCTTCGAGCCATTTGCTTGCCTCAACAACGACGGTGCCTGTTGCGCCTTCGGGGACTGCGAGCGTTTTGTAATCGTCTGGCATGACGCGTCGGTAAAGTACATCGTCATCCGGATTGGGCCACGGCACCCCTTCAGGTCGTGTTGGATCGTAGAAATGTGTATGTGTATCAATAATCATTTTTTAATTTTTCCTTGCGGAGGAACAACGGTCGTTGTGGTTTTAACGTGCCTTTTTTAGATCCGCCTGCGCCGTTGTTGCAGGCTCACGTTTTTGATGCTATAAAGAATGTGAAGTGCTACTTATTTTACTTTTTCCTTGCGGAGGAACAATGGGCGTTAGGACTTTAACGTGCGTTCCTTTTATCCTAATAGGGCTCTTAACCTATTTACTGTCGGGATGTAATCCGTCTGATCAGGCGCAGCAACAGAAGCGGGAACTTCAACGTGATCTCCTAAAACTCAGGATGGGGCAGGCACTGAATCCGACAGATGCAGAGGGACATATTCAACTCGGCAACGTCTATCGTGAGTTGGGTGAATATGAGAAAGCGATAGAATCTTTTCAAAACGCTATCGCGCTTGATGACGAACATCCGCACGCCTATAACAACCTCGGTTTGGTGTATACCGATACCCGCATGTTTGCGCTTGCGATAGAAATGTTCCTCGCTGCACTTGAGTTGTCTCCCGGAAATCCTGCCTTCTCCAACAATCTCGGCTATGTTTACGACATGACAGATCAGTTTGAGGAGGCACTCGCTGCCTTTCAAAGTGCCATTGAAACAGAACCGACCTTTGTTGATGCCTATTACAACCTCGCAAATGCCTATCTCCATCGCGAAATGTATCAGGATGCTATTAAGAGTTATGAGGCAGGACTCGAAATAGAAGAGGGCGATGCTGATGTCTATTTTAACCTCGGACTCGCTTACGAGGAGAACGAGGAATTTCTTTCCGCTATCCAATCCTACGAAAAGGGTTTATCTCTTGATGATAGCGACGCGGAGGCTTACTATCGTCTCGCACAGGCGTATGAAAAAAATGGCGATCCACTTATGATGCGTCGTTATTTAGAGGTGTTTTTGGAGCGGGCAAAGGGTCTCCCCTACCTCGAAGAACAGATCCGCACTGCTGAGCAGATGGTTGATAAGTAGCATCCCTCCTTAAAATCAGCAAAAATTCCGACTTCATTCCATCCGGGTTCTTATTCTTCCGCGCACCAAAAAGTTTCCGCGTTTTAATCCTATCCTCATAGACTTTCTCAAACGTCCATCCATGTTCCGTGAAGTACTCCGCCAATATTCGCCATAGTTCAACCGTTATGCCGTCAATCCGTGGGTTGCCGACAAAGATGCAAGCGGCTGCATTCGGTTTCAATTGATTCATCGAATTTTCAAGGGCATTGATTGTATGACAGAAATAGGAATCAAGCCGTTTGTGGAGGTCGTCCCGGGTGAGTCTGTCTCTGACCCTGTCCAATGTTTCGGTCTGAATTACTCGGTCCGCCTTCCGATACGGAATTTCAAGCCGTGATAACTCTTGAATTTCTTCCTCGGTGTGCCCTAACCAAAACAGGTCCATCTTCGTAGAGCGGATATACTCTTGCGCTTGGAGGTAGGGCGGTGATGTGATTAGCGCGTCACATTCTCGTGGTACAGTGGCATAAGATGAATCAACACCTCCCTGCCAGTGTATTTCTGGGGCTACCTCGTTTTGATGTTGCTGCGTGTGCATCACGAAGTCGTTAAGGCTCTTTAATGTTTTCAGGGAGAGGCTGTAAAGCATCTCGTCTAACTGTTCTTGCCAATTTTCCTTGAGCAGTTCCTTTATTGCCTTCAACTTACGCTTGGATCTGGCAAGTTTCGGTGTTCTGTCTTCTGTATAGGAGAAACGTTTGTTCACCTTTAGCAGTGCTGATTTGATAATAGCGGAATAGACTCCACCGTCCGTGTTATTAATAAAACCCCAGTAACGTGATAGCACCTCTAAAATTTCAGGGGCGTACCAGTAGGTAACATTCGACCAAGCAGGTGTGAATTGGTGGTGACTCTTTTGCATGCCGTCTAACAGTTTACACAAATCTGCTTCATTCAACCTGTCTTTCCCACTGTAAATTTTCAGTGGTATGATATGGTTTAAAAGTAGGTTGAGATCGAGTAGGACGGCGTTGCGTTTACACAGATATGCCTCGACACCCACCGTTCCTGACCCTGCAAACGGATCGACAATCCAATCCGCTTCCTGTGTATAGGTGTTAATGGCGTAGCGGACGATTTGTGGAATGAATTTCGCAGGATATGCGAAAATGGCGTGTGTCAGGTAGCCGGTGTCGTCGATTTCAGGGACGAGTTCTCGGAACGAAACCAACTCTACCCCGTCAGATATCGTCTCCTCTTTTGAGGTTTCAAATTCGGTATCTATGGGGAAAAGCGTGGATTGTTCTTCCAAGTTTGGGTCTTTCATGTGCAAACGCATCAAAAGGTTATTGCGATTCTTGTTTCACTTCTCTCGCGCCTTCAATTTCTTCCTCTGTCAGTTGGAAGTCAAACACCTCCGCCCCTCCTTCTGTTCCCTCAATTTCTTCTTCCGTCAACTGAAAGTCAAAGACTTCTTCCGCTTCCTCAACCGCTTCCGTAAGCAGAGTATTTTCGGTTTCCGCTGTGGGTTGTGGTGCTTCTTGTGTTTCAAGTTTTGGTGAACTTGCACCGAGGATTGTCAGTCCAACAATCGCCGCAACAGAAACACTCGTGACTGTCAATGCGATCGGGCGTTTCCAGAGGACAGCGCGCTCGCTTCTGTCTAAGAAGGGAAGGAGGAGCAGTAGCACCATACCGACCGTCGGAATTACAAATGTTCCAATGATTTCGAGGGGACCTTGGAAATACTTCAGCAATTGGAATAGGAATAGGAAATACCATTCGGGGCGCGGGTCGTAATCAGCGTTTGTCGGATCGGCGACATCTTCAAGTGGCACGGGAACGAATAGAGCGACGCATGCTAATACCACGAAGAGAATGAACATTCCGACAACGTCTTCAAAGACCTGATGCGGATAGAAGGGTTTCCCCATTTTCATATCTTCTGGCGTGTTCTGGGGTGTGCCTGATGAGCCGTAATATCGGACGAAGAAGAGGTGCACGCCGACCAAACCGAAGGCTAACCACGGCAACCAGATCGTGTGGAGCGCGTAAAACCTTGATAGCGTTACCGCGCCGATCTCTGTTCCACCGCGCATCACTTTCGCCACAAAGTCACCGAGTACAGGGGCAGTGCTGGCGATTTCGACACCGACGACCGTTGCCCAATATGCTTTCTCGTCCCATGGGAGTAGGTAGCCGGTGAACCCAAAACCGAGTACGACTAATAGCAGAAGTACACCGAATATCCATGTCAATTCACGCGGAGCCTTGTATGAACCGTAAAGGACAACACGGAGCAGATGCAGAAAGACGATGATGACCATCGCGCTTGCACCCCAATGATGCAAGCCGCGCACGAACGCGCCGAACGGAACCTCTTCGCTGATGTAAGTTACCGCGTTATGGGCATGCTCCGGCGAAGGCGAGTAGTATAACGCCAGAAACGCGCCTGTAGCCGCCTGAAGCAGAAGCAGAAACATTGCCAAGCTGCCGAGTGAGAAGAGCAGGTTAATGTGTTTCGGTAAAGGTTTGCGTAAATGCTCGGAGAACTCCGTTAGCGGGAGACGTTCACTGAGAAATTGCCTCATCTACGTCTCCTTCACGTATAAAATGCCTGCTTCAACTTTAGTTTCGAGTTTCTGCAAGGGGTCCGGCGGCGGACCAGCGACAACTGCTCCGTTCTTATCAAATATGGCACCGTGACACGGACAGAGAAAGGATTCCTGTTTTTCATCCCATCGGACGAGGCAACCGAGATGTGAACAGGTTCGCGAAAAGACGCTCCACTCTCCGTTACCAGCATCGGTTACGTAGACGGAGCGTTTCTTCGTTGCTTTGACCCAACCGTCTTTTGCAGTGAAGGTATAGTCTACCTTTTTAAAACGGCTGTTTTTGAGCCGACCGGCAAGCCCCAAATCAACCCATTTCGACTCCCCTTTTTTGAAAGCAGGCGAAATCGCAAAGCCGATGAGAGGAATACCGGCAGCAAGGCTCAGCACTCCCCCGATAAAGGCGGTTGCAATTTCCAGAAATGAGCGTCGGTTTCCCTGTTTCTCCATCCGTTTCTCCTTTTGATTAAACATCTCGGATGTGTTGCGAGTTCCATTTGCACACGCCAAAGCAAGGATAGTAGCACAAACTTTGCGTATGTGGCACATCTGGCGCAAACTTTCCAGTTTGCGCTACATTTATCAAACTCACGTTACTTCGCTTTTTTAGGCTTTTTCCACGTTTGCCCTTCAAAGGGTCTACGCAGGTCGTATTTGCCTTCGACTAAGACGGGGAGCGTGCCGTCGTTAACCATGAGTTCAAGGGGTAACTCTTTCGTTTCCATTGGCATGGTGACGACATTTTTGATGCGCAACGATTCATAGATAGCCATCATGATTTCAAGCGTGTAGCGTGCTTGAACACCACTGCCGCGATGGTCAGAAATGTCGCCTTCGATCCACTCGATGAGTTCATCGTACTGGTTCTTCGTTTGCGGAGGTGGCGTAATGGTTTGCCAACCCTTCGCGTCCCCGTTTTGGAGCTGAAGGCCATCAGGTCCGTTACGAATTTGTCCCTCTGTTCCAGCGATTCTGGGGTGGGCGACTGATGGTTCCGGCAGATCGCCTTCGTAGATACCGCGTGCGCCGCCTTCAAAACAGACTAAGCCCATACAGAGGTCCTCACAGATCGTGCGGCGTTCCCACCGATCGCTCTCCCGGGAGGTCTGTCCGATAACCCACAGTGTCTCAGGATCAGACAGAATGAAGCGCCAACCATCGATGGCGTGTGTACCTGTGTTCAGCAATCCAGCGTGCCTTTTGGCACTGTGGTGAACAGTTGTCGGTTCACCAATCGCTCCGGCAGCGACGAGTCTGCGGGTTTCTATATTTGCGGGCGCGAATCTGCCTTGGTGTCCGATGACGAGTTTAACATCGTTCTCTTCACAGGCAGCAATCATAGCGTCAGCTTGTCCGAGTGAAGCTGCCATCGGCTTCTCACCGATAATGCCTTTTACCCCTGCTTTCGCTGCCGCGACCGTGGCTTCCGCCCTTGGTCCCTGCCATGTTGTAACACTGACGATGTCCAAATCCTCTTTTGCTAACATTTCGTCCACATCGGTGTAGACAGCGGATACATCGTACTCGTCTGTGATGCGGTGTGTTGCCTCTTCGTAGATGTCCATTACTGCCACGACTTGTGCCCTGGGATGTGCGGTCCATGCTCTGGTGTGGGACCTGCCCATTCCGCCGCAGCCAATGATTCCGACGCGGTATGTCTGGTTTGCCATCTGTTTCGTCTCCTTATCTTGACGTAGTTTGCAAGCCAATTGTTTGAAACCATGTTGAACTATTCTATCACTCCCTTGCGGTTTTTGTCAAATCCTTTCGCTTGACAAACCTTTGGAAACGTTGCAAACTATAGAGAGCAGTATAGATTTGTAGACTACACCGAAAGAGAGGATGTTATCAGATGGCAGACTATGAAGATAAAGGTTCGCAGATTCGAGTGACAAACCTTGAGGCTTTTCCGATGGGTGTGAAAGCCTACGTCAAGATTGAAACGAACATGGGTGTTACGGGTTGGGGTGAGATCAATAATATGGAGACAACTGTCACCTGTGCCTTGGCGCGTTCGTTGTCGGAAATGATTATTGGTGAGAACCCGACGCGTATTGAACATCACTGGCAACGCTTGTTCCGCGCACATCGCAACATCCGAGGTGGTGGGTTGATGGTGCATACGATCTCCGCGATTGATATGGCGTTGTGGGATATTGCTGGGAAACTCTGGGGGGTGCCGGTCTATCGCCTACTTGGGGGTCCCTGCCGCGATAAAATTTGGAAGTATCCGAGTCCGAAAGCGATTAAAACGGGACCGGGAGGTTCTAAGTCGTTCGCTGGTACTCCCGATGAGATCGCGGATCTCGTTCAGCGAGTGAAAGATGCGCGGGAAAAGGTCGGTTCCGACGGTGCTGTTATGTATGATGCGCATAGCTGCTTGCCACCGCCTATCGTCAAACAGTTCGCGGGTTACTTACAGCCCGATGACCTCCTTTTCTTAGAGGAAGCGTGGGTTCCGGGCAATATCGAAGTGATGCGGAAAATCCGGGAATCCGTTCCTGTGCCGTTGGCGACAGGTGAACGCGACCGCACAATATGGGAGGTTCGCGAAATTCTTGAGGCGCAGGTGATTGACATCCTTCAACCCGATGTTGGACACGGTGGGGGCATTACACAGGTCAAAAAAGTTGCAGCACTTGCGGAGGCACATCACGTCCCGATCGCACCGCACTGCACGATGTCCTACCTCGGTCTCACTGCGAGTTTTCACTTGTCCGCTGCTGTGCCGTTCTTTCTTATCCACGAAGGCTATGAGAACGTCCTACCAGACGGTGTTGCTCGCAAGAGGTGGGAGATGGATGAAGAGGGTTATGTGTCGCTTCCTGAAGGACCTGGTTTAGGGGTCGAAGTGGATGAGGCAAAGGTTATTGAAGTTGGGCAAGAGGCGGGTAGACGTTTCACCTGGCCCAACAGTCGATTGGCAGATGGCTCCATCGCCGATTATTAGAGTCGTTATTACAACAATTGTAGGCGCGCTGTGTAAGCGCGCCATCTGCTTTATATACCTCCATTTTTCCTAAGAACAAAAAATTTTGCATAAAAATGCATTTTATGCAACCTTACCCCCGTTAAAATACGACATAGCGTCACAAGGCAATTTACTCGGAGGGTACTTGTGAAAAACGAAGATGTCGATCTGATTCAACGCATCTTATCGGGTGATGAAAGTGCGTTCACTGCGCTGGTCGAAAAACACCGGAAGTGGATTCATTCGCTCGCGTGGCGTGAGATCGGTGATTTCCACGCCGCACAGGAGATTACACAGGACACCTTCATCCAGGCTTTTAAATCGCTTCCAAGCTTGAGAGACCCCAATCGTTTTTCAGGATGGTTACATGTAATAGCGAAGCGGCAGTGTATTGAATGGCTGCGGCGGAAGCCGATGACGATGCAGTCACTGGATGCGATGCCGAATGCCGAATTAGAGCGGTTGTCCTATGCGCGATATCTTGACGAAGAACAGGCGCAAGCATCAAGGGATGGATTGCGTGAAGTCGTGGAACGTCTCCTCCAAAAACTGCCTGTTCCTGAACGTTCTGTGATGGTCTTGCACTATTACAAAGGTTTGACCTGTGAAGAAGTAAGCGCGCTTTTAGATGTATCGCTAAATACGGTAAAAAGTCGGTTGTATCGCGCTCGAAAACGATTGGAAACGGAGGAATCAATGATTCGCGAAACCTTAGACACAAATATTTTAAAAAACGAACCGCGCCGCGTTGACTTTCAAGCGACTGCCGCGACGGAAACCGGAAAACATTTAGCAGAAGGTGGTTTCAATTTCAACCGGACCGATAAAGTTTTCACATCGTCTGGATTCCATACGAGAGGACGTGGGGATGGGGATCCGTCGCCGATGTACATGTTGCTGCACTATTTTAACCACGGTGGGATTGACATCTTTAGATTTCCTTTGGTGGTCGGGAGTTCTTGGGAGCAGGAGGGTGCTTGGAAATCACAGGCAACGGCAACCTTAGCGGGATATGAAACGGTAAGTGTCTCCGCTGGTACTTTCTCGGCGTGCCTGAAACATGAAACTGTTTTTAGGCACGCTGACGTTGAGATCGTTGAGAATGCCGATGCTGCATTGCGAGACGCTCTTGTAAACGGGAGGCGTTATCTGTGGTTCGCGAAGGGCGTTGGACTCGTGAAGATGCGCTATGAGCACTCGAATGGTGTTATCACGGAAGCCGAATTGCTTAAGTATGAAATTCCTATTCAGTCGGAGGCACCCCACGCAGTGACTGGGTCGGATGACCCCCGAGACGAGGGATTTCTCCCCGCACAGATAGGCACACAGTGGGCATACAAATGGCATAACACCTATCGCGACGAAGCCGTTATTGAGGAGTGGCACGTCATCCGGAATTTCCGGCGGTTAGAAAATCTTGAGAACCCGATGGCACTTGCATCGGCGAGGTATGAAGTCAAAATTGACTCTGATGAACCGCGTGTCGCTACTGTCGAATGTGTGCTAACGCCGAAAGCAACCCGTGATGCAAAAGGCGATCAAAAGCCGTTGTTGTTATCCATGAGTCGTTTTGGAACTGAATGGCTCTACGATGGATATGGTCGTTATCTACGAGACTTGACAGTTACCGATGCGAATGGGAACGCTCTGGTCGTGGAGGAGATTGATAAAACGCAGTGGGCAGTTGAAACACGCGATGCCTCATCAGTGACGCTGCGTTACAAAGTGTTGCTAAATCATGATGAACGGGAGTGGCATTGGGGTAGAGATGAAGCCCCTTATGCTCAAGACGATTGTGTCTTCTGGCCCGGATATGCGCTGTTTATTGTCGGTGAAGTAGACGATATTGAACTGTGTGTGAATGTGCCGGATAATTGGTCGGTCTCAACGCCTTGGGAACGGATTGAACCGAATAAACATCGTTTCGTTTGCAAAGACCAGAATGACCTTATGTACGCGTATCTTGTACTCGGCGAACATACTGAACGTCTGGTAGAAACTGAGGCGGAAACTAAGATTGTGCTTGCTCTCGGTGGACACCTTAAAGGAGGTATGAATGAAATAGAGCAAACTGTTGCGTCCCTTCTCCGTATGTATTCAGGGATTTTCGGTGGTGCTCCAAAAGACCAACTCCTATTTGTCGCGAACCCTTATGGCAAAGAAGGATACAGGAGCGGTGGTGCCTCCCGGCGTAGTATCAGTATGTTGATAGGTGAGACCTTAGATGAAGCCAACAGAGGTTTTTGGCTACCGCCGATAGCGCGCTTGGTTTGCTATCTCTGGAATGGAAGTTATATTGATATCCGAGAGGGAACAAGTGCCATCAGTTTTAAGGAACAGGAATACTGGTTTTGTGCCGGTTTCACCCAATACTATTCAGAGATCGCCTCTGTCCGCCTTGGGCTTATTTCTGAAACCGATTTTTTCAGAAATCTTGAACGAACGTGGGAGGCGTATTTATCTCGGCAGGGCGAGCTTTCTATCCACGAGGCAGGGGAAGACAAATCCGCCAACCGCGAGCTCGTCTATGACGGTGGTAGTCTGGTTGCTGCAGCTTTGGACTTGCAGATTCGTTCATACACGAAAAATCGGCGTAGCTTAGACGATGTGATGAAACAGATGTATCGGAAGTTTGGTCTCACCGGTGTTCCTTATACAATGAACGATATCATCAGAATTGTGAGTCGAATGACGGGTGAGGATTTTAAACCGTTTTTCCGCAAATATGTGACCGGGACAGAACAATTGCCCTTAGAGGAATACTTCAAAGACGCGGGTGTGGATGCTGAGATAAAATTTGGTGAAAGACTGCCGCGTTTAGGTTATATCGTGCATGAAATGCTGGGTATTGGTGGAATTGGGGGACCTCCAGGCGGGGGTATATTCATCGACAATTCACTGCAGTATCAAAACGACGACCAACTGATAGGCATCAACGGCATGCCGGTGGAAACCTTTGACGACATCAGAAAAATTGCCAAGGATTGGAAAACCGGTGATGTCGTGGAACTGACCCTTGTAAGAGAGGGTGAGGAAATTATCCTACCCGTCACATTAGGAGGAGACGCGTCTAAGAAGCCGCCGTTGGAGGCGGATACTATTGATGTTACCGTCACGAAAAGCGCGGAGAGCACGGACTTCCAACGCGCCGTCTGGTTGGGAATGTTAGGCGATAGTCGATGATTTTGTTATGGAATGGCTCGGATCAAGGCGAGTTCTAAAAAAGCGATTGCTTGTTCCCGAGAGACCGAAGGAAACCCTTCAAGAAAATAGTCAAGACTCTCTCCTGCTTTGAGATGATCAATAAGTGCCTTTATAGGAACACGGGTGCCTGCAAACACCGGTGTCCCCCCGTGAATCTCAGGATCTTGATTTATCACGTGCTCGGGTTTCATTTTGAGGATCATAACCTCCAATAACTTTTATATTTGATTGGCTATAAGTATATCACATTTCAAACCTTATATCAACGGAAAATGTGTTTTTATTCATTACGAAAAGTGCAGATAGCACAGGCTTCCAACTCTCCATTTTGGCTGGTGTTTTAGGCAGTGGCCGGTGATTTTTTAGATGGAAAATAGGAGGAATCTATTGTGTTGAAAAGATTTCCCTTTAAAGGGGTAGTATACAGGCAAATCTGTATTGTCAGTTTGCTAATCATTTTCGGGGTTAACGCGATGCCAGTAGCCGAGGAATCGGTGAACGACTATTTTCCACGGATGTCCGGAAGTTTCTGGGTTTACGCGGATCAGGACGGGAACGAACTGACACGCCGTGCTATCCATAAAGAGAAGATTGAAGATGAGATGTATCACACCTTCAGTTATGAACCGACCTTGGAAGATTGGACAGATTACGAGCATTACATTCAGCCCAATTTTTACCAAATCCGTAAGGACGGAATCGCGTTCTTTGTCGGTGATGAAGTTGAGAAAGCGTTTGAGGCGAGACTCCGCAGAGATATGGACGCGGATATCAAAGAACAGCAAGGTATCTCAACAACTGATGGTGCCAGTGCCGATTTCAGTTATGAGATTGAGGTCGAAGTGGAAGACGATTTCTATCTTCTCCCAACCCCTATCGTTTTTGATAAAGAGTGGACGGCAATGCGGATCAGTGGATCCATAACGCTCAAGCTGAAAATGCAAAGTCCTGGTTTTCAGATTCCGGGCGGCGATCAGGTTAATGCTATTCCTATTGATTTGGTCGAAAAAGGGAAGGTGACAGCCAAAGAAACCGTAAAGACCCTCGCGGGGACATTTGGAGACTGTTTGAAAATTGAGTATTGGTATACAGAGGCAACAAAAAAAGAGGACGCGACAAAGCCGACTTCTTCAGATACGTCTGGTATAGAATTAACAACGCTCTGGTTGGCACCTAAGGTCGGAATCGTGAAATTTGTCCGTAAATCCGCTGATTCAAAAGTGGAAAAGAGTCTTGAACTAACGCACTACGAAATTAAGTCCACTGATTTGGAGAGCAAATAAACACCACAAATGAGAAAGGTTGCCGAAAGATGCGTTTTATGCAACCTTTCTCATTTAAAACGCGACATAATATCATAAGGGAATCTACTTTTTCTGAAGTTATCTCTTGAGATTCCATCGGTTTTCAAGGGAAGTTAGGAGAAAACAACAAATGACAAGCAGTTTCTTTGTTTTGGTAGTGTTAATAGTCCTTTTGGGCAGTGCATCAAGTGCTGTTTGGGCGCAGCGAGATGTTGATCTTGTTCACATTGAAGACACCGAAAACCTGGATCTTTCAAAGGGGTTCGCTGCGCGTGTATCAGCAAACCCTGCAGCGGGATTTTCTTTCCCGTATTATCTGTTTGTTCCACAAGATATGGATTCCAGCAAACCCGTTCACCTGCTGGTAGAACCGTGTAATACCGGAACAACCAGTGACGATTTTGAACGCCACGATAGCAAGGCAAAGTCCCTGGCGTTAAAAAGGTCCTCGCACGCTAACAAAATCGCACGCAGGTTAGGAGTTCCACTACTGGTGCCTGTTTTTCCGCGTCCAGGTGAAGCGCGGTGGCGAATCTATACGCACTCCTTGGATAGAGACACCTTGTTGCTTAAAGAGGGAGACCTGAGAAGAATAGACGAGCAACTCATCAAAATGATAGCGCACGCGCAACAACTTCTGAAGCACAATAACGTAAAAATAAATGAGCAGGTTTTCATGAACGGATTTTCGGCTTCTGGGACGTTTACGAATCGGTTTGCGATTTTGCACCCGAAGGTTGTCCGAGCCGTCGCGGCGGGTGGGGTCAACTGCATTCCGACCTTTCCAACGGATCAATGGAACGGAACCCCAATGCGTTATCCAGTTGGAATTGCGGACGTGAAAGAGATCGCCGGTATTGACTTTGACGAAGCGACATATAAACGTATCTCCCAATACATTTATATGGGTGCGTTGGATAACAATGACACGGTTCCGTATCGAGATGCTTACGATGAGGTAGATGCTGAGTTGGTCAAAAGCCTCATCGGCGCGAAAATGATGCCTGATCGGTGGGAGATGAGTCAGTCGATATACAAGGCACTTGGAATTCCCGCGCAATTTGTTACTTATGAGAATACCCGGCATGAAATCAGGCGGGAGATGATTGATGATGTCGTCGCGTTTTTCGAGGCGAATTCGGGGACCGATATAGTTGAAATTAACCCCTATCAATATTCAGGTGAACGCACCATCGTTCTGAGTGCCAACGCTGCTACGGAAAGCGGAGAACATTTGGCGGATGGCACTGTTACGCTCAGGGAAACCGATACGACTTTGACATCTGCAAGTTATCAAACTCGTGGAATGGGTAAAGGTGACCCATCGCCGAGGTACATGTTGATACGTTATCTTGTGCACCATCCAACAGACCTATTTAGGTTTCCCTTGGTTGTCGGAGATACTTGGACAGAGGAAGGGGATTGGGATTCACAAATCGAGACAACCTTAGAGGCCCATGAAGCGGTAGAAGCCTCCGCAGACGTTTTCACGATATGTCTGAAGCATAAAACCGTCTTCACAGGTGCTGATGCCGGTTCTGAGCTCAAGAGTTCACTTGTGAACGGCACCCGTTATTTGTGGTTCGCCAAAGGGGTCGGACTCGTGAAGATGCGCTATGAACATGCCAACGGCGTTGTAACGGAGGCAGAGCTGCTTGAATACAATGTTCCAGCCAAAGGAGAACAATACCTTCCCTTACAGGTTGGCAACACGTGGACATATAGATGGCAAAACAGCTACCGTGACGAGGCGGTTATTGAGAAGTGTCAAGTTGTCGAACATGCTGATTTGGCGCAACAAAGGACAATACCTCCAAAAGTAGTGAGGACCATTCCCGACGTGTCTAAAAAAGTTTCTACGGATCTAAAGGAAATACGAGTCGTCTTCAGCCAGAGGATGCAGGGAATGGATATCGGGTTTGCTGGGGTTCCACTCGGTGATGTCCAGTGGGAAGATGACAATACAACCCTCGTTATTTCGTTCAATCAACGCCTATCACCTTCAAAAATTTACCGGCTTATATTGGGACGCAATGAAGGTTACAGAAACATGGCAGGAGTGTTGCTGGAAGAGTATATCCTAACATTTACGACGGAAGGTCCCGATCCAGTCACGCCTACTTTTGTGGATATGACACCTATCCATGTAACAGGTATTGAAGAGCTGGATCTCTCGAATGAATTGCTTTATCGCATTTCAGCCGACCTCACAGAAGGATTTGCTTTTCCGTATTATCTGTTCATTCCACAAGGAATGGATTCCAATAAACCCATTCATCTACTGATAGAGCCGTGCAACACCGGAACACTTAGTGACAATTTTGAAATCCACGATAGGAATACGAAAGGATTAGCAGAGGCTTCTCATGCGACTGAACTCGCAAGAAAACTGGAAGTCCCATTGCTTGTGCCTGTTTTTCCGAGACCCGGCGGCGATCGGATGCATATCTACACGCATGCTTTAGATAGAGATACCCTCCTGATTGAAGAGGGTGGACTTAGGCGGATCGACTTGCAACTCATCAAAATGATAGCCCATGCACAGCAACTTCTGCGACACAATGACATGAAGGTAAATGAGCAGGTTTTCATGAACGGATTTTCGGCTTCGGGGACATTTACGAATCGGTTTGCGATTTTACACCCGACGGTGGTCCGTGCGGTCGCGACGGGTGGTATCAACTGCATTCCGACCTTTCCAATGGATCGCTGGAATGATACCATAATGCGCTATCCCATCGGAATTGCAGACGTGAAAGAGATCGCTGGTCTTGAATTTGACGAGACAGCATATAAGAAGGTGTCCCAGTATATTTACATGGGCGCGCTTGACGATAATGACACCGTTCCCTTCCGAGATGCTTATGATGAGGTGGATGCCGAATTAGTCAAAAGTCTTATTGGCGCGAAAATGATGCCGGATCGATGGGACTTAAGCCAATCAATATACAAAACGCTTGGGATTCCTGCCCAATTTGTTACCTATGAGGATACTGGGCATGAAATAAAAAGTGAAATGATTGATGATATTGTCGCCTTTTTTGAGGCGAACGCTGGGGATAAAATTGTTGAAATCGTTCCACATCAATATCCATTGGAGGAGAAAAAATGAAACGGATACTATTTCCTTTGGTGCTTGTGCTGTTGGCAGTGAACTTCGTCTCTGCTGGACTGGATGAGGACCTCGTTGTCTATTTTACCTTTGACAATGTGAAGGGTAAGAAGATTCTGGATGCCTCTGGCAACGATCTTGATGCCGAAGTCGTTGCAAATGTGGATTTTATCAAAGGCAAATATGGAGATGCGCTTCATATTGCCGCTGAACCGGAAGGTGATGATTGCGTCCATATTCCTTCGGGTGGTCTGCTAAAAATTGAAGACGAGATAACGATGATGGCTTGGGTATATAATGAGGATTGGGACAAGAATTCAGGAACGTGGTTTGACAAAGGTAGCCATGCTGTACGTGAGGAGAAGAAGGGCTATGGGATGGGACTTTTCAATGATGTTGGGGCATTCAAGGGTCCAAATATCGGAATGCGTTTAGGCGGAATCCAAAGTGTATGGAGTTTCACCACTTCGGGGCCAATGGTCGATAAAAGGTGGCATCACATTGCTGGTACCTATGATGGTGAGACTACGAAAATCTACCTGGATGGTAAAATCCGCTCCAAAGTTGACGCGGTATTTGAATTCAGCGGGACCAATGACGTGGACCTTCGCATCGGATGTGCCAAGAACCATCCACAGTATACCCTCAAAAACGGTTTGATTGATGAAGCTGGTATTTGGGGACGCGCCCTCACCGAAGCAGAGGTTGTGGAAGCGATGAAAGGTTTTCTCGCGATTTCACCCAAAGATAAGGTTGCTACCACTTGGGGTGATATTAAGCGAAGGGCAGTTGCTGACTAATTGGATTTTGAAATCTTTCGGAGGAAATATCAATGAGATGGATAGTATTTCTTTTTATCGCTGGGCTATTATTCACAACAAGCCAAGCGATTGCCAGACTGGACCGTGATCTTGTCGCTTATTTTACCTTTGACAACTTAAAAGGCAAGAAGATTCTTGATGCCTCCGGTAACGATCTCGATGCCGAAGTCGTTGCAAATGTGGATTTTATCAAAGGCAAATATGGGAATGCGATTCATATTGCTGCTGAACTGGAAGATGATGATTGCGTCCATGTTCCTGCGGACGATCTGCTAAAAATTGAGGGTGAGATAACGATGATGGCTTGGATGTATCATGAAGATTGGAACACAGCTTCGGGATATTTGTTTACTAACGGAGATAATATCGACTTGGCTAAGAAGGAAAAGACCTATAGCCTGGGACTATTCCCTGATCTTATACCGGTAGACTTGGAGGGGCCAGATATCCAAGTAGTCTTGGGCACATTCAACACCTCATGGACCTTCGTAACCTGGGGAGCTCTAATAAATAAAAGATGGCATCACATCGCTGCGGTTTACGATGGACGTACCGCGAGAATCTATCTGGATGGCAAGATTCTTTCTGACAACAAGGAGAAATTTGAATTCAACGGTGTTAATGACTTCAGCCTTCAGATTGGATGTGCCAAACACCACCCAAGGTATACTTTCAAGAACGGTGCGATTGACGAAGTCGGATTATGGCGACGCGGTCTGACTCAAATTGAAATCGAAGAGGCAATGAGAGGCGTTTTCGCGGTGTCACCTAAAGACAAGGTTGCCACCACTTGGAGTGATATTAAGCGACGGGCAATCGTTTATGAATAGGTATCAGTTCCTCGAGATATAGTCAGTCGCAATTATGTTAGTAGAGAAAAATCAATACTATAGTAACGCGAGTTCGATAATAAAAATCCAAGTCCAGATGTAGGTTGGGTTGAGCGGTAAAAGACATAGATTTATCTTGATTGATATGGAAGATTCTGATTTTGATGACTCTATCCATAGAAATAGGTATAGCGAAACCCAACAAACCAATCGCTTTGGGAATAAAAAAGCGTTGGGTTTCACTCGGACTTTGGTAATGTCAGGTTTCTCAATGAACTTGAAGGTCATCTTTTGTGTGAGATTTTCGTGGGTTCCCGTTCAACCCAACCTACGTGTTTATACCAGACCCATGTTAGGGTACAGATAAAAAACTAATACAAAAAATCTTTCAAAAGGAGACAATAATCATGAGGTTTCAAAACTTCAGACACCCGCTTGTGGCTTTCATTGGGATTTTGGCATTTTTACTTGTTGCCCCATTGTCCAGCATTGCTGAGGAGGAAGCGAGCACCCTTTCCGGACGCGTTGTTGATATGGAGGGGAATCCTGTTTCGGATCTCACGTTGGGGGTTCAACCGATTGACATTATTGATGGTGAAATGTGGCAGATACCTACACCGATGGAACAATCTCGGACCAATTCAATCGGTAGCTTCCGCATCGGCAGCATCGTTCCGGGGCACGCGAAATTGGTGGTGGTTCCAAAATCAGGAACCTTTGAACCGGATACGGAAATTCGTTCCATTGACATTGGAGGCTTAAGTTTCTTGCCAATTGACAGACCAAATTTCCAAGTATCGCACGAGCAGCGTCTTAGATTCGTCGCTACTTTTGAAGTCGAACCGAAGAAAGTGTCAGATGTAGGTGGCATCCCGCTTTATATCAAGTCAGGGGCGGATATCAAAGACATAACAGTAACCGTGAGACCTCGAATGCGCATCCGCTGTCGCGTCCTTTTGGCGGATGGTACACCCTTAGCCGACGCTACCGTAAAACTTCACCTACGCTATCGAAGTTTAGATGATGTGATGAGTGGGAATTTCAGCAGGAGTCCAACCTATACAGATTCGGATGGCTACTTTGTGATGTATGTGAATTTGCCAGCGTTTTGCACAGTGTCTGTGGAATATCAAGGGGACACAGCAACAGCGGAGACGTTTAAGATCGCAGAGGGGCAACGCCGTCATGATTTGGTTTTCCGGTTGAGCGAGGCTTCAGTTCCGCCTGTCCCGACGATGCCGATGCCGAACCCAATGGAAGCGTGGGTCGTGAATCCTGCTAATGGGCACGCCTATAAAAAGATTCGGTGTAAGCGTTGGGAGGATGCTCGCGCTACGGCGACTGCTGAAGGCGCGCATTTGGTGTCGATTAACGACGAAGCGGAGCAGAAATGGCTTGTGGAAACATTCGGGGAGGAACCGTTTTTAATCGGGCTGACTCGTCTGGCAAATCAAACCGAATGGCAGTGGACAAGTGGTGAATCGGTTACGTACACGAATTGGGCACTTCAGGAATTGGCAACGTATCGGGATGCACTCGTGTTTGTGGATATGATAAATGGAAAATGGCATATCGGGACACCTGAAAGTTTACAGCGTATCGGCATTGCACTCCTCGAAAAAGAGGAGAGCAACTCCGATAAACCGTGAATGGTTATCAGTTATCGGTTATCGGTTATCAGTTAAGAGATTTTATTGTATAGAACTTACGCAGATAGGCGATAATTAACTGACGATTGGTAACCTATAACTATTCAGAGGTAAGTTTATGGCTATGCTTTGGCTTGTTATCCAACGAGAATTTGTTTCAAACGTGTTGACCTCCCGATTCATGATTGGGTTCATCGTGTGCGTGCTTTCAACAGCCGTCGCCGTTTTCGTTCAGGTAGACGATTACGAGAAGCGTTTGTCGGGGTACAATACTGCTGTCCGGGAAGCGGAGATGGAAGCGCGGGAATGGGATCTCTATGTTGACATCAAACCGCAAGCGCACCGAAAACCGAATCCTCTGAGTATCTTTAATGTCGGAACGGAGAATGACGGTGCCAATACGGTCACTGTTGAGTTGGGTAAGCCTATCTTTGAATTCACTTCCACAATTTGGGGGGCACCGACGCAGAAACGAGGCTCAGACAACCCCTTCCTCGCAATGTTCCTTTCCATTGATGTGGTTTTCATCTTCAAAATCGTGCTCAGCGCGTTAGCGGTTTTGTTTGCTTACAATACCATTTCGGGAGAAAGAGAAGACGGTACGTTGAAGCTTGTGTTGTCCAATTCGATACCGAGAGATACAGTTGTTTTGGGAAAATATCTCGGCGGAATGCTGTCGCTGTTCCCGATTGTTCTGGTGAGTTTAATCGTGGCACTGTTGATCGCCGTCTCTTCTCCAGTTACCGGCTTTGATGGGAACGATATTGCCCACATCGTCCTGATATTCGGTGTTTCATTGTTGTACGTGTCAACGTGGTATCTTCTGGGATTGCTCCTGTCAGTTTGGACAAAGGAAACCGCAACGACGCTAATCCTTTCCATGTTTATCTGGGTGGTTCTGACAAGCGTTCATGCAAATGTTGTAACGTTTACAGTGGATAAATTATCGCCCTATCAGTCGCAACCTGAAGGCGCATTTCTCCAACCTGCCTTCGATGTCTGGGACGAGTACAAAAGGGAACGGGATGCCTACTTCAAGCAGAGAGGCTACGACGATTTGCGAGCGTCAATTACTTGGGAACCTGAGACGAGTTCAACGGGGTTAGGCTCGAGTTCCTATACTGGAGGTTATTTCAGACTAAGGCGTTATAGCGTTACAAGTGTTGACAAGGCAGATACCTCCATCTTTCAAGAACTTTTAGGGTATCAAGAGCGGCTTCGGAGTGAATATGCGGGTAAAGCGGAGGAAATTCTTAACAAACCTGCGGAGGAACGAGAGCGAGCTGCAAAGCTTTCAGACGCGCTCTCCCGTATCTCGTTCGCAGATGTATATCACTTCGCTGTTGGTGCCATAGCAGGAACCGATAGACAGAGTTATAACGGTTTTATTGAGGATGCCAGAGCCTATAAACGTGAAATTGTTGAATATCTGAAGGATAAAGAAGCGTTTTCTTCGCGGGCGTGGTTCTCCACGGATAAGGGGACTGCAGATTTGGCAGATCTACCTGTTTTTAGATATAAAAAGCTCTCCCTCTCAGAAAGTTTCGCACGTGCGTCAATGGATATTTTGATTTTATTGGCGTGGAATATCGTTTTATTCATGGTGGCTTATGTGTCTTTCCTGCGATATGATATGAGTTAGAAATGGTTGTCGGTTGTCAGTCGTCGGTTGTCAGGAAAATGGCTGGCTACTATCTTGCTGACTGCTGACTGCTGATTGCTGGGGACTATTAAAAATGATTTTGCACATTGCAAAAAAAGAAATTCATCACAACCTCACGACACTCCGGTTTGCGTTGATGATAATCCTGCTGCCTGTTTTGTTTGTGGCGAATGCGCTGATATATAGCCTCGGCGATGGTGGTTATACGGCGCGGATTAATTCCTATAACGAACAGATGAGACAAAATAGGAAGCATATTACAGAACAAGCAAACATAAGTTTAGCGGAGTTAGCACTAAGAGGACCTGGAGATATCCCGAAACGTCCCAGCCGTCTAATATTCTGTGCCGGTGGCGTTAATGAAGTCGTATCGCGTTCTATTAAGTTGAGAAGTGATGGAAGTATTAGTCGAAGTAGCGGTGTTGAGGATGAGGATTACGCGTGGCGACATCCATTGAGTTTGGAATATAAGGTCGTAAGCTCTGGCAGCAATTCAACGGGACGTGCCAAGATTAACTGGGTTTTTATCGGTGTCCTCATGAGTTTCTTTACGATCTTGTTCACATTTGATGCTATCGCTGGGGAACGGGCGCGCGGTACGCTAAGCCTCATAATGTCGAACACGGTCTCGCGCGGGCAAGTATTGTTAGGGAAATATCTCGGTGCATTTGTAACAGTCTTTCTACCACTTGTTATGGGTATTCTCGTAAACCTCTTAGTCGTTCTCCTCATTGGGGGTATTCCATTTGACGGAAGTGATTGGCTGTGCATTTTGGGGATGGTTGGATTATTTGCATTGCTCGTTTCTATTTTTATTTTTCTCGGGCTTTTTTTCTCAAGTCGCGTCTCAAATGCCATTACAAGTTTAGTGTGGCTCTTACTCACTTGGGTTTTTTTAGCATTTGTGTTTCCGAGTCTGCTCGGGATCTTTGTCGGTAATCTGAATCCGATTCCATCTGTTGATGAGATTTCCATGCGGAGACGTGCACAATTGGAGCAAATCGAGGACCAATGGCAACGGGAGCCGGAAAAGAAGTTAAGAAAATCACCTGCCATCGAAAGACCAGCCGTGGCGCGCCTCTGGGCGACATACTTCACCGAAATCAGCGACACAGAGACCCAGATCGCCGATGGACACATCGACCAGCAACTTCAACAGGTGCAACTCGCTCGAGATCTCACCCAAATCTCTCCGATAGCGACTTTTCAATATGCGATGGAGGGACTTGCGAACACGAGCATCGTCGGTTATATGGATTTTGTGAAACAGGCGCGCCGTTATCGTCAGACGTTTATAGATTTCATTAAAACGGAAGATCGGAGTAATCCGGAGAGTCTCCATATCTATCCTGTGAAAGAGGGATTATCGCAGAAGCCGGTGGATCCGGACGCTGTGCCGGTCTTTGAGGAGCGGATTTCATATCGGAGTGTGTTATCGCAAGTCGGTCTGCTGGTGCTGTTTAATCTGCTGTTCTTTATTGTCGCACAGGTCTCTTTTCTGATGAGCGAGATTAAGTGATGATGCCTACCCATTTGCGTCGGTCGTGTTCGCCGTTGCATGGAGTTGTAAGTATTTCATTGATTAATTTCTGAACGTGCGATAAATCGCACTACTACAAGCAGCCCTGTTTGTAGTAGGAAACCCATTCATGGTCTCCCGTCAATTGCCGAATTATTTTTTACACTTCATCAAATCGTACCTACCATATTCAGTTCTATCTATCAACTGGGGTTCCTTTACTCTATTCAATTTGTGTAAGTCCTATTTGAATCAAGTTGATAGTGAAAGAAAAATCTCTCCTTCTAACTGAAAATTACCCGAATAATGCTGTCCAAACCCCTCTGAAAATTTAAAATTAAAATAAAATGCAACTTTTTTGAAACTCGTTTGTAGTAACGACAACCTCAAAATGCGCGGTGGGAATTGAAGCAATTCATTTCAGGCAGCATGCTTGAAAATCGCTTCTACCTATAAGTTAGTGTTCTGTCCCCTCTAAGCTGATAGATTAGATTGGCAGAGGACGTTGGGTTTCACTGCGTTCAACCCAACCTACAACTTCTCAAAATAATCCTGACAAAACATTAGTTAAAAAACGAAAAATTCGAGGAATCTATCATGTTGAAAAGATTTCGTGTCATTTTTAGTTTGTTGTTCATTTTGGGTTTTAGTGCAACGCTGGTGGGGAAAGAAAGGGCTGATACCTATTTTCCACACACGCTCGGAAGTTACTGGGTTTATGAAGACAAAGACGGAAGCGAATTAACACGTCGTGTCATTGAGAATAAAGATATCGACGGAGAGACGTATCACGCCTTCAGTTATGAGCCGACCTTTGAAGATTGGGCGGATTATGACTATCATATCCACCCGCATCTCTATCAAGTTGGTGAAGAGCGGATTACGTTCTGGGCCGGTGATAATGTAGAGAAAGCGGTCAAGGCGCGTCTTACCAAAGAGGTAGAAACCTTCGGCAAAATACTTGAGAAGAATTTCGATCTCCTCTACGACATTGAGGTAGAGGCACAAGACCGGTTTTATGTGCTTCCAACGTCTGTTACCTTCAACGAAAAGTGGGACACGGCACAGATAAAAGCCAAAGTCACGATGACACCTGATCCGCCGCAAGATCCTGAGGAAACGATATGTGAGTTCACTATTGTTGAAACAGGCAAGGTCTTAGGGACGGAAAACGTTGAGACCCCCGCTGGCACCTTTGAAGACTGTTTGAAAATTGAGTATCGGACAGCAACAGAGGTCGCAATATTGATGTCCCGCGCGAGTGGGGAATCGCATCCGCCTGATGAAGAGGAATCGAATCCGCCCGGTGAATCCATTACGACGCTGTGGGTAGCACCCAACGCCGGAATTGTCAAGTTTCACCAAAAAGCTGGGGATATCCTTCTGACAGTTATAACTCACTCGCAAGTTAAGGCTTCAACCACGGTTAAAACCCTTGAATTAAAGCGGTATGAAGTCAAATAGACTGACTTCTCAGATGAATAAATACTTTTCCCGCCTTGAAGCTGAGAAACGAGAAATTGGAGAAACCTATCATGTTGAAAAGATTTCGCGTCGTTTTGAGTCTATTGTTCATTTTTGGCTTCGGTGCGACGCTGCTCCGTAAAGAAAAGACAGACACTTATTTCCCACACGCTCGGAGGTTAAAACGCCTGAATGAAACCACAATTCCTTATAATTTTACTTGCGTTCATCACCATGCCACTCTCTACCTTAGCCCAAACCGGCGATATTCAAGGCACCATCTATCAGCGAAGCACAGGGAAAGCCCTCGTAGATGCTGATGTTCATATCCTTGAAACCGGTCAACACCAAAAAACCGATGAAAATGGTACCTTCCACTTCACGGGGCTCGCCGAAGGTACATATACCTTTGTTGTAACATACCCTGTGGAAGCGGCACCCACAAAAGTGTCGGTAGACATCAGTAGCGGCGATACCACTGAGGTCAAAATACACCTCGGTGTAGCTTTTAAACTCGAAACAGTCGTGGTAGAAGGGAAACGCCTTCCACCGACAGTGAGTCGTAAGGAGATTCGGGGCAGTGAACTCCTTCGTATCCCCGGTTCTGCGAACGATGCCCTCAAAGGATTGACGACGCTCCCGAGCATCGGCATTCCAAACGATTACTTCGGGTCCCTCTACATCCGTGGAAGTGAACCGGGATCTAACCTTTATTATCTCGATCGAACGCCTCTCGGCTACCCTTTCCATTGGGGCGGCTTGTTGTCAACCATCAGTTCAGAAACGATTGAGACAATTGACATCTACGCCGGGGGTTACAGTGCCAAATTCGGACTGGATTCGCAAGCTGTGATTGACATCCATGCCCGTGACAGCATTAAGGAGCGATTGAATGGGAAATTTAACTTGAATATCCTCTATTCCGAAGGACTCCTCGAAGCCCGAATCGGTGACAAGGGATATATCTCTGCCTCTGGACGGCGCAGCTACTTAGACCTCATCGCTGGCCCGATTCTTGAGGCACAGACAGGACAAAAGCAGCAGTTTCCGTATTTTTCGGATTATCAGCTTAAATTTGCTCACTCACTGGGGGCAAACCATCATCTCACCCTCAACGTCTTCGCTGCAACCGATCATTTTAAAATTGTCGAAGATAGCGGTGAATTTACCATTGGAGATGAAACAGGGGTTCAGGCGGTTGTAGGTGGGCTCACTTCTGTCCTTTTCAAAAATGGTTTTGATGGACAAGGTATCCATCTCCGTTCGGGCTTCACCGAGAGTCTCACCTCACACCTGTCCCTGACTCGTTCTCTCAATTTCCTCACTATCGCGGCTGAAATCCCTTTCGATGAACAGGTTTCTCTGAACCGCGAAGGCGAATGGGTACTCGATTCTGTCGATTATGGCCACTACGATGTAAAGATTACCGTGCCGGTCTATACGCTCCGTGAGGATGTATCCTATCGGTTAACGCCGCAGTTTCAATTTGAACCGGGTTTCCTCTTCTCGTTCAGTCCCGCCAACAGTTTTGAGGATGGCAGATTTCCTGAATACGAAACAGGTGATGAAGATGTAACGAGGGTTACCCCAATTATTGAAGATGGAGAGGTCATCGGAGAGGAGACGCGGATTGGACCGGAAAAGCGGTTAACGGGCGTGGAAGAGATACACGATGAATTTGGACACGATTTTTATCGTGCTGAAGGGTATCTACAGGGCCGTTATGATCCACTTTCATTTCTGTCGATAGCACTCGGCGTTCGATTGGATTATCTGAATGTAACTGATCAGGCCTCTATTCAGCCACGGGGGAGTGTGAGTTTCAAACTGCCGGGCGGTTCTAATCTCCGTTTCGCGTATGGACATTATGAACAGAGCCCACAACCGTCTCATCTGTTAGCGGAAAACGGTAACCGAGCGTTGACATCGAGCCTCACGCGGCACTATATCATGGAATTAGAGCATGAATTCTCATCGCGGACCGAACTCAAACTTGCCACTTATTACAAGGATTCACAGAAGCTGGTAACACCGGATGAGGTCTCGAACTATCTCAATCAAGGGGCGGCATACGTTGGGGGTGCGGAGGTATTTCTACGGCATCGGATCCCAGATAAGTTCTTCGGTTGGATTTCGTATGCGTATACGCATGCTGAACGCCGCGAGAATCCAAACGCTGTCTATCAACCTTACCTCTTTGATAATACCCGCATCGTCAGTGTGGTCGCCAGTTATAACTTTACACCGAATTTTGAGATCGGTGCGAAGTGGCAGTATCTCAGCGGCACCTCCGAAGTCCCTATCAGTTCTATCGTTCTCATCCAAGACCCCGTAACGCGTGGATTGAACCCGCTTTTGGCGAGTGCCGACGAGCAATTAAGCACCGAGCTGACACCGTATCATAAATTGGATTTTCGGGTGAGTTACAAATGGAAACTCTGGGGAGTGCATGTGGGTGTATTTCTTGATA
Organism: Candidatus Poribacteria bacterium; assembly: GCA_022821965.1. Classification (GTDB taxonomy): domain Bacteria; phylum Poribacteria; class WGA-4E; order WGA-4E; family WGA-3G; genus WGA-3G. Next base: position 149,074 of record JAJECN010000057.1, read on the forward strand.
TTCTGAATGTATACAATCGTAAGAATACGATACAGTTCATTTTTGAGGAGGCAACCCTTGATGTTCAAGGTCAGGAAGTCGGCATTGAACGTGAAGTCTTTGATGCCCCACAATTTCCTCGGATAATTTATTTTGGATTGACGCTTGAATTTTGAGGACAAACTCTGGAGATGAATGGGAGAAAACAAAAAATGACAAGCATATTATGGCGCGACGGAGCGTGCCTACTACTATGGAATGAGGTGAGTTTATGCATACGCTTTGGCTTGTTATCCAACGAGAATTCGTTTCAAATGTGCTAACATCCCGATTTATGATTGGGTTTATCGTGTGTCTGCTTTCAACAGCTGTCGCCGTTTTCGTCCAGGTGGATGATCACGAAAAGCGTTTAGTGGGATATAACACGGCTATCCGGGAATCCCAAGCAGAAGCAAAGAATTGGAAACTCTACACCGATATTAGTGCAAAGGTGCACAGAAAACCAAATCCGCTCGGCATTTTTAACATCGGGATGGAAACCTCTGGTGTAAATACGGTCGTTGTTGAGCCTGACAAGCCGATTTGGAGACGGGATAGCAGTTCCCCCGGTTGGGGCGAAACGACTCGGAAGATAGGAGCGGACAACCCTTTTCTCGCAATGTTTCTCTCCGTTGATGTGGTTTTCATCTTCAAGATTGTACTCAGTGCGTTGGCGGTTCTGTTTGCTTACAACACAATTTCAGGTGAGAGAGAGGATGGCACCCTGAAGCTCGTGTTGTCCAATTCAATACCGAGAGACACGGTGGTTTTGGGGAAATACCTCGGCGGTATGTTGTCGCTGTTCCCTATTGTTGTGGTGAGTTTGATTGTGGCACTGTTGCTTGCACTCTCTTCACCTGACATTGCCTTTAATGGAAACGACATTGCACACGTTGTCCTGATATTCGCCGTTTCGCTGTTGTACGTGTCAACGTGGTATCTTTTAGGACTGCTCTTATCTGTTTGGACGAAGGAAGCAACGACGACATTAATTCTTTCGATGTTTCTTTGGGTGATCCTGACAAGTGTTCATGCGAACGTGGCGACATTTGCGGTGACGAAATTTTCGCCACATAAACCGGACTCGGAGGAGAAAGTTTTTCAACAGACGATTCAACTCTGGAACGATTTCAGAAAAGAACGCGACGATTACCTGAAAAAGAGGGGGTACGATAGTCCAACGGAGACGGTCTCTTGGCACCGCGATGAAAAAGGTAGAAGTGGTGGGTCTGCTGGCACTTTCTCTATGTCTGCCCAGTGGTTTCTGACAGAGAGTTATCAGATCAGAAACCTGAAGGGTACTGATGTGTCTGTTCTCCAAGAATTTTTAAGTTATCAGGAACCACTTCGGATTGTGTATACGGATAGGGCGGAAGAAATTCTCAGAAAACCTGCGGACGACCGAGAGCGGAACGCGAAGTTCGCAGATTTTCTCTCCCGTATTTCCTTCGCAGATGTGTACCGCTTTGCTGTTGGGGCAATATCAGGGACTGACAGGCAGAGTTATAATGACTTTCTTGAGAGTTCCAGGACCCATAAGCGTGAGATTGTTGAATATTTGAAAGATAAAAAAGCATTTTCTACGCGCGCCTGGTTTTCCGATGAACAAGGTGCAGCGGATTTGGCGGATCTGCCGGTTTATCGATATCAGCGGTTCTCCCTCTCCGAAAGTTTCTCACGCGCTTCTGTGGATATTCTGATCTTGTTAGCATGGAATATTGTTCTGTTTATGTTGGCTTATGTGTCTTTTCTGAGATATGAGATGAGTTAAAAAGGAGAAACAGATGATTTTGCACATTGCGAAGAAAGAGATTCATTACAATCTCACGACGCTCCGGTTCGCTTTGATGGTAATTCTGCTACCCGTTCTGATGATAGCGAACGCGTTGATATACGGTTATGGTGATGATGGATACATAACACAGGTCAATGCTTACAATAAGCAAGTAGAAAAAAAGTTATCTCATGTTGAAACGTATGCCGCTCAGGGTTTAGGGGAGTTGGCTGTGATAGGCCCCGGGGATATGCCGAAACGTCCGAGTCCTCTGAAATTCTCCGCTAATGGGACTGATGAAGTGATACCGCGTTATGTCATCATGCAGGAGTACGGCACTGCCAGTCGCAGTGCTAAGGCTGGTAAATTTGAAGCTTATGCATGGAAGGGACCCTGGACGTTAAGGTATCCGTTGAATAGTTTTGATGAAGGGAGTGCAACCCATCGTATCAAAATAGACTGGGTTTTCATCGGTGTGCTGATGAGTTTTTTCGCCATCTTATTCACTTTCGATGCCGTCGCTGGGGAACGATCGAGCGGCACACTCAGTTTGATGATGTCTAACACGGTCTCGCGCAGCCAAGTATTGTTGGGAAAGTCCATCGGCGCGTTTCTGACGCTCATGGTGCCACTCGTAATTGGCATCCTGATGAATCTATTAGTTATCCAACTTTCTGGGAGTCTTTCCTTTGATTCGGGAACCTCTCTCAGAATTCTGGGGATGGTCGGACTTTTTGGGCTGCTCATTTCTGCTTTTATTTTCGTCGGTTTGTTTTTTTCAAGTCGCGTCTCAAACGCTATTACAAGTTTAGTATGGCTCTTACTCACTTGGGTTTTCCTCGCCTTTGTCTTTCCAAACCTCCTCGGGATCTTTGTCGGTAACCTAAATCCAATTCCGTCGGTTGACGAGGTCTCATTATCAAGAGAAGCACAATTGAATCAAATTATGGATCAATTTCAGCCTTGGGGCGCGTACGGGCCTTGGGGCGGGTCCGGTGAAACATCGAGTAAGTTGAACCAAGCACCCTCCACCGAAAATCCATCAGCGACGCGACAGTGGGCAACATACTTTACAGCGCAGAAAGGAATAGAAACAAAAAGTCTTGATGAACACATTGATAAGCAATTTAGGCAGGTGCAGCTCGCCCGTGACCTTACCCAGGTTTCTCCGATAGCGACTTTCCAGTATGCGATGGAAGGGCTTGCGAATACGGGTATCGTCAGTTATATGAATTTTGTGAAACAGGCGCGCCGCTATCGTCAGACGTTTATAGACTTCATCAAAACGGAGGATCGGAACGATCCGGAGAGTCTCCATATCTATCCTGTGAAAGAGGGATTATCGCAGAAGCCTGTGGATCCGGACGCTGTGCCGGTCTTTGAGGAGCGTGTTTCTTATCGGAGTGTGTTATCGCAAGTCGGGTTGCTGGTGCTGTTTAATCTGTTGTTTTTTATTGTCGCACAGGTCTCTTTTCTGATGAGTGAAATAAAATAACGTGAGTTTTAAAATAAAAATTGAAGCCTCCCGTAGGTTGGATTGAACGGAGATCTACCAAAAATCGCACACAGCACATAGTTTTCAAGACAACAGAGAAACCTGAAATCACCCAAAACCGAGTGAAACCCAACGCACTGTGATACCGACACGATTTGGGATGTTGGGTTTCGCTACATCTATCTACCTGAACGGTTCATTCAAGAAGGGAACGCTGCGTATAGCGAAAATGAACTTGTGGCTTTACCGCTCAACCCAACCTACAATAACGCCAGTTTGGTAATAAATAATTTCAGTTCAATAAGAGATATTTTCTCCGAAGTCCCACCTTGCAACCCTTGTAGCACAAACTTTTGAGTTTGTGTGCTATGGGCGCAAACTGGAAAGTTTGCGCTACAATATGCTCTTTTATCAAACTCACGTTGTACTATGTGAGGGATTCGTTTTGAAGGTAAGGACGCAGTATATTTTGAAGTTTTTGGCGGGCATGGTGCAGGGTTGTTTTAACAGTGCTCTCCGACTTGTTCATGCGTAAGGCAATTTGCTTTATCGGGAGTTCGTGAAAGTAACGCAAACGAAACACTTGACGTTGGCGAGGTGGCAATTGCTGCACTGCTCTGCGGATAGTGTGTCCAAGTTCCTCCTTCTCAAGGATTTGACAAGGCGATGGCTGCGTGTGAATCATCGGGAGGACATCGTCTGGATTTTGGGGTAATGCTTCGTAGGCGAGAATAATTTGCTTCTTTTGTTTGCGTTTGCGGAGGAAGTCAATACTGCAATTGACAGCGATTTTGTAAAGCCAAGTGTAGAATACAGATTGTCCCTTAAATTTTGGCAGTGCTTGCCATGCCTTGAGGAACACCTCTTGGCAGAGGTCTTTGGCTGTCTCACGGTCATGAACCTGACGGTAAATCAGATTATAGATTTTCTGCTGATATTTGCGCACAAGTGGGTTGAACGCATCAGCATCACCATTCAGGACACGCGTGACAAGTTCCTGCTCATCAAAATGGTTGAGTTCAGTGTGTATTGTTGAAGGACCTCTCATGTTTTCTCCATGTGGTATCTTATTCGATCCATTGCATTGTTTCTCGGAGTTTTTCCTTCGCCTCCGCGTAGTTTCGGCGTGCTTGATAAAACACACGTTGCGCCTCTGTAAATTGTGCTTGTGATTGGAACGCGTCGTTAAAGGTCAGACCTTGATAGCCCGGTATAGGTATATCAAACGTGACTTCATCAAGCACGCGCTCTATTGTCCGTAGTTGTTGTTGACGGATACTCAATCTTTTCTCCTCGATCTCCATCCGTTCCTTTGCATTCGCCACGGCGCGGTAGTCGCGTCTCACAGCGACCCGAATCAGTTTCGTTTTTTCAGTGTATTCCAATTGGATCCGCTCGAGTTCGGCGAGTTCTACAGAGCGAAGGTTCGCAGTCTTTTTCCCATCGTATAGCGGGATATTGAGGTTGAAGCGGACTTCCCATCCGTCTTGTGTACGAGGGTTCGTCTCAAAAGTACTCGACACATCTCGTTCTCGATCCAATATCACTGGATCATAGAGTGCTTTCGCGTCCCAGGTCCGGTTCTGTTGATGTTGTTCCAACAGTAGGTGGAGATCTTTATAGCGGGCTTCAGCAGAGAGTTCGGGAAATCGGTTCCATAGTGTCTCTGCAACGAGGCGTTCTTGTCGGACAATATCACCGCGTAAGTCGCGCAAGTCAAGACTGTTCACGAGTGCAAATTCAACAGCGTCATTGAGTGTTATCTCATCATCAGGCAGGGATTGTGAAAGAGCAACTTGTGCCAATGGATCGAGTCCAGTGAGTCTAATGAGTTCAGCGGTATCTACATCGAACCGTCGCTGAAGTTCGTTAAGTGCGAGCTGCTGTTCCGAAAGTTCAAGTTCGGTATTGAGACGACTGAGGAAGCGGATCCGTTTTTCTTCATGCTTGCCTATCGTGCCTCTTAATTTCTCCTTCAGTTCAACCTCAATCGCACGGCGTTGTTCAATTTCCTCCTGTGTTAAGATGATATTGTGCCAAAGATTCCGAACAGCGTGGACGCTCTCCTTTTTTGCACGTTCGTAGTCAATCTCTGCTTTACGGACTTCTTCTTGTGCAGTATCAAGTGCTTCAGGGATTTCACCGAATTGGACGAGAAGCATGCTCATCTGTGCACGAGTGAGATAGTCTCTTTCATCGATATCGCCATTTTTTTGACGTTGATATTCGCTGGTGACACCGACCTGTGGTAGGTAAATGGCTTTGGACACACGGAGGTTCGCCTTGGCACGTTCTACCACCTTTTCTGCTTTTCTCACTGTCTCGTTGTTTTGTAAAGCGAGTTCTATTGCGCGTGCTGGCTGGAGCGAGATCAGCTGTTGTGCTGAGACAACACCGACGATGGAAAAAAGTAGCCAGACTGTAAGTGCCGTCAACCTTTTGTTTATTCTAATTTTTTTAATCATGCCTAACTCTTATTGTGTTTTGGGTGGTGTGATTAATTTGAAAATTTCGTTTTTGTAGGGGCGAGGTTACATCGCCCCATAGGTGTCAATTTAGTGATTTTCACGGTATTTTGTAGAAATGTTTCTACAAATGCCGCCCCTACGGGGCTTGGGTTTTCTGGCCACATGCTGCTATAAACATATCGTCCCTACGGGACTAAAGAGGGTTTCTGGCGTGTCCAAGATTTATGGCTAAAACCCGGCGCAGTTGGAAACAGTGCCTACCGGACCTGGGACCACAACGGTTATTTGCTCTAAAATTGACAGTTATGGTGCGGTTGCAATCGCACCTACCGGGTCTGGGGCGAATTAGGATTACCGAAAACCCCGCCAGCGGAGAAGAACGTTGAAAATTAACGTCGGCTAATGCGGATTGTGACGATAACAATGGCAATCATAAGGAGTATCAATGCACCAAACAGTAGTGTTGTCACTGACATTTGCGTCTTTGACTCGACTTGTACCGTGATCGACCGATCGCGTGCCTCAAACTTCCGGTTATCTACGGTGACTTCTGCGTTCAACTTCGCTTGGTATTCACCGACCCCGATATCCGCAGGTGGACTCAGCGTCAGTTGTATTTCTGTCTCCTCGTTCCGTTCGAGTGAAGTGATGACTTCTGGAGTAACAGTGTATTTCCAATCGGTATTCACATCAACGATCATACGAATATCGACGAGATCTCGGGTACCGATGTTCTTTAGCGTCGCTGTCATGTTGACCTCTTCGCCGATTTTGATCGTCTGGAACGCATTCGGTACGAACACTTCAATCTCCGGCACACCCTTTGGAATGAGTTCAAATCGCTCAACGCCGCCTTGTATAGTCGCAATCTGGTCAGCGGGTAGGTCCAACCGATTGTTGACACCGCCGAGTTCATTGGCTTCAGCCTCGTCAAGCACAGCGACGTAGAACTCAAGGGTGCTGTCGAGATAGGAGGCATCCAATTCTTCTGGCAGATAGACAATCAACGACAGATTCCGCTTCGACTGCTCCTGCGTAAATTTCACCTGGGACTGCCGCGATTTCGTCTCTGGGTCCTGGAATTCAAAGTTGAGGCGGTTGAGTAGGTTAATGACACGCAATTGGAAAGTATTTTCGGTTTCCGCCAACCGGTCGAGCGTCAAATCATAAGTGATGCTGCTCCCCAAGTTGCCTTCCTGCGAGAATCGCAGCGAACTGACATTGACCACATCTAAGGCGGACTCTTTTTGCAGATAGATCAGCCGCGTCTCTGGCATATCAAGTTCGGGGTAGTTCAACGATACCTTCAGACTCTCAACATCTTTCTGGAGTTGGAACGTCAATTCCACGGTTTCATTGTAACCGAGGACTGGAATTTTTTCCTCGTAAGGTTTGACGATGTTCGTGTCATCGGTGACATCGAGTAAGGAGACATAAATCGAGCGAATCTCATTCGCTGCTGCAATCTCTTCAGGGGTCGCATTGATCGACATCGCTTCAGTTGTAGATGTATTCTTTAATTGAAGCGTTACCATCATCTGATTGTCGACGCGAAATTTCTTCGCACTCAGGATAGAGATATGGCGCGTGTCCTCCTCAAGGTGGATTTTATACGGGATTATCTGTTCAAGGTATGTGAGACTAATGATGACGCTGTCCACATTCCGCCTTAGTTCAAAATCGAGCGTCTTCTCTTCACCGTCTTTCAGTGTCGGAATACGGTGTTCATAAGGGAAACCGATGATAGCGGCGGTGTCGTCTTTGATAGAGACGTAGATGTTATTAATTTCTTGTGCTGTGGTGGTGTCTATTTCCTCTGTTTCGTTACTTAATGCGCCATAAGTGAGAACGACTTCCAGCCGTCGGCGGTCACCCTCTTTATAACGCCGCGCGGACACGACAGAGATATACGGATCCTCCTGTTTGAGGTGGATGTTTTTCTTTTCCTCACGCCCCGAGTACTTCAACTCTACGACGACGTCTCGTATGTTCTCTTTGATGAGTTCAAATTCCAAAGTGACAGATTCATCCTCCTTGAGTGCCTCAATGCGTTGTTCGTAAGGTTCGGTGATAATCGCCCCACCTGAGCCATAACTTCCTTCCTCTCTAATGGTGACGAAGATGTCATCAATCTGTGCGCTAAGGATAATATCTTCTCCGACGACTTCCGAACTTTCAACGAGTTTGACAGGAGATGAGCTATTCCGTAGGGTAATTGAGAACCGCTCTCTGCCATCGTCAGATTCATAGAGGCGTGTCGCTTCAACGCTGATGTGCCATTCATCTTGTAGGGACTCGAGTTCTACCCGTTGCAGCTCCAGCTTTGCCTGTTCATAGTCAGAGACAGCCTTTTCGTAATCTTCTTTGGCGGTATTCACTTCAGCGACGGTGACAATGTTATTTTCCTCCATCATCATCGCCTCGAGTTTTTCGACCTCAATCTTCTTTTTTCCCATCAGCCTTTTTGCTGATTCCATCTTCTGACGCTCGATTTCGATCTTGATATGACGATCCTGTTCATCTCTGGTTCTCGTACGCTCGCCATTAGGCGGTGCGGATTCTTCCGTCTCCGCTTCCAGTTGAACGGGCATTGATAGCCCTATCGCGCCGATGAAAACCAGCAAGCACGTCAAAAATTGGAAGATTGGAAGTTGGTCCATGCTTCCATCTTTCCGCTTTTCCTTCCATCTTTCCATATTGTTTCACCCTTCTGCCTTTCACTCGGTTTCATCTTCCTCAGGTTCGTATCCGGCAACGTAATGCAGATACAGTGCCTCGAGGTCCTCTTCTTGAATCTCCTCGCGCGTCAATTCTCGCTCAAGGTTGCCTTGCACGAGAATGCCAATCCTGTCGGCGATCTCCTTTGCACGGAAGATGTCGTGTGTGGACATGAAAATGGCTTTGCCTTCCTCTTTTAGTTCACGGAGCAGATTCAGAAAATCGGCACCGCCCTTGGGATCGAGTCCCGAAGTCGGTTCGTCGAGCAGGACGGCTTGTGCGTTTTTCATAATCGCGATGGCGATACCTAAGCGTTGACGCATTCCTTTGGAGAAGGTCTTGACGCGCCGGGTGAAGGCTTCCTCGGGTAATCCGACGCGTCCGAGAGTCGCATCGAGTTCATCGTTTGACACCTTCTTCCGCCCACCAAGTTTCGCGAAAAAGGAGAGGTTTTGTCGTGCTGTAAAGTTGCGATAGAGTTCCACGTTCTCGGAGACGTAGGCGAGATGCTTCTTTGCTTCGAGTGGGAACTTGGGGATCTCAATGTCGCCGATCAGGGCAGTGCCACTCGTCGGTTCGATGAAGTTCAGCAACATAGAGATAGTCGTGCTTTTCCCGGCACCGTTCGCACCGAGGACGACATAGATTTCGCCGTCGTCCACTTTCAAGTTCAATTCGTTGACGGCTAACACGCTTTCATTGTAAACTTTCGTGAGGTCACGGGTTTCTAACATCGGGTTTCTCCTCCAGTTGATTTTCTTCTGTGTATATGATACCAAAAGTCTAAGACATTTTCAAACAAGACTTACTGGTTTAACAGGGCTATTTAGTTTTCGGTTTTCTCGCTGGTATTAACCCCCTAAATCCCCCTTATCAGGGGACTTGACACGTTTTTTCTGGAAAACTGAATGACCCTAACTGGTTTAACCTAAGAGACGTTGTATTCCTTCATTCTATTTTTCAAGTTTAGCCACGAAACAATATTTTGGCTTATGTTATAGTGACGCGTTTTAAAGGTCAAAAGGTTGCATTATTTTCAAAAAAATCGTGAAAAATCTGAATTTTAATCTGAAATGAATTGTTTCAATCCCCTCCGCGCATTTTGAGGTTGTTGTTACTACAAACGAGTTTCAAAAAAGTTGTGTTTTATTTTAATTTTAAATTTTTTGAAAATTGAGGGTTTTGTTTATTAGAGACCCTTCACAGAGAAAAAGATAGTAATAATTTTACCTATACACCAACACAAGGACGGGGTTCCTATGGGAAATCCGCAGAAATACCCAAGCGAAAACACCTCTTTCCGTGAAGTGGTGTATGATCCCCTTTTATAATTAAGGATATGGGTTTGGGACGAAAAGGGTGCATAAAACGAAAAAATACTATAATAATCTGAAATGTGCAAAACCTGTTAGTAGCAACTTGGGGTATAATAAACCTGAAAATATATGAACACACAAGATTTGGTGCTTCCGCAGTATAATTACACACTATTTCCTCAGAGAAGTTCCGAGCAGGAGGATACAGGCTCTTCATTAGGGTTATTTGCCTTTGGGAATAATCTGTTGATGCCTATTAGCTGTTGATAAGACAAAGCAACTTCCACAAGGCAGATGTGGAGGTTCACACATCTGAACGGATGAAGACGAGGAAGGCACCTGAAAGAAACACACCGAGCAATAAAACGAGGAGTAGCATATCCACTATTGCTGCATTGAAGGTATCACTAAAAGTGATCTTGTCCTCAAAGCGTGGAAGTGCCTGCGGTGAAATCGGCTTTTTAGACATTCCGTCAGGGACTCCGATGATATGGAGGCTTTCTGTATCGGCGCGATCGGTTTCAGTGATGAAGTTTCGGAACTGTCTGATATGAATATCCACACCGTCAAGGAATTGCAAATGCCGGTTCAACCCGGTGCCAGTCATTGATTCAAGGGCGTATTGGACAATCGCTGCCGGTGAGAATCGGGTCACCATCCTTGCACGCTGTACCTGCGCGAGTTGTGCGCTTAAATGCTCGCGGTTCAGCCGTTCTCGAACCTCAACATCTCTATTGACGAGCTCAGCTCTAATGCGCAATTCCTCCGGACCTGCCTTTTGGGATGCCAATTGTGCCATCGCTAATCTGAGTTGTTCCTCGTTCTCTTTTGCCAATTTTTTTGCCTCTTCAGGTGCGGTTTTCCAAAGTTCTTCGATTTCATTGAGAAGATTGGCTGCTGGTGACCGCGTCTCCCGTTTGTTTCTCATTCGCTCGTCAAAATCTTCGTTAATCTGATCAAGCGCGCTCCTTTTTGCCATTTCTCGTTGATGAGCGGTCTGGACGGGTGACATCCATTTTGTGGCAAGCGTGCCGAGGGTAGAAGGCATAAAGACAACGAGTGCCACCCAGATAATCAATAGCGAAACGAGGCTGATTCGGCTATCGCGCGTGCTGGCGGAGACCATCAACCCTACTGCGATGAAGATACTGGCATAGCCTGAAGCAATCAGCATGATCATTCCCAAGCGTCCCCAGTCCGCCGCCTCAAGTTGTGTCCAACTATCTAAAGAAACCACTGATAGATTCAACAGTACCGCGAAATAGAACGGGATGAGAACGGTTATCAGGGTGCCTAAGAACTTTCCGACTAACAACGCGGGACGAGAGATTGGGTTCGCGAGACATAACCGAAGCGTTCCCTTTTCTCTTTCGCCAGAGAGGGCATCAAACGTAAACAAAAGTGGGATGAAAGAGAGCAGGTAGGTGATGATAAATACCCAGTCTATCTTTGTTGCTTTCGGACGAAGGTCCCGCGCATTCAGGTTGGCGGTGGGATAGTCCAATGACCAGACGCTTTTTACCTGTCCGCTGTATCCCGCAGTTCTACTCCAAGATCCCCAACTTGTTGTTCCGCGATTTGGTAGAAAGGCATCTCCACCGTCTGCAATGAAAGTCAGGGCGGATGGCTGTTTGTAAAGTCTACCGGGTCCCTCTTTCAGCAGTTCATAGAGTTCTGTCGCTGACTGCAATTTGTTTTGGTCGGCGGTGATATTCTCAGAGTACCTTCGGACTTTGTCTGGGTGGCTCTGAAGATGCACCACGGCGTTCGTTACCATGAGTGCCACCAGAATAAGGGTGGTTAAGGCGAAGCGGAGACTGTTGAGATGGTCAAAGAATTCTCTTTGAATGATGTGTCTGATCATCGTATTTTCTCCATTTTTTTTATAGTTGTCGGTTTTCAGTTTTCAGTTAAGAGCCTGTTTGTAACAATCGTTCCTAACTTGTACCATTTCTGAAAATAAATATTTCATCGTCAATTTTTTGAAGAACTGAGTCCACGGTGGCATAGGAAACCAACAACTGACAACCTATAACTGCTAACCATTACACTTCAACTTTGATAAAAATCAGAAATGTCAGTATAAATAGGATCAGATTCATGAGGAAAAGGAGTGACACATCCGGTAGGGCGCGTTGTGCGTTTTCCCAGACATCTGCCCGCTCAAAGCGAAACTGGGGCAAATCCCACCAATCTACGGTGCCTTGGTCAGAAGCGAACCATTGCCGACTGGCAAACGCGTCTTTATCGTGGAAATAGTCAATCAGCATCTGGCGGTATCCTTGGGTGGCACGACTAAAGTCTAACATGCCATCTAAATCGGTGCCTGCCCAGGCGGAGGTTGCAAAGGTATAGAGGCTCGCAGGACTGAATTTCATCAACCGTTTATCCCATGTTGCTTGCCGGATGTCTGTCCGCGCCAAGCGTTGTTCGCGTATTAACGCAGCTTTTTCTGCCAGGCGGATGTGCGTCGCACCGATGAATGCCTGATAGTTTTGGAAATGTGGGACGGACGGCTCCGAATCCGCGTCCACTTTGGTCATATTAAACCCGTGCCTTCTGCCACTACGAGAGCTCGACCCTGAATATCCTATGTTAAACCTTGGAGGTTCCCCGTCAAGGGGGCTGTTTGCTAAAAATCGCTGTTCTTCTCGGTCTGCTTCTTCCCAAATCTGTTCAATCTGTTGACTTGCGGACTGTCGTTCAGCACGCATATCGCTCACGGGGTTGATGGCGAACCGACTCCAGTTCGGATAAACAAGTACCAAACCAACCCATAAGAACATACAGAGCATCAAGGAAGTAGCCGTGCGGCGGGTTGTTGTGGAGATTAATAACCCGATGAGGTAGAAAACGGATAAGTAGACAATTGTCGTCCAGACTATCCCACCAATTCGGAGGAAATCCGACCCGTTGAGTTGAATCGAACTCGCGAGGGAGCACAAAATCAGCACCATCAGCAGGCTCATGAGTACAGGCAGCAGCAAGCATATCATGGCAGCGATGTATTTCGCGAACAGAATGGACCCGCGCCGCACTGGGTGTGAGATAACCAGTCTCAAGGTACCGCTTTCCCAATCACCAGCAATCGCATCGTAAGCGAAGAGTAAAGCGAGTAGACTTAGGACAACTTGAAAGATGGATACCAAATCAATCTGAGAAAAGAGATTTAGATATGGATTCCCCAAATTTCGCGCGGAGATACTTGAGATCATCGGCACGTCTCCGTGATAAATTTCGACGGTGGTTCCCAACCGCTTGTCCAACCCCGCACTAAAGAGACTTAGGGGGTTCGGAGGGCGTTCAACAAAGAGTTCCAACCTCGAATAGGTTTCCGCTTTTACTGCTTTCTCGCGATGAACTTTCTCTTGCTGGCTATAGTTCGCGACTCGGTTTTCGTGCTCATCAATCAGCACAACGGTATTGGCGACGACAAGCAGAAGCGTAATCACGACCGCGACGAAGAATCGCGCGCTCATCAGATGCGTCAGGAGTTCTTGGCGTATCAGTGTGCGTAACATGTTTTAACCTCAATTTATAGTGGATCTTAGAATTGCGGATTACCGAATGGAGATTCGTGCGCGAAAAGCATTGATACTTCCTGTCTCATCAACCCAACCACCGGTAGCTCTCAATTGAAAAACCTGTCCCTTTTCAAACCGATATGTGATTGTTCCTGTTTCGCCGGGTTGAATCCCCCACGCATGTGCAAGCGCGTCTTTGGATGTTCCTTCTGTAGAGGGTTCACTATTATCATCGAAAAGATCAAACGAACCTATTGGAGCCGTCCTGCCGATTTGAATATCAATGGTTAACACGCCACCGTTTTCAAACGCGGTCGCATCAATTTTTACAACAGTGTAATCTTGAGAGCCTGTTTCAGGTATCCGAAAAGTGTCTAATACCTCTATTGAAGGCTGCACAGGGTCAAGCACAACGTTCAGACTGCTTGATAGAGCGACAGGGTCTTTCTCACCTAATCCGGGACGTTTTCCTTCTAATGATTCTACAAGGAACAACTGATAGTGTGCTGCCCTCGTGTGCCACTCGTACCGGGAGAGTTCATTGACGGGTTGCCTTCCCATAAGTTCAAGATCGGGCGAGATAATCAAACAATCTACAGGTGAGTGCCTCTTCCACGCCCGAACGATTGTTTGGGTCAAAGGACGCATTTCGTCAATACCTTTTGCATCGCGCAAACGTTTCATATCGGTATTGAGCACCCATGTGTTGACAAAATTTTCATTCAAGAATTTGATGTTCCCATCGTCAGAGAGAGCAACTGCCCTCAAATTTTTGCCGCTCCCTCAGCATGCTTCGTCATCAAGCGGACCATTTGTTGAAACAACATGAATCGGTTTCTGTTGTGTCTGTGCCATTTCCAATGCTTCGTTTACCGATACCCAATTGATTTGTTGTGATTTATAGAAACGCAGCGTCAGGACACGTTTGGTTTCTGCTAAGGTTATTGCTTCAGAAAACTTGGTGTCTTGAATTATATTTTCCGTACCCGTATGGAGTTCGATTTGTGGACAAAAGCCGATATCCGCACCAAAGGAGGGACCGGCACCATGATAGCGGTTGACATCAAAATTGATTGTGCCTTTGGGAACGTACATCTGGAAGAAGGCAACTTTCCTTTCTGTCCGGTTGATAACAAGATTCCCAGTAAATTGTGAGGGGGTGAACCAGCCGTTCTCTAACTTAAACTCGGCATGAATGCGGAATACGATGTCCGCAAATTCAGCATTGTAAGCACGCAGGCACGCCCACATTCCGCGCGAATCTCCCGAATTAAGGTGCATATCCAGATTGGGATTCGGATGAAGTTGTCTCAACAGTGCCAGTAACCCATCTTGTCCGATCTGCCAGACTTCGCCGACAGAAACGCTGTTTCCTTTTTTTGTAGGATTTTCGTCGGGAAATCTCTTCAATTCCTGCAGAGACGGTTTTTCTCTTCCTTTCTGCAGGCGTGCTTCAGTCGGGAGAAACGCCTGAAACACCGAGGTAGGATGATGCTTTTCAGGTTCGGCGACTCGTAGATTCGCCAGTGCATCCCACGTCAGATGAAAGTTGTCTTGGGTGTACTCGATTGGAGCAATGAAACCCTTAATCAACACTTTGGCGTTGTTGTCAAGCGTGAGTGCAATTCTGTTGGGAGTAGGTGCCTCATCCGCGAATCCGTATTGCAAAGACAGGAGGAACATCAGACAGCCAATACCTAATACTTTCATGTTGAAACCCTCGGACAAAATTGAGAAGAGAGTGTATCTGTTGGCGGGTTATCGAATGGAAATTCGTGCGTGAAAAGCATTGATGCTCCCTTTCTCACTGAACCAATCGCCAGTAGCACCCAATTGAAAGACTTGTCCTTGATCGAATCGATAGGTGATTATCCCTGTTCCACCGGGCGGAATTCCCCATTCATGCGCGATTCTCTTGTTGGGTACGCCTTCTGTCGGCAGCTCGCTGGTCCCATTGAACAGATCGAATGAACCCGCTGCTTTGCCGCTACCGACTCGGAGGTCAATGGTTAACATGCCTCCATC
Organism: Candidatus Poribacteria bacterium; assembly: GCA_022821965.1. GTDB lineage: Bacteria > Poribacteria > WGA-4E > WGA-4E > WGA-3G > WGA-3G. Next base: position 164,412 of record JAJECN010000057.1, read on the forward strand.
TTCAAACGCGGTCGCATCAATTTTTACAACGGTATAATCCTGATGTCCTCTCTCTGGTGTTCGGAAAAAGTCTAATATTTCTGTTTGAATCCGTTGGACTTCTTCTATTTCTGCTTTTGTCTCTTGCGTTTGCGCACCTATTATTCGGAGGTTGTCTACTTGTGGATTGGATCTACTATTTTTACCCGACATGTCCATTTTACCCAGTTGTGTCCTCGCAGCAGGTTTCGCCTTGATGATGGGTTTCGCTGTTGCCTCCACAATGTCAACCTTTATAGCAGATACTGCTTCCAGACTATAGGGTTGCTGGAAACGGGATAGATATTTATTGCTTATTCCGAGAGTGAGTGTCGCCAAAATAGCGACTGACGCGGCTATCGCCCATGGCACTATGGGTTTGCCATTTGTAGGAGGAACAGGTTTGATGCGGTTAGCTTCTCGTATAATGTTCTCAGTTAAATTGCTGGGCAATTGTACACTACTGAGCACTTCACTCACCAAAAGTTCTTCGCCACGTGCCTTTAAACGCTTTCGCGCACGGCTAAGCCGACTCTTAATTGTGTTCGCCGATACCCCCAAAAATTTGCTAATATCCTTCACTTTCATTTCGCCAAGATAGTGAAGCGTCACCACCGTACGTTCGCTCTCGGGCAGTCTTTCCAGAAGTCTTTTGACGATTTTATGCCGTTGTTCCGTCGTTTCCAGGTCAAATTGTTCCGATACATGATGTGTATAAGAGGCTTCTTCTATTTCTTCGACAGGTGTGTCCTCGAGTGATTGCACCATGTATTTGTTCCTTTGAATCCAGTTAATGCAAAGTCGATCTACGATAACATAAAGCCATCCAGCAAACTGATTGGGATTTTTTAGTGTTGAGAGGCTTCTATATACTCGGAGGAAAGCATCTTGTGTAATTTCTTCGGCAAGATGAAAGTCCCCAAGTTTGCGCCACGCGAGCGCGTGAACGCTCTTCTGATGTTTTCGGACTAATGCGCTGAATGCCTCTTCGTCCCCTGATAAAATTTTATGAATCAGTTGAACATCGTTTTCTTCCATTGGAATGCTTCCTTTATGTTTTCCGTTTTTCTACTTGTTCAAGTTGAGGGTTGTGAAATTTTCCCAGTCGCCACTCTCTATAAACGAGGAAACCACCAAGCAAACATAAGCAGCTGTATAGCAAGGATTTTACCATGGCAACCCTTGTTAGGAAATCTCCGATATTCATATTCTGTACTCTCTCGCCTGCTATTTCACTCGTTAGCCATTGATCCATATATAAACCAAGAACTTGTTCAAAAATCGAATTAAAGATTCCACTGGTAAGGAGGATCGCGCTAATGAGTATCAACCCCTTTGACCTCGTCCGAAAACATAAAACCACCAGCAGCACTGCAAGTGCCAACCATACAATGAGCGTCAGACCGTAAAGAACACTATTAAACATCGTCAGAGCCTCCCAAATGGCGAGTTTAGTTGTCATCCTATCTTCGTTAATCACTTGGCATCATAAATGAGCCAGATACCTTCGACTTTTCGCATCTTAACTAATACCTCCAGGGGATGTGATCCAGGTACTTTCAATCGGAAGTGGAATTCATCACCTACATATTCGCTGGTCACAACCTCCATCTGACTCAACATTTGACGTATCTGAGGACGTATATCTTCTGGCATCTCCTCAAAATCACTTTCAAATTTTTCTCTGGCATCTCCTGTCAGCATTGAGCGTAGTGTCTCTGTGTCAAGATCTTTAAATGCTTTCACGTAAGTATTCATTGCATCTTCCGCGGATTGCCCCGGGCGCGCTGCTGACACTTTTCTCGGCTCCGGTTCCTGATTCGGTTCGACAGAGATTTTTGCCCAAAAAGCGTTGACCTGCCCTTTCTCACTCGCCCAATTGCCGGTTGCCCCCAACTTAAAGAGCTGCCCTCGGTCAAAAAGGTGAACGATTTGTCCGCTCATGCCCGGCTCAATTTCCCGCGCGGAAGCCATCGCATTATCAGGCATACCTGTTGTGGGAAGTTCCGTGTCCGCGGCGAACAGGTCAAACGACCCCGGCACTTCGCCATTGCCCACCCAGATATCAATGGTGAGTTTACCACCGTTTTCAAACGGTGTGGTGTCAATCTCAACGGTTGTGTAATCCTGATTGCCATTGCCGGGCGCGCGAAAAATGTTCAGGATCTCCATTGAGGTTCGGTGAGCATTGAGTGCGACGTGTCGAGTACTACCCTGTCCGGGGTTTTTCCCCTTCTTAAGTGCCGCCAAAGCATCCTTTAGAAATGTCTCGTACTTTTTCTCGTCAATACGGGAATCGCCCGGTTTTCGATAGGGTAAGTGACTTATCAACTCTAACTCGGGTGAGAGTATAAAAGTGTTTACCGAGCGACCTATCTTGTGTTGTGCCACAGCCTCTTCAAGTGTTGTAGAGATCGTGGTTGCCAATCTACTTACTGGTTCACCCTTCTTCCCGCTCTGAAATTCAGGAAGATCCCCTAAAAGAACGAATACATTGACAAATTGTTCGTTGAGAAGTCCTATAATTTTTGAATTGGAGAGGACACCTGTCCTCAAATTTTTGCCGCTCGCTCAGCACGATTCATCGTCAAATACACCCCATGTCAGAAGCAGATGAATTGGGCGATCCTTCGCTTGTGCTTGTGCCACAGCCTCTTCAATCGGGAACCTCTCAATCTCGGCAGACTTGTAGAAGGCAGCTGCGAACATCGCTTTCGTCTCTTCTTTTGTAATGGTCGTCTCCCAGATAATATCACTCTGGTCATCTGCGTTCTGCCCGATCAGTTCCATGCGTGGGACGAAAACCATATCTGCTCCGTTAAAGGCGTTGATGTCAACATTGGTATTGCGAGGGGGGAGATAGAGCCAAAACTCTCGAATTGTCCCACTGTTCCGATTCAGTACCAATCGTCCGGTAAATTGCGCTGGCGTAAAATAAGCAGGTGCATCCTTATCCAACAGGAATTCCGCATGAACTCTGAAGACAATTTCTGCATAACCGGACGACAGTGCCCGTAGACACGCAAATCCACCGTCCGACTCCATACCACTTACGGCAATACGACGATTATTTGCGTCAGTATACCAGGCACCCGGATTTATATGCATTTCAGCGGTTGCCCCGAGGTGAAACTGCTGAAGAAAGGGGACAACCTTGTTAACGTCAAGTTCCCATAGGTCTCCCACGGTAACATCTCCGTTGGGGAAAAAGGCTGTGAAAGCGTCTGCCTCATATTCCTGACTCGGATGCGCCGGTGAAAGGTTGTTGAAGATGGCTGCATTTTCCGGTGAATAATTGGGCAGATCCAGTGCTGAATCTGCAATAGGTTCCCAATAGGCACTCACTTGTAATGTTGCTTTCTCATCTAATGTATTCTCGATGTTTATCTTATCAGCGGCACTTTGAAGGCTTAAGTTCAACCCCAAAACCGATATTGCTAACACTGAGACAATCAACCAATTCCTTTTCATTGTTAACTCCTTAGTTTGATTTATCGTGAATTATGAATATAAATGGAGATTTCAAGGTAAATAGACATAGCACTCCGCTGGAGTGTGGTCGCGCGGAGACCATGAATGCTATAGACATGTTGCTCCGCTGGAGCAAAGAGACCGATTTTTTCATCCTCCCATTTTCGATGCCTTGAGTGTGTTTATATGTCCATTTAGGTTAGGGGGTTTCCTCACGCCAGAGGCTTAATATGTCTATAGAGGTTTGGAATAATAAACCGTCTTCGGTTAATTTAACCTTTATCTCACCCCTTTATAATTAAAGACCCAGCTTTGGGTAAAAAGGTTGCATAATGTCAAAAAATGGGAAAAATTTAATTTTATAGTGAATCCCTAATTACCTATATCCCTGTACAATGGCGAGGTTTCATGAGGCTTAAAAAATTAATTCGGTATTTATCGGCGAAGTCCGGTGCGGTTGGGAAACCGGACCATAGGTGTCAATTTAGGGAGTTTTCGCGGTATTTCGTCGCAGCTCTTCTACAGATGCTGCAGAAACACCCAAGCAAAAACCCCCTACGGGGCTTAGGGCTGTGAGGTCCCGTTTTTCTACAGAGATACCATCCCTACGGGATTCAAGAGGTTGTTGAAATCTTCAAGGTTTCTGTGTAAAACTCGGTTCGGTTAGGAAACCGAACCTACCGGCCTGGGGACTGAGACGGTTATTTGCTCTAAAATTGACAGTTATGGTGTGGTTGCAAACCGTAAAAAAACACCCCAGCAAAGCCCTACCGGACCTGGGGGCATCGACGGAATGGCGAGGTTATAAACCTCGCCAACGGTGGTGAGGGTTTCCTCTACTGAAAAAATTGGTCTACTTTCTTTTCACATGGATTTCACCAGCGGCGGAACGCAATTTCAGTAATGGTCCCCCACCGTTAACTGTTCCCTTTAGCCTACTGCTTCCGATATCATCTTGCCATTGGATTGGAAAGTCGCTTGAGATGATTCCTTGCGTTTGGGCATCTACGTCAACGGCAATATCGGGAGAGAGCATGGCATCTATCCTCCCACTTCCCGATGTGTACAATGTCCAAGGGTATTGCGGTTGCGTCGTCATTTCCGCTTGAATATCGCCCCTGGCAGCTGTGAGATCAACGTCACCTTGACACCCTTTGAGGGTTATGGCTCCATGCGTACCCGTTTTTCCCAGCACATCGCCCTGGATTTCGCCGAGATATAGATTGCCATCTAAAGCCTCGGCTCTCACAGTACCGTCAATATTTCCGACATGAATATCTCCACGAGATACAGTTTTAAGTGTGACATTATACTGACGCGGTATCGTCACTTGAACTTCAATCGTCAACCGCTTCAGCTCTTCCCGCCACTGTTCGCGCCCTTGTGTGAATCGTCCTTCAATTTGGACATCCGAGTCGTCGGATTCAGTGGTGATCTCAAAATCCTTCAGCAACGCATCAATCTGTTTACCAGACTTCGCTTGCTGTATTCCCCTCGATTTCCATTTTTTTCTGGTGGTGATATTAATATGATGTTGATCTTCTGTGGTTTCTATCTTAATCGTACCGAATTCTATATCAACTGTTAAATGTCCGGTAGGATTGACGTGGTAACCTTTTCGGTGCGTATGTGAGACTTCGAGCGCGCTTCCTACGAATAGCGTCAGGATAACCAATGATAGAAATAGGAGAGGAAAGACTACGAAAGCGACGAACTTATTAAGCTTTGTCATCGGAAGCTCCTTTTATCACTCTTCCTATCAAATCCGTATGTTTTAGTTTGGGCGATGTAGACAGGCGTTGGAGTCTCCAATCAAAAAGATTTGACATTGGAGACTCCAACGTGGTGTAATACCATTTCTAAAAATAAATATCGCATGGACGACTTTTCTGAACGGATGCACGGTAGTACAAACTAATAGTGTATATTACATGCATATTGAAAAGTATTCAATTGGAAATGGTATTATATATGTAACTTGCTGGATAGGATCGTTCCGTCTGACACTCGCCAGGCTCCTAATCAGCGGATTTGACTTCATACTTCTTTAATTTTAGGTTTAATTCAGGGGGTCTGACCGTAGGCAAAGCTCCAACTTCAGGAGGCATAGTCGTAGAAATAGTTTTCAGAAAAATATCCTCAGCCTTTTGATGAAACTTGACAATCCCGATATTGGGTGCCACCCACAGCGTTGTAACGGATTCGCCGGGCGGATCTGATCCGGTTTCCGGTGAAGGCACTGCTGCTACCTCTGTTTCTGTTCGGTATTCAATTTTCAAACAGTCTTCAAAAGTGCCAGCGGGTGTCTCAACATTTTCCGTGCCCACCACAGTCCCTGTTTCGACAATAGTGAATTCGAGCGTGATTTCTGGAGGATCTTGCGGCGGAACAGGTGTCAGCTTGATTTTGGCTTTTATCTGCGTTGCCTTCCACTTTTCGTTGAGGGTGACAGGCATCGGCAGCGCGTAGAACGGGTCTTGTGCCTCTATCTCAATGTTATAGAGCATAATAAACGGTGCCCCCATTTTCTGCAATAATTTCAGAAAAGCCTCCATCTCTTTGGTAAGGTGTGCTTTGAGGGCTTTCTCTGCCTCATCACCGACCCAGAACGTGACCTTCTCCTCACCGATCCGGTAGAAATTGGGATGGATGTGATAGTCGTAATTTGCCGAATCCTCTAACGCCGGTTCATAATTGAAAGCGTGATACATTTCCCCGGCAATCTCTTTGCCCTCAACGACACGACGCGTTAATTCGTTTCCATCTTGGTCTTCGTAAACCCAGTAACTTCCGAGTGTCTGTGGAAAATATTGGGTAGTTTCTGCTGCATCGCCCATCAGCACTGCACTGAGCCCAAGGACGAGTAAAAGTGTAACGAAGGTGCGAAATCTTTTCAACATGATAGGTTCCTCTCTATTCGTAAAAATGATTTGTGATAACGATCCTCAATGAAAAGTTTCGCTATCTTTTATTAGTGATACTACGGTTTGGACAATTTTCACAGTTTTCTATAATTTCTACTAAAGTTTGGACAATTTTTACGCAATAAACATGCCGCCCCTACGGGGCTTAGCAGCGCGGGGGATGCCGTTTCTATAGACATACCGCCCCTACGGGGCTTGGGTCTGTGAGGTACCGTTTTTCTATAGAGATACCATCCCTATGGGATTCAAGAGGTTTTTGAAGTCTTCAAGGTTTCCGTGTAAAATCCGGTTCGGTTAGGAAACCAAACCTACCGGACCTTGGGACCAGAGGTATTCTTTCTAAATTGATGGTTATGGGTGTTCTCCTTTCATACTTTCGGTGTAAGACATCGGTGTTTATACTTCTGAACGGACGAAAATAAGGAATGCCCCTGAAATAAATACCCCGAGTAGTAAAACGAGTAACAGCAGGTCCAAAGTTGCGGTGTTGAATGTATCGCTAAAAGTAATCTTGTCCTCAAATTTCGGGATCGCCTCACTCGCAACTGGTTTTTGAGACATGCCCTTGGAGACACCGATGAGATGGAGACTTTGGATGTCTGCTCTATCGGTTTCGACGATGAATTGTCTAAATTGTTTTGTGTGCTGATGCACATGTTCTAAGTATTGCAAGTGCCGATTAAAACCGGTGCCTGCCATTGATTCGAGGGCGTATTGGACGATCGCTGCTGGTGAAAGCCGGGTTACTGTCCTTGCGCGCTGCACCTGCGCGACTTGTGCATCCAAACGCTCGCGATTAAGACGTTCTCGGATTTCTACATCTTCCTTAATGAGTTCAGCTTTGAGTGCCAATTCTTCGTCGCCTTCTGCCTCCCATGCCGTTCTAAACTTTTCTGCTTGAGCCATGGCAGCTTCAGGATCCGTTTCATAAAGTTTCTGAAGTTCACTTAGACTTGGAAGATTAGCGTTCTTTTTTTCTTTAATGGCTCTCATTCGGTCGCCATAGTCGTCACTAATCTGATCAAGGGCTGCTTTTCTGGCATCACGAAATTGATCCATTGTTTGGACGGGTGGCATCCACTTTGTGGAGAGGGTACCGAGGGTGGATGGCATAAAAATCACGGTACCTACCCAAATCAACAAAAGCACAACAAGGCTCACCCGAGGCTCTCGCGTGCCAGCAGAAACCATCAACCCCAATCCAACAAAGATACCGGCGTAGCTTGCAGCAATCAGCAGGATCAACCCTAAACGTCCCCAGTCGGCTGCACTCAGTTGTGTCCAGTTATCAACGGAGATCACTGCCAAATTCAGCAGCACTGCGAAAACGAATGGAATGAGGACGGTTATTAGGGTCCCTAAGAATTTACCGATTAACAGGACAGAACGCGAAATCGGATTCGCGAGACACAATCGCAACGTCCCTTGTTCTCGCTCGCCGGAGAGCGCATCAAACGTGAAGAGGAGCGGAATGAACGAGAGCAGATAGGTAATAATAAATACCCAATCTATCTTTGTTGCATAAGGACTGAGATCTGTCGCATCCGGGTTCACGGTGCCGTATTTCAACCACCAATTGCTTTTGACCTCACCGCCCTGACCGCTTTTGGACCAGGTCTCCCCGTTTGATGTGTTTTTTGGTAAATAGGCATCCCCGCCGTCTGCGATGAAGGAGAGCGAAGAGGGACGTTTGTTGAGGTCACCGGGACCCTTTCGCGCCAGAGAATACAACTCCGTTCGGGATTTCAACTCGTTAGCGGATTGGGTAACCTTCTCGGAATAGTTACGGACCCGCTTTGGATGCGTCCGAAGATGCACTACAGCGTTGGTAACCATTAAGGCGGAAAGTATCACAACCGTTAGAATAAAACGCAGGCTATTGAGGTGGTCGAAGAGTTCTCGTTTGATAATATGCCAAATCATGTTTTTAATGTTCCTTGCGGTTCGGTCAGGGCAGCTGTGGAAGGAACGCTTCCCTCCGTATACCCAGCCCGCCCGTTGGTTGGGCTTACGGTCTCTAACACCAGTTTGATAGTAAATAATCTCAGTTCAATAAGAGATATTTTCTCCGAAGGTCCACCTTGCCCCCCTTGTAGCACAAACTTTCGAGTTTGTGTGCTATGGGCGCAAACTGGAAAGTTTGCGCTACAATACGTGTAGCGGACACAATAAGAAAACACGTTCACTTGAATACTTTGCTTGTACGTAATCAACATTTAGACTTCGATTTTAGTGAAAATCAGAAATGTCGCCGTGAACAGAACCAGATTAATTAATAGGAGTAAAAACAATTCGGGCAGTGCTCGCGTTGCGTTTTCCCAAACATCTGTTCGATCAAAACGGAACTGTGGCAAATCCCACCAATCTACTGCACCTTTGTCAGAGGCGAACCATTGCCGACTGCCGAACGCATCTTTATCGTGGAAATAATCAATGACCGTACGCCGGTAACCCTGAGCGGCTTGGACAAAATCAAACATGCCTTCCAGATCGGTGCCTGCCCACGCGGAAGTTGCAAATGTATACAAACTTGCCGGACTGAGTTTCATGAGACGTTCATGCCATATTGACTCTCGGAGAGAGATGCTATCTAAAGTCTGTTTTCGGACTAAAGCGATCTGTTCGGCTGAACGGATGTACAACGCGCCCATAGTGGCATGATACTTTTGAACATGTGGCACTATCGGTTCTGAGCGATTTCCGAGTTTCATATTCATTCCATACCGTCTGCTGACATGCCCCCCTGACGAGAAACTTTCATTTGACTGAACATCCAGATTAAATTTTCGAGGTTTACCTTCAAGCGGACTATTCGCTAAGAACGCGCGTTCTTCTCTGTCAACTTCCTCCCAAATCTGTTCAATCTGTTGATTCGCCGATGAATGTATTGCGCGCGTATCACCCACCGGGGTAATGGTAAATCGGCTCCAATTTGGATAGACGAGTACCAAAGCTACCCACAGAAACATACAGAGCATCAACGATGTGGCAGTGCGCCGCGTTGTCGCGGAAATCAACAGTCCTATCAGGTAAAAAGCAGACAAATAGATAGTTGTTGTCAGAACTATTCCGCCGATCCGAAGAAAATCTTCCCCATCCAGTTGAATGGAGCCTGTAGAGGATAACAGAATCAGTACCATCAGCAGACTCATCAGAACGGGGAGCAGCAAACATGCCATTGCCCCGATATATTTGGCAAATAGAATAGAACCGCGTCGCACTGGATGGGAGATAACCAAGCGTAAAGTGCCACTTTCCCAATCTCCCGCGATCGCATCGTAAGCGAAAAGCAGTGCCATCAGACTCAAAACGACTTGAAAAATGAGGACGAGATCGATCTTTGAAAAGAGGTTGAGGAACGTGTTATCGAGGCTTCGCGCCGAACCATCCGAAATCATCGGGACGCGACCGTAGTAAATGTCAAAGGTACTGCCAAGCCGCTTATCCAATCCAGCACTAAAGAGACTTAAGGGGTTCGGCGGACGTTCAACAGACAGATTAAGCATTGAATAGGTTTTGGCTTCCTGCGCTTTCTGACGATGCGTATTTTCTTGCTGGCTATATTTCATCAAGCGACGCTCGTAATCTTCAAGAAGTACAACGGCATTGGCGACGACGAGCAGAAGCGTAATGATAACGGCAGCAAGAAACCGCGCACTCATCAGATGGCTCAGAAGCTCTTGGCGGATAAGGTTTCGTAACATAATGCCTCCTTAAAAACCTGTGATTTGTTTATTAGAGGCATGTGGAATAAAAAAGGATAGTAAAAACTGCGCGGGATAGTGAAATGGGGGAAATTTTACTAATAGCCTGTGCAGATGGTGTGGTTAGGAATGCAGGTCGCGGGAAACACCCCAGCAAAAACACCCCCCTTTATCCCCCCTTATCAGGGGGGCAGGTGAGTACACCGCAAAACCGCCCCTACTGGGGTTGGGAGTCCAAAATTGGGCGAAAAAACGGAAAACTAAATAGTCCTATTTCCTCTATAGCGGTGGGTACGGGGACTTCTTCCGCATGTTCCGGTTTGGTTGCTGAGGTGGTGGTGTCGGTTTTTGGAAACGTTCTAAAGCCTCTTGGGCACGTCTGAGTTGTTTTGTGGCGTGCTCAATCTGTTTTGTGGCGTGTTCAACTTGTTTCGGATTGGGTTGTTTTGTGGCGTGCGCAATGCGTTCTTTGGCACTCTCAATTCGTTTCTTGGCGCGCTCGATTTGTTTCTTGTGGTCCTCAACCCGTTTGGCTACCAGTTTATCAATATAAGCGACTTTATAGGTGTTCTGATCATCCATTAAAGGCATGCTAAGAAACCCGATTTTCCGTAAATCTGGGTTATCCTCCAAAAATGCCAAAGTATGTCGCTTTGATAGGTAGATCCTGTAATCGTCGAAATCCTCTATAGTGATACCTCTCTGCAAAAGCATCTGGAGCCACTCTACTCGTGAGTGTCTTGCGTCTATTTCACCGCTAATTGCAAGCTCGCTACTATAAACAACACCCCCGTCACAGAGTGCTATCACCTTCGCCTTTGAATACTTTTGGTTGTACACCGCATCAAAGGCGTTCATCAACCCCTTCACGGTTTGCGACCCTTCATACTTTTCAGGAGTGGTATCTGGTGCTGGGTGCCTGGCTTCTATTGATTCTATGAAGATATTAACTGTTTGCGAGTTTGCTTGGAAGCCAAAAAAAGTAGTGAACCCAAGGACTATCAAAATTGCGCTCCTTTTCACAACATTTCTACGTTTCATTTCATTGTATCTCCTTCATTGCTGGTAGGTACGGTGTCTCGGTTTGTAGGGTCGGCGTTCACGTCATCAGTACTTTACCTCTAATTATACACGCTCTGCCCAAAAAAGTTGCAAAAAACAATAAATCTAACCAGTATGCCGACCAGTGTTGCGTCAAATATCCGACCTGAAGAATTTCAGAAAGGCGACGGTTGTCAACACAACCGCTAAGAAACAGAGCAGCAGTAAATCTACCGCAGAGTGCCGGAGCATTTCTGATAAAGGGGTTTCTGTCATGTCTGGTGGTGGGGCAATTTTCTTCGATTCTGCTTTACCAGATACGAATCGCGCCATCGTTGCGAAGTCATCGTCCGTAATTTCACTGAAATACTCTTCTTCAAGCTGAACATAGTAGCGGGTACCCGCTTGAAAGTAGGTGTTTCTTTTTATTTTTCCTGTCTGTGCCAGATTCATGGCGAGATAAATTAAGGAAGATGTGGGAGTGATTCGAGAAAGGGTTTCTCCAGCCGATTCTTGCCGCTTTTTTTCACGCTGGTATTCTCGGTCAACTTTGTCGACTTGCTCCTGAAACTTCTGTCTATATTCGGCATCAATCGGTTCCCTGAGTTCCTTGATTTTTGGGAGAGCCTCGTTGAGGCTAAAGGAAGTCCCTAAAGTTTCTGTTATTTTTTTGCCAAGCACTTGTTCCTTTTCTGCATTAAGGTTATTGCGAATCGCGGTTTTTTCCATGTGGACGCTCTGAATCGCACGTGTCGGAGCAATAAGTTTAGCGGTGAGAAACCCGACGCGTGGGGCAATCAGCACGGCAAGCACCCAGACGGTAAAAGCGACGATGAGTGCCGTTTTCGAGTTGTCTAAATATGTAGAAATTACCGTCCCTATTGCAAAAAATACACCAATGTAGAGCAACGAGACTAAGGTCAAACTGAGCACGCGTAGGAAGATGTCAGATTCACCTAAAGGAAACCCTTGTGAGACAAGCAGGAGTAAACCTAACAGAAATGCCACCAAGAAAGGGACAACAAACACGATGTACCCACCAATTAGCTTACTCCATAAAAACAAATCTCGTGGGAGTGCATTTGCCAGCGTTATCCGCAGCGTTCCTGCCTCTCTTTCACCCGCGACGGCATCAAACGTAAACAGGAGTGCAAGCAGGCTGAAGACAGTGCTGACGACAAACAGAAAATCGAGGTTTCCCAAAGCGGAGGAGAGCGGTGCTTCCGCAAGTGACGTTGAACCCTGTTTTACACCGTTGCGTGTCATTCCAAGGTAACTGGGAAGCGATTCCTCTAAACCTTTCGCGAACACGCTTAAAGGTGTCGGTTCGAGAAAAAGTTTGGAAACTTCCAGGTCCGGGGCTGGGGAATCTGGCGGTTTCTCCTCGGTTTCTGCGCCTGAGAGTTTGATGGACTCTTGATAATTGACTTGGTTTTGAAGGTAATTGCGGTAATTAATGTGTAGGGTGAGCGGCACAAGCAGAAGACACATCACGAGGAGCGCGACGAACCGGACACTGAGGATATGATGCATCATCTCTTTTTGAATTAACGTTGTTAACATTTAGCGCGCTCCTTATGCAGTGGACATGCTACAGAGGCGGATAGCGAGAGGTCCTTTTCATGTCCTGCTTTGGCTTGTTAGGCGATGGCTTCGGGGTTTCGGTCTGTTCCAGAATTTTCTTGATGTGTTCCAACACCTCTTTGACCTGTTCCACTGCGACCCATCTGTTTTGACGTTCCAAATCTTCTACTGTCTGTTCTAATTGGTGCACAAGGTGCCGTAGGGGTGAAAGCGTCATCTCTTCAAGATCGCTGTGAAGCTGCGGAATCTGTGGAATTGTTGGAACGTTAGGTGCTTTTGAGATACTACTTTCGGCAGCTTCCATCCGTTTTGCAGTAGCTGCTGCTGGGATTTTCCAGTTCCGAGTATAGTATCTTACAAACCTATCAATATAATCAGCTTTGTAGGTTTCCCATACATCTATCGCTGGAATACCGTGAACTTCGGTTTTCCAGAGATGCGGACTATCCTCCAAGAATGCCAACTGATGCCGATGTGCCATACAGAAAAAATAATCGATAAGACTTTCTATGGTGATGCCTCTCTCCAAAAGCAGTTGAAGCCATGCTGTTCGGGGGTATCGTGCATCTATTTCAGTACCCTTAAACGAGCTGGAGATACCTTTCTTTGAAAGCAGTTTTGACCACTTATCGATCCCCATTATTTCGTCCGGTTTAATTTCAGTGATACTCGCTTTTGAGAATACGGTCGCTATGGTACGTGAGTGCTTGCGGTCATAGGCTTCATCAAAAGTGTCCATCAGTGCTTGTACGGTTTGTGGACCTGTGTATTCTTTAGAACCGTAAGAGATTCCGTCATTGAATTCCGTCCGCACCAATGCCTTCTGTGAGGGGTCCCACTTATCTCCTGCGGGGACCCATGTTATTGAGCGTTCAAATACTATCGGGGCCGCCTGCAGCGCGAAAAGAGGAAAGATACTCAAAACTATCAAAAGTGCAACTATTGACACAATATTTTTACGTTTCATTTCATCGCATCTCCTTCATTCTATCGGTGCCAGTGTCTCGGTTTGTAAGGTTGGCTTTCACATCAACACGTTACCTTTGATTATACACTCTCTGTTCAGAAAAGTTGCAAAAAAGCGACATATCTAAGAAATTCCGCAAATATCAAGGGCGATTTGGCTGTCAGTGGCATGTTTGATAATTTGTTGCATCAGATATCTAACCGGAAGAATTTCAGGAACGCTACGGTTGTCAACACGACTGCAAAGAAGCAGAGCAGCAGCACATCCACGGCTGATTAGCGAAGCGTTTCTCCTAAGTTTGTGGTTTCCAAAGGTGGCGGTTGTGTAATTTTGACAATATCAGTCGCTGGGTTCCACATTCTTACGGAAGCGTGATCTACAATTTTACTGAACAGGTCCGTATGGAGCTCATTATAGTAACGCTCACCCGCTTGAAAGTAATTGCTCCTTTTTCGCTTCCCTGTCTGGGTTAAGTTCGTAGTGAGATAGATGAGCGAAGATGTTGGGGTGATTCGGGAAAGTGTTTCCCCTACCTGTTCTTGTCGTTCGGTTTCACGTTTGTAATCCCGGTCAAGTTTGTCAGCGTGATCTTGAAATTTCTGTCTATATTCTTCTTCAAAGGGTTTCATGCGTTCATCAACTTTGTTCGCGGCTTCCCCAGCTATTATGCGTGTGCCCCGTTCATCTGCGGGCATCTCCATGACAATTTTCTTTTTTTGTTCTGAGAGTGCGGCATTGAAATCATCTCGAATAGCTTTCTTTTCCATATAGACGCTCTGTGAAGTCCGTGTTGGAGCGATAACTTTCGCTGTAAGGAATCCGATGCGTGGTGTAATTAGCACGGCGAACACCCAAAGGGTGAAAGCGACAATGAGTGCTGTTTTGGCACTGTCCAAGTAGGTGGAAATCACCGTTCCTATTGCAAAAAACACACCGATGTAGAGTAGTGAGGCGAGGGTTAGACTGAGAACTCGTGGGAAAATGTCTGACTCGCCGAGGGGAAAGCCTTGCCAGACAAGCAGGAGTAAGCCGAATAGAAACGACATCAGAAATGGAACAACAAACACAAGGTAGCCACCGATTAACTTGCTCCACAAAAAGAGATCGCGCGGCACAGCGTTTGATAGGGTAATCCGAATTGTACCTGCCTCCCGCTCCCCGGCAACTGCATCAAATGTGAACAGAAGCGCGAGCAGACTGAAGACGGTACCTACCACAAATAGGAAGTCGAGATGTCCTAAAAGTTGAGAAAGAGGCGCAGAAAACGTGGATGGTGGTCCCTGTGTGATTCCATTACGCGTCATCCCAAAGTAGCTCGGGAGTGAATCGCCTAACCCCTTTGCGAAGACACTCAAAGGTGTCGGTTTAAGAAAGAGTTTGGAAACTTCAATCTCTGGTTCCAGTGGCATCTTCGGGTTTACTGTCTTTTCTTCGATGTTCGCCAGTTTAACCGCTTCTTGGTAATCCACCAAGTCTTGCTGATAGTTTCGGTAATTAATAGAAAGCGTGAGCGGAATAAGCAGGAGGCACATTAACAGGAGCGCGACAAATCGGACGCTCAAGATATGGTGCATCATCTCTTTCTGAATTAGTGTCGTTAACATTTAGGAGCCTCCTGATACGATGGAGAACCTATTGCTGTCCTACAAAGCGAGATAGCGGGACTTTTTCATTCTATTCCATTTCGGATCATCAGACACGGGTTCTGCCGTTATTGTTTGAGTTGTCCCCAGAACGTAGCAAGTTTTGCAGTCGGAGTGACAGCAAGATTTAGCGGCTCTCCACCTTCATAAATCAGTAAATCATCCACATAACCGCGAGCTGTCATTGCCCAAGCGAGGAAAAGAAACCATTTCGCACGAGGCTTGAGTGCGGCGTTCTGAAACGGAAGATCTTTTTTCGGTTGTGAAGTTAAAGCGGTTTTTCTGCTGTTCCCCATATAAAAATCAAACACGCTTTTCTCAAAATTGGAGACGATCCGAACGTAATTCCACGTATTAACGGGAAAATCGTCTATCTTTCGCCACGGATCTCCGTGATGGACATGGTAGCGGACGATGCCTGCTTGCCAGTCAACATAGGGGCCCCCAGCATTATTATCAAATGGTTCCTCGGCAGAATTGATGTTAATAGCAAAAGACTGTTTACCTCTCTCAATATAGACCCAAAATTCAACCGAAATGATAGGTTTGTCAGTCTCTAATTTGTAAGACAACATGCGAAGTCTTCCCTGCTCCTTGAAGAAAATCGCAAGCGATTTTTTGCCGGTTTTGACGGGGTCAATAGATGCTTGAAATGTATCTTCTTTTTTACCTACGGCCTGGTCCTCAAATCCGGTTTGTTTGAGTATTTTCTGAGCTAACGTGGTTTCGACGCAAGTAAAACTTAAAGCAATAGTCGCGACCAAAATAAGGCGTGAAATGAAGCACCTTTGTGCTACGATAGCGATTCGCTTGGCATAGTGTTCTGCGCTAACAATCTTTGAAGCATTCATATATGATATGTCCTTTACGACCACACTTACAATTTTGGTTTGCTACTCTTTGGACGCAAGTAGATTCTTAATCTTCTGCGAAAGAGTTTGTGAATTGAAATCTATAAACACATCTTTGACAACCAGTTCCTCATCTAAAAGGAGCGTTATGAGTTCCGATTGTGGTTCGGACGCATCTTTATTGAGGAGTGACTGTATATTGAGGAACGTCCGCGTCTGGTCGTTTTTATCCATCCAGAGGGGTATCGAAAGTTGGTGCTTTTCTTTAAACGCCTCAATCGCTTTCGCGGAATCATCGGTGCTAATGCCAACCGCTTGTAGTTGGGTGGTGTCGTAGTTTGCAAGCAGCCTCTCTAACTGCTTTAACTTCGGTCCACAGGTGGTAGAATCTGTTGAAAAAAGGTTCACAAGGACAAGTTTACCGCGGAGTGTTTCTAACTTAACTGGTTTCCCTGAAAGGTTCGTCAGCGCGATGTCTGGCATCGGTTTCCCCAATAGTAGTGCCAATTCCTCTTGATCTATGGACGCGGGCAATACTGGTGCCAATTGCTTAAGCAGTGCTTTTCCCTCTGGTGACTCAAGAAACGCCTCGCCGAGTTGTTCTTTGAGTTTCGCTTGTGGGTTGTCCGAGGGGTGGATTTGGAATTGAAAGATGTTTCTTTTTACGTTGTTATTACCACCTTTGAGAAGCTGCTCTTCTACCTGCTTCCTGACTTCTTCGGGTAAATCTGTCGGGAGTTGCGTTTGAGTGGAAATCACAGATATTGCTGTTTCATTATAAATTTTTCTCTGCGGTCCATTACGATAGATTTTTCCACTGACGCTTAGGTTGAGTAGATGGTGTTGGCAGCGCACTATAGGGAGCATATCGCCTTCTATTTCCAACAGAAATTCCTGTCCTGTTTTCTGATCAGGTCGAAATTGATAAAGATAACTACACGGCAGCGTCGGGTCAGATCCGTCTTCAGTGAGAACCCCAGGGGTGCCTACTGTTGTATCTGCAGGGCAGAGTAGCACTTTTTCCTCCAGATATTGTGGAGCCAGTTCGGAGAGCCACTGTGGTTCTCCATCTGCCTCAGCGCGGTAGTTTTCGAGGGCGAGTTTTATCTGCCTTAAATTCTCTCTGCATCTCTCAATTCCTGTTGAATCGTCGGGATTCTGTTTTTCCGAAGGTGGGGCTAATTCATAAGGATAGACATCTGCCAGAAGGAGACGGTTTAAACGAACCAATACTTCTCCGCTTTGTGGGTTTTGCGCCAGGAGTTCCTGCGTCTGTCCGCTGAGTTCGATATTCGCGAGATGTTGTGCTTCGTAGAGGGAGGGAACCTGGAGCAATCGGTTCAAATCGTCGAGGAGTGCTTTCTGAAGAGCCGGGGAAGGGTTACTTATACCATCATATTCGTCTAATAATCGCTGGGTCTTGGCAGAGAGTTGCGCAACTATAGGTTTGGATACTACGGCGCGTGTGTCTTGAAGTTTCACTGCCAAACTGCCGGGGTCTTTGAGATCTTTGAGGTGAAACAGAAATTGATTTTCATCTGCAAAAGTAACTGAGGTCAGGATCAATAGAATAGTAATCAGGAAGGTTGTGGTCGTGTACAGCCGGACGCGGGCCTTCAGTCGTAAGATTATTTTTGGCATATTCAAAATCTCCTTTTGTTTACAAGTTCTTCAAACTTACCCATGTCATCGCGAGTTTTTTTGTTGGTGTTACTGATAACCTACCCTTATTCGGGATAGTGTCGCCGGTGATGATAAAATTATCAAATTTCGCTATATAATTCGCGAGACCTAAACCCACCTTGCCCATGGGAAAATCCGGAGGATGTGCTACCTGTTCCAGCACTATTGAATTCAGGACTTGCTTTTCATTAATCCAGAGACTCAAGAGTTTTCCATGAACCCTTAGCTTCAGATGAGACCATTCCCCCACTTTTAACAATGGGGTGAGTTCACTTTTGAAGCGTACAAACATATTGCCCTCCAAATCACCTCCAAAGCAGGTTACCCTTGATCCTGCTTCGGGGAAGGGTAGGTCGCCAATTACACATACGACTCCCCAAATCCTATCAATCCGCGCTGCAATCGCAATATTACCGCGCCCATGTTTCTCGAGAGGCTTAACATCAAATTCGATGTCGTAATCTTGCCATTCCTCATCACCAATTGTGAGCAAGTGGATCACATCACCATCCTTAGCTATTGCTTGAAGTTCACCATCAAGGATGTTCCAAGAAGCGGGCGCGACACCCAGTATAGTAATTTCCTGCCACTCTTCCAGATTCCCACCATCGAAGGTCTCAACAAATGTTCCTGCACCCGCAGAGATGATGAAAAGAAAAATGCCTGATCCAATAATAACTGATTTCATATTGATGTTCCTTATTAACAGAGTTAATAATAACTTTTTACGTGGGCTGCTATAGTTCCTGCTCTGAGTTTTCGCAGCAAACATCGCTTTTCGGAATCGCGTTATTGGATTGCACACCCGCTTTCGAGAAAGGTTCCCGGAAAATATACAATTACTTGGACATCACAGGGAGGCGAGGATAGAATCCTCGCCATCGGAAGTGGGTTTATAGGGAGGCGAGGATATTAGCGGAAATCCGCAGAAACACCCCAGCGAAAACACCTTCGCCAGCGGTGGGGTTTATAGGGAGGCGAGGATACAATCCTCGTCAGCGGAAGCGGAAGTGGGGAGTTTATAGGAAACCGTATTCTACGCGCCTAACAGTTCAGTTTTATATTCCTCAACGATTGCCTCTAAAACGGACGCGGGGATATCCTCCAATTGGGATGCTAACTCTTCTTCAACGTTGACCATCAGGCTGTGGTCGAAGGTCTCGCGTTCGGCGCATGGGTCGAGGTATTCGCCGTGTGCTTCCAATAAGACCGCTAATTGCGCGGGGGTCAAACCTTCGGAGATACCGTGCAACCCCCATGCCGTGCCTTGATAACCTTTTTCATAATCGGTGCCGAGATGTTTCTGTAGGATTTCTTCTCTTTCGGTGCCTTGTGCACCGCTGTTTTCGAGTTCTTCTGCGGCAGCAATAGCACGCGGATCCAATTCAATTTGAAAGGCAGTTGATGCATCTGCCGCTGGGACAGGGTAAATTTTATAGATTTCCATGTTGTCCTCCATTAATAATTGCAAAATATAAGGGCGGTCCAGAGAATAGGAGCCGCCCGATTTCTCTATACCATTATCCCGTGGCGAGGCACAGGGACCTCACCCTATAAAGTTAAACCACTGCTGAGAGTCCGCCGTCAATGTTGATCGCTGTTCCAGTGATAAACGATGCACAGTCAGAAACAAGGAAGGCGACGAGATTACCTACTTCACTCGGTTCACCGAGACGCCCAAGGGGGTGCTCCGCACCGCGTTCCTCCCAATATTCTTCAAGTGTTCCCGGCGAACCCGCGGCTTTCCACGCGCGTTCCCCCTGAGCACTTTTAATTGAGGTCAAGCAGACGGTGTTAACCAAGATGTTGTGAGGTAAGAGTTCTTTGGAGAGTGCCTTCGTCAGGGCGATGCCAGCGGCACGACTTACGGAGGTCGGACAGGAACCCGCGCTGGGTTGTTTCCCACCCGGATGCGTGATGTTGATAATCCTACCGCTCCCATTGCTTTTCATGTGTGGAATCACCAACCGCGCACAACGAACCGCTCCCATCAGTTTGAGATCCAAGTCCTCGTACCATGCTTGGTCGTTCATGGTTTCAAAGTCCCCGCCTGCTGAACGACCTGCGTTATTGACTAAAATATCAATCTTTCCGAAATGGGTTGCGGTCTGTCCGATAAAGTTCTCTAACGTTGCTGGTATCGTTACGTCTGCAGGGATTGCGAGGACTTCGCCACCGGTTTGTGTGCGGATCTCTTCAGCCGCGTCCTCCAAGACCGTTTCGCGTCTCCCGCAAATTGCGACTTTCGCACCCTCTTCACATAAACGGCGCGCGATACCTTTACCGATTCCCTCGCTCCCACCAGTAATGACTGCAACTTTTCCAGTCAATCCGAGTTCCATAATTCCTCCTTGTGTTTTTAATGTTCCTTGCGGTTCGTTTACTGAACTTTGGACAATTTTTCAAAGGAAGCGATTGCTTGTGGCACTGCTTTTAGGACATCGCTTGCGATGAGTCCATGCATCCCTAACGCTTCAGCGGCAAGGTCTCCGGCTAATCCGTGTAGATAGACACCGAGTGCGGCTGCTCTTTTGCTTGCAATTCCTTGCGCTATCAACCCGGCGATGACACCTGTCAGGACATCGCCCATGCCCCCTGTTGCCATGCCGGGATTGCCGGTGGAATTGATCCACACCTCCCCATTTGCGTCCGCGCTAACGGTAGGTGCCCCTTTAAATACAAGCGTTAAACTGTGTTCGCTTGCAAACTGCTGGGCGGTGTGGATCCTGTCCTTTTCTAATGTAGATACTGAGGCATCCGTTAACCGTGCCATCTCACCGGGATGTGGTGTGAGTACCGTCTCTCTGTCGAGTAATGAGAGGATGTTTCTATCTTGCGCGAGGGCGTTCAGTCCGTCCGCATCGATGACCATCCGTAAGCCGAGTTCCTGCTCCCGATTCTCGCGTATCAATTGATGAACAAATAAGACTGTTTCTGGATGTTGTGAAAGTCCGGGCCCAATTGCGAGAACAGATTTCGTTTTTTCGGCAAATTCGAGGATGGCTGAAGTCGCAGATACTGTTAGACTCCCCGCTTCCGTTTCTGGCAGCGGCAAGGTCATCACCTCCGGCAGAAGACCTTCTAAGATTGGGTTGAGATGTTTCGGTGTGGCGAGTGTTACCAATCCAGCCCCGGCACGTAAGGCAGCTTCGCTTGCGAGGGCGGCAGCACCTGTCATGCCTGTCGAGCCAGCGACGACAAGGACGCGCCCATAACTTCCTTTGTGGGAGGCAGCAGGACGTGGCGGTACCCATTGTGATGCCTGTGTTGCTGTTGTCCAGTGGACCTTAATATTTTGTGCGTCTACAACCTGCTCTGGGAAGCCGATGTCAACCACTTCCAATTTGCCAGTGAGTTCAGCACCCGGATGCATCAGCAGTCCTCTTTTAGGCAAGCCTATCGTTACTGTTCGATCTGCCTGTACGCAAGTGCCTAATGGTTGTCCCGTATCCGCGTCCAAACCGGAGGGTAAATCAACAGAAAGAATAGGTGTAGGAAGGTGATTGATAGCGTTGATTACAGCGACAATTGGATCACGCACGGCACCACGCAATCCTGTGCCAAAAATAGCATCTACCAAAAGTTCGCAACTCGCTATGCGATTCAAAGAAGTTTCCCGATCCGTCAGGATTTCTTCAATTTGTAACCCCAGATTTTTTGCAATTTGGAGATTGATATGTGCCTCTCCTGTAAAACTTTCTTGCGGAGAGACCAGGAAGAGGTGCACATCACGTCCGATATGTGCGAGTTGGCGTGCGATAACAATTCCATCGCCACCGTTATTGCCTTTACCGGTAAGGATACCAATCCGTTGGCACGTTGGATAATGCTGTTCAATCGCGCGGACGATGGCGTTCCCGGCAGTTTCCATAAGAACGATACCGGGAATGCCGATACCTTCAATAGTGTCCTGATCTATCTGACGCATCTCCGCCGCGGTCACGACTTTCATGTTTTTTATCCTTGCGCCGAGCGGGAAACATGTCAGTAGTTGGTTCGCTCTGCTGCGCTTGCTTTCGGTTTTCAGTCATGCGTCGTGGCGTGGAAAACGTTTCTGACTGCTACATGATTAACTGACTACCGACCACCGATAACCGATAGCCATTTTTCAGGCAGTATCGCCCTGCAGTTTGTCAGCGAGCACTAACAAATGTGCTTCCATCTGTTGGGCTGCTTGTTCTAAGCTCCCTTGTTCTATCTGTACCTCTTGAACCTTTTCGTCTTGATGGGTCTGGAGACAGAAGTTTAGATTTGTACGGAGATCGAACAGGCTCTGCTGAATGTGATCTTGAAATGAGCCTTCTGGGTACATCCACCTTCTGCCGCGTGTCTGCCGTAAATTAAAGTGACAATGTCCGTTATCGCCACCGAAACAGTCGAAGCGCATAATTTCATCGTCATGGACGTATAAAGAAGCCGCAGGACCGCGTCCACCAGCGTCGTCGCGCCAGTATGCTTGTAGCCGAACATTATCTTGAACCGGATATTCAATTAGGTCGTGTTTTTCGTTCGCCATCTGTAGTACCTCCTTGGGTATTTCTGCGTGGTTAAAAGAACCGCGCCTACAGTACGGGTTAAAACAAATACATCTTGACTACCAACCAAACTTGCGGTAAAGTATAGCATCATTAAATACATGAGTCAACATCTAAATTATAGTAAACTTTGGACAATTTTAAGGACGATACACATTTCGCCCCTCTGGGGAAACCTGTGCCATGGGGGTCCGGTATTTCTATAAACATTTCGCCCCGCTGGAGCTGCGCTTTGGTGTATCCGAGTTTATTTTTCTACGAGTTGGGTTTGTGTGAGAAACTTTCAGAAAACCCAGAAATGTTTGCGAACCAGGCATGAACGCAACAGAAATTGTCCAAACTGTGGAAAAAGATTAAAAGATGAGCAATAAACCGCATGTGCTTCTAATTACAACGGATCATTTGCCAAATTCTCTATTGGGGGTTAGTGGGCATCCCACTATTCAAACGCCAACCTTAGATGCGCTTGCACGTAGCGGGACGCGCTTCACACGTGGCTACAGTGAGTGTCCAGTGTGTGCTCCGGCGCGAAAGACATTAATGACGGGTAGAGCACCGCGTTTCGACGAGAGTTTAAGTTTAGACGGTCTTCCGACACTTGCTCAAACATTTCGGGAGGCTGGTTATCAGGCTTATGCTGCTGGCAAGTTACATGTCTATCCCCAACGCAGTCGCATCGGATTTGACGATGTGATGTTAGCAGAAGAAGGTCGGATTCAGGATGGTTCGATAGATGACTACGAGTTGTTCCTTGGCGATAGAGGTTATGCTGGTCAACAGTTCGCACATGGCATGTCCAATAATGACTATCTTAACAGACCGTGGCACCTTCCTGAGGACTGTCACCAGACAAACTGGACCACACAACAGATGGTACGGATGATTAAAAGGCGGGACCCGACCCGTCCTGGATTTTGGTATCTTTCCTATTGTCATCCACATCCACCCTTGGCTCCACTTCAGTGTTATTTGGATATGTACCGCGATATTAATGTAGATATGCCTTATTGTGGTGAATGGGCACAGGATACAGAAAAGTTGCCATTCACGCTAAAATTGATACAAGGAAAATACGCACATTTTACGGAGGATTTGATTCGATCGGCGCGCCAAGCGTTTTATGCGCTTTGCACACACATCGACCATCAGCTTCGTGTGGTTATCGGTACGTTGCGGGAAGAGGGTCTATTGGACAACACGATTCTCTTGTTTACCTCTGATCACGGTGATATGCTCGGCAACCATGGGCTTTGGGCAAAACGGCTCTTTTATGAAGATTCTGCCAATGTGCCGATGCTATTAGTGGGGGTTGCAGGCGATGAGAGAGTGGGACACCATCGCATTGATGAACGGCTTGTTGGGTGGCAGGATGTAATGCCGACATTACTGGACCTCGCTGGACTCGACATCCCCGACACAGTTGAAGGTATTTCGATGATAGGCGAAGAAAGACGAGAATGGTTGTATGGACAATATGGTGATGGTGAGGATATGGAGGCAACTCGGATGACTCATGATGGTCGTTTCAAACTCATCTACTATGCTGTCGGGAATTGCTTGCAACTCTTCGACTTGCAAGCGGATCCGAAGGAATTAAATGATCTCGCGGATTCACAGGAACACGCTAAGGTCCGAGATCGGTTGACGAACCTTCTTGTTGATGAATTCTATGGGACAGATATAAATTGGGTTCAGGGTGACACCCTCGTTGGGTTGCCCGATCGGACGTATAGTCCATCTGTTGGTCCGGGGTTCTCGGGACAGCGTGGAATTCATTGGCCGTATCCTCTTCTATAGAATACTAAACTTTGGACAATTTTTTAGCGATTCTCTGCGAAGCAATGCCGCCCCTACGGGACTTAGCTGCGCGGGGGAGACCTTTTCTATAGACATATCGCCCCTACGGGGCTGTGCATCGGCTGTGAGTTGCGTTTGTGTCTGTACCGCTCAGAAAACCCAAAAATGTGGTGGAAACAGTGCCTGAATTTGGAGGAAAACTGTCCAAACTATAGTATAAATTGCTGGAACGAAGAAATGGAGTAAAAACGTGGATATTTCGATTGCTGATGCGCGGCAACTCGCTGAGACTTTTTTAGCGGAAAGTGGTATGTCACCAACGGATGCCACTATTATCGCAGATATCTTATTGGAAGCGGAACTCCGCGGGCGAAAAACACACGGCTTTATCCGGTTGCCCGGCATTAAAAGCCGCTATGAGCAGGGAGAACGGGCTGACATACAGGTTGACAAGGAGAAAGGTCAATGTGTCCGAGTTAACGGTGGAAACCAACCCGGTTACCTTGTCGCGTATCGTGCAATGGAACTCGCAATTGCGCGTGCGAAGCAGACCGGCGCAAGCATTGTAGGTGTTTACAATACGTCGCATTGTGGTATGGCAGGATACTATGTTGATATGGCGCGGAAGGCGGATGTTATTGGGTTGCTCTTTGCTGATTGTCTGCCCCGAATTACCCCTGAAGGCGGTACGGAAGCCATTTTGGGAACAAATCCGATCGCCGTTGGAATCCCTTCTAACACGGTACCACTCCTATTTGATATGTCTACCGCTGCGATTACCAACGGAGATCTGCTCGTTGCTATGCAGGGGGACACTCCAATCGCTGAAGGACTCGCATTTGATCCAGATGGTGAACCAACAACGAATGCAGACGCGGCGTTGAAAGGGAGCGTTCGTCCGTTTGGTGGACATAAAGGATTTGGACTTGCCCTCATCACACAAATCCTTGCTGGGGCGTTGGTGAACGCCGCAACAATCCCACCCCCCGGTGCAAACTACGGTTTACTCATCATTGCCCTGAATCCGACCTGTTTCGTGCCGTTGGCGCAATTCAAAACAGAAGTTGATAAACTTATTACTCGCGTCAAGGCGAATCGGCGAGAGACAGGCGTTGAAGAGATACTTATCCCCGGTGAACGCGCGTACCGTCAGCGAGAAATCCATCTCGCTGATGGCATCCATTTAGATGAGACACTTGTAAATCAGTTAACTTAGAACTTACGCAGATTGACCAGAGAAAAGGTATATTTTGCTGAAAAGTTGTTATTTGATTGTATGTAACCCCCTAAATCCCCAACCCCCCATATCCCCCCTTATCAGGGGGGTAGGGGACTTTAAGAGAGTCGTAATGAAAGGAAGATTTATATGGAAACCACTTTTAAAGCAGGCGTTATTGGTTGTGGTGGACGCGGACGCTCGCATGCACGCGGGTATCAAGCCTCCCCAGATGTAGATATAGTTGCCTGTTCTGATCCAGTTGAAGATGCGCGAAACGATTTTGCAGAGCAGTTTGAGGTGCCTAACACCTACGAAGACTATCAGGAGATGCTGGACACAGAGACGCTCGATTTTGTGAGCGTCTGTACGTGGATAGGACTCCATAAGGCTATGGTAATCGCTGCTGCCAATAGCGGGATTAAAGCCATCCATTGTGAAAAACCGATGGCACCTACTTGGGGCGATGCCAAAGAACTCTATCAAGCGTGTGTTGATAACAACGTGGTGATAACGTTTTGTCACCAACGCCGTTTCGGTGCCCAATTTGTCAAGGCGAAACGCTTGGCAAACGAGGGTGCTATCGGTGAATTACGACGGCTTGAAGGGGCGTGCCCGAATTTACTTGACTGGGGGACGCACTGGTTTGATATGTTCTTTTTCTACAATAATGACGAACCTGTTGATTGGGTTATCGGTCAAATAGATGTAGCGGAAGAAAAAACTGTCTTCGGTGTTCAGGTTGAGACGAGTGGGGTCTCGTGGATACGCTGGAAGAATGGCGTTGAAGGTCTACTCGCGACGGGTGGTACGTCTTTAGGAGGTTTCGGCAATCGTCTCATCGGTACGGAAGGCATCATTGACGTTGGTGGTGGTGGATCACCGTTGCGAATGCTGCGCGAAGGTGGGGCCGGATGGGAAGTACCTGACTTAACCGGCTTGGTCGCCGAGAGCGATGCGACAATACTTTCTATTTTGGATCTCATCCACGGTGTGAAGACGGGACGTGAACCGGAACTCAGCGGACGCAAAGCACTTCAGGCGACTGAGCTCATTTTTGCGACGTATCAATCGAGTCGACAGCGTGCGAAGATTAATTTACCGCTTGCCGTAGACGATTCCGCTCTGTTAACAATGGTTGCCGATGGGGATATTGGTTAAGAACGCATTTCTAAAAGTTGCAGGCGCGGTTTACAATCAACCGCGCCTTGTAGCGGTATTGTATTCCGCAGGGCTTTCTATAATTTTATCAACCTAATTAAAATTTTTGCGTCTAATCTAAAGTAAAGGGGATTGTCACACGTCTGTTCCCTAAGAACGTGAAATTAAATAATTGAAATCAGTGAATAGATACGGAGAAATTGTCAACACACTCCTTTCAACGCCAGAGGCGCGTTCACGTGTGCGCAAAATGCGTTTGCAGGATGCCTCTCATTTTAGTATTTGAGGCGTGGGGGTGCGGACACCGCGGCAGGGTGCGGAACCTGTCCGGGAAAACTGTGACTTAACGCGAATCCGCGAAGTTTGACGATCTTCGGGGCGCGACAAGCAGGGAGAAACGAGTGTCAAAAAATAAAAATATGTATGGCGTAATTTGCAAGTCGATACACAAAGGTCGAAATCGACGTGATGGTGGAGATTACCCTTCCACCAAATTCCCAATCCGCTTGGGTGTGGTGAATTTTCTCTTTTTTCAAATTTTTATCTGTCTTGCAGCCTTAATGATAACTCCTAACGTTTGGGCGGGATTGACCGGTCTGTCCGTTGATGCAGATGGCTTCAGGGGCGGTGCGGATGATAAGAATAAGTTGCTGATTATCTTTAGCGTTGATGAGGATGATGACGGAGACCCGTATGTCATTAAAGTGGGAACTACCGGTCCGGGTGAAGGTGATACTTTCGTCAGCCAAGGTGTTATTAGCCAAGGCATCGTGCTAGAGGGCCAGACTACTATTAGAGTCAGCTGGGATGGAACCGTTAACGGTGCCAAACTTCCAGATGGGGTCTATGCTATCCGAGTTGAACTCAATCCTGGCGAGGCAGACACGAGTCAATTAACTGCACAAGCAACTTTGGATGCGAGTGCTCCACGTCTTTCCAGCGTATATGCGAATGACGACGCAGGTCTGGCACTTACCGATGGCAGCTTCATCAAGGAATTTCTCAACGCGATTACAGTAACGCGGGTAAATGAAGGAAGCACACTTGAATTCGGTGGAATCGGTGGAAATCAAACGGGTATCGTCTTGGTAAATTCGCGAGGCATTGCGGTGGCTGGTTCCCTTACCTACAATGAGAATGCTACGGTACTCACCTATACTTTAGAGAACCCACTGGATACACCTGCTGAAAATGGAAGTTATGCGATAGTTATTACCCTAACAGATAAAGCCCGGAACACCGAGCAAGAAGTGAGGCGATTTACCTTTGATAATGTAGCACCGAGTGTCACAAGCGTTGCTACCAATAGAGGGGCGATTACATCTGGTGCTGGTGTTAATCAACGGCTCAATTATGTTGAAGCGACACTCAGTGATAACCTCGAAGGCGGCGTTGATCTCTTGGCTTCTACTGTTCGTCTCACAGGACCCAATGGTGTTGTGTTGGGTAGACAAACGAACGTTTCTGCAACCAAAATTCGGTGGAACTTATTATCGCCATTGTTGGGAAGAGATAGTCTCCAAGATGGTGAATATACCATTGAGATTGTTGGAATTGATAGGGCGGGTAACCCGGCTTCGCCGGTTCAAGTATCGTTTCTCTATGACAATCTTGCACCGAAACTTGTCTCACTAAGTCCAGCGGAGGGCGGTGAGACGTTTAATCTTGTCGGGGACACAGTCTACTACAATCTCCCAGTTACTCAGTTTGTCGCTGCTTTTAATGATGATGATCCAAATGTGGAAGGTGAGCAAGGCGTAGGGGTTAGTCTTGTTAGTGGACGCGGAATCTCCCGAATTGTGTTTGGTACTCCCGGAGAAGATGGCATCAATGCGCTTGCAGGTAAGTCTTTCCCTAACGCAGAGAACGACACGCTAACTTATGTATTGGATAAACCGATTGTGAGTCAAGATGGAAGCCAAGATGGACGCTATATACTCAACGTTCAGGCGACGGACATCCTCGGCAATACCAAGGTTTACAATTACCGGCTTATCTACGACACGCAGCCGCCAACACTCATCTCTACAACGCCAGCTGCCAATGAGACCGTCTCAGAATTATCGCAGGTTGAGGTGAAACTTGATGAGGCGACCAGCGGTATCGGATTCATTGAGCGTACTGATCCTCCTATCAAACTGACTCGCTTTGATGCAACAGTGGACGAATATGTACCCGTGAACGTGAATATAACGAGTAATGGCAGGGATACAATCACGCTGACGCTCACGGAACCGATTGCTTTAGACGGTTCAGATGATGGCACTTATAGAATTGAGATAACCCCCACCGACCGAGCAGGCAACGGCGGCATAACCTCCGTGCGCGAATTCTACCTTATCAGTCAAAAGCATGAACCCGAAATCCGACTGACAATACCTGAAACTACAACAGTTAACAGTTTGGCGACGATTACAGCCGAAATCACTGATTACATCGGCGCAGGGATTGATTTTGATGCTTCGACGCTGACTGTTAGAAGTTCTCAAGGTGCTTTAGTCCGGCAGGAAGACCTTGAGCATGATGAAGTGAGCAACCTGTTAACTTGGACTGCTGCAGCACCTGTCGCACGTGATGGAAGGGCAGATGGTGAATATACGGTAACTGCGACGTTTGTCGATTTTACCGGGCAAAGTTTTACACAAGAATTCCTGGTCGTTTTAGATACCCAATTTCCTGCGATTGAAAGTGTCCAAGTAGCAGCCGAATCCCCGATGCTACTTGCTGAGGATCGCACCACAGATATTGCCGATTCTGCTGGTCAGATAACTGTTGCGTTTGATGAGACCGCGGGTGATGTTGATTTTGGAGCGACGGTTGTATCGTTGACGGGACCAGGTGAGACCGTTATTCCTGTCAACCGAGTTGACGATGGACAAGCCGTTTTGACGCTCAATTTCCAAGCCTTGACGCAGCGCGGTGAATATACACTGTCAATTACACCACAAGACTTGGCTGGAAATCAAAGTACAGTGCCTTTCGTTTATCGGTTCCGGGTTGATGTTGACTTGCCAGCAGTCAGTTCTGTTCTTATTGATGGCAAGGTGGGGACGATCGTTTATGTTAACGGGACAGGCACTAATATCGTGGCTACTTTCGCCGATTTGAGCGGTGTTGGCATCGCCTTAGGCGATGGTGGCTCAACTATCACTGTTACCAGTCCGAGTGGCATTCCTGCCCCTGGTATTACGACAGCGACTGGCGAGAATCAATTGACGTGGTCTCCGATCGTTCTTCCAACTGATGGGAGTGCCGATGGTCGCTATACCGTCACCATTACACCGATTGATAATGCTGGAAGGCAGGGCGATGTCGTTTATCGTCAGTTCGTTTACGATACACAGGAACCGCGTATTACTGCAGCGACATCACTAACACTGAATGCCCCTGTCTCT
>JAJECN010000056.1 GCA_022821965.1 Candidatus Poribacteria bacterium
TTTCGTCATGGTTCACCTCAAAATATGTGGTTGTATAATGAGGTGTATTCTATCAGAGATGGCGTGAAAAGTCACGCCATCTCTGATAGCATCATTTACCTTTGCCTCTGTGAGGTCTCACCGACAATTGAATGCCTCTGCGCGCTTGAGGGATTCCATGAAAATTTCTCCTTATTGGGTCCAGTTAAATCCTATTCCAAGACAAAATTGGAGATGGGATTGTTAATGGATGAAGTTTGAGGTGCTTAGCCTCTCGTTAGCGAAACAAGAAATTGCCTTCACTTCTCAAAACGGAAAAATTTGTCACATTCTCCTGCATTATACATTTTGCAACATAAAAAGTCAATTTTTTAACAGAAAAGTATATCGGCGGGTCTAAATTGGGGTTAAAAATGCATGAGAATCACGCTTTGACGTAATCCTTGTATTTTATTCAGACGCTTCGGAAATAAACGTCCTAATTTCTTTGGCGTGTCTCTCAAAATCGCGCTCGGCGAGAGATTTGAGGGTGTCCAACTGCGTGAGGTTATCTATCTCCCAACGACCAATTTCTGGACTGACGCGTAAATAATTGCCCCTTAGCAACAGTTTCGCTGTATGTGCGGATGCTTGGGCTTGCAATGTCATCACGTATGAGGTTAGTTTTACACCCCCCCATCCGGTGATGAACCCCCAGCCTCGTCTCTGCTGATACATGTTTGTCGAATGTCCTGTGCCGATGGATAGCATCCGAATTTCTCGTGGCTCTTTTCTAAACGCTGAGAGTGCCTCTGTGGCGGCAATTGTGGAAGGGTTGTTTGCCCATAAGCAGCCGTCTGCTAACAAGAGATTATCAATAGATTTTGGCGCGAAAAAGATGGGTGCAGCGCAGGAGGCGAGGATAGCGTCTCGTAAACAGACCTCTTTACTTGTGGTGGGCGTACCCT
Source organism: Candidatus Poribacteria bacterium (assembly GCA_022821965.1). Taxonomy (GTDB): domain Bacteria; phylum Poribacteria; class WGA-4E; order WGA-4E; family WGA-3G; genus WGA-3G. The sequence continues at coordinate 927 of JAJECN010000056.1, forward strand.
CCGAATCGTGACTTCCATAATTGGATCTAAAAATGTGAACTTCACTTCTGGCGATTTCCGAACTTGTTATCATTAATGGTGTTGCTATTTCACCGAGAGGCGTTGCCGGAATATGCTTGGCAATAACCTTGGCGAGTTGTTCGCTTGGATATTTACTCAAAAATAACGGAATGCGATACCATCGCCTTCGGAAGATGTGCGGTGTCTCGGTATCAAAAAGTTCGACAATATCTTGCATCGGGATGTCGGAAACAGCAGCACCGGCGATAATAGCACCTGTGCTTGTCCCAGCGATGAGATCGAAACAGGTTTTGATACGCGTTCCAAAAGCCTGTTCAATTTTGGCGAGCAGTTGGGCGGTGTATATGCCGCGGGTGCCGCCGCCATCTAATGCGAGGATGTGGAAGGTGTCTTTGTTTTTCATTGGTTGTTTCTTTACGTTTATTCGTCATCCTCATCTTCTGGTGGTTCCCAATCAGCAGCATTGAGTGCTTTGATGCGACAGCGGAAAACTTCATAAAACTTTTCAAGATTTAGGGCAAACCATTTGTGTTGGTCTCGCCAATCTGCTTCGTTTATTGGATTCACGTCATTCTTGTACAGTGTCACTCGGTTTGAAGTTTCTCTCCATTCGGGTTCTCCATTAAAGTTAGGATCAATTTCTTCTTGTTGTTGCTTTAATAATTGGTAATAAGTTGTAGCATGGGGCGGAGCACCTGTTGGGTTGAATATATCAAGTTCAACCCTAATTTGATTTCCTGTTGGATTCATTGATATGTGTAACCTAAATCCACTGCGACCAATGCCTAGGAACACGGAATTACCATTGGGTTGGGGTCTTCCAATTATAATTGGGCTGCCTATCTCACGTAGATACTCACCCAGTTTTAACCAGTATTTTTCCCGCAATTGCCTCGCCTCCGATTCCTCTGGAGGTATGTGTCTTGTTTGCCGATTCACGGTCCGACTCCAATCGTTGGGCTTAGAGACGATTTCAAATTGTGGGGCCGGGGCAGAATTACGAATTCGCCATACTTTAATCTCTATTCCAAAGTACCGAAAGCGTTCATCTGTAATTTCATTTAGCTTGTCAAATGCTGCGAGGTGTTCTTCTCGAAACTCCTTCGCAACCCATATAACTGTGTGAACATCCAAGCCTACCGAATATGTCAGAATTTGACCCAGATGTTTATGGTCTGTCCTTGTCAGTTGATTTTCAATAAGTACCCGTGAACTGTCTTCAGTATTACGACACAGAATATCCGCTTGGAAGTCTCCAACATTTAGCTCTTGATCTTCAAGTTCAAGTCCGAAACCTAATGTTTCCGCAAGTAGATTAAGATTTTCCTCTTCCGCTAACCAAGGTGTAAAGTCTGTTGCTTCGTTCGGCCAAATATCGCGGAGTTCAATAGGTTGAAGCCGATCTAATTCAGGCATAAAGTAGTTCTCCTTTGTAGTAATGTCGCAAATCAATATACCACATTTCTCGACCAAAAATCAACTGAATTATATCTTGACACAAACCCACAATTTCTGTAAAATGCTATCCAAAATAGCAGGACGAGGAGAACTCATGGATCGTAGAAATTTTTTAATTCAGGGAAGTACTGCAGTGGCAGGACTGCTCCTTGCGAACAGTCCGCTGCGTCTTTATGCAGACCATCACGAGCAAGCGCATAGCCATGGTCATACGCTACCGGCACTGCGCTATCCGCACGATGCGCTTGAACCATACATCGATAAACGCACAATGGAGATCCATCACGGGAAACACCATCAAGGCTACGTCAATAAACTCAATGCGGCAATCAAAGGACACCACGATTTGACGCACATGTCAATTGAGGAGCTGCTTCGGAATATTGATAAAGTGCCGAAGGACATTCGCCAAGCCGTTATCAATAGTGGCGGTGGACACGCCAATCATACGCTTTTCTGGAGTATTATGATTCCGGGTGGTAGTGAACCGACAGGGAAGATTGCTGAAGCCATTCAATCCACATTCGGTTCATTTGATGCTGGCAGTGAAATGTTCGCCAAAGCCGCGAAAACACATTTCGGATCCGGGTGGGCATGGCTTGTCGTTGATGAAAACAAGAAACTGCAAATTTACTCAACATCGAATCAAAATAGCCCGCTCATGAAGGGACATACCCCGATCCTCGGTCTTGATGTCTGGGAACACGCCTATTACCTAAATTATCAAAACCGACGCGCTGATTACGTTGATGCTTGGGGAAATGTCGTCAATTGGAAAATGGTTAACGCTAACTATATTGCGGCGACGAAGGCTTAAATCGCACTTGTCTAAAAATGAGGAGATACCATGGAGCGTAGGGATTTTTTGCGACGTAGCGGTCTAACGCTTACAGGGCTGCTGCTCAGTCCGTGGGCGGTCTATGCTTTTCCACGCCGTGAGGGTGAAGTGCTTATTGCGTTCGCAGATCAGCCGCCGGAACCACCTTCAAAGCGCGGCTTGCTGGATTGGGACAAATTTGATACCTTTATTACACCGAACGATGAATTCTTCAACGTTTCACATTACGGCAAACCTGAAGTTGATCTCGCGACGTGGAAATTGGAGATTAGCGGTTTGGTTGACAACCCACTGGTGCTCACGATTGAAGACATTAAAGCGCGTCCACGGCAGGAGGTAACCTTTACATTGGAATGCTCCGGCAACCATGGGTTTGCAACGTTCACAGGTGCTATTGGTAACGCAAAATGGGTTGGTACACCCCTCGCGCCGATCCTCAAGGAGGCTGGTATCCAAGAAAACGGGATTGAGGTTATCTTCTTCGGACACGATGTCGGAGAAGAGGAACGACGAGGTGTAAAGATGCGTCAGAACTTCGCACGGAGTATGTCCGTTGAAGATGCACTGGAAGACACCAACCTCCTCTGTTATGAGATGAACGGTGAACCGTTACCACACGCGAACGGTGCCCCGCTACGTTTAATCGCGCCCGGATGGTATGGCATCGCCTGCGTCAAATGGCTCAAGCGCATTGAGGTGCGCGATACCCGGTACATGGGGCGGTTTATGGGACGCGATTATGTCACAATGCGTGAAGAGAAACGTCCTGATGGTGAATCGGTCTGGATGGAGACCTCAGTTGGTAGAACAAAGTTGAAATCGTTAGCGGCGAAAGTAACGCGCATCGGTGATAAATACCGTATCTACGGTGCAGCGTGGGGCGCACCTATCAAGACCGTTGAAGTGAGTGTTGATGGCGGTGCATGGCAAAAAGCGACGATAGACCCGGAAGAGGATGCCGAATTCGCATGGAAAATCTGGCATCTTGATTGGAACAGCCCATCGAAGGGTGAACATACTGTCGTCTCCAGAGCCATTGATACGAAAGGGAACATCCAACCCGCTGGGGACTCGGACTACATCACCGGAAAGCATACGTATTGGGAAAGCAACGGTCAGGTCGTCCGTCAGGTAGATATCGAATAGAATTTATACTCCCATGTTACTGACGAGGTTCCATATGGGAAACACCCCAGCAAAAACACCTCGTCAGCGACACGTGATAGGTAGGAGTTTATGAATATAACTGATGCACAGAAACAGCAATTCCAAGAGGAAGGTTATTTTATTTTAGAGAGTGTTATCCCGGAACCACTGCTGGAACTCCTTCGCGGTGAGTGCGGGACCTTTATCAATCAGGCGGATGCTGAGATGGAGCGGCAGGACACAGAAGTACTCGGTCTCAATCATCGCGGCAAAAGATATTTCGTCTCAAACTGCTTCAGGCAACAGCCAAAACTTCGCGAATTTCTGTTCAGCGACCTGATGGCGGATGTCTGCCGTGCGACCTTAGGCGATACGGCGTATCTCTTTTGGGAACAGTACGTCGTCAAGGGAGCAGAAGAGGGAATGAAGTTTAGCTGGCACCAAGATTCGGGGTACGTCGGTTATCCCGATCACAAGCCGTACCTCACCTGTTGGTGTGCCCTTGATGATATGTCCGAAGAGAACGGCACGGTCTACGTGATGCCGTTTTCCCACATCGGTGTCCGTTCATGGGTAAAGCACATCCGCGACGAAGAGAGCAACGATATGGTGGGCTATTTCGGACCGGAAAAGGGTGTCCCTGCTATCGTGCCAGCGGGGAGTATTGTGGCGTTTACGAGCGTCAATTTCCACTGCAGCGGGACGAACTACACGAACAACCTGCGGCGTGCGTATCTTGCGCAGTATTCCGCGGAACCACTGCTTTCGCATGATGGAAGTCGTTTGTGGGGCAATGCTGAGCCGTTGTTGAAGGATGGCAAGTCCGTTGTGGGAGAACCACCACCGGAGATTACTTCACGGTTTGATTAGTTTTTTATCAGCGTCATAGGTGCTGTTTGAAACTGTGCCTGGGGAAACCAGACGGCTGAACTGGGTCAGATAATTCCCGATTTTATCTTGGATATCCCGTGCAGGTGTCGCCGGACCAACATAATGGCTGATGAGGATGCCGAACGCAAACACCTCACCGTCTGCTGTTACGGTGTAACCAGCAAGCGCAGAAACGCCGCTTAACGTCCCCGTTTTTGCACGTAATACCTTTTCGGCGGACACACCTTGCATCCGATTTCTTAAGGTACCGTCAACACCAGCGATCGGAAGCGATGCCAGATACTCCGGCATCAACTCAAAATTGTGGTGCATATAGACGAGTAGCTTGGTGAGCAATTCAGCGTTGAGGAGGTTGTACCGAGAAAGCCCGGAACCGTCAACGAACCGATGCGGTGGCGGTTCGCCCATAATCTCGTTCAAAAAATTAGTAACCGCTTCCCTGCCTTTCCTCCACGTTCCGGGTTCACCGACCACTTCAGCACCTATCGTTTTGAAAAGTAGTTCAGCGATCCAGTTGTCACTCGGTTTGTTCATTAACTTCAGGATGTCGGCGAGCGGCGGTGATAAATGCTTGGCAACACTATGGGCATCTGGTGGAACTGTTCCTAAGACGACATCACCCACTACTTCAATGCCTTTTTGTTCGAGTTCGATTTTCAATAGATAGCCGCACGGCAGTGCTCTGCTTCTCGTGCCCGGATCGGGTTCTATTTGTCTGATACTTAAAGCACCAATCCGAAGTGGTCTATCGTCCCACATCCATCCTGGACCTTCCCGAACGGTGTCAAGGTATGTTTCGTCAACGATGATGTCGCCTTGTATTGATTCCACACCGGTTTCAAGCAACGTATCCGCCAATTTCAGTATATCGCTCGGCTGAAGCACTGGATCGGCTCTGCCTTTGAGATAGAGATTTCCTATCACTTGTGTGTCGGCATCCGTATCGACATAGAGGGTTGTTTCAAATTGGTAGTCTGCCCCCAATTTCGCCAAAGCGGTCGCTGCCGTGAAGAGTTTCGTTGTGGAGGCGGGGTGTTGTAATTTATGGGCGTTTCTTTCATAAATCACTTCTCCTGTTTCAACAGCAACCACCTTTATCCCGATGCTTGCCGTCGTGAACAACGCTTCCTGCAAAACGGCATCAATATCAGCGTGTAGTTTTTCGAGTGGGTCTAACGATACAGCCGGAATTTCCGTTTCAACCGGCTTGGCGGTGAATATTCCACAACCTGAGAGCAGCATGATGCTGCAAAAAAGAAAGATAGCAAAGGTTCTCATAATTCTTAATAATATCATAACCGAACGAATTCTCAAAATACAAACCGATTACGATTTTTATGGGTTTAAAGAGACGCAGCGTCGGGATTTCATTTTGCTATCGGCACTGCGAAAAACGTAGACAAAATTTGACTTTTACCCTTAAATATGATAAAATATTAGCATAAGAACTAAACAGGAATTAAGACATAAAAGTATAAAAGGAGACACCGAATTTTGGCGTAGCTTGAAGCCAAAACTTGCCGTGAAAAGGGACATGGTTGAATTTTATGACACAACACTTAGGGATGGCAGCCAAGCAGAGGGCGTAGCGTTTTCTGTTGAAGATAAACTTATCATCATAGAGGCACTGGATAAGTTAGGTATCCGCTATATTGAGGGAGGCTACCCCGGTTCCAACCCGAAGGATATAGAGTTTTTCAAGCGAGTAAAAGGAATGGCGTTAGAAACGGCAACGATTGTGCCGTTCGGTAGCACGCGCTATCCGACTTATACCGCCGATGCCGATCCGAATTTGACTGCCTTGCTGGATACTGGTGCAAGGACCGTTACAATTTTTGGAAAGAGTTGGCGACTCCACGCCACCGATGTCCTGCGTGTCACAGCAGAAGATAACCTGGCATTAATTGAGAGTTCTGTCCGCTACCTTGTCGAAAATGGGCGAGAGGTGATTTACGATGCCGAACATTTCTTCGATGGTTATGCCGACGATGCTGCGTATGCAATAGAAACGCTGCGGTCGGCTGCATCTGGCGGTGCGAGCTGTCTCGTGCTCTGCGATACCAACGGCGGCAGATTACCACTGGAAATCCAAGCAGGTGTTGAAGTTGTCCTTTCCGAGTTGTCGTTGCCGGTTGGTATTCATACACACAACGATGCTGGAATGGGTGCGGCAAATTCCGTTCTGGCTGTTCAGGCTGGTGCAACCCATGTGCAAGGCACGTTTAATGGCTACGGTGAACGGTGTGGAAACGCGAATCTCGCCTCTATTATCCCCACAATTCAACTCAAACTTGGTATAAAGTGCCTTAGCGATTCGCAGCTGCCAGCGTTAACGAGCGTGTCACGACTTATCAGCGAATTGGCGAACCTTCCGCATGATGAACGTCAACCTTATGTTGGGCGTTCCGCTTTTGCCCACAAAGGTGGCTTGCACACCGATGCCATCCGTAAAAATCGTCTCACTTACGAACACATCGTGCCGGAAACGGTTGGCAATACGCAACGAATTCTCGTCTCTGACCAAGCGGGACGTGGGACCATCATGAAAAAGATCGAGAAGGCATACCCCGATTACGACAAGGATTCACCACAGGTGTTAGAACTCTTCAAACGCCTCAAAGAAGCGGAACAGGAAGGCTACCAATACGAAGCCGCTGAAGCATCGTTTGAACTTTTGACACATAAGATATTTAATGGGCACGAATCCTTTTTTGAGCCTGTTGGTTTCCGTGTGATCATTGAACAGTTCAGCGACTACGCCATGCGTTCTGAAGCAACCATAAAAGTTACGACACCAGACGGTCTTACCGCGCACACCGCTGCCGATGGAGATGGACCGGTCAACGCACTTGACACCGCTCTCCGAAAAGCACTTGAGCAGTTCTATCCGGCTTTGCAGACAGTCCGATTGATAGATTACAAGGTTCGAGTGTTGGATACCAAAGCTGGGACAGGCTCAAAAGTCCGAGTATTGATTGAAGCGAGTGACGGCGAAAGAACTTGGAGCACCGTTGGCGTTTCAGAGAACATCATCTCCGCGAGTTGCGAAGCACTCATAGACAGTTTTGAGTATAAACTTTACACAGACAAAACTTTCGCCGCTTCACTTTGAGGCTACTGTGCCTCACATCTTTAGGGGAAAACATGGGACACTTAGACACAATTGAGAAGGCAGCACAGAAACTGATAGCACTCTGTCAGAAAGAGAAACAGACAAAGACCGATAAAGAGAAGATGCTCGTCATACATGCTGAGATGCTTACAAGCATCGAGAACCTGTCCGAATGTGAAGTCTGTGGCGCGATTACAGAAATGATTGTAACGATGACCTTGGCGGATGTCACAGCAAAGTTGTGTAAGGAATGTGGTGTCAAGTCCTTGGAAGTGGGGAAAATTCAGGTTTCTAAACAGGGAACGTCTCGAAGAAGGGCGCGCCAGACGAAAACACGGACATCTCCATCGGCAGAATCGAAACCGAAAAGAAAAGGGGCACCTTCCAAACGCGCAGCACCTATCAAAGAACCTGAATCTCCTGCTGAGCTACATACCCGCATCGAAGCACAGACCGGTATCAAGAAAACCGATGTGAAACGGCTTCACAAGATCGTTCAGGACATTGCTACCCCGATGAGTCCAGAGCATACACTCACTTATGTCCAGCGCGAGGTAGAGATAGCAAAAATAAAGGTGGATGCCGATGCTTTGAAAAAGGCAGTCACACTATTGACTTAGTGCTTTGTTTCGTCAAAGTTAATGGGTGTAAAGGTCGCGAGCACGCGAAATCCTCAGAAATGCCCAAGCAAAAACACCCCAAGCAATACGCAGAAATATTCAAGCAAAAACACTCGCTCCTACAAGTAGGTGCGGTTTAGCCTGTTTGGATGTCTTTTGCCCATTCGCGATTCGCCTGATACCACTCTACAAGCGCAGTGATACCTTCATGAAAAGTGACTTGTGGTCGCCAATCTAAAAGTTGTTTCGCCTTGCGGATATCTGCCCACGTGGCGCGAACATCAGCCGGATGAAAAGGTTGGTGCGAGAGCTGCGCTTCCTTGCCAACGAGTTCCTCTATAAGCCGAATCGTATCGATAAGTACAATCGGACTGTCTGAACCGAGGTTAATCACTTCATAGTTGAGTGGTTTCAGCCCTGCTATCACCCCACGAGCGATGTCTTCAAGATAGGTATAGTCTCGCGAGGACTGTTTGCCATCGCCATAGACGATGACCGGTTTCCCTTCACTGATCCACTGTACAAAACGGAACGCGCTCATATCGGGTCTGCCAGCGGGTCCGTAGACAGTGAAAAAACGGAAGATTGTCACGTCGATGCCGTAGAGGTGGTGATAACTATGACAGAGCGACTCTGCACCTTTCTTTGAGGCGGCGTAAGGGGATAAGGGACCGTCCGTGTTTGCCTCCTCGCTGAAGGGGAGTGTGTTGTTCGCACCGTAGAGACTTGATGTTGATGCTAATACAAATTTCTGGACTTCAAACTCGCGGCACAACTCCAGCAGGTTGAGCGTGCCGGTCACATTCGTGTCAACGTACACCCACGGATTCTCAACGGACTGCCGTACGCCAGCACGTGCTGCGAGGTTAATCACTGCGTCAAATGTAGGGGTACTCTTCTCGAATAGTGCTTGTAGGGCATCTCGGTCACAGATGTCTGAACGGTGAAATTGGAAGTTTGGGGTGCCTTCGAGTTGTTGAAGTCTCCAGTGCTTGACTTGCGTATCATACGCCTTGTTTACATTATCGATTCCAACGATGGTGTGTCCCGCTTCCAACAAAAACTCCGTCACTTTCCAACCAATAAACCCTGCACAGCCAGTGACAAGATACTTCATATCCGTTCCCCTTCGTGATTATTCGCAACCCGCTTTGAACTCTTCAAAACGCTCTTGATATATTGAGAGTGCCATCTTTGACATCTCATATTGCGTTTGAGTGTCTGTTTCCAGTTTTTGTAATTCGGTTTCGTGCTGCGAGAGCAGCGCGTCAACCTCCTCAACTTCCTGTTTCAATGCTAAAATAGCGTTGAATGCATTCGTTTCGCTGGTACACGCCGTCAACAATTCGTGATAAAGCGTTACGCCGCCATCAAGTCTTTTGAAATCGTGATGGATCCAATTCAGGACACTACGGTAATCCTCTGGGACCATCGGGCTTTCTGTCTCTGCGAGTGTTTTTAAAGTGTTCCCCAACTGTGTCAACTGAATCTGCTGATCGGACCAGAGAATCTTTTTCGCAACACCGTCTACGTTGTCGCTATCCATAACGGGTGCGTGCTTCTGTAGATTGTCGTGAAGTTGCGTTTCCGATTCAACCAACTCGGTTTGAAACGCCTTGATACGGCGTTTGAATTCCTCAGAAGATGCTCGGACTTCAGGGAACTTCTCATGCAGGTCTTCATGTTTCTCTTTCAACTTGTGAACCTTTAAGATGTAGGTTGGGTAACGCACCTTCAAATCTTGAGAAAGGGCACGCACCTCCTGCTGGTTTCCCTTAATCTGTTTTTGTTTGCCTTCTACTATCCCCATGAACCCGTAGACTGCAGCAGAAAAACCAAAGAAGATTAAAATCCAGTCTAAAATAAAAAAGAGTAAGTCGTCTCCGGCTACGCTCATCGCGAAGAAACCGAATCCACCGAGGAACAGACCCGCGATCAGGAAAAAGATTGGACTGGACAAATAGGGTTCTATTCTAATTTTTGTGGACATACTTTCCTCCATTACCGAGAGGATTGTGTGTGGTTGGATATCATTGGATAAGAAAATAAACTGACAACAAGCGTGAATTCATAAAAGACTACTTTGAATCGGACTTCGTTAAAAGTTTGTCGATTTCCTTTTTAAGTTCAGCATAAGTTTCCGGATTAAAATCGGCTTTCCGGTGGAACACAATAGTGCCTTCCTGCGAGATTAAGTAGAGCGTCGGTTTCTCCTTTTCCGTCTGATACTGCTTATGTACTTCTCCCTTCCAATCTAATAGGAATCTCACAGGGGGTGGGTTCTTTTTCAGCTGACTTCTAATAAACCGTTTCGGTATGAAACCAGGGACACTTCGCAGATCGCCAATGATATAGGCAACAACCTGTTTATTCTCTCGGTAATCCTTCTGGAACGCCTCTGCCCACTTGTCATCCTCTTCCCGAATTTTACGGTTGCCCATAATGAGGAAAACGACTTTCCCGCGCAGTTTCTTCAGGTTGTGTTCCCTCTCTTCAGGGTCTTGGAGGGTGAAGTCCGGAGCTGTATCGCCTACTTTTGGTGGTGCAGTTTCGGACTTTTCATTGGCGAAACTCATGAGTATCCCGAAGAAAGCGATACTGATGAGAGCAACAGTGGACAATTTCATAGCAGCCTTTCTCCCGTACCGTGTATTTTCTATCCGCATTCTAACACAGTCTCTCAACAATTGTCAAGTTGACTTTTTCGAGAAGACCTGCTATCCTATTAGGAGAAGACGAGATCACTAAACTACAATACCTGCAAATTTTACAAGCAAAAGATATGAACGCTGAACGCTCTATTCCTATACTCTTGAATCAGATTCGGGATGAACTCCTCCCGTATATTGCACACTCGTCGGAAATCCAGACGACCGAGAACTTACAACGCTTTCGGAGCCAACTCCACAGTCTTCACTACTACTGCGTCCGCGCACAAATCCCCGACGCAGTTTGCAATCGCCTGGAGGTTTTGCTTTCAACGAGTGCGGATTTTTGGCATCTTATCGCTGATAATGAATTGATGCTGAAAAATCTGAAGGAGTATACACGGGTGCGGACCTTTTCCGCTGAAGCAGAGGGGATTACTAACATCGAGGAACTCCTCTCCGGCGAGGATAGTCTCCGCGATGTACTTATCAACAGCGTGGCGTTTATGCTCAATTGGAAGGCGAATACGATCTGGGTAGACTCTGCTAAACGGGCACGGACCGCAATGGCAAAAAATTATATGCTGGAAATTCAAGACCGCATCTGGCAGTTTATCAAAGAGAGCACAACAGAGGTAGAAGAGGACGATTTAGAGAAAGCCGAACAGGTACGCGAACGTGCGGATAGGCTGCTCGCGGTAATTCATGCCAGCGATCTGCCGACGGAGGCGCAAGTTACGCTCCTGATGCAAATTTATACCTTACTGTTGCGTCTTCAACTTGGTCAATTGATTCTTCAATTAGAAACCCTTCAAGCGTAGGGGAATGGAGCGGACGCATGAAAACACGCGCAGCTTGCAGGTTTCCGAAACTTGCTATCAGAAACCTACGTTCCAATAATTTACGCCGCGGCGTGAGGATTGTGTGCTGCAATATATTCCTGCTGCTTCTGGTTCACAGCGCGTTCGCTGCTGAGATACCTACTGTGGTGCCGGGGAAAGAAGTGCGTATCACAGCCCCAAAGACAGGGAAAACATTTCTGCTTTACGTTCCAATTAATTACACCGACAAACGCCCATTCCCAGTTATGTTTTATTACCACGGTTACCGTGGGACAGCCACAACGGGAATGTTCAGGCATCTAACAAAAGGAAAAGGGTTTATCATTGTCGGTATGAATTATGCGACTGACATCTATTACAACAAACTCCTCCCGACCGAAACGGCAAAGGAGAAAATTTTCTTCGATGAGGCGTTAGATCTGATTTCAAAACGGGTGAACGTCGCCAAAGAGTACATTTTCATGGGGGGTTATAGCCAAGGCGGTTACTCAACCACCGTTCTCGGCGAACAGATGTTGGATCGGTTAGCGGGAAGGATCGTCCTCGGTGCTGGTAGACGTGATGTAGACATGAATCCACCGCCTGCGGAACTGATTCGTGACCATCCGGTCTTTTACGGGGCAGGTGAACTGGATGACCCGCATTACCAACGCGCAAAACGCGCCGCGCAGCTTTATAAGGCATGGGGAGCAGATGTGACTTTTGAGGGGTGGCCAGATGAAACACACACTCTTTCCCCAAAGTGGTCAACGAAAACAAAAATTCGGGAGTGGCTTATCGCTTATGGACCTATGAAACAGGTCGAATCTGGATTTGAAAAGGCACAAACCGCTGAAAAGAGTGGCAGACTTGGAGAGGCATTCACAATTTACACCCAAATTGCGGAGATTTTACCTGATACAGAATTGTGTCAAAATGCAAAAAAATTGGCGATGCGTCTCAGGATACAAGCTGAGAAACGATTCGACCGCCTAAGAAAGGCAGCTGATGAAAAACCCTACGCCGAGATGGTAAAAACATTAGAGGCATTTCGCAACACCTACGCCGATAGTGTTTTCGTGGAACGGGCGGTACAACTACTCAGCCAGTTACTGAACGCCAAAGCAGATGCGTTAGAAGAGCAAGCTCGTGCGGCGGAAGCAGAGAAAAACTATGCGCGTGCGCTGCAACTCTATGAACTTTATCTCACATATTTCCCAGAAGCGGAACGTTACCCCGAAGTCCAAAAACATGTAAAGGCTTTGAAAAACAGGACAAAAACGAAGTAAAGGAGAACTCTATGGAAAAAGAATTGTTTGAAGAACTTATTGAGGTCATAGCGACCTTAAGAAGCGAGAATGGATGTCCGTGGGATCGGGAGCAGACACATGAAACACTGAAATCCACACTCATCGAGGAAACATACGAGACTCTCGAAGCGATCGATTCGGGTGACCCGAAAAAATTGAAAGAGGAATTGGGGGATCTCCTTTTGAACATCATGCTCCAAGCGCAGATCGCAGCGGAACACAAGGATTTTGACATCTATGCGGTGATTGAAATGTTAACAGAAAAGCTGATCCGACGGCACCCACATGTTTTTGGTGACGTTAATGTTGAGGATTCAAACGAGGTCGTAAAGAACTGGGAAGAGATCAAACGCCAAGAGGCAGGGTATGAGGATCGTCAATCGGTGCTTGACGGAATTCCGAACGCGCTTCCGACACTTCTCCGCGCTCAGAAGATACAGAATCGAGCGGCGCGTGTCGGTTTTGATTGGGATAAACTCGCCGATGTCGTCGCCAAAGTCGATGAAGAACTCGAAGAGGTCAAAGCAAGTATCAAGGCAGATGAGCCGGAAGCGATTTCGGCAGAACTCGGAGACCTATTTTTTGCTATCGTTAATCTGTGCCGTTTTATGGAGATTCAAGCCGAAGAAACGTTGCGGAACGCGAACCGTAAGTTTATGACCCGCTTTAAATGGATGGAAGCGGAATTGGAACGCCGCGGCACGAATTTTGAAGCGCAGGACTTAGAAAGTTTAGATGAAATCTGGGAAGAGGCGAAAAAGGCAGAAGTTGATAGGGATTAATTCTGTACCCTTGAAGTAGAAATTGAGGACATGGAAAGCGAACATAGGTGTGCGAATGGCAAACTCAGTTTTGAATTTATTGATACAAAAATGCGAAAGCCATCCGGACTACGAGCGATATACTAAACTCTTTAACCGGCTGGACCCGACAGCTCCTCCGCAGATAGAACTGATTCACCGTGCCACATTGTCAACCCTTAAACACGGTAAGAAACTCGGTATTTTTTCAGGCTCTTTTAATCCGTTGACACTTGCCCATACGAAGATGATAGAGGAAACAATCGCTAAATACCAATTAGATGAACTGCTGCTACTCCTTGCAAAAGCAAACGTTGATAAAACGGTGTTTGGTTTACCGCTTGCTGCGAGGCTCTTGACCCTCAAAAGATACACAAAGGATCATCGGAAGTTTTCCGTGGGTGTGTCAAGCCACGGCAGATATATCGACAAAGTCACCGCTTTAAAAACGATTTCACCTCCGGAGACTGAGTTCTACTTTATTGTTGGATATGATACCTTAGTGAGAATCTTCGATCCGAAATATTACACAGATTTTCACGCGGAATTGGAGGCACTGTTCGGAACCGCCCGTTTTATTGTTGCGAATCGTGCCGAGGCGGATATCGAGACAATAGCATCCTTCATGACCCAACCCGAAATTCGCCGATATGCTTCTTACGTTTCATGTATTTTGCTGCCTGACGTTTACGCCTATATGTCCTCAACAGAGGTCCGCGAACTGTTGGCGCGGGATGAGGCTATTGAACACCTCGTGCCTCCGAGTATCCTCGCTATGCTCAACGAAAGCCTTTCTAACTCCACTTGTACGGAATGACGAGTTTGTCTAACTTCTGGCAGCTATAGACTTGCGCATCCAAATGCTCACAGTAAAGGCAAGATTTGCGATGCGGGTTTTGGACAGTTGGCTGTAAATATTCACACGTATCGGCGATCTGTTCCATTGTATCTTGATAAACCTTAGCAAGTCCGTTATTGACAGATTCAGCAGCTTGGTCGATAGCACGCGTTGCTTTGCCTGTCGCTTCCCATATATTATTAATCACCTCAGTGAGAACGGCGCGATAGGTTTGTTCACCCGGAGACTCCGGTGAGTAGAGGACAACATCGTTTTCAAGGCAATAATCCGCCAAACCCTTGAGTCTGCTTTTTTCACCTTTGCTATATTCCTTGCGCAGCTGCGCTTTGAAGGCTTGTTGAAATTCTTCCCACCCAAGTTTCTCTGTTTCCCATCTTCGTAACAGTTCTGCAGCTGGCGTTAACTCAAGTATACTCTGCAAACCGTCTACTGCTTGGTGGCAGATGGCGAATTGGTTTTGCGTGTTGTCTTTTTTTAGGTTGTCAAGTGTATCTAAATATAACATCTACTTACCTCGTGAAAACAATTGTCCTTGTGCACCTTGACGCTAAAAATACGATAAAGTTACGTTTTATATCCATTTCCTGAAAAACGTACCCACGTAAAACCTTACTTAAAAGACCTACTGGCGTGTTTCTATTTTGCTACAATTTCTTCACATTTTTCGGCCCTTTGTGTCAAATAAAACACATTTTTCCGACTTATTCGGTCATTTTAGAGGTTTTTTTAGATGGCACGATTATTGCTAATCTACTTCTATTGGGAGAATTAATAGACAAATTAAACAAAGTTTGAAACCGATTCACAGGTATTTTCGTTTATCATAGCAATTTCGGTGGCAGGTTTCAAACCTGAGAAACGTCAATAGACTCACACAGGTCTATTAATATAATAATAGAAATTTTACAGTGAGGAGAACGGACGATGTTCTACGGAATAGAGATTATTATCGGTAGCTTAGGTGCCCTCATCGGTATTGGCGGCGGTTACCTTGTCCTCTCTGCTTTTTTTGCGGGCATCCGGCATATAACGAAGCCCGGTGCTGTTGAAGTCAAAGAAACAACGCGAGAAAAATAGCCACTTGGACTCGTAGGCTATACCGAAAAGGTTTGACAGTTGAAGATTTTTGTGTTATAATGTTATTGTGTATCGGGACGAAGGGTTTACCACCGTGTTTTTTCTTGGTGCTTGGAACATTGTAAAACAAAATGATGTTTAGATTGAAAACGAACAGCGGCAGCTATGAAGTATCACGCCCTCCATTCGTGGGATGTTCTACCTGAAGAGGCACGGCACATTCAAAACAGGCTTCGCACACAGGTGGTTACAACAGACCGGTTTGGGACAATCAACACCGTTGCTGGCGTAGATATCGGGTTGAAAAAGGACATCGCACGTGCATCCGTGGTAGTCCTCAGTTTTCCCGAACTACAGGTGGTAGATAGCGTGGTAACAGAGAGCCCTGTTCGTTTTCCTTATATACCAGGGTTGTTGTCCTTCCGAGAAATCCCACCGCTACTGATGGCGTTTTCGCAGTTGCAAACGGAACCAGATCTGGTGATAGTAGACGGACAGGGCATCGCGCACCCACGACGATTCGGACTTGCATCGCATTTAGGATTGGTCTTGGATAAACCAACTATCGGTTGTGCAAAATCCCGACTCTGGGGACGATACGAAGAACCTGACTTAGAACAGGGTGCTTATACGTACCTCACAGACAAAGACGAGGTGATTGGTGCCGCGGTCCGCACACGTACAAACGTTCGGGTGGTCTATGTATCAATAGGACACCGGATCTCCTTGGATTCAGCACGTACATGGACATTGGCATGCTGCCAAGGGTATCGCCTGCCTGAGACGACCCGTCACGCACACAACGCTGCATCCGGCAAAATCCCCCAAAATACGTAAATGATTGCAATACCATGAACAATAGCAATCCGCTGCACTGGTCGTTTGACTACAATTATGGTGCACAAAATCCCCAATTTGCACAGGAATTAATCAGAATACTTCGTGGATATGATCCAGAGGTTGGCACGCATGGTACACAAAAAGTGCAAGCTGCCACCCACGTTTACGATATTCTGCCGAACTATTGGCGCGGCTATAGTAGAGGGGGTGTTCGGGAAGAACTGCGTATCGGGACAGCCATCATTGAACGAAGCAAGAACGGCGATAATCTCTGGAGTTATTCTGTTCAATATGAGAATACAACAAGCGGTGAGAACCTGGAGATTAAGTTCCGTTGTAGCGATGAAGATTACCGTCCACTCACGGGGACTTGGAGCGTTGATGCTCGAAACAGTGGCGACGATACATACTCCCGATTGTCATGTGAGGGTTATCTCACCTTAGATTCAGAGGTTCGGCTGCGCATTAATGACACTGAAATCAGTGCTGGAACAGTGGACACATCTGTCAAACTGACGTGTAATTGGGCGTTCTTTGATGTGATTCCTGCGCTTGCACAAACAATTCGAGCATCTGGCGATGGGATCGACCTTGCGGTGCTTGAAGACTTAGAGCAACTTCGACGAAAAAGTAGACTCGGTTTCCTTGAATCGATACAGACCCCACTTCCGCTTGACGGTTATTATCTCTACGGCACTGGACTTTTGCCCTCGTATTGGTGGCTTGATGCCCATGGGGACATTGCTATCGCTTCGACTTTCTTTGAGACATTGGTACTCAGAGAGAAGATGGGGGACCGTAGATGAACGAACGTCCCAACATTCTTTTTATTAATACCGACCAGCACTCATGGGATGCGATCTCGGCTTACGGAAACCCGTATCTCCGCACCCCTAATATTGATGAACTCCATCGGAATGGAACCTCTTTTCGCAAGTCATTTTGTACAGACCCTGTATGTGCCGCTGCACGCTCCAGTTGGGCGACAGGTTTATACACCTCTGAAACAGGTGTCCCCTTCAACGGTGGATATTTGCACCCAGAAATTCCTGATCTTGGGCAGCTCCTCAACGCAGGCGGCTATAGAGCGTTCCATTGTGGCAAGTGGCATGTTCCTGGTAGAAATGTTCGTGAGAGTTTTCAAACGCTTTATTACGGGAAAACCGATATTGGGGCAGGCGGCGCAGCGTACTACGATTCAGCATCTACGCATGCGGTTGCTGATTTCTTGACAAATTACGATAGCGATGAACCGTTTTACCTACAGATCGGGTATGTCGATCCACATGATGTATGCGAATATTTGCACAACCATGAGGAAAAACGTATCCCAAATCCTCTGGAACAGGGAACTGTTTCGGAAGACGATTTGCCACCACTCTCTGAAAACTTCGACTATGATGAACGGGAAACGGTGCTACATCGCGTCTGCCGAAGGGTTGACGACGCGCTCATCCATGCTGCTATCCTTAAAGGGGTCCGTAATTGGGATGAACTCCATTGGCGTTACTTGAGATGGAACTATTACAGATTCATCGAAAAGGTTGACGCAGAGATTGGAAGAGTGCTCGCACTACTACGGGAGACATCTTTGCACCATAACACACTCATCATTTTTAGCGCGGACCATGGCGAAGCGTGTGGCAGTCATCAGATGTTCCAAAAGTTCACGCTCTACGAGGAGAGTGTGAGGGTGCCTTTTATCGTGGCGTGTTTAGGGGATGGGATTTCTATAGAAAAAGATCGGTTTGATGAAACGCATTTCGTCTCTGGTGTAGACCTATTCCCGACCGTTTGTGATTACGCTGGTATTGACGTACCGGAACGGATACAAGGCGTGAGTGTTCGTCCACTTGCTGAAGCGAAAGATGTCCCTTGGCGCGATTACGCTTACATAGAGAGTAACTATTGGGGACGTGCAATCGTTACTGAAGAGTATAAATACGTTACAGAATATAAACCAAAGGCGGTGGAGGATTTCTCACCACCGGGACCTGATGCCGAACAACTTGGGCTTTCGCAGCTATTTGATCGGCATGATGATCCAGGTGAGACAAAAAACCTCGCAGAGGACGCAGCCTATAGCGAGGGCGTGAACGCGTGCCGGAATAAACTACTCGCTCAAGAGGCTCAACTTCATCGACAGCAAATCGTGCATCCAAGCCCGAAACGCGTCATATCAAATTGGGGGGAGCGGTTACGGGCATATTGGGAGCACGGTAGATAGAAAATAAATTCGGTAGCACAAATCTAAAAAATTAGGACTTTGGAAAAAATGGATATATTTTCAAAACGCTTAAATCGGCTTCCGCCATACATGTTCGGTAAGCTCAAACAGATAACACACGAACGCCGACAGCAAGGAATAGATATTATTGATCTGGGAATGGGGAATCCGAATCAAGCGACCCCACAACCCATCATTGATAAGCTGACGGAAGCGGCACAGGAACTTCGGAACCACCGTTATTCCGCTTCGCGCGGCATCTACAACCTGCGGCGGGAAGTCAGTTGGCATTATGAACGCCGGTTTGGGGTTGACATCGACCCGAATGAAGAAACCATTGCCGTCATTGGCACTAAGGAGGGACTTGGACACCTCGCTTTAGCCTTGATTGATAATGGAGACTTGGCGATGGTGCCGAATCCGACCTTCCCAATCCATATGTACAGTATTGTGCTTGCGGGTGGAAGTGTTGTGAGCATACCGTTGACAGAAGAGAACGATTTTATCCCCTCATTGACCGAAATCACGCGTGATATTTGGCCGAGACCGAAAGTGTTAATATTAAGTTTCCCACATAATCCCACAGGGGCTGTCGTTGATCTTGGGTTCTTTGAGGAGATCGTTGCGTTCGCGAAACGCCAAGAGATCGTTGTTATCCACGATTTGGCTTACGCGGACATCGTTTTCGACGGCTACAAAGCACCGAGTCTTTTACAAGCAAAGGGCGCGAAGGATGTAGGTGTTGAATTTATCTCGCTGTCCAAATCCTACAATATGGCGGGATGGCGCTGCGGGTTTGCCGCTGGAAATCGGGAGATTATTGAGGCACTCGCTCGGATTAAAGGTTACTACGACTATGGGATTTTCGCACCGATTCAGGTTGCTGCAATCATGGCTCTCCGCACACCAGAAGACACGGTGATGGAAAACGCTTCTGTCTATCAAAAACGCCGCGATGTCCTTGTTGACAGCCTAAACCGGATTGGATGGAAGGTACCGAAACCGCAGGCTTCTATGTTTGTTTGGGCACCTATTCCCGAAGCGTGGCGGCATCTAAGTTCTATGGACTTTGCAATGAAACTTCTAAATGAGGCTGAGGTTTGTGTCTCTCCGGGTGCAGGTTTTGGTCACAACGGCGAAGGCTATATCCGTATTGCGCTCGTAGAAAACGAGGATCGGATTCGTCAGGCAGTGCGTCAGATTCGGCGAGCGTTGTTCGGTTAAAAGGACTTGTAGGCTTGTTCTCTTGTAGGCACAGTGTGAAACTGCACCTACAGTCGAAGAATGTGTGTCCCTATTCCAATCCCCATTCCTTCTTTGCTTCCTCAAACGAAATCTTTTGGCTTCCTGTGTGAGAGATCGGATTCTTGCCGACCCATCGCTCATCAATTGGATGCGCTGCGGGTTGGAAACGGATGTCACAACTGACGCGCCACCTATCGGAGAGATTCTTGGTAGAGGTGTGCATCGTGTGCATTGTGAAAATGATGACATCCCCCATCTCAAAATCGGCTGTCTGCCACTCGCCGCCGTATTTATCGCTAATTTCCATCGGATCACGTCCGAAATGCCCCGGGGTGCCGTCTTTGTCAACATCTGTTTTGCCGTAAGTATCCCGGATACGGGCGAAGCTTGGGAGGTTATGGGACCCGACAAGCACAGTCAGTGTTCCCATCGTCGCAGGCACATCGCCGAACGGGACCCAACACGTGTGCAGCTGCTTTGAACCTCTGCCCATATAGACGAAATCGAAATGTGGACCCGACCAACCATCCGGACGGACGAATCGGAGCCATTTGTAATCAAATGTGCGTGTATCGCCCCCAAAGAAATTGCGGAAGAACTTGAAAAGCTCATCGCCTTCCAAAACAGCCTGGACATCTGGATGGTGTGTGACAGCTGGTGTGCCCATCGTTCGCCCAGGACTCCCTTCACCCGCGACAGCCTCTATTATGTCGGTGCCGGATTTAAAAACTTCGTCTTTACCGTTGCCATTGGCGTATTCAAGGATAGCCCGACGCCCTGCGATAACTTTTTCTTTATCTATTAAGCCACGAACGAGTAGATACCCGTCCTCTGCTATTTGCTGGGGCAAGCCTTCTGCTGAGTCAAGCACGGCGTTACAGTCCCGAAGTACACCGAGGTGTGGACCGGGGAAGGTGAGTTCATGGTCTCCTAAAAACACAGTTTCCGCCATTGTTTTTCTCCTCAAACGTGCTATTAAGGTGCGAGCACGTGGTAAAGTTGTATCTCTCCATCTGTGATAATGTTGATAACAGCACTCTTGATGGCATGTCTATTTTGATTAAAATGTGAGAGTATTGCTGCCCCCCTATAGTCCTGAGTCGCTTGAATTTGGTCGCGAATCGCTGCAGATGTCAAGTTAGGGGCACGTTTCATTGCCTCGATGATAATGTTCGCTGCATCATATCCGAGTGATGCGGGACCGTCAGGGGCAATCCCAAACCGTGAGGTATAGTCGGTAATAAATTGGATTGCCTCTTTCCCTAACTGTTCTGGGTTGCCTTCGGCTGAAAAGTGATTCGCAAAGAAACTGCCTTCAGCCGCCAGCCCTGCAATTTCAAAGAGATCGGGTCGATCCCAGCCATCGCCTCCGAGGAAGGTTGCGGGGATATTGATATCGGCAGCTTTCGCCTGCTTCACGGCTAATAAGAATTCGGGACCCAAGCCGGGTAGAAAGACAACATCAACAGTGGTTTCCAAGGCTGCAATTGCCATTAATTGCGTGCTGAAATCCGTAGTGCCTGTCTCGTAAAATTGACGGCCCCTAATTGCACCGCCCTGCGCGGTGAATTCTTCGATGAAAACATCTGTCAATCCTTGCGAATAAGTACTATCTGTTTCTGTGAGGACCGCCGCTGTCATCGCGCCTAACTCTTGGACGGCAAAACCCGCCATTACACCCGCTTGGTATGGATCCGTGAACGCTCCCATAAACGAAAAATTCCTGTTTTCGGGAACTTTCGGATTTGTAGGATAGGTCGTCACCATAGGGATTCCGTGTTCTTGGATAACCTCTCCTACTGGCATTGCCAGGGTAGAGTAATCTGGCCCCACGATTGCGGATACACCAGCATTAATTAGCTCCTTTGCGTATTGGACGCTGAGTGCGGAGTCTCTTTTATCATCTCGGATGAGGAGTTCTATGGGTAAGCCCTTAATGCCGCCAGCTTCGTTTGCAAGTGCGACAGCCAGTTCCGCGCCGTTTCGAGTTGTGCCTGGGTCGGGAGGGCTATACAAAAAACCGATTTTGATGCTTTTTGTGCCATCAGGAGTTTTCAAAGTAGCAGGCGCGGTGACTTTTTGAATCTGATCGCAGCCCGAAAAGAAAACGCTTATTACGAGAAACACGGCGACAACGCCGTAAAGCCAAATATATTTGTGGACTGTTCGATTTTGTTTGAACATAAAAAATTCTCTTTATCAATTATTTTTCTTGAGGGTTTCCCTTAACCTTTTTGGGTAATTGGTGTCTGTTTGTGTGATGTGTTGGCTTGACTGTGTCACTTCCAGTTCCTATGGGATATTTAATAGTGTCGCTGATAGTGTGTAAATGCTACCTCTACCTTGTGAAGTAGCAGGACTATTTTAACAAAAGTTAGCAATTAGTGCAAGTGTATAGCGCGTTGCGTCGAAAAAATTGCGATTGACGTGGCAGTTAATGTCTGCTAATATGCTGAAACTCAGTTTTCACAATACGCGCTTAAATCTAACAAAATATCTGAGGTGTTACGCATGGAAGAATATTTAGAGATTCAAAAACCGGAACTTGGTTACACTTATGAATTTGAGATGGATCAGCTTTCTCAGATGTCCGAATGTTTGGAGGCACACGGTTTCGCGATTGTCAAAGATGTGCTGCCTCCTGAATTAGTTGACGGTTTAAAACAAGCGGTTTTCGATGGCACGGATCCGAAAAGAGAATTGGAGCATGGGCAAAGTAGCACCCGTCATGCTTGGGTCGAATCTGGAGCGGGGGCGTGGCAACTCTTAGCGTATGAACCCTTTATGAAGATTCACCGCCACCTGATTGGTACAGAGGAGATGACTGTCCACCGTTCCGCCGCTATTATTCGGATGCCAGGCTCGCAGCCCGTCGCATGGCATACTGACTGGTGCGGATTCTCAACGGATGCCCCGAAAAATTCGGGCGATGTGCTGAACCGTGGATTGTGGCCCTCAGGCAAATGGTTCTACTTGACGGGTTCGCGTCCGGAACACGGCGGTCTGTGCGTGATTGAGGATTCCCACGTTGAGAACTGGGAAGGACCTGAAGGTTTTAATCTGACAGCAGATAAGCGTTCCTTCTATAAGGAAGGTGAAGAGGAAAAGGCGTATGTAGGATTTGATATTCCGGGGTTAGTGCCGCTCTTCACGAATCCAGGAGATATGATTGTGTTCGCGCATCGGACGTATCACGGTGCATTCCCGAACCAGATTGATGAAATTCGGCTGTCGTGCGCCATCGGTTTTCGGCGGCGTGACCATTACATTGACATCCCGTGGGAGATTCCAGAGGACGGTAAGCAGTTCTTGGCGGATTTACCGCCGCATCTGCATCAATACACGCATGGGTATACCAGTATTGATGTGGGTTGGCGGAGGTGATTTTCTGAATGCAGATCGCAAATGTAAAGCATTCTCACTGCGAAGCAAAATTTGGTTTCCGCGTGTGGGAGACCAAATTTGGGTGAGTACACCGCAAAACTGCACCTACCTACCCGTCAAAGGCGGGGTTTGAAACCCCGCCAACGGAGGATGGTGATTACAGATCACCGATGTAGCAGGCGATGAAGAAGAGTGCGAAATAGTAGATGACAGGATGTACTTCTTTTCTACGACCCGTCACTAACTTTAAAAACGCTAACGAAATTAATCCGAAGCCGATGCCGTCCGTAATGCTGAAAGAGAGCGGCATCATGATCATCGTGAGGAACGCAGGGATGGATTCCGTGATGTCCTCCCAATCAATTTGGCTGACGTTCCTGAGCATCAACCCACCGACAACGATGAGTGCCGGAGCGATAATCGGATAAAGCACGGCTGTCTGAGTAATCGCATATCCACCGCCAACAATCTTAACAAGCGGATATAAAAAGAGGGACAGCAACATGCAAATCCCTGTAAAGACAGCGGTGAGACCAGTACGTCCACCTTCGGCGATACCTGTTGCGCTCTCGATGTAACATGTCACAGTTGAAGTGCCGAGTAAGGCACCACCGACAGTACTCCCCGCATCAGTCAAAAGCGCAGGTCGGGCTTTTGTGAGTTTCCCCTCTTCGAGGAGTTCTGCCCTATACCCGATAGCCGTGAGTGTGCCGATGCTATCGAACATGTCAATGGCAAAGAACACAAAGATGACAGGAATTAATTCCAACTTGTCGAAAATGTTGGGAATTTTTAGTTTAAAGAGCGTCGGTGCGATAGATGGCGGTGACGCAGCAATGCCATCAAACGATGCGATTCCGAAGATGAGGTTCGCAATCGCTGAGGCAAAAATACCGATCAAAATCGCGCCTTTTACTTTGCGTGCTATGAGTGCCAATGTTACGGCAATACCGAAGAGTGAGAGAAGTACCGGTTTAGTGTCGAGATCACCGCGGGTTATAAATGTGGCGGGATCTCTCGTAATAATCCCACTCATTTGTAGTCCGATGAAGGCGATAAACAGCCCGATGCCGATAGCAATTGCGTTCTGGAGCGATGATGGCAGGGCGTTCATGATTGCTTCACGGATTCCGACAAATGAGAGTATAAGGAATAGCAAGCCTGCTATGAAAACGATGCCCAATGCTTCCTGCCACGGTACACCTGAACCCAAGCAGACATCAAAAACTAAATAGGCATTAAGCCCCATACCGGGTGCCAACACAACAGGATAGTTTGTAAAAAACGCCATGCCGAATGTCGCGAGTGCACTGGAAAGACAGGTCGCGACCATGACAGCACCGTAATCCATTCCAGCTTGTGAGAGCATGGAGGGTTGCACGAAGATTATATATGAAATCGTCATAAAATTCGTGAAACCCGCGATCAGTTCGCGTTTCAGCGAAGTGTTGTTTTCTTTTAACCCGAATAATTTTTCTAGCATTTTTCCTCCTTTATTGGTGGTCAGCCATCAGGTCGCTTCGCTTTCAGATGTCAGTTCAGAGAACGTTGGCAGTTACAAAAGTTCGTAATACACACAATGCCTTACTGACTGATGACTCCTATTAAAAGTTTGGCTGAAGGACTCCATAAGGTAACTGTTCTCCCTTCAAACCAGCGAGTAAGTTTTCCATCGCCATTGTTGCCATTTTCATCCGTGTTTGAATGGTAGCGCTGCCAAGATGCGGTGCGATGATAACATTGTCTAAACTGAGGAGCGGGTGGTCGGTATTAATCGGTTCGGGTTCGGTTACATCGACAGCAGCACCGGCAATCTGTCCATCTTTGAGGGCATCGTGTAAAGCGTAGTGGTCAACGACGGGTCCCCTCGCGATGTTAACTAAAATGGCTGTCTTCTTCATCAAGGCGAGCTCAGTTTTGCCAATGAGATGTGTTGTTTCTTCCGTTAGCGGAACATGAAGCGTCACGAAATCAGAGGCTTCCAGAAGATTTTCAAGCGTTACATACTCTACACCGAGTTCCTGTTCCCAGTCTTCTCTACGTTCACGTTTGTAATAGAGGACGCGCATATCAAAGGCTCTTGCACGTTTCGCAACTGCATGTCCAATTCGTCCCATACCAACAATCCCTAATGTCGAGTGGTGTACATCGGTTCCCCAAAGAATGTTTGGGTCATAATACTTCCACTGCTTAGAAACTTGGACATGGTTATAGGCAGGCACGATGTTTCGTGCAGCGGCGAGCAGGAGTGCCATGGTCATATCGGCGGTGGTGTCGCTGAGGACACCGGGCGTATGCCCTACTGCGATCCCGCGTTCCCTACAAGCCTCAACGTGGACGTGGTCATAACCGACTCCCATGACAGAGATCGCTTTGAGATTCGGTGCTGTAGCGATCATTTCTGGCGTGACCAGTTCATGTCCATAAGTTAGCAATCCATCAAGAGGGGAGATCCTTTCGGCGATAGGCGGCAGAATGGCACTTGTATGCCACATATCTACTTCGCATTCCGCTTCGATCTTCGCACGAATTTCTTTAGGGATAGGACGTGTGATAAAAACTTTAAATCGTGACAAAGCGTTCCTCCTATTATTGGTTAGGACTGCTAACGAGGTTGCAAACCTCGTCAGCAAAGGGCTGCGTAAGTGTTATTATGACCTACGATAAAAGATCCGTATCGGTGTGCCGTGAAATCCAAATTCTTCCCGAATATTGTTGATAAGATATGATTCATACGGCTGCTGCACGCGATGGACGTTTCGTCCAAAGATTAGAAAAGTCGGCGGTTTTGTTTCCACTTGCGTGATGTATTTGAGTGCGGGTCGCGCTCCCTTAACGCGCGGGGGTGGGTGCGCGTTCCGTAACTCCAGAAGCAGGTCGTTGAGTGCTGGTGTCGGGATATGGGTGCAATACTCACGGTAAACTTCAAGGGCAGTTGCTAATATTTGGGTAACGCGTTGTCCAGTCAGGGCAGAAGCAAAAACGCGTGGGACATAGCCGAGTCGTGGGAGTTGTGCATCTATTGTATCCATAAACTCTGGGTGTGTCGTATTATCCTTATTGACGATGAGGTCCCATTTATTCATGACTAAAATAGAGGCTTTCCCCTGCCGTTCAATGAAATTGGCGATCGTCTTATCCTGCTGTGCGACATCTTGGGTTACATCCAGCACGAGTACGGCGACATCGCTTTGGCGAATACTGTGTATCGCACGTTTCACAGTGACAGATTCAAGTTCATCGTTGATAACCGATTTACGTCGCATGCCAGCTGTGTCAACGACCTCAAAAGGGATGTTATCGTGAACGATGCGTATATTCACCGCATCACGCGTCGTGCCGGGTCGGTCATCAACAATCATCCGTTCTTCACCCAAGAGGTTATTGATAAGCGAGGATTTTCCGACATTCGGTCTACCGACAATCGCAATTTTTATTGCTGCAGGTGCGTGGTGGACTGTTTCATCAGTTTCCGGGAGGATTTCTACGACCCGGTCAAGCAGTTCTCGAATCCCATCGTTTTGGACACAGGAGGTCCACATCGGTTCTTCCAGACCAAGCCTATAAAACTCGGCGGCTTCATTGCGAAATTGCTCGCTGTCTACTTTGTTGACGACGAGGCAAATCGGTTTGTCAGCGGCTCTGAGTTTGTCAGCGACGATTAGGTCGTGTGGCATGATACCGGTTCGCGCGTCAACAACAAAAAGCACAAGGCTCGCTTCAGCCAAAGCAGCATCTACCTGTAATTGAACGTTATCAATAAGTCGATCATCCGGATCAACGTCCAAACCACCTGTATCGACAATGGTAAACGGACGATCCCTCCATTCCACATCCGCATAGTTCCTATCGCGCGTTACGCCGGGAGTATCATGGACAACGGCGAATCTACGCGAGGAACGGGAGCCTTTGGAAACCTTCGGCTTTTGGAAACCTTCAGCAAAGAGATTTTCTTCCTGACCGCTGACGGTTGATGGCTGATGGCTATTTCCAGTGATTCGATTGAAGAGCGATGATTTCCCGACATTGGGTCTGCCGACAATCGCAACAATGGGGTGTCCAGTTTCCATTTTTTTAATGTTCCTTTTTGAAGAGGCTATCAGCTAAGAAGCCATCAGCCTTCAGCCTTCAGTTGTCAGCAAGCGGGCTATCCTTTATGAGGAAACCTCTTTACTGATTGCTGATAGCCGATAGCCCTTCTTGTCGCCTGCCTTTTCTCTTAGAAATGTTTTCCAATTGTCTCTCTGTCGTCGGAAACGGCGATAACCGATTTTATCACAACAATGATAGGAATTGCAAGCAAAACACCCCAAAAACCGAGTACAGCTGCCCCGACAATCACAGCAAACATAATCAGCAATGGATCCACATCAACAGCAGAACTCATGATTTTGGGAGAGATAAGCGAGTTGTCAAGCGTCTGAATACCGAGGATGGCACCTAACACAACAGCACTACGAACAAGGAAGTCAATTAAGCCGAAATCTCCAGCTGCGAGTCCCATCAGCATCGCTATAAAGGCGAAGCCGCCCCCGATAAAGGGACCAAAGGTCGGTATCGCATTACAGATACCAGCGAGCAAACCGATAACCAACGCGAACGGCACACCAATAATGCTGTACGCGATGCAGGAAACCACGGACACAATCGCAATCACGGCGACTTGTCCTTTTAAGAACTGTTGAAGATTTTTATCAATTTCGCGTAGGTAGGTCTTGACAGTCTCACGATAGCGTTCAGGCACCAACAAGATAAAACTGCGGAAATAGTTATCAAACGACTGACTTGCATAGACGAACACGATGAAAGCGAACAATACTGTGGCGAGAAATCCACCGAACCCAAAAGCGACCGAACCCGCGAATTGAAAAGTTTCCCTGATAGCCTCGCTACCGGTTTGTGCTATTGTTGGTATTCTTTCTGTAAAATATGCCTTCGCCTGCTGGACAATCGGTTCGTCTTTGTAAGCGTGACTAATGCCCTCTTTATACGTCGCAAGGGGTTTCCAACCGCCCGTAGGGGTGGCACGATGTCGGATGCCAGTCTCATTACCGGCGTATACACCGGAAGGTGCCGATGCTAACAGTGAAATTGTCGCTGTCCCTTCTGCTCCTTCCATCTTTCGCCACTCGTTTCCGAGACGATGCCATTCATAGAGACCATTGGGGGTCCCGGCGTATAGTTCAATATCTGACACTTGTGAAGTGCCATCTACACCTGCGAGCGCGTAAACCTCTTCTGTTATCGGGGAAAGTGGTTCCCATTCGAGAGAAGAGTCTTCCAGATACCAATACACCGTCGTAATCGTAGGCGGAGGAATCGTCTGTTCTGGCGATTCAGTTTCGATCGCCGTTGTGCTGGCAACATACGTTATTCTATCACCATTTCTATCCACAACAGAGATAATACTGACAATGGATCTTTCAGCATAAATTTCAGGGGCAATTTCACGCCACGTTTGTCCTGAATCTTTACTATTGTAAAGCCCCTTTTGCGTTCCGACGTAGATTTGGGCGTTCTCCCAAATTGGAACGCTGGTGGCTTGGACAGAAGCAGTATCAAAGGGAGTGCCTTCTATCTTGTGCCAGATTTTCGGTTTAATCTGCTGCGTATCCGCATCGCTGTCGATTGCCTCAACGGGGAGTGCTTTATAATACCTATATAACCCATTTTGGGTACCGGCGTAGATAACATTTCCATTTGCTGTAAGTGTCTGTATCGGTTTACCGAGGAGTGCTCCGTTCGTGATACCGATACGGGGAAGTTTATCCGCCACGTCCTGTTGGATTTCATAGACCCCGTGGTTGGTACCGAGATAGAACGTTTCTGTCGCTTGCCCGTTTCTTTTCGTAGTCTCGTCCTGATGTATGGGTGAGGTAACCTCGCCCATACTGATAGCAACTGCTTCAAAGGTTTCACCGACGGCATACGGCAGCATAGTTTCATAATAAAATTTCAGCAACCCACTCGCCATCTGACCTGTCTGTTTGCTGACCTGTTTTCCTGTGTAGAAAAGCAGTCCGCCACAGACGAGTACAATCAGGACAGTTGCGATTCCGCGTTGATAGCGCGCTTTGAACGGGAAAGAATTCCAGAGGAACCTGAAGATATAAGCAAATCCAAACCCTAAAATGAAAGGCGTTAGCACACCTAACAACCGTGTAAAAATCCACACAACTATCATCAGTATTTCCAGAATGACGATGCTTTTTATATCAATCCAGCGGTAAACGCGGATGAGCAGCACAATCAGCAGTATCGACACTATCGGATGTAACAGCAGGATCCGGCTACTCTCTGCGGAAGATCCTTTGTAGTAGGCGAACGCTATCCACCCGGCAGCGAGCACGACGCTGATGATCGCGAGAATTGACGCGCCGCTGAGTGCTGGTTGCTGTGGGTTTGGTTGGTTTTGGGTGTCCATTTTTTAAGGGTTGTCAGCCGTTAGTTGTCAGTTATCGGTTAGGAGGTGTTTTTGTAACAACCATCCCGAATTTGCAGGGCTTCAGGAAGTCGTGAATTGTTACAGCGTCCCTCTTTAACTGAAAACCGATAACTGACTACCGACAACTATGTTGTTGCTGCGGCTTCGGTTGTATCTCCATCTCTGGATTCATACGTCTCAATTACACCTGCGCCGATGCTGTCGCCCCAGACGTTAACTGTGGTACGGAATCGGTCGAGTAGCCAATCAATGGAAAGAATCAGCGTTATCCCCTCAACTGGGAGATCGACGGCTCTGAGGACGATAACCATTGTGACAAGCCCTGCTTCTGGAATCCCTGCTGCCCCGATAGCTGCCAAGGTTGCAGTCAACACGACGACCACCTGTTGCGCTGGATCCATGGAAATTGCATAGACTTGGGCGATAAACATGACAGCGACTGCCTCATAGAGTGCGGTGCCATCCATATTAATGGTTGCACCCAAGGGAAGCACAAAACTGGAGGTCCGTCTGGAGACACCGTTCTGGTTTTCTACTCCTTCCATTGTTAACGGAAGGGTTGCGCTTGAACTCGCTGTTGAGAAGGCGTTGAGTAACGCGGTTGCCATGCCTTTGAAGTAATTGAGCGGATTTCTACGTCCGAGGAGCAGTAGGAGTATCGGCAAAGCGATAACGGCGTGTACGCCGAGACCTAACACGACTGTCGCACTATATTTACCGACGGCGACGAGTTCGGGCCAGAAGCCTGCAAAGCCTTTTGCCTCGCCGATCCTACCTGCAATTAAGCCGAAGATACCGAGAGGCGCGACGTACATTATCCAGTGGACGAGTTTCATCACCGCCTCATTTAGTCCTGAAATCACGGAGACGACAGGTTTGCCAATATCACCGAGCATGGACAGAGCAGCACCGATAAGAAGCGAGAAAAAGATTAAGGGCAGAATGTCGGTATGCACCATCGCTTTGAAGACGTTTGAAGGAATCATCCCTTCTTTCCCTGTTTCTTCATTGCCGAGGAAGACCTCTTTAATGGTACTGCCCATCGTCTTTTCCATTTTGCCAGACACTCTTGCTGCAATGGGCAGGTTGATGTTAACGCCTGTGCCTGTATTTTGAGGTTCTATCGTCTCAAGACGACCGTCAATGAATAATAGGCGTTCACCACTGTCTGTTGTTACGTAACGAGCATCTTCGGACAGCGGTTGCCATGATTTCACTGTGGCTGTTGTTCCGTCAATTGATTTCACTTCACCACTCACGTTCTGGTCAGCGAGCGTTATAACATATTTATTGTTATATGTCCGATTAAATTCTCCGCTCAACTCAACAGTGAGCATATCAGCACCGGAGAGTGTATAACTCAAATCGGCACGTTCTTCGCCTTGTGATAGTCCTTTTCCCGGCGAGATGATGTTGACGAGAATCATCCCGATGATAACGGAGATAGCGGTTGTTGCCATGTAGTACAGGACGGTTCGTCCGCCGATGGAGCCGATGTTGCGGATGTCGCCTAAATTGGTTATCCCGACGACCATAGACAAGACAACGAGCGGCACCACTATCATCTTTAGCAGATTTAAGAATACTTCACCGAGTATTGTTGTGTGGACCGCATATTCCGGCGCGAATCCACCGATGATTGCCCCAGCAACAATGGCGATGATAATCCCATAGAGTAGACCGAGGCTTACTTTCGGTTTCTTTTCGTTTTCATTTTCATTCATAGTTTGACTCCTTTTTGGTTATCGGTTGTCAGAAGGAAATCTCTTCCTGATCGGATAGATAGCACTTAGTGGTAGCAGCGAGTGCATCTATTGGAACTGGTTATTCGGATCTTTGTAAACGTTCAAGTGCTGCGCGCAGTTTTGCGAGTTCTTCTTCGGCGTGTTGGGCACGGGCTTCCGCTTCGGCTGCATGCTCCCGACCAGGACCGAACCACGCATCCTTGATAGGATCATAGAGCCGCAGCACGCCATCACGCTCACCGAGTTCTAAACCTAACGTTTCGGATGGAAGTCGTCCCTCTACAAATTCTATCTCTTCATAAGAACCATCCACAAGGCGAAACCCTATGAAAGATGGATGAATCTCACCATAAGGGTCGTAAATGTAGTACTCTTTGACCCGTAAGATTTTCTCATAAATCATCTTTTTTTCGTTGAAGTCTTTCGTATACGTGCTTGGACTGGCAAGTTCGAGGACGAAATCGAGATACGGTTGCTGTTCCCACGTTTTGTAGGTTCGCAGGTCTTTCTTTGAAACACCACGTACCATGAACACGTCCGGTGAGATAACTTTCCGCGGATTGCCCTCTTCATAATATAGGAACATGTTGCCGCAGACATGCACATCCGGTGCGTCTCGGAAATGCCAATCTATCATTTCTATCATATCCAAAAGGAGTCTGACATGTCTCCCCGTTTCTGCCATCGGTTCACCGTCTGATTCGGGATAGACGAGTGTGGGGGCAGTGGCTATTTTTCTTTCCATCGTGCTATCTCCTTTATTGGTTATCGGTTATCGGTTATCAGTTGTCGGTTTTCAGTCGTCAATGTTAGAAAGTGTGCTAAAGTTAGGAAAGTTGCGAAGTTGATAACTTTACCGAATTTAAAACACTTTACAGACTTTATGAACTTCTTTAACTGAAAACTATTTCCTCTGATAACCGATACCTCATAACTTTTTCTACCTTAGCCGTCTGCATCGACGCGGATGGAGAGTTCTTCTAACTGTGCATCCGTTACAACGGACGGGGCATGGGTGAGCGGGCAGAGACCTTGTTGTGATTTGGGAAACGCTATAACTTCTCGGATGTTTTCCTCATTTCGCATCAACATCACCATTCGGTCAAGTCCGGGTGCGATGCCGGCATGCGGGGGTGTGCCATACGCCAACGCCTCTATAAAATAGCCAAACCGACTTTCGACCTCTTCCGGCGTGATGTCCAGAATGTTGAAGATCTTCTGTTGGATATCCCATTGGTGAATCCTGACGCTTCCGCTACAGATTTCATACCCGTTGCACACGAGATCGTAGTGTTGGCTCTGGACCTTCCCCGGATCTGTTTCTAACAGCGGTAAAGTCTCTTCCGTCGCGCCTGTGAACAGATGGTGGTAAGGTTCGTAGCGGTTCTCTTCTTCATTCCATTCAAACAGTGGGTAATCGACAATCCACAAGAAGTTGTATTGGGATTCATCAATAAGGTTGAGTTTTTTGCCAAGATGAAGGCGGAGATTACCGAGTGCATCCGCGACGATCTTCGGTTTGTCAGCAACAAAGAACATGATGTCCCCCGGCTGCGCGCCGGTTCTCTCTTGCGCGGTTTCAAGTTGCTCTGTTGTGAAGAACTTGACAATCCCGGATGAGAAACCTTCTGACGTGACTTTGACCCACGCCAAGCCTTTTGCGCGGTAGGTGGCGACAAATTCGGTCAAGTCATCGATGTCTTTGCGTGAAAAGTCTGCCCCACCGGGTGCAGCGATGGCTTTGACTTCTCCGCCGCTTTCCAAGGTGCGCGTGAACACTTGAAAATCACAGTCCGCCATAACATCTGAGAGGTCGGTGAGTTCCATGCCGAACCGCGTGTCCGGTTTGTCGTTTCCGAAGCGTGCCATTGATTCATGATAGGGTAGACGTAGGAAGGGTGTTTGGACAGGAATGCCACCCGCGTCCTCAAATATTCGTTTCATCAACCCCTCGGTCACCTCAAGTACATCGTCCATCCCTGCGAAGGACATTTCAATATCAAGCTGTGTGAACTCCAACTGCCTATCGGCACGAGTATCCTCATCGCGGAAGCATCGGGCGATCTGGAAATATCGGTCAACGCCGCTCATCATGAGAATCTGTTTAAACTGCTGGGGTGATTGCGGGAGTGCATAGAACCGACCGGGATAATGACGACTCGGCACAAGGACATCGCGTGCCCCTTCAGGTGTGCTGTTCATCAAAATGGGTGTCTCAATTTCAAGAAAACCCTGCTCGTTCATGTAGTTACGTGCTGCGAGCGCTGCCTGATGCCGCATTGCCAAAGTTTTTTGCATATCGGGACGACGCAAATCGATGAACCGATAGCGCATCCGAATGTCTTCCGCCACGTCAATATCGTCTTCAACGGGGAACGGCGGTGTTTTGGCAGTATTTAGAATCTGCAGAGAATCCACAGCGACCTCGATCTCACCCGTATCAAGTTCTGGATTGACCGTGCCTTGGTAGATGCTGATACCGTTTTCCTCGTTCTTAATGTGATAGGTCCGATTATTTTCGACATCGGTGAGCAGCCATCGCGCGTCAGCGACTCGGGTTGCGACCTCAATTTCTTCGGAAAGGGTGTATTTAGTGTCAACATCCGAAAACAGTGCCCGGAATGCGGGGGAAAGGGTGCCATCGGCGAGTTCTGCCTGATACACTGCATCTGCGTGGAAGAGCAATTCGCCTGGATCACGTTCACGGACGGTGCCGCTGATATTCAGTACAAATTCACCTCTAACAGCATCGGCGAGGGCGTGTGCTTCTTCGTCAATTTGTGGATCAAAGACGACTTGTGTGATGCCTGTCCTATCGCGTAAATCGACGAAGATGACCCCACCGTGATCGCGGCGACGTTTGACCCAACCGTTGAGTTGCGCGGTCGTTCCCGCATCGGTTAAGCGTAGGTCCCCACAATAATGGGTTCGTTTTAAACAAGGCGATGTGGCTTCTTGGGTTTCTTGAGACATTGTTAGATATTCCCTTGCCTATTTACCAGATGCAAGGGTTCCTCCTATTCAGAAATTCCCACCATTTACGGTAGGTATTTTACATCATTAAACACCGAATCGTTTCCGAAATTCACATCAAAAACTGTGTCTGCCCAATGGGTAAAATCGTTTAGGTAGTTAGTCTTGATAACATCAGAAACGATGGGTGGATGTCAGTGAAAAATATTATCTTTTAAGTTGTTCAAGTTCACTTTGAATCTGTTCTTTGGCACTCAGTAGATCGCTCGGGTCTGCGGTGCCACGGATGACCTTATCAATCGCTTTCAAAGCGTTGTTGTAGGACTCTATCTGTTTCTCTGGTTGATTCATAGCGGCGTAAACGTTTCCGAGAACGTAATAGGACCGCCACGAATTGACATCCGCTGCGATGCCCTTCTTTCCATATTTTTCGGCTTCGGTTATGTTTTCCAATTGCAGATGGAGGCCCGCCATTGCCGCAAAAATGGGTGCTGGCAATTGCAAATCCGTCTCTTGTCGTTCAAGCCGTTCGTAAGTGCGAAGCGCGTCTTTGTAGCGTTCTTGGCGTTCATACAATGGACCTAAGAGCAGATAGACCTCAAATCTCTTCGGATCGCGTCTGAGTAATTCCTCCAACTCCGTTGCTGCCTTTCCAAGTTCACCCTGCATTTCATACAACGTTGCGAGATGGAGGTGTCCCTGAATATCATCAGGGTTTTGTGCCATCGTCTGTTGTACCTGCCGTTCAATCTG
The DNA here is from genome assembly GCA_022821965.1 of Candidatus Poribacteria bacterium. Classification (GTDB taxonomy): domain Bacteria; phylum Poribacteria; class WGA-4E; order WGA-4E; family WGA-3G; genus WGA-3G. Next base: position 36,140 of record JAJECN010000056.1, read on the forward strand.
TTGGAGTTCTTCCTGCTCACCTTCGCGAATTAAACCTGCGACGACCCCAAAGTTATAGCGAATTGTCTCGTCAACAGGATTGAGTTCCACCGCTTCGTTCATGAGTGCCGCGGCGTTTTGATACTGCGCGCTCGCATAAGCAATTTGCCCACGAATCAATCTCTGTGTGGCTCTAAAGTAGGTGTCAAGCTTCTCTCGTGCCCCCCGTTTCTCTGCGAGTGTCGCGCCGTAGTTTGTGAGGTAAGGCAGCACCCGTTCCCGATATTCTGCCATCCCTTTAATGTTTTGTGTTGTCGTGCCTACCAAATCCGCCCCACGGAAAAATTCCAATCGAGGGCGATTGTCTGTGTGGATAGGTCCGATGCCTGCGTATTTACGTACGTTCTCAGGTCCCATCATGAATGAATCGAGCAGCGACATTCCATCCAGATCATCGGCAGCAAGCCCTTCACGAATACTCGCTATCTGTGAGCGTTCGATGAAGTTTTTGTAGTCAATCCGCAGCGGTTCAAGGGTGCCGATAAGAATCACAAAATCGGGTGTGTACTTATACCAGAGTGTTGTGTGCGGGAACACCTCAATGAAGGTGCGCACAATCATCTTATAGTGTGCCTCTGGCAAGCGATGCAACGGCACCCATTGACACATAATCCCATCTTCGCTCAAAATCCGACGACACAAACGGTAGAAATCGGCGGTGTAAATATTGGAGCTCCCCGCACTGACGAGCGGATGGATGATACCCGTCGAGATCATATCGTATTTGGTTTTTGTCATCAGGATATGGTTTCGCCCATCGTTGAGCCTATAGTTAAATTGAGGGTTTTCAAACACATTCCCGTTGACGTGTGTGAAATACTTCTGTGCAGCGGAAATTACGCCGCTGGACAATTCCACTGCGTCAACTTGCACCCCGTGCTGTGTTATGGAATACGAAGTAAGCCCCATACCGAACCCGACGACGAGTGCACGTTTCGGACGTGGATGTAATAGCAACGGTAGATGTGCGATGACGCGATGCGACGGTGAATCCCAACGTGAGGCATCCGCTGCCTGATTTGTGTCTACATAGAGACGATAGACCCCTTCATCATCTTTCAACGTTGTTACGGTCGCGTCCACCTCTTCGTTGTAATCAACGAGCGTATCGCCAGGGCGTTGCGTTTTGAAAATGGCACTTTTTAGAAAGAGCGGTTGATTCACGGTGAGCAACATGATAACAGCCATTCCAGCGTTGAGGATCGGCATCCCGATACTTACGCCTTGTAAGAGCGATTTTCCAGTTTCAGCCCGCCATTCGCCTTTCAAAACAAGCAAGCACCCGATGCCTGTGTTCAAGGCGACTGTCAGCACGATACTCGGTCGGATACCCAGAAGTGGGATCAGGATGAATCCGGCACAGAACGCCCCCAGAATGCTCCCGACTGTGTTGACAGCATAGACGTTCCCAATGCTCCTGCCTAATTGACGCGCGCTGCCAGTATAGATTTTCGTCACAAGCGGAAAACTTGTGCCCATCAAAAACGTTGGAAGGCACATCACAAGGAAACAGGAAAAGAATGCCCAGAATCTACTTCCGCCGAAGGTGGACTGGAACGCGCGACTCATACCGTACAACTCCTCAAACGCTGGCATTAGGATCAGCGCGAAAAGTCCGATACCGAGTTGAACGATACCGAAAATTGCTACAGGTTGTTTAATCCGATCAACCCAGCGTGCAAACACCATACTCCCCAGTGCGATGCCGAACAGAAACGCAGCAAGCATCGTCGCGAACGCATACGTTGTGCTTCCGAGAAAGAAGACCATGATGCGTGTCCACAAGACTTCATACGCCAAAGCACAGAACCCGGAGATGCCTATTGCCCATAATACCAATTTAGAGTTGTCGGTTATCGATTGTCGATTGTCAGTTAAAGAGGGCTCTGGTTCAACTGGTATCTCTCTTAACTGATGATTGACATCTTCTGTTTCCGAAACCTTCTGTGATAATGCTAATGCAACCGCCGCCACACCGAAATTGATAGCGATACCGACACCGAGTGTCCATCGAACACCTAACGCCTCAATTAGGAGGAAGCCTGCTGCAACTGTGCCGATGACTGCGCCGAATGTGTTCAACGCGTACAGGATTCCGATGTTGGTGCCGAGCTGCTCCAACCTTTTCACAAAAAATCGAGTTAGCACCGGTAAAGTCCCACCCATCAGTGTGGAAGGGATTAGTAGGACCCCGAACGTTAGCACGAACCGGATGAGCGAGAGGGTGTAGAACTCTGATGTGATATTGCGATGAATCAAGACATAGATGGCACTCAATGCCCCTAAAATGAGGGGCCAGACAAGGCAGAACGCACCGATACCGACTTCCAAGAGCGCGTAAATCCGCAACGGTGATTGCGTGCTTTCGTCAATCTTCCGACCGAAGTAGTAGCTGCCGAGCGCAAGCCCTGCCATAAACGCTGTCAGGACGGTGCTCGTCGCGAAGACGGTGCTTCCGAAGATGAGCGTGAGCTGCCGCATCCAGATGACTTCATAGATGAGTCCGCTGGCACCGGAGAGAATGAAGATGAGCCAAACGATGGGTTTGATATATCGCATTTCTTGTCTATACTATAAACATTTCGTCGTTACATGACTAATCAAGTTCTTACATATATGATACGTTAGTTGACCGCAGAATTTCAAGTAGAATCCTCTATCTTCTCAGGGCATCCGGTTTTTTATAGCCTTCAATAAACATATTAGTCGGTAAACTCTATGTCTGTTGTGAGGGAGCTTCTTGGACAACAGGAATGACGTAACTCCGAATTATCAAACCTTCTATTGTCTCTGTTTCTGCACGGGGTTCTGGCTCGGCGCGATGATCGAAGACGACGTAGTATCCTTCACACACGCCCTCCAGTTTGAGATATGCGGCGAGTTGTTTTTTGCCAGCCTGATAGGACCGGGGTCCCTCACATATCTTGGTCTCAACGATGTATTTTTTAGCGTTGTGGAGGATGACGAGGTCCATCCTGCCACGTCCGGTTTGAACTTCAAGATACATTGTCCCGCGGATTAAACTAACGAACTGGTCAAGATAGGCATAGAGAAGATCTTGCCCGACGTATTCTTTCGGTGTCTCTGGGACTTGGAGTATCCGAAATCCCACGCGAGCAATAAAATCTCGGAAGTTGTCAAGAAGCATCTCTATATTAATCTGCCCCGTGGGCGTGAGATAGTCGGGAAAATCGGTATCTTCAGGGAAGTAATCTTTTTCTAACCCGTTCACTATAGGTCTGAATGTTTGTAGGATGCAGTAGTGATAAATCGGGTTGATGATCTCACAACGATCGTCAACCCCTCTCTTGATTACGCCGTAAGTGGCGAGTTCGCTGATGATTTCTTGGCGTAAGTTAAAACGGACTCCTCTCTCGTAAGAAACGATTTCCATCAGAATGTTTTTAAAACGCGGGTCCCTGTGAATATTCGTCACCAGATGTGTAAGGTTGGTGTTATTTTCTTCAAGAATTTCTGCGTGTGCTTTTGAAAAGTGCGTCATTGTAATCGTCTCGGTTTTCGGAACGTTCATCTCCTCGGTAAGGATTTGCGCGAACCGATTGACGAGGAACGGCTGTCCGGCAGTCTGTCTGTGAATATTCTCAACAACCTCGGGTGCGAAGGCTTGACCGACTTCATGCGTATACTGTCCAAGAAGTTCGCTGACCTGCTCAACCGTGAAGTTAGGCAAGGTGAACTCGTCCTGGATATTGAAGGGCGAAATAGAGCGGTCTAAATTGAGCTGCGCGATGTTCTTAACGCCTACAATGCCAACACTGTAGGGACATTGGCTCATAGAACTGTGAACATAGATATTACGGAGTGAACGAAGGAAACCTCTCACAGCATCACGCGGGATACCATCAAACTCGTCAATGACGAGGACAAGTTTCTCATCTCCGAGAAAAGCCCCGAACTCTTGCAAGAATTCAAGCATCGCTACGTGGTCTGATAGCTTTGTGTCCTCCAAGAATCGACTTAAGGCTTCGGAAGGCGTGATGCCGCGCTTTTGGAATACGCGCTTAATCTCTTCGTAAATTCTTTTGTAGAGCGATGCATAGAAATCAGGAGCGGTATAGTCTTCATATACCTCAAAGTTGAGTTCAATCGGGAAGTAGGTTTCTGAGGTATCAGATGCCAGGGAGTCAAGTGCCCATTGGAAGAACGTTGTTTTGCCTGTCTGCCGAGGTGCAAAGATAACTATATATCGTCCCAGTTTGACGCGTTTGATGAAATCAGCGAGTTCCGCTTCGCGTGAGACGACGTAATGTTCTTTGGGATTAACGGGTCCATAAGTGCCAAATGTTTTCATGATCCTTTACCGTAGAATTGTGGATATATCTATTTGGACAGCAGATGCCGCGAAAACTATTTGTCCTCTGTTAATTTTTTTTCAAGACGTTCAATGTGCCGATACGTTGTAGAGAAAATTATGTCCAGTGTGGCGATGTCGCGTGCCTCCAGTGGGGCGCGTGAGAAGACCCGACGCAACGATTTCAGATACGTCTCCCATTCATGGTTATATGGCGTTACTCCGACTTTATCCAATAGGCGAGTCACGCGCTCGTAGAATTCTTCCAAGGCATTTACTTCGGCGTAGTCGATTTCGGATGGTGGATACTCGTTCAGACTCGCGACGAAGACCTCATAGGCAAAGATTTGGACTGCCTGCGCCAAGTTCAGAGATGGGTTTTTCGTAGCCATCGGTACGCTTGCGGTCAACTGGCAGAGACTCATCTGATCGGTGGACAAGCCAAAGTCTTCGCGTCCAAAAAGCAGTGCGACCGATTTATCCTGCGAAATTGTAGCGATCGTTTGCGCCGCTTCGCGGGCAGGTACGGGCTGTGGTAGACGTACATCGCGGCGACGGTGTGTCGTCCCCACCAGATATTGGATGCCGTCAAGTGCGTCTTTCAGTTCAGGAACGACGTGGCAATTTTCGAGAATATCCTTCGCACCGTGTGCCATATACCACGCTGCATCGACATCTTGGAATGGCACAGGATTTACCAGATAGAGCTGCGACAGCCCCATACCCTTCACGACTCTGGCGACAGAGCCGATATTTCCAGGTTCGCGTGGTTCAAAGAGGATGACTCGAATGTTACCGAGATTCTCCGGCACTGCGACAGGGATAGCACGGAAATTCCCGGTAGGTTGATACGATTTTTTATGGGTGTCTGTGGACATGTCAATAGGGTATCTGAAATTATTCAAATTGTCAAGTCAAATTGCCTCAGAGCGGTCAAATCCGTTAACAACGCGTTTGCAATTTACTGCAGTTTAGAGTATAATTAAAAAAGATGTAAATCGTAAGACTTGAATAATAGCAAATCAAGGAGTATCGCTTGCAAGCCCGTATTGTGAATAGCCCCGTATGTTCTTTTTTGGTGTGGCTTGTAGGCTTCTAAAGCTTGCTGTTAGTTCGTTAAAAGAAAGCCCTGTAACGGCAAAAAAATTTATAGAGGAATCCATCTATCTCATGTCAACTAAAGTAGGTATTAATGGTTTTGGTCGGATTGGTAGGAACGCCTTTCGAGCAGCGTTGCAGAATCCAGCATTAGATATAGAATTCGTAGCTATCAACGATTTGACGAATCCGGGAACGCTCGCGCATCTTCTTCAGTACGACTCCGTGCACGGCATCTTGTCCGATGACATTGTTGCCACAGACGATGGCTTGGTGGTAAACGGCAAAGAAATACGCGTTCTCGCCGAACGAGATCCGAGCAATCTACCGTGGGGTGAACTCGGTGTGGACGTTGTCATCGAATCCACCGGTTTCTTTACAGATAGGGAAGATGCTGAGAAGCACATCGCCTCTGGTGGTGCGAAGAAGGTGATCATCTCGGCACCTGCGAAGGGTGAAGACATCACGATTGTCATCGGTGTGAACGATGATAAATATGATAAGTCAGAACATCATGTCATCTCTAATGCCTCATGTACAACGAACTGCCTCGCACCCGTCGCGAAGGTACTGCACGAAGAGTTTGGCGTTGAGAGTGGTTTGATGACGACCATCCATGCGTATACCGGCGACCAGCGGGTTCACGACTTCCCACATTCCGATATGCGCCGTGCTCGGGCAGCGACACTTTCAATGATACCAACGACAACCGGTGCCGCTGTAGCAGTTGGGAAAGTTCTGCCAGAATTGAACGGTAAACTCGATGGATTTGCAATCCGTGTCCCGACACCGAACGTTTCTGTCGTTGATCTCACTGTTGATCTCAAACAGAGACCGAGTGCTGAAGCGGTCAACGCAGCACTGAAAGAAGCCGCAGAAGGCAGTTTAGACGGAATTCTCGGTTATTCGGAACTCGACCTTGTCTCATCGGATTTCAATGGGAATAAACTCTCCTCCGTTCTTGACGGTCCCTTCACCAAAGTGATTGAAGATGGGCTCATCAAAGTTCTTTCATGGTACGATAACGAGTGGGGCTACTCCAACCGTCTCGTCGAACTCGTTGCACGCACACTCTAATGGAAGGAACTATGAGAACACCTATCATTGCAGGGAATTGGAAACTAAACAAAACGATTTCAGAGGCGGTCGCGCTCACAACAGCGTTAAAGGCATTAGTTGCAGACGACACCGGCGTTGAAATTATCGTAGCACCTCCGTTCACCGCACTTGCTGCGGTTAGTGACACTATAGCCGACAGTAACATTTGCCTTGCTGCCCAAGATGTTTATTCAGAAGACAGTGGTGCATTTACCGGCGAAGTCTCAGCACCAATGCTAAAAGATGCCGGATGTGACTACGCCATTATCGGGCACTCGGAGCGGCGGCAATACTTCGGTGAAACAAATGATAGCGTCAATCAGAAAACGAAAGCGGCGTTAGCACACGATTTAAAGCCGATTATCTGTGTCGGTGAACAGCTTGAAGAACGAGAAGCCAATCAAACAGAAGCAGTGATTGAGAGTCACGTCACGGGAGGTATTGCGGGTTTATCCGCTGCCGACCTGTTGTCTTGTGTTATCGCTTACGAACCGGTTTGGGCAATCGGCACTGGAGAAACCGCTACGCCCGTCCAAGCACAGGCGGTTCATAATTTCATCCGAGGGCTGCTGACGAAAGCCCACTCGGCAGAAATCGCATCACAGATATGTATTCAATACGGTGGTAGTGTGAAGCCGGAAAATGCGGCAGAACTGATAGCACAGCCTGACGTGGACGGTGCTCTTGTCGGCGGTGCAAGCCTTGAAGCGGAATCGTTTGCACAAATCGTGCGAAATGTTCAATAGGAAGGAGGAAATGAGCAAATGGAAATTATCATGGGTTTTATCGTGTTTCTCTTTGTGCCAATCTGTGTTGTGCTGACGCTGATTATTCTGTTGCAGGACAGCAAAGGCGAAGGGCTTTCATCGAGCGCGTTTGGTGGTGCGGAAATGCAGTCTGTCCTCGGAGGACGCGGTGCAGCGACCTTTCTGAGTAAGCTGACGACATGGCTCGCTATCGGGTTTATGGTTATTTCACTGTTACTCATGCGTTTCTACGGTGAAGACAGCGGCAGTGAACTCACACCGATCGAGCAGGAAACGACACAGGAAGCCACAACCGAACCTGTTGATACTACAGGTGGAGAGACTGTTGAAACCCCAACAGATGAAAGCAGTGGGGATGACTCAAAGACAGAGATTGATAGCGGGACCACAGAATAGCCTCGCTTGCGTTCATAAACACGTAGGAGATCATTGCTAAAAAAGAGTTCCGATATGTCGCACGCGCCTACAACGCTTTCATGGACAGTGCATCCGCTCGTTGAGAATTGGCGCAAATCTGTACTGTTAGGGCTTTCTCTCGTCCTCCTTTTGCTTATTATCTATCTGGGTTTTCAATTAATTTATGTCGCTGTCCTGTCTGCTATTTTTTTGATCGGGTCGCTCTATAAATATTTTCTGCCGTTTCACCACCAGTTTGAAGTGGATAAGCTTATCATTACAAGTTGTTGTTTCTACAAACTGGAGCGGTCTTGGGAAACATTTCGCAGTTTCTACACCGACGCGAACGGGGTGTTGCTCAGTCCGTTCGCCCACCCAACACGCCTCGAAAACTTCCGCGGTGTTTACGTCCGATTCGGCAAACACTCCCCTGAAGAGATCATTAACTTTATTACCAGCAAAATTAAAGACTAAACTTTGGATAATCCTTATGATATTCCAGCAGACTTTCGAGGCGTGGATCCGTTCACTGCTGAGGTTTGTACCGTTGTGATTCTATAATTATTCCGCGTGGAGGTCTCAAGTGCCGTCCCTCTATTTAACAGGTTTCATAAGAGATGCAACATATACACCTTAACAGGTCGTCATGGCTAGTAAATTACCAAAAAGCCCGTTGCGATATCCAGGTGGTAAATCAAGGGCACTCAAACAGATTCTGCCTCTTGTTCCGCTGAATATATCAGAATTTCGTGAGCCTTTCGTTGGGGGTGGCTCTGTTTTTTTTGCGATCCGAAGCCTCTTTCAAGATCGTATCAAATCCTATTGGATTAATGATCTCAACTACGATCTTTACTGTTTCTGGAAGGAGGTAAGAGACAATGTGCCAGACTTAATTGCGACGCTGAGAGAAATACGCGCAACCGCTATTGATGGACGCGCTCTGTTCGAGGAATTGACAGAGGCGAAAGATGAACTGAACCAGAACCGAAACGCACTCTCTGAATTTCAGCGTGCAGTGCGTTTCTTTGTACTCAACCGAATTACCTTCTCCGGTATCGTGGATTCCGGTGGATTTTCACAATCCGCTTACGAGAAGCGATTCACAGATTCGTCCATTGAACGCGTCAAAAACATATCGCCTTATCTTGCTAGGACCAAAATCACCAACGGAGATTATACTGAGGCACTTTGCCAAGACGGCGATAATGTGTTTATATTTCTTGATCCACCCTATTGGAAAGCAACGGAGTCAAAGTTATACGGTGTGAGAGGCACCCTCCATACTGCATTTGATCACGCGCAATTCGCTGAAAATATGAGGAAGTGCCCGCACAAATGGTTAATTACCTATGACGACTCACCTATTATTAGGGAGCTTTTCGCCTTCGCCGAAATTCAGGAATGGACATTACAATACGGGATGAACAATTATCGGAAAACGAGTGCTGCAAAAGGGGATGAGTTGTTTATTAAAAATTACTGATTCCTATTAAATCAGAATTTTCTCATGAAAAGGGAAACCCGAATGCCGAAAAAGATAAGATGGGGTATACTCGGTCCCGGTGGTATTGCACATAAATTCGCCACTGGACTGAAGGCGGTTCCTGATGCCAAAATTAGTGCTGTCGGTTCACGCGACCTCCAGAGAGCCAACACATTTGCAGACACGTTTGATGTTCCACATAGACACGGCAGTTACATCGAATTGGTGGACAATCCTGAAATAGACGTTATCTATGTAGCAACGCCGCACCCTTTTCACAAGGAGTGTGCGATGCTGTGTCTGGAGGCGGGGAAAGCGGTTTTATGCGAAAAGCCTTTCACCGTGGACGCAGAGCAGGCAGAGGAACTGATAGCATGCGCTCGAGAACGCAAGCAATTTCTGATGGAAGCCATGTGGACACGCTTTCTTCCCGTAATCGTTAAAGTTCGAGAGTGGTTGGCTGAGGGTGCTATAGGCGAACCGCGTTTGCTGACAGCGGATCACGGATCTCGAAAAACCCTGAGTCCCGAAACCCTTGAAGGTAGGCTGTTCAATCCAAAGTTAGGGGGCGGTGGGCTTTTGGACGTTGGCGTTTACACGGTCGCGCTTGCATATATGGTATTCGGTGCACCATCTAAGCTCACCAGTCTGGCACATATCGGAGTAACCAACGTGGACGAACAAGCGTCTATCCTGTTAGGCTATGACTCTGGGCAAATAGCCAATTTATTTTCTGCCATCAGAACCGAGACCTCAAAGGAAGCGCGTATTATCGGAACCAAAGGGGCGATACATATTCCCGAATTCTGGCAAGCGACTTCTGCGACGCTCATTCGGACTGGAAAAGATCCCGTACACATTGAGATGCCTTTCATCGCAAACGGTCACGAAAACCAAGCAATTGAGGTCATCAACTGTATACGGGAAGGGAAACTTGAAAGCCATGTGATGCCGCTGGATGAGTCTCTATCCATCATGAAGACCATGGATACAGTTCGGGAGCAGTGCGGTTTGGAGTATCCGCCGTTCGACTCTGTTTTATAATCCAACATTTCACTAAAGGACTGCCGCGAGTTCGTTCAAAGGGAGTTGGAAGGTGTCAACGTCCGTTTTTTCTAATTATTTTTTTCAGAATCTGGAGGATTAAATGAATATGAATCACACACAGACACTTGCTACCACAGAACAGTTGAAAACCGCTATTTTTGATGCTGTTGACACGCAAAACATCACAGATATTCACACGCACCTCTTTAGTCCACCCTTCGGTGACTTGTTGCTATGGGGTATAGATGAATTACTGACGTATCACTACCTCATCGCTGAAGTCTTCCGCAAATCGGATATCTCTTATGCGCAGTTCTGGGCGATGACAAAGACAGAACAGGCTGATCTCATCTGGCAGGTGCTCTTTATTGAGAACTCACCGGTGAGTGAGGCATGCCGAGGGGTTGTGACGACTTTAAATGAATTGGGGTTAGATGTCGGTTCTCGTAATCTACAGGACTACCGCGACTATTTTGCGGATACCACTGTTGAGGCATTCATCGACACTGTTTTTGAACGGGCAAAAGTCTCTAAAGTGGTGATGACGAACGACCCCTTTGATTCAGCAGAGGCACCGGTCTGGCAATCTGGAGACACGGGTGACACGCGCTTTGAAGCGGCACTTCGGATGGATGTTCTCATCAACACATACCAAGAAGTCGGTTATGACCACCTTCTCGGTCTCGGCTACGATGTCGATCCTGCCCTGTCAACGGAGAAAACCTACAAAGAGGTGCGCCGATTTTTAGAGACGTGGATTCAGCGAATGAACCCGAAATATATGGCGGTCTCCCTTCCGCCCGATTTCCAATACTCTGACAATGGTGTCCTTGGAAGGCTTTTTGACAACTGCATATTACCGATTTCGCGTGAATTTAACGTCCCGTTCGCGCTGATGATCGGCGTAAAACGTGCGGTTAACCCACAACTTCAGATGGCAGGCGACGGTAGCGGGAAAGCGGATTTGACGAGTCTGGAAACGCTACTCCGTGAAAATCCCGACAATAAGTTTCTCGTTACACTTCTGTCGCGCGAAAACCAGCATGAATTGTGTGTGATTGGGCGGAAATTCAAGAATCTGATGATATTCGGATGTTGGTGGTTTATGAACAATCCGAGCGTCATTGAGGAGATTACACGTGAGCGGATTGAACTGCTTGGCTTGAGTGTTATCCCTCAACATTCCGATGCGCGAATTCTGGATCAGCTCGTCTATAAATGGAAACACTCACGTCGGATTATCGCGGACGTTTTGGTAGAGAAATATCAAACGCTTCTTGATGTTGGGTGGACACTCACACCTTCAGAGATTGAACGGGATGTCAACAATCTATTTGGCGGTAACTTTGAACATTTCCTAAATGGGAAATAAGTCCACTACGTGAGTTAACAATCGCAGGGCGTATTTTTGCACTTTGGGCAACCTGCTGCGTAGATTTGCGCGGCATCCGCTAAGGAAATACCGAGCAGGCTTGCTAATGTAGCGAGCCACGCAAAAACATCGGCAAATTCCTCTCGCAGCCGTTCTATGTCCTGCGGCTGTTTACGGATCTCCTTTGCCAACTCGCCGACCTCCTCAACGAACCATGTAAAGGTTAGTGGCACGCCGCGTTCAGCATCACGCGTGTAATAGATATCTTCAATTTGCTTCTGAAACGCTTCAATTGTCATTTTTTTAATTTTCCTTGCGGTTCGGTTAGGTGGGTTGGTGGTTTTCACGTTTCTCTCCGTAGATCCGCTTTTCACTTCGTTCCAAGCTACGCGCTATTTTAACTGAAACCCATTGCCTGATTTTACTGTTCCTTGCGGTTCGGTTAGGTGGGTTGGTGATTTTCGCGTTCCTCTCCGTATATCCGCTTTCCACTTCGTTCCAAGCTACACGTTATTTTAACTGGAATCCATTGCTTGATTTAGTCCCTTGTGAATCGTTAAAAATTTTCCCGTTTACAATCCACGGAGACGGATAATTCATGTGTGCCGCTCCCAAAGATTACACCCTTCAGCGGCGTTACGTCTGCATAGTCTCTGCCCCATGCGATTGTGATGTGTTGATCTGCGGGTATTTGATTATTCGTCGGATCGAAATCTACCCAGCCAAGCTGCGGGAGATAAACAGAAAACCATGCATGGGAGGCATCGGCACCCGCTAACGGCTCCTGATCCGGTGGTGGCACGGTTTCAACATAGCCGCTGATGTAACGCGCAGCAAGTCCCAAGGCACGTAGACAGCCAATGCCGAGATGCGCGAAATCTTGACAGACGCCTCGACGGTACTTTATCACATCAGCCAACGGAGTCGCGACTGTTGTGAAACCCGGGTCGTAAGTGAAATCGGTGTAGAGACGGGAGGTCAAGTCATCAATGGCTTCAAGCAGCGGTTTTCCTTTGGTAAATGACTTCTCAGCATAAGCATGGAGCTCGGGCATCATCGGAACCATTGGAGAATCAAGAATATATTGCCGTATCTCCAGAATTCCTGGATTCTGATCGGTTTGCAGCTGCTGCCGCACTTCCTCCCAAGTGAGGTGTTCGCCGAAATTCAGTTGCATCTCTCTGTCTTTGACGTTTACATGACTCGTAACCGTAACGGTGAGCTGATTGTGAGGCTGCTGGATTGTGAAATAGTAAACGGTGTTTCCAAAGAAATCCTGACGTTCTCGACACTCTTTAGGTTCGGGTTCAACAATGAATTGACTGTCGTTACAGTCCTGATGCGCGAAACTCCGGGGACTCAAGCGCGCCTCGTTATAGCAAAGGTTCACGGGATGAGTATAGCTGTATTCAGTTTTATGGACGATTTTGTAGTGCATAGTCGTGATCCTATAGAGGCTGTAAGCATTCCCCGGGGCTAAAGGTTATCGGTTGTAATCAACTGCTGCGGTCTTTGGACGTGGCTAAAATAGGTCTGTGTGAGGACATCGGAAATGTCAATAAGTATCTGGGCAAGACGGACGAGGAGTTTTTCTAACCCCTTACGTTGTGTTGTGTGCTCCGAACGCTCGGCGAGGTCTACTGTATTAGAAAGCTGCAACTGCGTTAAAGCCTCCAGAATGAGTTGTTCCTCCTCGCTAAGCCGGTAGCCGAGTTTTTCTCTTGGGAGGACACGGATCTGTTCCTCAAGCCGTTTCAATTGATATAGGAGCGAGCGCGGATTATTTTCGTCGAGAAGTAGCAACTCCAAGGCAGTTGGAAAGTGGAGTGTTGTACGATAGCGGCTGCGGTAAGTGATCAGGCTCTCGGCGGCGGCAAGGACAGATTCAAGCAACATATATTCAACCCAGTCGTCCTGAACAGCGACAAGACTTGAACGGCAAAGCACAATGAGGAGCAGGGCGCGTTCGATACGCCGCCCCATATCCAAGCTAATCCAACCGATCGTTTGCGTCATGTTTTCGGCATTAAGCCCACTCAAGGCTGAAAGGTAAATCATGAGTTGGTCAAGTGAGGCTAATTCCGCCTCTTGCAACACGAGATCCGTCAATATCTGTGGACTTGCACCGCCATCTTCGGGAACGCTTTTTTCGAGGGCAGCACATAGATCTTCAATACCGTTCATCACACGCCATGTGTCGGTGGACCAACGGTCTCTGACTGCGTAAGCCGCGCTGAGAAAAGCCTGAAGTGTAGATACCAAGCTACCGGTATTTTCCACGTCCAACATGATGGAAAGAAGTTCATCTTCTAACGACTGTTCGTCTTCTCTGACGAACCCCGGGTGCGATGAAGTTAAGCCGGTCAGGGAGCGGAGCATGCTGTGGAGATACGCGAGTTCCGAGACTTCCCTTTCATCTTCACCGAAGGTCTCCGTAAAGAGCGCGGAAGGCGGTCCCTGCGCCAAGTGCGAAGTCTCCAAGCCCATCCGACCCATCTTAACCTTATTCAACATAATCCGCAGGAGCCGTGCTTGCCCCTCTGCGCGTTCTGCATAGCGACCCACCCAGAACAGATTTTCAGCTGCCCGACTCGACAATCCAGCGGGACTCGTAGAAGCAGGACCCATCACTTCGGTGATACGTCGCTGCCATAAACTGACATGCGGTTCAGGTTCAGCGGCAAGCACCCAGGTGTCTTTACTAACCCCACCATCTTGGATTGAGATTGTCAGTTCACGCTTCTCGCCTGCACAACGGGTAAGTCCACCCGGCATCACGGTGTATCCATCTCTGTCTGCGAACAAAAAACTGCGGAGGATCGCGCGGCGGGGTTCAAGTTTCCCTTCAATCAGCGAGGGTGTTGTGGAGAATTGAACATACTCCTGCCCGACATAGAGATGCGGTTTGGCATTAATCCGAGCGCGAAGTGCGTCAAGTTGGGTGCTATCGAGTTCAGTTCCAAAAAGGGGTCGTCCGCCCGGTTGACGGTGAATGGGTTTGACAACCAACTTTTTGAGGTTTGCCAACACATAGTCGCGCGCCTTCGGTTGTCCACACCACCACGTTGCAACAGAGGGAAGGCGCAAGTCTTCGCCCAGCAACCGTTTTGCGATATTTGGCAGGAACGGCATCAAGCCCGGATTTTCCAAAACACCGCTGCCCGGTGGATTTATCACAACCACATTTCCCTGTCGAATCGCTTCCAGCAAACCTGCGACCCCAAGTCTTGAGTCCTGTCGGAGTTCTAACGGATCACAAAAAACATCGTCCACTCGGCGCAGAATAATATCGACAGGACGCAATCCATCAAGCGATTTCAGCCAAACACGTCCATCCCATACCGTCAAGTCGTCCCCTTGGACTAAGGTGTAACCAAGGTAGTTTGCGAGATACGCGTGTTCAAAGTAAGTTTCGTTGAGGGGACCGGGGGTCAGTACAACGACCTGTGGATTGTCTGTTTGGTGCGGTGCCATACGGGAGGCAGTTTCGAGTTGGTGCTGTAGGTCTACCACGCTATTTTGCAGTGCGCGGAAGAAGAAAGAGAGTCGATGAACACCGACTTCACCAAAGAGGTTCGGTAGTGCGCGCGCGAGGGCGGTGCGATTTTCGAGGGCATAGCCTGCACCTGATGGTGCCTGCGTCCGATCGCCGAGTATCCACATTTTGCCGTCCGGTCCGCGCGCCAAATCGGCAGCATAACTCAAGAGGAAAGGAGAGTCTGAAGGAACAAGCCCGACACACGCTCGCAAAAAACCGGCATGTGCATAAACCACTTCCGGCGGTATCAACCCATCTTTAATTAGGGTTCGCTCACCATAGAGGTCCGTCAAGATTAGGTTCAGCAGTTCCGCCCGTTGCGTAAGTTCCTCAGAGATAGTTTCCCAATCTGTGTTTGAGATAATTAGTGGAATAGGATCCAATTCCCACGGGCGATGTCCCTGCTGTTCTCCGTGTAAGACATAGGTGACACCATTCTCACGAAGCAGACGTTGCACCTCTTTGTCGCGAGATTCCATCTCCGCGAGTCCTAAGGTGTCGAGTGCTTGCATGAAGGCGTGCCAGTGCGGATTGACGTTTCCATCTTGGTTCAGCATCTCATCAATTTGTCCACTGGGTGAATTAGCAGACTTAGCGGTATGATAATTATCGCCAATCACCTTCCAATCTGTTATGTCTGATCGTTGCATCTTTTTATTTTTGCCCAACTTGTATAACGCACTTTCCATTTTTCAACGTTTGGAACCGGATTAAAAAACCTTACGGAGATCCAGGGTATAGGGATACTCAGCATTCATCTCTTCTGGCGGAACGTCTATCGGACCAGGAGGATTCCCTTCAGGCAAAAAATGTCCAGTTGCGGGTGCTGACGGGCGCGGTTGAATAACACCTGGTGTATGTCCATCAGTTCCGAATCGACTTACACGTCGTGCTTCTGCCTCGTAGGCATTAACTGGAAACGTGTCATAGTGTCGCCCACCAGGATGGGAGACGTGATAGGTACAACCGCCAATTGCACGCCCGTTCCATGTGTCAATGATGTCAAATACGAGCGGTGAATGGACACCAATTGTGGGATGCAATGCTGATGGCGGTTGCCATGCACGATAGCGCACCCCACCGACATATTCTCCATGTGTGCCAGTATTGTGAAGTATCAAGCGTCGCCCATTGCATGTGACGATGTAGCGGGACTCTGTCAATCCACTGACTTTCACTTGGAGCCGCTCAACAGACGAATCAACAAAACGTGAGGTCCCCGTCCGGGTTACCTCCTCACCGAGTACATGCCACGGTTCAATTGCCATCCTTAATTCCAACTCAATATCTTGTATATTTGTAATGCCCAACTTCGGGAAACGGAATTCGAAAAACGGTTCAAGCCACGCTATCTCAAACGGATAGCCTGCTTCTTGGATTTCGGTAACGACCTCCTGTATATCAGTCCAAACGTAGTGGTGAAGCATGAAGCGATCGTGTAATTCTGTCCCCCAACGCACTAATTTGCCTTTGTAGGGTGTCTTCCAGAATTTGGCGATTAATGCACGTACCAACAGCATCTGTACGACACTCATCTGTGCATGGGGCGGCATCTCAAAAGCGCGTAGTTCAAGCAATCCGAGTCTTCCACTCGCTGCATCAGGTGAATAAAGTTTATCAATGCAGAACTCCGCCCGATGCGTATTACCGGTAAGATCTACCATGAGATGTCTCAGCAATCGGTCTACGAGCCAAGGCGGAACATCTTCCGCATCACCGATTTCATCAGGCATCTGTTCAAAAGCGACCTCAAGTTCATAGAGTTGCTCATCGCGTCCCTCATCCACGCGAGGGGCTTGGCTTGTTGGTCCAATGAATGTACCAGAAAAAAGATAAGATAAAGCCGGATGATGTTGCCAATAGGTGATGAGACTTCGCAGTAAGTGCGGCTGTCGCAAAAACGGACTGTCCGCCGGGGTGGCTCCACCAATCACAATATGATTACCGCCTCCGGTTCCGGTATGCCGACCATCCAACATGAATTTTTCAGCACTAAGTCCAGCGAACCGTGCTTGTTCGTAGAGTGTGGTGGTATTCTGGACGACCTCATCCCAATTTTTCGCTGGATGAATGTTTACCTCAATGACTCCTGGGTCGGGTGTCACATTTAGAGATTCAATTCGGGAATCATGTGGAACCTCATATCCTTCAAGGATCACCGGCATATCCAAGGCTTCAGCCGTTGCTTCAATCGCTTCAAGAAGTCGCAGATAATGCTCCAAGTGCGTCAAGGGTGGTATAAAAATATGTAATCGTCCATCGCGCGGTTCAATACACAAGGCAGTGTGAAAAATTGCTTCCGCTTCTCCGTTCCGTGTTGAAGGTCTATCTTCACCCTCTGTATCTAAACTCTTCTCGCGCGGTTCAAGCGGGTCGCGCTCATAAACCATTTCGCGCTGTTCCGGTGACACCCACTGTATAGACTCCAACGGTAGACGCAACCCGATGGGTGAATCACCGGGGGTTAAGAACATCCGTCCCCCTCGGAAATTCCACGCGCAACTTTCCCAAGTATCGTCCACAAGATCCCAGCGTAGCGGTAGTGTGTAGCCAATCGGTTCACCGAGTGTCTCTGTTTGCAGAAGCTGGGCGAGTCGTTGTCTTTCAGGAGCCTCTTTGAAGTCAAATTCAAGCGGATTAATGTTAACAGGAAGCCTATCCTCTGTCCAGAGGAAAAAAAGCGCGTCTTCATAAGCTGGAACTATCTGGTCTGGTGAGAGTTTCAAGCATTCAACGAGGTGATGCATAAATCGTTCTGCCTCTTGAACACCGAAGCCATAATCCTTGTGAGGTTCGGCGAGAAGTTTATCGTTCCGCCACACGGGCATCCCGTCCTTGCGCCAAAAACACCCGAACTTCCATCGCGGTAAAGGTTCACCCGGGTACCATTTCCCCTGTCCATAATAGAGTGCCCCGCCGGGTCCGAAGTTATCGCGCAAACGTTGTAAGAGTACGGCACCCAATTCTCTTTTTCTCGGGCTATCCGCCTCCGTATCCCATTCTGCTCCCTCTGTGTCATCAATTGATACGAAAGTAGGTTCACCACCCATTGTCAACCGGATGTCATGTTGGATTATATCTTCGTCAACCTGTTGACCGAGTGCATTAATATTAGCCCACTGTGCTTCCGTGTAGGGTTTCGTCACGCGCGGGTCTTCGTGGATACGCTGGACAGTGTTGCTATAGGTAAATTCTGTTTCGCACGGATCTGTGTAGCCGGTGACGGGTGCGGCACTCACTGGCTCTGGTACACATGCCAATGGAATATGTCCTTCCCCAGCAAATAAGCCGGATGTCGGATCCAATCCTACCCAACCTGCGCCGGGCGCGTAGACCTCGCACCAAGCATGCAAATCGGTGAAGTCTTGAGGCGGACCAGCGGGTCCTGTCACAGGTTTTTGATCAGCGACAAGTTGTACAAGGTAGCCAGAAACAAAACGGGCAGCCAAGCCGAGATGTCGCAAAATTTGAACGAGCAACCAGCCCGTGTCTCGGCATGAGCCGGTCTGTGTCGCTAAAGTTTGCTCACAGGATTGTACGCCCGGTTCCATCCGAATCGTGTATTTTATATGTTCCGACAAGTGCCGGTTAATGTTAACGAGAAAATCGTTCATTTTCTGCTTCGTCCGGGGAACGTTTTCCAACCACGCGGTCAGCAGCGGTCCGTTCTCTCTGATTTCAAGGAACGGCGTGAGTTCTTCCTTGAGCTGCGCTTGGTATGAGAAAGGATAGTGTTCAGCACTCGCTTCAAGGAAAAAATCGAAGGGATTGATCACAGTCATATCTGCAATGAGATCAACCTCAACCGACAAGGCATGTGTGGGTTGTAAAAAAACGACACGGGCTTGATAATTGCCGAACGGGTCTTGCTGCCAATTAATGAAGTGTTCTTCGGGTTCAATTTTGAGCGAATACGCCTCAATCGGCGTACGGCAGTGGACTGCTGGACGCAATCGAAAAACGTGTGGTGACAAGTTGACAAGCCGATCATATTGGTAAAGGGATTTATGATTGATTGCTACACGGATTGCCATTTTTGTTTTTTTATATTTCCTTGCGGTTCGGTTAGCGGAATTTTACTGATAAGATCTCACTCCGTATATCTATGAAGAAACACCCAATCAAATAAACCCGGCGCGATGCTTGGGACTACAAGTTTTGCTTCCGTTTAAGAGGAGAATTAGATGCTCCGTAGGGGGCGGGTTTCCCACCCCTTCTCTTTACTCACAATTGAGACTGTTCCTGTTCCGCAGCGGGTTCTCCATTGACGGGTCGCAAAGCAAAAAATGTCTTGTAAATATCATCACCGACTAAGTTCAGCTTGGTTTGGAAAGCATCAAGGAATTCATGCAAACCAGATGTAAGTACCTGTTTGACTTGGGCATACGCAAACTCGGAACGGAGCTGCCCTAAACGCTGCTCTGCTTGATTGGAGAAGGTTTCCAAGGGGGTACCGGATATCGCGTGCAGTGACTCCTCCGCCTTGGAGAGACAGTAGAGAACCGACCGTGGAAATTCGCGATCTAACAATAAAAAAGCGACAACATCGTCCGGAGAGATGAGTCCATAGGTACGTCGGTACATTTCAAAACCGCTGGCAGAATGTAACAGCGCACCCCACTGAATGTCATCAAAAGGTGTGTCCACATCCCAGATAGAGGGCAGTAAAATAAAATACTTAACATCAACGATTCTTGAGGTCTTGTCGGCACGCTCAATCAAACGTCCCAACTGGGAAAAGTGCCAAGCTTCACTATGCGACATAATGTTATCTGTAAGTCCCATGAAGAGGTGTGATGCAAGTTTGATCTCTGTAAAGAATTCATGGGGTTCTGCCATCGCCCACTGTTCGGAGGTGTTTGCCACGAGTAAGTAGGCATCGTTGAGCTGCTCCCACATCTCTGACGAAATATTTTCGCGTATGGACCGGGCGTTTTCTCGACCAGCCCGCAGGCAAGAGACAATTGAATTTGGATTTTCAGTGTCAAACGCCAAAAATCGGATGACGGCTTCACGTGATGCCTCGCCATAACGCTCAGCGAACACTTCATCATCGCCTGTAGTCGCAACAAGAGGTTCCCACTGTGCCTGCATCCCGACGGGTGCGTCAAGGATCAAACGCAGATTGACATCGACGAAACGGGCGACATTCTCGGCACGTTCAATGTAGCGACTCATCCAATAAATTGATTCAGCAACGCGACTCAGCATGTTTTTAAATTTCCTTGCGGTTAGTCAGATAGGTTTTATGAACACGGATCCCTTGGAGAATCCAAGCCGCACGTTGTTTGGCTTTTCGTGATTTTATGTCGGGGCGAAGTAACCTCTTTTTAAATTTCCTTGCGGTCAATCAGATAGGTTTTATGAACACTGGTTCCTTAGAGAATCTAAGCCGCACGTTGTTTGGCTTTTCGTGATTTTATGTCGGGGCGAAGTAACCTCGCCTCTACGCGCATTTTTATGACGGACCCGATAAGACCCACGTATCCTTGCTACCGCCACCTTGTGAGGAGTTGACAACAAGCGAACCCTTTTTGAGTGCGACCCGTGTCAATCCACCCGGGAGGACGTAAATATCTTCACCATAAAGGATAAACGGACGCAAGTCAACGTGCCGTCCCTCAAAATGGTCGTCAATCAGGACCGGCACGCGTGAAAGCGAGAGTGTCGGTTGCGCAATATAATTGCGCGGATTGTCTTTGATTCGGCGGGCAAACTCCTCGTGTTCTGCTTTTGTTGCGTGGGGACCTATCAGCATTCCATAGCCACCAGACTGATTGGCTTCTTTCACAACGAGTTCGTGAAGATGTTCCAGAACATATTTCTGATCGCTATCTTTCCAACACATGTAGGTCGGAACATTTGGGACGATAATGTCTTCACCGAGATAATACTTGATGATCTCAGGGACGAAAGCACAGACGACTTTGTCGTCTGCGACACAGGTGCCAGGGGCATTAACCAAAGCGACGCGTCCAGCCTTGTAAACGTCCATCAATCCCGGAACGCCAAGCATTGATTCAGGTTTGAACGCTTTCGGGTCAAGGAAATCGTCGTTAATGCGGCGATAGATGACATCAACCTGCTCAAAGCCTTTCGTCGTTCGCATGTGCACAAACCCATCCATTACGACAAGATCGCGTCCCTCAACTAATTCAACTCCCATCTGTTGTGCGAGGAAGGAGTGTTCAAAATATGCGGAGTTATAAACGCCAGGTGTTAGTACGGCAACTTCAGGAGATAAGACTTTGTCAGTTACGAGGTACCGGAGCATATTCAGCAGTTGGCTTGGATAATCTTCGACGGGTTGAATCTGCGACATCCCAAAGAGTTGGGGAAAAGTACGTTTCATTAACTGCCGATTTTCCACGACATAAGAGACCCCGGATGGACAACCGAGATTATCTTCCAATACATAGACTTGTCCATCGCCATCGCGAACTAAATCTGTGCCAGTGATATGACACCAGACCCCGCGCGGCGGGTCTAAACCGATGCAGGGTTGTAAGTATCTTTCCGATGAAAGCACGACATCTGCCGGGACGACACCGTCTTTGAGAATTTTTTGGTCGTGGTAAACATCGTCAATGAATAGGTTCAGCGCGTGGATGCGTTGTTTGAGTCCACGTTCTATCCATTCCCATTCACTGGTATCAATAATTCGTGGGATGAGATCGAACGGAAAAATCTTTTCGACTCCCTGTTCGTCTGCGTAGACGTTGAACGTGATGCCCATTCGGAGCAACGCGTATTCAGCGGCAATTTGGCGACGCGTGAGTTCGCCTTCAGGAAAGCCTTCAATCCGCTCTACCAACATCTGGGCAGCGGGACGAGCACTCCCGTCTGGTGCAAACATCTCGTCATAAAATCCGTCAGTGCTGTATTCCTCAAATCCTGTCATTGCAATGTGCCTCCCTTACCTCGCGCGACTAAGAATCCAGTGATCCTGCAGTGAGAATGCATTAAATGCATTAAAGGACTACGGTTTGTGGAATCGCGTAAGCCCTCTACCAAGAGGTGGTGCAATACTTGTGCCAATACTAATTTGTCCAGAAGAGTGATGACCTGTTTTTGTTGTATGCGCAAAATACCACGCTTTGGGCGTTGTATGGCAGTATAAAAGCGAGTTAAATACCTGCCAATTGTATGCTAATTTTTTAGGCAATGCGGTCGGTGGCTGTCTAATTATGGTGCACCGGTTGATTTGTGTTTTGAGTTAGGAAAGGACACCTAAATCTATGATGCCATACTTGAGATGTAAAGTCAAGTGAAAAATTTGGATACGTGTTGGATGTGTAAAGTTTTTGTCCCAGTATTCATTTTTTGGAAATGAATTGCGCCACTACTAACCGATTTTTCGCTAATCTGAGAATAGTTCTGAGAGGCAGGCACAAGACCTGCCCCTATAACAATTTGCGATTATTATGGCCAACTGAGTTGTGATGTTAGCCAACGGTTTGGAAAGATTCCCACGCGTCACCGGCTGCAGCGGCTTGGCGTTCCAATTCAGTGCGCCACCCGACAACTTTTCCGGATTTGATCTGCCGGATATCGTAACCAGCATACCGGTCTTCAAGCGTTTCGCCGAGTTTCTGCGTTTCCGCCCAGCGGTCCCACGCCGTCTGCATCCATGTGTGCGGTAAAGCCTCTCGGACAGCAGGATCGAGTTGCCAAGCGTTCCGTGCGTCTGCGACTGACGGCTCGCCAGTGAATTCGCCCGACCATTTCGACCAACCGATTGACAATGTATTGCGCTCACGCTCAGGCACAGTGTGTCCGGTGTGGATATTGTTGCCGTTTCGGATGAGTGCTTCACCCGGTTTGAGCCGAATAGCAACCTGATCGGGTAACGGGTCTTTCTTGTTCCAACTCGGTGTATGTGGAACGCCCTGATCCTTCATCGATTGTGGGAGTAGCACATCGTGCTCAAACGGTGTGCGCCACCGGTGGTGGCTACCCGGAATCAGCTCATGGCATTCGTCGTCTGTGAGTGCCAAAAACATGCTTACGCCGTTCCGTTCGGTGATTCGCTTCTCGTTGCTTTCTTGAATCTCTTTCCAACGGATCCGCTCTACCTCTTCGGAATAGTCTTCGGGGGTATCTCCACGGACTTCCCGCTGTGAGAAGTAACCTTTGCCATCTCCCCACCACGTCACGTCTCTGTGCCAACTGGGTCCATTTTCGTTACGTCGGGGGTTTGCCCACAGCAGCATCCCGCTAAACGTCATGTCCTCAGGTTGTAGTCCGTGACACCATGAGGTTATAAAGTCCAAGAAATCTGAAGAGCCGTGGAATTCGGAGAAACTTGACTCACCGAAAGCTGGATGGATGAGTCCCCGGATTGCCCACGGTTCATCTTCTGCTGCGCGATGGACGTAGCCCTTTGAACAATCAATTTTGTTGTAGACGTTTTCGGGGGCGCATGCCTCGGTAACACGCCGCCCGGCTTCTCGAAGAATCGGGATCCACGGGTTATCAACAAAGTCGTTGATGATGACGAAGCCGTGCTCTTTCAGGTATGCTAATCTTTCAGGTGTAGCACCTGGAGCCGAAAGTTCAGGTTTGAAATCCGCGAAGGCAGTCGCGCGGTAAGTTTCTTTCGCTTGTGATTCATTCGTGCTCATTGTTGTTCCTCCGTGTCGGACAGTGATTTTGAACCAGTACGCTATTTTAGCACATTTTAGGATATTCACGCAAACTTTGGTAGCCGGGGGGTGTAAAATTCCACTTTTTTGCAGAATTGTGTACGCTTTTACCCTCAAGTCGCGTCACTATATAGTAGATAAAATATAGTAGATAAAGCATTTCCGTTAGAGGTGTTTGATGAGAAATGACAATATTGAACTAATTCAACGTATTCTTGAAGGCGACGACGCTGCTTTTGCGTGTTTGGTTAAAAAGTACCAGAAGCGGGTTCACGCGCTTGCATGGCGAAAAATAGGAGATTTCCATATCGCTGAAGATATTACGCAGGAAACGTTCCTAAAGGTCTATCGCAAATTGGCAACGCTGAAAAATCCAAGTCAGTTTCCGGGATGGCTTTACGTTATTACTAACAGCTGCTGCCTCGCGTGGCTTCGCAAGAAACGGATCCAAACGCAATCCTTGGAGGAAATAGATATGGCAATAGCAGAGAGAGCTTCTTACTCCAGATACGTAGCTACAGAGCAAGCGGAAAGTGCTGCAGAGGCAAAACGCGAATTAGTCAAAAACTTATTGGCGAAGTTGAAGGAAAGCGATCGCACTGTTGTCACGCTCTACTACTTCGGCGAAATGACCTATGAAGAGATAGGCGCGTTTTTAGGGATGTCCGCCGATACAGTTCGGATGCGTGTCCGCCGCGCACTGCAACGCTTAAAAAAGCACGAACCGATGATTCGCGAGGCACTGGGCAGTTTCCAACTGTCGCCCAATTTAACCGAAAACATCATGCGCGAAATTCCGCGTATCAAACCCTTATCTCCTACCGGAGGGAACCCACCGGTAGTGCCGTGGGCAATTGCGACTTCAACCGCTGTTCTGATTGTGATGATGCTCGGCATCAGCAACCAATACTTAGCGCGTTTCCAGCGGCCTTACAGTTTTGATGCTACATCTGAGATGACTGTCGAGCTTATTGATGTCCC
This sequence comes from Candidatus Poribacteria bacterium, assembly GCA_022821965.1. Lineage (GTDB taxonomy): Bacteria > Poribacteria > WGA-4E > WGA-4E > WGA-3G > WGA-3G. The sequence goes on from JAJECN010000056.1 coordinate 60,916, forward strand.
CTTTATTCTTGATCTCACATCAAAGCCTGATGCCCGAAATCAGTTTGGAAATACAGACGGCACCAATAAGAGGCGTAGTACAGGTGCGAAACTTAACGATATTCTTGAATCACACTTTAATGCGATTGGCGGTCTCGCGCGGCTCTCAGAAATTCGGAATATCCAACGTTCCGGCAACGCACAACTCACACAATGGAATGGACAACCCGTGAATGAATCGGGTCGCGTTGAAATAGCAGCAGTCGTTGGAAAAAAATCGTATAACCAACACGACTTCGGTCAACTTTTCAGTGAAACCAGTGTCTGGAATGGTGTAGGAGGTTGGAAATCCGTTATGGGAAGCAGTCCAACACTCCTTCCAGAAACAGAATATGGGCGTGCCAAAAGCACAACCTATATGGATCCATTACAGGCAATCTACGAAGAATTTGGTAGCAGTGTATTTCAACAAATTGAAGATGAACTGTTCCGAGGTAAGGAATGCTTGGTGATTCGAGTTATTGACTCGGAAGATGTATTCTATATTGATAAGGTTTCCAACCAACTCGTCGGAGCGAAGACCACCTATACAGGTCTGAACGTCAAAAATGCTATCGCGGTCCTTCACTATGCCGATTATACAGATTATGAAGGTGTAATGTTGCCCAATTCCTACGAAATCTTTATTGGGGACGGGGCTTTAACGGTCAATTACACCATTACAAAAACGGAGATTGACGGTGCGTTAGACGAGACGATTTTTGAGAAACCGTGAGCTTTCAGTATTATCTGCGAATGCAGATGATTGCAACTGACGATCAACACGCCATTAAACATGCCAGATTGACGATTTTCAGGCATTCCAGTTTTTACACCTGTCACAAATCTATTCTATCTATAGGAAAACTCACCCATGAAATTTTGTTTATACCTTGTCCTATTTATTGGGATCATGATGCCGTTCTCTGTTTTCGCTGAAGCAAACACCGCTAAAGCGGATAAGTCCGAAAGCACTCAACAACCCGTCTCGCCTACCACTGGTGATATAGAAGGTACTGTCTACTCAGAGGACACTGACACGCCGTTAGTTGCGGTAGAGGTGCACTGCATTGAAATCGATGGGTCTACGAGAACCGACGCGTCCGGGAATTTTCAGTTTATCAGTATCGCACCTGGCACCTATACCCTCTCGATTATGCACGCAACGTCTAAGACACCGACGACCGCGAAAGTAGAGGTCACAGCCGGTAATACCACGCAGATAAAAATATATGTCGGAACAACCGTCCAGCTCGAAACAGTGGTTGTGGAAGGACAACAGCTTCCACCAACAATCAGTCGTAAAGTGATGCGAGGTAGTGAAATGATACGGATCCCCAGTGCCGGTCGTGATGCACTCAGAGCTATCACCACACTACCAGGAATCGGTGTTCCCAACGATTTCCTTCGCGCCCTCCATATCCGCGGGAGCGCGCCTGGCGACACGCGTATTTATCTCGACAGAACCCCGCTCGGCTATCCGTTTCATTTTGGTGGACTCTTTTCAACGACGCATTCGGATAGTATTGAAGATATCCATGTGTATGCAGCCGGCTACGGTGCCGAATTCGGATTGGATTCACAATCGATTATTGACATCCACACACGTGAACGGTTGAATAAAAAATGGGCAGGTGTTTTAGACTTCAACTTTATATCACCGTACGGATTCTTTGAAACCCAAATTGGAGAAAAAGGATACGCATCCATCGCTGGACGGTTCACCACATATAATCTCATACTCCAATTTTTCTTTGATTCTACATTTCCCACTTGGTCAGATTATCAACTCAAATTTGCTTATCAGCTCACCGATAAACATCACTTAACCTTCAACGGCATCGGTGCTACAGATCATTTTGACTTCTCCGACACTGAATCCTCCGCGTATTTCAAAAACGGGTTTCAGGCAGAAGGTATCCATCTCCGTTCGCATCTCACCAATACACTCACATCCCATCTATCGCTTACACGTTCCTATAACTTTCTGAATAGCAATTTCGGTATCGCTCCAAGCCAAGACGATGTCTTGCCAAGCGAAAAATTTATCTACGCTGCTGTCCAAGTCAACGTCCCAACGTATACACTTCGCGAAGACCTATCTTATAAACTCACACCTACCTTTCAATTCGAGCTGGGATTTATCTTCGCCTTCAGTCCAGCCGAAAGCACCACACATACCTTTCTTCCGCAGAACATCAGTTCCGATGATGAGAAACTCATTTGGAAAGAGGAATTCGACACATTTCATTACGACTTCCAACAGGCAGAAGGATACTTACAAGCACGCTACGATCCGCTACCCTTTCTGTCGGTTGCCTTGGGTGTACGACTTGATTACCTCAATTTGACGGATGAACTCTCAATTCAACCGCGCGGAAGCCTTAGTATCACGCTCCCAACAACTTCCACGCTCCGATTCGCCTACGGCAGATACGAACAAAGCCCCTTCGCGTATCAAGTCCTCAAAACGAGCGGAAATAGAGATCTGAAATCAGGCATCGCCGAGCATTATGTCATTGAACTTGAACATGAACTCTCACCGCAAACTGAACTTAAAGCTGCACTCTATTACAAAGACCTGAAAAATTTAGTCACTCGATCTGTCAACACTGATACCCTTTTTAACGACTCGGATACGCCGCTCACAACGCCATATCGCAATCAAGGCACAGGTTTTGTGAACGGAGTAGAATTCTTTCTGCGACACCGTGTGAGCGAAAAGTTTTTCGGATGGCTCTCATACGCCTACACGCACGCTGAGCGACAGGAGACACCCAGCACTCGGTACAAACCGTTTCTCTTTGACAATACACACATTATCAGCCTCGTTGCAAACTACAGCCCAACACTTAAAAACGATATCGGTGCAAAGTGGCAATATGTCAGTGGCACCTCCGCCGTTCCGCTCAGCACGCTCCTAATGATTCAAGACCCCGTGACGCTCAGTATGCATCCTCTCCTCTCCGATGTCGCTGGTGCGATTGCACCAGCTGCGTTTCAAGCATATCACCGCTTAGACCTCCGATTGAGTCGCAAGAGAACCCAATGGGGCATCCCTATAACAGAATTTATTGAAGTCTGGAATGTCTACAACAGCAAAAATAAAATTAATTTCAGTTTCCCAGATAAACTCGTTACAGAATTCAAAGAAGCGGACTCCGAGGAATTCCCCGAGGAATTCCCCATAGACTTAGAAACCTCGGAATATACGAGTCCTGTGCGATTCCCTTTTAACTTCACTTTCGGAGCCATATATGAATTTTAACGCAAGTATTCCGCTTCAACGCATTTATTTTTCGTAATGTGATGCCTTTAGTCCCATAGAAAAGTGCCTTCCTACCAGGGTGCCTCGCGGTAATTGAACCGTTCTGATTTCTCTTGACTTTTTCGTCAAATGTGCTACTATCTTCACAGCGGTTCAAAGGGGTTTCACCCGCTCCCGCAAATTCAGAAATAGGAGATAGTGATGAGCGCAGAATCAACACTACAGGAACGGCGTTTTGGCTTGAGCGCGGACGAGTTAGCGTATTGGAACGAGAACGGTTATCTGGTCCGCTTGGACGTATTCACGCCTGAGGAGAACGACGCGTTCCGGCAAGTTGCGGAAGACATTGTTGACCGGAAACGTCCCTTCCCACCTGAACATATTGATCAGAACGCCCTCGTTAGAGATGGAAAGGTGGAGCAGCAAGGTATCTATGCGATGCACAAGATTCATTTTCCGAGCTGCTACGATCCAGAATTCCTTGCCCGTGTGCGTGATCCTCGTCTAACGGATCCACTCGTTGACATCCTCGGTCCAGACATCCTCGGTATCAACACGCTGTTTATTTGGAAGGCACCCAAGATTGGTCTCGGTTTCCCGTGGCATCAAGATAAATTCTATTTTCGCACTCGGTTTAGGACAGAGACGACTGTTGGAACGTGGACGGCTATTGACCCCGCAGATCGGGAGAATGGTTGCCTCTACGTTATCCCGGGTAGCCATAAGTGGGACATCTTTCAGCATGACGACCTTGAAGGTTCACAACAACGTGAGTTCAAATTGGCACGCGGTGTCCGCGATGAAGACGGTGTTGCGATAGAGGTGCCACCGGGTGCAGTCATCTGGTTCCACAGCCATCTCCTGCACAAGAGTATGGACAATCATAGTCTGCGGTTTCGACGTAGTTTTGTCGCTCATTATCTGAGTGCTCAAGCGGAATGGGCGAATGGTAGGAAAGGACAACCCGTCATGTGGGTTCGCGGCGAAACCTTCCCCGACAAGGTTCACGAAGTCGCACGCGGTATTCTACCGGTTTCGGAATCCGATTAACACTGTTTTGAAAGGCGTGATTGATAAGGTTCAGAATCTAAGGAGAAACGATCCATGAAAACGAAATTGTCTCTCTCTGTTCTGCTTTTAGTCTGTTTTGTAATTTCTATCACGGTGATTCAGTCCGCAGCAGCCGAGGATCCAAGGGTAAAAATGGGGCTTACGGCACTTTGGACCCTTGACAAAGATACCGTTCAAGGGGAAGACGTTGAAGATGTTTTCGGGAAGAACACCGGAACCATTACCGGCAAACCTGACCACATTGATGGGTTTCGCAGTGAAGCCCTCGATTTTGACGGTGCTGTTGATTTGATACGAATGGGTGAGGACATCTTCTTCCCTTCTGTGACGATGGAGGCGATTATTAAGCCGACCCTTGGCACACGAAATCCGATCTATGACAAATACAACTACGGCATCCAATTGCTTGATAACAATAATGTCGGCATCTGGATTCGAGCGGACACGGCGAACGCGGCGAAGCATTGGCCCTCGGCTTATGTCCCGTTTCCTACTGATGGTGAGTGGCATCATGTGGTTGGGGTTGTTGAGAGCAAAAAGTCTGTCCGTATCTACTTGGACGGTGAACTAAAAAAGACGACCCCGGCACCTGATCCAATCAGTATCGCTTACGGTGCCGCGCAGAAGCCGACAATCGCCTATACACAGCACTTGGGCGGTATCTGGTACGCCGGTGCTATTGACGAAGTTGCCATTTTTGAAGGGGCGTTAAGTGATGCAGAGGTGAGACGATTGCATACATTGGCGTTGGCGGTTGAACACACTGGAAAACTGGCGGTAACGTGGGGTGCACTCAAGGCTCAGAATTGATGTTGGCAGTGCACGAAAATGATTGACACTTTGAGGTTAATCGTGAAAATGTCCGGTCCAGGGTTTTTAGGCGATTTTAGGCGATGCCTTAGGTTCGGATACCGGTTTTGGGAATTAAGTGAGGTTAGAGACCGAACGCGCAATCGCCTACGTCAGGGTTGCCCTGTCACGTCGTTGACATCCAGAAAAGTCATACTGTATCTATCTTTAATTGGACTTCTCACAGTGGCGGCACCGGTTTATTCCACCGAGGTAGATTGACCATTACAAGATCAACATCAGGTAAGTGTTCTGCCAATTTCGGTTTAAATACAATATCCAGAAACTTTTCAGCACCTTTTTGTATCTCTTCTGCGCCAATCACAGATAGGGTAGAAGCCCATGTAACGTATAATCGCGTGGGTTTATAGGCTTGGACTTCAGGGTCTCTGAGATGTGCTTCTAATTTATCCTTGATAATCCCGCTCCCGACTTTAAGGACCGTGCGGTTGTCAATCCCTGTCCAGAGGATGTAGACACCACTGATGCTGACACTATGGTCACCGAGACGGGTCTCAAAACGACCATTGCTCAAGAGTTTTTCATTGAATTGACACCAAAGGGAGTTCTTGAGACATCTCTGCCACTGAACGGTTATCATAGTCATAATAGAATCTCCTCTTGTTCTCCTTTCAAGAAAAGATTATTCAGTTTTTATACCATTTCTGAAAAAAATAAATATCGCATGATCAACTTTTCTGAAAGGAAATAGGATGGCACAAACTAAAAGTTTATGCTATAGGTTTCCCATTGAAACGTATTCAATTAAAAATGGTATCAGATAACGACCTTTTATAGGTTATTGTACAAAGGTCAGAAATTGCTAAAGCGTGCGCTTTAAGGTTGTAACGTCAGATTTACGGTTAAGGGTACAGTTTTATTGGCGAGGTTAGGAAGAACCGCGTATGAGTTCTTCCAGAACCCTCGCCAGCGAAGAGTACATCCATCGTGAAAGGGGAAGTTAAGAACCCTCGTCAGTGGATGTAATTACCGCGTGGGTTGATCTGGGGGTTGCGGTTGGGAATCGAACCCGTAGATGCGGCGCATTGTAGGGGTGGCGCGCTCGACGACTTCCGGGTTGAGATGATGCACGAAGTCGAACATCGGTTTGATAAAAGAACGGCAACAGAAACAGATCAACGCAATACGCTGCCGATCAGTTTTGTTGGCACCCGCGGAATGCCAGATCGCGCCGTTGAATAGGAATACGGAGCCTTTCGGTGCGGAGAGTCGTACCTCATCGGGATGGTGGGTGGTGCCGGGAGGTGGCTTGATTCGTTGGAGATGGATACCGGGGACGTGGCGTGTACCGCCGTTCTCCGGTGTGAAATCATCAAGGAGCCAGAGACTGTTGGCGACCAGTGGAAAACTGGGCAGCGGTTCCGGCATAGACCCTAACACGCTATCAACATGGTAGCCGCCATCCGGCGCGCCTGGATCAATGATATTAGAGGTAAGCGTGCTGAGTGTATAATCCGGGCCGAGAAGGTGTTCAAAGAAGGGCATCACCTTCGGTCTAGCGACGAGCTGTTCATACATCTCGCCTTTGTTCACCAACCAGCGGACGTGCTGTCCACGCCCGTCGGTATGTTGACGCGCCAACCCGTTCTGCTTCTCTTCCTCCGCCAACCTGAGTATATCGGCTCTATAGACCTCAATCTCCTCGTCAGAAAGCACATCTGGGATGACGATGCATCCCTGTTCGTCCAATTGCTTTTTTTGTGCGTCGGTGATATCCATCTTGGATTCTCCTTGACCTCAAATGCGATGCAGATGCCGCCCCTACGGGACTTTCTCCTTTTATTCCAACTTTTTCTACACAGATGCCGTCCCTACGGGACTTTATCCTTTTACGATGCCCGTTCTTGTGGGTAAACCCAGTGTGGTTTAAAACCGCATTTACCTGCTTTCGGTTTAGGTGAGGCACGGAGACCTCGTCGAATAAATCTAAACTATGCAGCAAAGGATTTCAGGCATTCCTCATAGACGTTGAAACGTTCACCTTCATGCTCCTCGGCATCAACGAGTTTAAGCCAGAGCGCGCTGTCCTTCTTTTCACCGCTCAGCTGCCGACGGCTGCCGAGATTCGACGGATCCGGTCCACTCCAGACGACCTCGCCGCCTTGCATATAAATGAAGTTATCACGATACCGATCAATGAGGTCTTTCTGGTTCTCTTGATAGACCAATCCCTGTTCACACGTCGTTTTTCGCCAATTGGCAACCGTTTCTGGCGTATCTGTCTCGACAGAATCAAACTCTGCTAAGGGTGCCGTGACTTCGCTCTCCCAATCAATCTCATCCAAGTTGACGGTGCCGTATCCACGCTGTGCGGCGATCAAGATGTGGTTCCGATCGCGTTTGAAGGGCGGTGTGGGCCAATCCGACTGCGGATCGTGTCCCATCAGGTGCATGCCGACAGTATCTGTGGAGATCGGGTGATCACCTGCGATGAGTGCGTTACAGATTCTACCTTCGCCGCCCCATTCGCGTCCCCACTGTCCTGTCAATGCGTCGATGATATTGAGACACGGCTTCGTGATGAGTGCCAGATCAGGAAGCACGTAGGAGAGACGGATGAGATGATGGTAATAACTACGCGTCCTGCCTTCCGGGAGCAACATTGGCGGTAACCCGAACAGGTTTTTGGTGCATAAGGTAATCCCCATGAAGGCGTGGTTCTTCATCTTCGCCACGGAGACGACTGCATCTGCATCGTCAAAACATGCACTTAGTGTATAGCGGTCGAACATTGAACCACCACCCGGGACATCGTAATCCTTGAAAGGTGGTAAGTTGGAATCAACGAACTGCACATCAAATTCTTTCAGATGGTGCAAGTAATTGAAATCAGGCGGCATCCGATGTCCGTGTGTGTAGGGGTTTGTGTCGGTCGCGATGAGCTGCGCCGTGGTATGTTCCTTAATTAATCGTAGCACGGCACGGCAGGTGGCATCATCTACCAATTCTCGGCGGCGACCTTCGTAATAGATAATCCGCTCAGGTGGCTTCATCATGTTGAATTTCATGACCACCTTCTTGGCGTTCTCAATCGGTTTCCAAGCGCGGGTGAGCGGGTCGGTGATACGACGGAGCGTTTGATAGATCTCCTCTTCGGTTGCGCGATAATCGCAATGTGCTGCTCTAACTTTGAACTGTTTTTCCATAGTGGTCTCCATTGTAAGGGCGTGGTTTTCTAAGATAGGACGAAATTTTGGACAATTTTTGGGACCTCGTGCACGAAGCGTTAGTCATCTGACAAGCGCGCTTTGAGACGGTCAAGTTCTTCGCGCAGGCGCGAGGCTTCCGCATTGATAATAGCCACCGCGTGCCTATCCGTCTCAGCCATAGGTTTTCCATCCGATTCAGGGTATAGATCAGCAGTTTCTGTGGGCGCGTAAGGGATGTGGCGTGCATTTGGATACGTTTCCATGAGAACATCTCCTTTTCCACAAAGTGATTGAAAAAACAAGTGTATGTCACTTGGGTATTTGTTAAGTATACCTGAAAAAACATTTGGTGTCAATTTTTAGTAAAATTTCTGGCGCGCAAAAGGCGGCGCATGATTTTGTTAGAAGCAGTTCGCGGCAACGCGTCTGCGATGACGACATCGTGAATTCTGAACAACGGGTTAAGGTGGGCGGAAAGTTCGGTTTGTAACGTTGCGTGAAGTTCCTGTTTTGTGGGTTCGGAACCTGATGCTGCCAGCACGGTGTAGATGATGAGTTGACTGGGACCGCCATCTTTTGGTGAGACAGCAACTGCCGCTGTCTCTTGTACCTCACTGACGACGTTAAGCACTTCTTCAATCTCTGCCGAACTCACCTTGATACCACTCAGATTCATCGTATCGTCTATGCGACCGTGGACACGATATTTAATTCCAGCAAGCCAAGACTCGCTCTCAAACCTGTTGTCTAATCGCTCAATTGCATCGCCGTGGCGGCGTAGATTGGGTTGCGGTGTCCCCTCAAAGTAGACTTCATTGTGGTCGGCGTTGAGCAAGCTCGTGGAGAGACCGAGCGAAGGCGGAATGATAAAAACTTCGCCGTTCTCTGTTGGTTCCCCGTTCCCGTCAAAAAGCAGGAAATCCACACCGAGTGCGGGCGTTGTGAACATTGAAGGTGCAGCGGGTTGGACGCGTGTACCAGTGATATAACCACCTCCGATTTCAGTACCCCCACAGTACTCAATCACCGGTTTATAGCCAGCCAAAGACATAAGGAAAAGCATCTCCTCTGGATTAGAACATTCACCCGTTGAACTGAACGCTCGAATCGCACGCCAATCCAGCCCGTGCATACACTCTGTATTTTTCCATGCGCGCACGAGGGTAGGCACGACACCGAGCATGCTGACCTTGGCATTTTGAACAAAAACACCGAAGTCACGCCCAGTCGGCACGCCATCATATAAGGCGATAGTGGCTTTATTGATGAGACTGGCGTAGATGAGCCACGGTCCCATCATCCAACCGAGGTTTGTGTACCATGCCAGCACGTCGCCGGGGTGAATGTCGTGGTGGAGATGGGCATCTGCGGCGGTTTTAATCGGTGTGGTATGTGTCCACGGAATTGCTTTCGGTTCGCCCGTAGTGCCGGAGGAGAAAAGGATATTGGTATGTGCGTCAGGGTGGCAGGGAACGGTGTTAAATATCTCTGTATCGCTCAAAAAGTCTTGCCATGTCATATCGGCTTCGCGTTGGGTTTGTGCAAGGTCCTCACCGCCTTCAGAAGAAAATACGATCGCTTTCGGTGCATTTGCAGCGATAACCTTTTCATACAACGGCAGACGTTTATCTGCTCTGTTGATGTAATCCTGCGTGAAGATGGCTTTTGCCTTACCAATACGGAGACGGGTGGCTATCTCGTCCGGTGCAAAACTATCAGCAATACCAACCACAACACATCCCGCTTTGACAATCCCTAAATAGACGGCGACAGATTCAGCAGTCATCGGCATGTCAATTGCTATAGCGTCGCCTTGCTCCATACCGATTTCAACAAGTCCGTTTGCAACGCGGTTGGTAAGAGATTCCAGTTCGTGATAGGTAAACGTTATCAGGTTTTCGTCGTTTTCGCGTTGGGCTACAATCGCGATGGCATCGTTAGGTGCATTAAAGCAGCTTTCGACGATGTTGAGCTTCGCAAGTTTTGTTGCGATACCTGTCGCGTCTTTTTGGGCTTCGGTGTATACGTCTGTTGCTTTGATGCCCAATGTGTCAATCATCATCTGCCAAAACGTGTCGCGATTGGCAATTGACCATGCGTGGAATTCGGGATAAGTTTTGATGTGTAATTCTGCCATTAGACGAGTAATATTTGCTTCGGTGATGTCTTCATCTGTAGGAAACCATGCAGGCGGGGGGCCGTGTGTCGTACGATCAAAGTCTGCGTATACCGTCTCATACAGCAATTGGTGGAGGACAAACGGGTGTTGTGGTGTGAGAACGTGGCGCAAAATTTCGTACCAACAGGCTGTTGGGGACTGTGTTGGCAATATCCGATTGACGGCTTCGGTTATCTGCAACGCCTCTACTTTTTCCAATCCACAGGTAACAAGTTGTTCAACAGTCAGCATGAAATAGGGTTCCCTTTTTTAGACAGTATGGGTGGTTTGAAGGGAATCATCGGAGCAAGGTTCCTAATGCCCTACCATTCGGGTGCCAATGCCCGTAGCCGATTAACGACCTTTACGACCTCATCTGCGACAATATCGACTTCTTCGGCGGTATTGTAGCGTCCCAAACCGAAGCGGACGGCAGTCAACGCGAGTTCATTCGGAACCCCCATTGCAACCAAGACATGTGATGCCTTCACCGACTCCGAATCACATGCAGATCCAGTTGACACCGCGACACTCTTAAGCCCCATCAATAGCGCATGGCTCTGCACACCTGCAAAGCAGAGATTGAGATTCCCCGGCAGTCGTTGTTCAGGGTGTCCGTTAAGATGAATGTCATCCAAGCATGTGCCTAATTTCTGATGGAGTGTGTCACGTAGGGTTACTACACGACTTTTTCCCATCTCCGTGTACTTTTTAGAAAGTTCACACGCTGCTCCTAAACCGACAATCCCTGGGACATTCAACGTGCCGGGGCGAACACCCTCCTCCTGACCACCTCCATAGAAAAGCGAATGCGGTTGCGAACAGTTTCGACGGATGTAAAGCGCGCCGATCCCTTTCGGTCCGTAAATCTTGTGCGCCGTGAGGGATGCCAAATCCAAACCGAGCATTTCCATGTTCGAGGTCAGCTGTCCAATCCCCTGCACCGCATCCGAATGGAAAAGTACACCGTGTTTCGCAGCAACGGTGGCAATATCGACGATCGGATTTATCGTGCCGACTTCGTTATTCGCATACATGAAACTCATCAAGACAGTCTTTGGCGTTATCGCCGCTTCAACATCGTCAGGACTTACCCTTCCATACGGGTCTACCGGAAGATACGTCGTTTTGAACCCCTCTGCCGCCAAAGCATGGCAGGTATCAAGGATTGCGTGATGCTCTGCGGTGCTTGTGATGATGTGGTTACCCTTTTCTCTGCAGGCGTAGGCGATTCCTCTGATAGCGAGGTTGTCCGATTCGGTTGCACCACTGGTGAAGATAATCTCTTCTGCTGAACAACCGAGCAATTCAGCGACCTGATAGCGCGCCTTGTCTACTACGTCCTTCGCAGCAATACCGAATGGGTGCGTACTGGAGGCGTTACCGAAATGCGTGGTGAGGTAAGGCATCATCGCCGTTAACACTTCGGGAGCAATCGGCGTTGTGGCATGGTTGTCCATGTAAATGGTGTTATTCACGAGGTTGTTCCCAAAGTTTATTTATCTCTGTTATGTAGTATCCACGGATGTGGTGTGAGAAAGCGGACGAAATTCCAAACCTCATCCGCGAGGAGAGAGCTCAGTTAGAGACGTTCTCTAAACATGTCAATCATGCCATCAGGCGGATCGAACGGCAATTCAACGACAGTGTTTTTCAAACCGCTATAGTAGATTCCCAATAACAGATTGAATTCAGCGAGGGATTGCTTGAGGTGCGTCGGATGGACTTTGCTCTCGTCATCAAGCCATTCAAAAACTGCATCGGTGAGTCCGCCTTGGGCGATGACATCTTGTGCGCCGTAGTTCAGATCGCCACCTTCATATCCACTTTCGGGTAGATTCCGTTCCCAACTCTCAAACCGCCAGTGGACAAATCCTTGTTCACCGAACACACACACGCGTTTATGTCGGTTATTTCCAGTATCGGGCAGCACACGTGGTGCCATCTCGGGTCCGAATGCGACAGAGGTTTGTACGCCGTTTGCGTAAGTAACCAGGGCGGTGGCATTTGCAGGTGAGGGTTGTGCAGAATCGAGCTTTCCCGCACCGGAGATTTGTCCTTGCACCTTCACGGGTCGCGAGTTGTCAATGTAGGACGACACGAGTTGTAGGACGTGTGGTGCTTGGTCAACGGGTGGATTGCGCGCACTCGCTTCAATAAATTTAATCGCACCGATTTTTCCTTCGGCAACGTCCTGCTTAAGGGCAAGGTTCTGCGGGTGAAAATTGAGTTGTGTGTTGACAACGAACTTCGTTTGGGTGCGTTCGGCAAGCTCGGAGATCTGCCGCCAATCTTCGCTTTCAACGGCGATAGGTTTTTCGACGATTGCTGCAGGTACACCGTGTTCGGATGCTTGGTTCATCAGCGGATAGCGGATACGTTCATTGCTGCCGCGTAACACGGGTGCGGTAACGATGTGTAGCAGATCCGGCTTCTCTTTTGAGAGCATCTCATCGAGATCGGTGTAACGGGCATCAATGCCGAACTCATCACCGAAATCGTTGAGCAGGTCTTCTTTCATGTCGCAGATTGCGGCGAGTTTCCCACCTTTGACGTGTTGATATGCGCGGGCGTGTCCGCGTGCCCGTCCCCGACATCCCAAAATTGCGCTTTTATACATTTTTTTCTCCTTTTGCTTAACAAATGCAGATACTGCATTATATGTCGTGTGCAGTTTTAAAGCAATGCTTTTCGCAAATTTCTGCTTTAAAGAAACCGAGAAATGTGGTATAATATCTTGAAAAGTGAAAACATCAAGCGGGAGGGAAAGATGCAACGTTACCTTTCTATTTTCATAACGTTTTCTGCGGTTGTACTCCTTTCAGGGTGCCAATCCAAGGCATTGCAGATGCTGATCGAACCGCAGGAGCTCTACAACTACGCCGTTACGGAAGGGGTCACCTGCACTTCACCAGAAATGATAGACGGCGATGTGAAGACAAGAGGATACACCAACGGACGGTGGATTCATCTAAACTTACCGACAGAAAAGGCGATTCATCGGATTACCATCAACGGGACTAATATTATAAACGCCATGATATACGAGAAATTGGAAGGCGAAGGACGTTGGCGTGCAATTATGCAGATTCAGAACAATGAAAGTCCAATCATTAAAATGCGCGTCAGTGGTGTTGTGACAGATGCAATCCGCATCTACGTTAGCGGCACTACCGATGATGAAAAACAAGCCAGTCGGTATGATCCGAGGCGCGGGGCAATCGTCCCGCAAATAAAGTTAGGCAAAGCCTTTATACATGAACTTGAGGTCTACGGACTTGTCTCAAAGGGTAAACAACAATGAAACGCTTGATTTTTGAAGATATATACAGTTGGGGGGGCTTTAGTCCGGAGCGACAGATAGATTTTAACGGGCATTTGTGGATACGCCCCGACGGAAACGTCCTTATAGATCCGGTTCTAATGTCTGACAATGACCGAGAACATCTGATGGCACTTGGCGGGGCGAAGTCAATTGTGCTGACCAATGCCGATCATGAACGCGAAGCGGCGACATTTCAAGAATGGACAGGCGCCGATGTGATTGTGCATGAAGCCGATGCGGATGCGTTGAACATCACACCGACGAGAACGATTAGGGATCGAGAGGCGATTGTGCCGGGTTTGCATGCTGTCCATCTCAGTCATGGAAAAAGCCCTGGTGAAATCGCACTCTATTTTCCAGAGAAACAGACCGTCCTGTTCGGAGACCTCGTAGTGGGCGAACCGATGGGAGCACTGACGCTGCTTGCCGATGGTAAACTGAGCGATCCGCCTAAGGCAGCACTCGAATTGCGCAAAGTCTTGGCACTCCGCTTCAATACGATTCTCGTCGGTGACGGACATTCCATCTTTAAAGATGCGCGACAGCACCTCGTTGATTGCCTGCAAGCGCGTCGAGACATCTACATTAATCGAATCCATGTCGATGAAATAGAGTGGCAGTATAAAAACGCCCCTCCTCCTTACGATTTTGAGGACAAAGACATTGATCCGCTCATCGGTGGCAAAAATTTAGGGTATCGTGTTATTCGGCTGCAACCGGGTAAGATGAGTTTCCCGATGCATTTTCACAATTTCGGGGAAGAGATGTGCTATGTGATGGAAGGTGCCTGTACGCTCAAAACGCCTCGAGGTGATGTGGAAGTCCAACAAGGGGATTTTCTCGCGTTCCCACCCGGCACAATCGGCGCGCACAAGTTTGTAAATAGCAGCGATGCCCCAGTCACGTTATTCATTCTTGGTACGACCACACCACACGACGTGAGCGAATACCCTGACTCCAACAAAGTCCTGCCTTATGTCGTTGGGAAGATTTACCGTAAAGACCCAAGCCTGAGCTATTGGGATGGAGAGGTTTAAGTAGAAAATCTCTGTGTTCGCCGAGGTCCCGTGCCTCGGCGGATCCAATGGTTAAGTCTCTCTACCTTTCAATCTACGCACCCTTTGATTTTCCTTTGCTCGCGCATCTGCTAACTCTGGCTCGACAATCGCGCGCAGTGCAACTTCCATTTCATTACGTATCGTTGCATATTCAGACTTTGGTGCCAGGTCATCGTTCTCCAACGGATCAACCCTTACATTGAACAATTGCGGCTCGCTTCCGACGTAATGACACAATTTGTAATCCCCGCGCTTGAGCATGAAACCGGCGTTAAGCATCCCCATGTGATGGTATTCTGAAAAGACGGTTCGTGTTGTCTCATCTGCTTGGTGTCTGGTGATCTCCAACAAACTGTTGCCTGGTAAATCAGACGGCGTTTCCAAATCGGCGATTTCCAATAAGGTCGGTAAGACATCTACCAAAGAAACGTTTTGTGCCACGCGACCGGTCTCGCTGGAAGGTAGGCGCAGCATTAATGGTACTTGCACTGCTGGTTCGTAGAAGCATTGCTTCTGCCAGATCCCGTGGTGCCCTGCCATCTCACCGTGATCGCTGGTATAGATGACGACCGTATCCTCGCGTAATGGCGACGTATCAATTGCTTCAAGTATCCTCCCAATTTGGGCATCAAGAGACGAAACAAGGGCGTAATAGGAGGCTAAGGCACAGCGCACAACGGCTTCAGGTGGTGGAATCTCGTTCCGCCACGCCCAACGGTGGTGTTGGATGATGGGGTGTTGAGATTCAAGCGGTTCGTTCCACGTGGCAGGCAGTTCAAGCGCGTCCGGGTCGTACAGTGAATAGAATTCAGGTGGTGCAATCAGCGGAAAGTGTGGATGCATGAATCCGCAATAAAGCAGAAACGGTTTGTCATCTGGTGATGCCGCTTTCTCACGAAGGAAATCAACTGCCAAATCTGTGACCTTTCGATCATATCTCGTGTGTTCGTGGTCCCCGGGGCCGCATTCGGCAACATGCGAATTGGAACCGCGCCGCGCTTCCAGAGTGCGTCGTGGTGGACGACCAGTTGTGTGCCTCCACCGAGGCAGATCCTCCAACAAACGATGAGAAAAGCCGAGCAGGCGATCAGTCCCGTTGAAATGCGTCCGTCCGCATAACACAGTTTCATAATCCGCCTCTGTCAAATGGTCACCCCATGTTGGATACTGCCGATCTGCAATCGCTCCCAAATCCCACGCTTCAATTTGGTGCGGATAGCGTCCGGTGAGCATGGATAGGCGTGAGGGTGTACAGATTGGATAATTGCAATAAGCGTTGTCGAATGTGTAACTCTGCTCGGCGAGGCGGTCAAGATGTGGGGTCTGAACAACGGGATGTCCGCTGTTCCCCATCACAGTCCCCGCGTGTTCATCTGAGAATAGAAAAACGATGTTCATCAACCTTGAGCTGGTGCCCCTATCTCCTTTTCTGTTGGCTTAGATATGAAAATATAGTATAATGCTACCACATTGTTGGTAAAGAATACAACCCGTATACACAACTATTCCAAGAATAAACGCGTGGGCAATATGCTCGACACCCTTGCAGACTTGCACAATCACTTCTGTGAATTGAAGCGGCGGTATCACCGTATTTAAGGGGAAATTTAGCCAAAGATGGGTAGCATGACGACATCTCGCCCCAATATTGTACTCATTATGTGTGATCAGATGCGGTGGGACGCTGCCGGGTTCGCTGGCAGTCCGATTGTCCAAACGCCCCATCTGGGTCGGTTGGCAGCGAGTGGGGTGTGCTTTGAAAACGCTTACTGTGCGTCGCCGGTCTGCTCACCCGCACGGGCAAGTTGGTTGACTGGACTCTATCCGCATGCCCACTTGCAACTGCGAAATTATGGACCCAAAAGGATGGGTGAATTCGGTGGCTACCTGCCTCACGACAAAACCACTATCGGGGATCTGCTCAAACGTGCTGGCTATCGCTGTGGTATCGTTGGTCCGTGGCATTTGGGGGATGACCATCGCCCACAACATGGATTTTCCGATTTCTGGTGTACCTATCGTTATCTTGGAGACTATCCAGACCCGTTGTTTGATTATTTTGATACAGAGGGAGTTGAAAACCTCTATCGCTCAGGTGCACCCGAAATGACGCAGTACGGAAATATCCTGGCGTTTGGCACTACCACAGACCCTCGACAGCAACGCACAACTTGGACAATTGACCGTTCGCTCGAATTTGTTCAGCAACAAGATGATGATACCCCGTTCTTTCTGTTTGCGAGTATCAAAGACCCACACCCGCTTGTTTTGGTGCCGCCGGATCTACCGGGACGCTATCGCGAAGAGGATATGCCGCTACCTGCCTCGTTGCGCGACCCCCTTGATGGGAAACCCGAATTTCAAAAGCGAGGGAAATTTCGCGTCCCTTCAACGGTGACTGACGCTGAATTTCGTCGAATGATGACTTACTATTATGCCTTAATCACGCATATTGACGACCAAGTTGGTCGCCTGTTAAACGCGCTTGAGGGAACGAATACGGTTGTCGCCTTTATGAGCGATCACGGTGAGTTGCTTGGCGACCACGGCTATACCGAGAAGTGTTTGATGTATGAGGCTTCGGTGCGGGTGCCGTGTCTGCTCTCTTGGCAGAACCATTTACCGTCGGGTTTTCGCGTCACGACCTCTCTGGCGGGCGTGGATCTGATGCCGACCTTGCTGGGTTTCGCGGGGCAGGCTCCAGAAACGCCGATTGATGGGCGATCCGTTTCGGAGGCGATTTTGAACGGGCAGGAACCGGAAGGTCAGTCGATCTTCGCTGAAATCGCCAGTCTTGATGCGATCTATCACAACGCCGACGAACCGGAAGAATTGGCAGCGTGTATGATGGTAAAAGATGGACACTGGAAATATATTCGGAACCGCTTCGATATTGATGAGTTGTATGACCTAAAGACCGATCCGGGCGAAATGCGGAACGTTGCTGATCGTCCGGAACATCAGAACCGTATTGCGCAGATGCGACAACAAATCAGCGAGATGGTTTGTCGAACAGGTCCCGGTCCTTATGCGTGGTGTTTGTAGCCAGAACTCACCAAGGGTTGGCTGCATCCATCTCCCATTTGACGATATTTCTGACCTCAATCCAGCAAGATGCGATAGCCGGTTTGAACGCCGGTTATCATCCCAATGATTGACCAGAGTCCGGCGCATGTCATCTCACCAAGGATCAATCCAAGAAACAGAGGGCGTGCCTCTCTATACGCCCTGAGTCCTCCGTATTTCACAATGCCATATTTCAGGAGGTAGCCGAGTAGGATGGAAAACCATAACTTAAACGATGCCCAGGAACTTAGCATCGTATATCCGATCGGATGAATGGGCCACCATACAAAAACCTTTCTCACCCACATCAATCCGATCGTAAATGCACTACCGAAAAGTGTAAAACCGGTATTCGTCCAGTTCGTTCCCTCTGAAGGACGAGTAAGGACAGCACTCAACCAACGCACCCCGCCGCTACCTCCCGTATGCACGTGTAACGCGCCGTGTTGATAACTTATTTTCAGCACGGAATAATATGAGACAAGCAATCCCAGCACCATCGCCAATCCCATCACTATGAGAAGTTTGCGCCGATTGGCTTTAACGACATCCGCCGCCTTCAACCCGTTCATCACATTCGGCATCATAAACTCTCTCAGGTGCGACGTTAAAGCGGTGGGTTGCATGAACAGCCACGTTATCGTTGAGGGTTTTATATGTGCTGTCCCAAGTGTTGTGAGGAAAAAGCTTTGCGGTGAAAATGAGGGATTGATAAAAGGGATACCTCCATTGATGATCTGCCATGTCAATGCGATAAACACGCCAACCGAAAAGATCACGAAGAGCACCGCAAATCCGAGTGACATTCCCATCAGGTGATTCAAGTATATCAAGAGGCATACACCGCCGAGCAATCCAAGGACTGTCAATCCAGCAGGCATCGGTTCGTTCTGGGCATCGGATTGCGCGGATCTGTCTCCGAAGCCGGTTAAAAATAGCTGCTTGATGTGTCCTCTCGCTTTAAAGAGGGCAAAGCCCGCTAAAGTCAGACACGCACCTGCTTCCTGTGCAGCACTGAACGAATACGCTGTCCATTTCACACCTGGGCCCTTCGTTATTAGAAAACCGAGCATACTACCAATAAGACATTGTAACTTGAAAAATAGAAAGAAAAACCAGAGGCTGAAGGCGACCTCAAGTGTGAGGAGGTAGCTAAATCCGACCATTGACATCAACACGACAATCTGAAAGGGTCTCAAGGCGTTGAGCGGTCTGCCGACGAGAAATGGGTCGAGCCAAAATCGGATGGGGATACTTGGCAGGGTAGGGAAATACGCATGAAGTCCGTTCAGGGTGTGGATAAACGCCGGTATAGCGAAGCCGACCCACATTTTTCTATTTTTGAAGAATGAATTGACGATGCCTGACCGATGAACGGAGATCTCTACAGGGAGTTGAACGAGTGGAAACGTACATTTCTCATATTCGACCCACTGTTTTCGGAGGACCACAGCGAGGCAAATCATGACGAAATAAGCGGTTAAAACATACAACGCCCACATTGAAAGCGGTTTCAGCCATGCGACCCAAGGGATTCGATCACCAACGGATAAGCCTTCATAAAAAGAAGTAATAGCTACTTCATCTCGCACGACACGCCATTCGGGGATATATTGAAAGAAGAGTGCTTTCCACTCGTTCTCTGGTGTGGCAAAGTAGTTATAAGCCGCGAAGGCGGACAACGCATCCCGCATCATTCCAGATGAGGGGATACCGGCAACGGCAATCATGATACACCAGATAACGATGAGTTCTTGGGCGGAGAGCGCGAGTTTCGGATGCAGGGACCTTAGAACGGAATTAACAACCAGTGCCAAGATAGTCAGGACAAAAAATGGGGCAAGCGGAAAATGACCACCCGCCAGAAAGGTGTTACGGATAACAAAATCGTTGTAAGGTGCTATCAAACATTCTAAAATAGCTAAGGCGAGTCCGATAACCAATGCCCTTTTTGACCACCAGGTTGGGTATTGGGTGCGTGCGGAAAGCACACTACCTTCGTCACCGATTGGATGGTATTCCGTGCCGCTATTTTTGCCCATTTTTTGTTTATTTACGGATTTTAAACCTTACCTTGGAACTTTTATCTCTCCCCACGTGATAGTGAGTTTCTCTTGAGAGCTAACGACAGGTCCCTTTAACGTCTTTAACGGTGTCGCTGTCAACATCTGCGGTATCAAAAGTCCAGCAGCTAATCAGGTCATCTCTAACGATCTGACTCTCAGTAGTATTCACCTATAGAACCAAAATCACCAGAGTCGGTGCCAAAATTATTTTTCTGTTCATCTAACCCGTCCTCTCTTGCGTTGTAGAAGTTTCGTAGGATTATGTTGTGATACTGGGTTGCATTATAGGGTAAAGCACAGAAAAACGCAATACCGAAGTATCTTCACTACTGAAGGATCGCGTGCGTCTTGGGAACACGCCCTTTTTGGTTTTCAAGAGGTTATATGTTCTTGACCTTTCCATGAAAACGCGCGCCACTATATCAGACCTGAGAGATGTCTTCTGAGATTGAGGAGAAAATTGGTTATTGACAAAGCAAGAAAGGCGTGTGATAATACTGCTACTGAATCAGGCGTATAAATGGTATTCCAAACTCCAAATCGGTATTGACCATCCACTGATAACAGGAGAAATAAATGGATAACGAAGTCATGAGCAACGAAGAGAACTACGCTTTTGATGTGGCAGGCTATCTACACATTCCGGGTGTTCTCAGCCAAGAAGAGGTGGCAGCACTCAACGCGGCATTAAATGCAATTGAAGATAGTGAGATGCTGTTAGGCGGATCCAGTCCGCACCGCGAATTGTTCCGCGATCTATTGGTACATCCGAAATTGGTATGGTATTTGAACCAGATTGTGGGACACGGTTTCCGACTTGATCAAGCACCTCAATTGTTGGGGAATCGAGAGGGTGAAGTCGGCACAACACTTGTTGGTGGCGATGAACCGAGAAATCCGTCCTTGGCATACCGCCAACAAAACGGTCAGCGGCGTTGTCAGGGCGTGAAAGCGTTCTGGGCATTGGAAGACATCGCAGAAGGGGACGGTGGATTGATTGTCGTTCAGGCGAGCCACAAGAGCAATGTTGAAACACCCCACGACTTGGCAACCGGCGTTGATGATATGGGGTTAGTGGTACAACCCGAACTGAAAGCAGGCGATCTATTCTTGGTCGCGGTACCTACGCTCCAAGGCTTTCGACCGTGGAAAGATGAGTCTAAAAGGTTGTTGGCGTATTGGTATGCCGCGCGTGCGGCGGTTCAATCCAATCCAGTTGGACCTTACTCGGAAACGGAATCTTTGCCGGGATGGGCAGACGAGGCGACACCTGCGCAAAAGGCAGTCATGTATGTCCCTGGGTATAAGGGTTCAAGTCCGCCACCGGTGATAAATACAGATGGCGAAGAAACATGGGTGGAGGAAGACTCGTCTGTCATTCATCCATCAATTTATATCCGCGACCCGGATTCGGGGATTGATGAGAAAGAGTTTTACTTTTGGGATCTGAATGGGTATGTGGTGGTGCGTGGTTTAATGGATGAGCAATGGCTTGCAGAAGCGAATGAGGCGGTGGATAAATTCCAGGATCGGATCGTCGTAGGCGAGGAATTAGCGCGCGGGTCGATAAGTCAGGCTGGCACAGGGCGACCGCTCCTGCCGGGTTTGTTAGACCTACCTGACCCCTATAACGCTCCATTTCGACGCATGATTGCACACCCCGCGGTGGTGCAGCGACTCAATTGGATGGGCGGTAGCGGCTATCGCATGGGTGGCGCGACCGTATTCTGCGCGGTTCAGGGAACGTCGGGGCACTCGCTGCACGATGGAAATGAACCGATGACACCCTCACGCGGTTATGCTTTTAAGAACGGACGCAGTTATGCTGAAACCGTCACTATTACGTGGCAATTACGCGATGTCGAGCCCGGACTGGGCGGTTTTGCCTGTGTGCCTGGGTCTCATAAGACGCAGTACTCCATGCCCCGCGGGATTCGGACGTGTGATGATACCATGGGGTTGGTCGTACAACCCGTTATGAAGGCAGGGGATGTTCTCTTCTTTATGGATGGCGGTTGCACACACGGTGCCTTAGCGTGGAAGAATCCAATTCCCAGACGCGGGGTACTGATTAAGTATCAGTCGAAAAATGTCAATTGGGGTGGCGGTGTGATTGATCCGCAAGACCGGTGGGGCGATATGGTTGAAGATATGACCGAGGAACAATTCGCTGTCATGCGGGGACCTGAACGGGATGGTCGTCACCGAACTGTACCGCGATTGGTTGTAGAAGATGGACAGGTGTCCGTTTCCTACGATCCAGCAGGGGATAGTTATGCCTCAAAGCATCGACGAAAACCCGGTGAAAAACGCGAGTAATGATGGATACATTATCACTTACCGTTCCAGTGCCAAATCCGCGAACGGTAAGTGATAACGCAAAACAACCTAAGGAAGTTCTTCAATATCGTTTCCGTTCTCAAGTCTCTTTTTGTATTCGTTCTTGAAAATCCGCTGAATCCGCTGAAACTCTTTCCAATTTATAAGACCCAAGAGCACACCTTTCATATCAACGCCGTGTTTATCTTCCACAGTGTAATACTCAACCCGAATAGTAAACTGATCAAAATTCCTATGGTCGATAGAAATTCTCGATGCCTCCTTAATTTCATGTTGAGTGCCAGAGACTTCCGTTATTGTTATATCAACAGGATTATGCCATATAAATAACATTGTGAACCTCATTTATGAAACGGTGTAAAATTACCAAATACACATTTCTATTCGTCTGATTCCTTCCATTGGGCGTATTTCTGAAGCGTGCGGATATCTATATTCAACGATTCAGCTGCTTCATGTAAGGGAGGGTATTGTCTCATTTGAGGATAAACCACATCAATAACAAGCCGATGCCAAAGAAACCTATCCCGAAACCAATGGCGGTCCATCGCCACTTGCGAAGTTGTTTAAACCGCTGATGTGCTACATTGTTCAACGCCTTGATCTCTTCTTGTAAATTCAGTGCCAATGCGGATTGACGCATATCAGGATGCCAACGTGCTACTCGACTTTCAAAAGTCACTCGTGGGATCTCCACGAACCAGTTATTTCGGCGGTTCTCGGCAAAAAACCAGCTATCTGGATCTGTGCCTGTCGCAAGGATACCGAATTGCGCGTCGGTCGCAGAGAGAAGCCCCTTCAGATATTCGCGAGTCTCTAACACAATGCGCTCGGTGACAGGCACCTCACAGACAACAATAGCAACGAAATGGTTGGCATCGCAAACCACATAATCTGCAACACTATCGACCCCGGGAACGCCGAATTGGATCGGTAGATCTCTCAAAATCTCTTTGTCTGAAAACGGTAGCGTCGCTAAGTAGGTAGTAACGGCTTGTTGTATACGGTTGCGTAGCATCATAAATTCTTTTGGGTGTAGGTGCTATGATAATGAATACCTTTTCTATGTTTTTGTCCATAAAGCAGGTTGTTTCTGGAGACTTGCACAACCTGCAAAGCAAGCATGAACGTAAATTTTCCCGACGGACCGCTTGTAAACAGACGAATATGCCCTCTAAAGTAGAGGTTCCGTCTGCCCGTTAATCAGCGTGCAGGGTTTACTGAATGCGTAATGACTGTTGTCCGTTTCTCTGTGATATGCCACTTATCTGCTTGGGGTGCCTCTAACTTCTTTATCTCCGTGGTCCCTTTTATGAGTAGATTTGTAGATGGGAAGCCACATATATCTTCCCATCTACTATAGCAATTTTCGAGTTGACCGTCGGTGTTGAGTAGACCATCTACCCCTAACCGCCACCGCCAATTGAACGGGAGAACTAATCGCGAGGCAGTTAAATGCACTATTGAGTTATATTAAGTCAATTCCGATAATTATGAAAGTTAAATAATGATAAATCCTGTATCTAACTGGTAAATCATACGATATTTTCAGGCGAAAAGCAATTATGTCCATAAAATTGCTAATTTTCTTTGGAAAATGCCTGATACTTCAGAATTTTACCCAGACTTTTTTATACAAAAGTGGATATGCCTACTTTTTAACGAATTTAGGGTTCGCTTATGTTTTAAGCATTTTGCCTTAAAATATCTTGTAGATTTCAAGGACCCGATATAGATATGGGTTTGTTAGAGGCTTGACACAAAACTTGCTAAAGTTGCTTCCTTTAATGCTGATGGAAAAAGAAGAAAGTGCAAGTTCGGATCTGATTTGAAATATTTATTGGATAGGTCTTGAAAAAATAGAGGTAAATCACAAAACGTTTTATCAGGGTATTACTCTATCTATTATTCTAAATCAAAAAATTTGTCTTAATATAACTGGAGATTAAACGCTGATTACCATTGACTTTATATCAATTTAAAATTTGACCAAAAATGAGGTTTTTGATAATATACAATATTAACTTATGTAAAAATATGAAGTTTGTGAACACTTCATAACAGGTGTTTTTTTCCAGCGTGAGTTTGCCATAGACATGTTGGTTAAGCTGAAGCGAAATCTCAGTTCAAAAATAAAAAACTGTAGTTAGGGTAGTATACCAATGATGATTAATACCTTAGAAGATCTGATTGTACGCTGCCACCAACGGCACGAGCAGCCCCTTAAACAACGTAAGACGACTGTAACACGGCTGCCTTACAAACGGCTTCCCTATTACTTCACAGTCCATTGTGCGGACAGATACCCTGTGCTGCTTCAAGACTTGGAGGCATCAAGCATTTCCTTTATGCCGATAGGACGCGCACCTGGCGCTGACCGTCCGCCGCGTGATTTTGGAGGGAAACGTTTCTTGAAACCTCAACAGGCGGTAGACTGGGAAGCCATCCAATGGGCGAAGTCGTGGGGGATTCATGTGTATACTGGGGTTCCTTCGGCACGCGATGGCGCGCCCTGGCATGATATCGACTTTAAATATGAAGCTATTTGTGCCGCACCGGATGCCGTTCTTGCTTGTGTTCAAGCACTTGTTGATGCCGTTTCAAACCCGTTATTGACGCTGTTAGCGTCTGGTGGGTTGCGCTTTTCTTGCAGGATATCGGGGTACCTGCACCCGAACACCGAGCAGGCACGGTTGTATGTTTATAAAGAGACCACGACGGCAGAGAATCCACACCCACACGACGCGTATCTTGAAATCCTCGGCGAGAAAGGACACACTTGCTGGGATGCGCGCGCTGAAATCCTGCTTGGAGATTTGTTACATCCGCCTGTAATTTCCAAAGAGGTTTTCTTTGCACCGATTGATGCCCTTCGCGCTGTCCTGCGCGAACCTGTTTCGCAAAACATACAACACAAGGAGAATATCCCCGACGCGCCATACTCTCTCGGATCGGGCAAACTTGACCTCGCCAAAGAGGCGTTTTTTAAGCGTGGGTTTTCTTATGTCAGACAAGAGGATGGATATCACTATTGGCACCAACAGGGGCGTGAGAGTGGTAACACGGAGGTATCATTGTGGGAGAACGAAGAGGGCGTGTGGATATGCGCATCTACGCCTGATACTGGGCTGCCTATGGAGGCAACACTCATAACAGATGTTTGGAACGGCACTGGCATCTTGCCACCGATTCCTAAGACGGGACTGCCTATAGATGATAAGGTACTTGCCATTCGGGAAGGGGAACTGAGTCCATTGGCAATAAAACGTCTTCCTCCAGTGTTACATAAGTCGAGTACCATTGAGAAGATTGATGAAACACGAGAAGAAATTAGCGTTCGGGTGCAGCGTGCTTTTGATAGAAACGCGCGTGTTGTTGGGTTTATTCCGGATATAGGTTCGGATAAAGCGGGTGAAATAGAATCCCTTCTGCAAAATAGTGAGGTAATCTACGGGCAGGATGCTGATTTTGCGGCAAAAGTGGATCAACGTTTTCAAAAGCGAAATGTGGGCTCCGTCCCACGCTGGCGGGATCGGATGTATCTCTGGGAGGAAGTGAAAGATATCCCGGTTGATGTGCGCATGGCAACACCCTTTCAACGTGGCAACGTCTGCGAGGATGCTCAGCGGTGCGAAGCCCTTGAGGAAAAAGGGGGGGATCCGAGTGAAATTATCTGTCCGGAGTGCCCCGTCTATACAGCCTGTCAGGCGCGTGGCTATCTATCGCAATTCTCTACATTACAAACTGCTAAAGCACAAATACTGGTAGATTTTCGGATGTTTTTGGATCCACAATACGCGAAAATAGTGGAACAATTTCTTGAAGGGCGCGATGGAACACATCCACTTTGTGTTATTAATATCACGAGAGAGAATCAACTGTTTCTTGAATGTGGACTGTCAAAAACCACATTGGAGGCGTGGGTTGCCAATTGGCGAGGCAGTGCATTAGGCAACTTTGCCATACTCCTGCTAAATGCAGTAGGAATCAAAGATAAATCCCATGCCCACTCCATTAAACGCCTCCGGACAGTGATGCAGACGTTTGAATGGCTGGAAGAAGAAATTATCCAACAGATGTGCCACGTCAATGTCCAGGGCAGAGTGGTTGCACGAGGTGCGATTGATGCAGAGACCGGAGAAGAATTAGCACGCTATACCATCGAGTTTGAGCGAGGAATTTCTGCTTATATTCCTTTGGACGCTGCGGCTTTGGATAGATTGACAGCACAAGAGATGCCTGTTTTTGAACTCGACGCTTTTGTGCCGAATGAAGACATGAAAATCTTGATGTCGATAGCCGATGCTATCAGTCTGGGTATCTTGGATACGGCGACTGTTGAAAACATTGAGGAGTTCCCAACGGTTTGTTCGGATCCAAACTGGACGTTCTGGCATCAATTCAAACGTTTCTTTGTCCATTACACGCGGGACGCTGATGCCCCGATGCGATGGGATGGCGAAGTCCTACAGTTCTGGGTGCCGCCGGTTCTACATCCAAGTGTCAGAAACCTTTTGGTCACCTCGCCGGCTCTCTACGGCGAGCATCTACGTCGGCCGTTCTCGAATGAGGAGACCGAGATTCTTCCCGCCCAACCGATAGTGTGGGGTCCCGGAAACCGCGTTTTCCAGATTCGCACCGGTATCTATCCACGGAAGACAATTTTAGATCTCAGTAACACGTGGGACGTTCTTGGCGTGTCTGAAACAGGACAGCACATTTTTTGGAGAATCCAAGCTGAAATTGAAAGGGATCGAAATATTAAGCATGGGATTATAACCCATCTTTACGCAGTTGAACAGGTGAAGGATATCGCGAAGAATGAAAACGTCTGTTTCTTGACAGGTTTTCGAGTGGTGGAAGGATTAGAAACCGCTTTTCAAGAGGCGCAGGTCATCTGGATAGTTGGCATGCCGGACATGGAACCCTGTATCGTTTTGGAGCGCACTCAGATCCTGTTTGGAAACGACGAGGAACCTCTTTCTTATCAAATGGAATCTGAGTCCTACCTTTACAAAGACGAGCGCGTCCAGAGCCTTTATGAAAAAACAGTTGTCCATGTATTCGCAGAGATTATAGAACGGGCTCAGTTGAACCGTTTGGCAAACAAGAAAGTTATGTTGCTTACAGGGTTGCGAATTCCTGGGATCACGGATAGGCCTGAAACGCTCCTCTTTGATTGGGAAGATTTCGATGTTGCTGGTGGGTTAGACAAACTCACTGAGGTGATAGCGACACGTCAACGATTTGAGACGGAACGCGACAATCTAACGCCTGAATCCAGCAGACGAGAGGTAGAAAGGGTTCTCGGGTGCTCCCCAAGGCAGGCCAACCGAATGTTGCAAAGGCTGAGGGGTGGGAAGGTACGTGTAACTTTCCGCGAGCAAATTCTCGCGCTTCTCGCCGATGGAGAGAAAACAACACCAGAATTCGTGGCGGCGATTCAAGGACACCCAAAAGCAATAAATACAGAACTCACGCGCCTTGTAAACATGGGTCAGATTGTAAAGGTCAAGCGGGGTTTATATAGACTTCCAAAGGTTTAGAAAGGAAGCATTCAGTATTATCATTCCATTCTCATTCACCGCGTCTACATTCCTTATCCTGAACCAACACCACCTTCCGATTCTTGATGGTATCCAGACGCATAGGTCCCCAAGAAAGGGCGGATACTTTATCGTAGATTCTGTAATTACTTATACACTCAGCATCGGTGCGGTTAGGAAGGCAGATCACAACCCCTCCTTTATCCCCCTTATCAAGGGGGCAGGTGAGTACACCGCAAAACCGCACCTACCGAGGGGTAAAAGTGTGTATTTATTTTTGGAATTTACTATAACATATTCCGCCGCTAAAGCAGCGGGAGTCTGTCAATATGCAATTTAAACATCTCGGTCAATCAGAACTTGCCCGGAAGATAGCTATTTGGGCACTATCAATCGGATTTCTATTTTTCGGGTTTTTCTCTAACACATGGCGAGTTGCTGATCAGAATTGGTTTGCGACACATCAGAAAGACACCGAAGCGCATATCATGGGAAGGATGGTCAAATCTCGACAAGATGGTATCTTTTCAGCGGGTGGTCTGAATGGTTGGGGAACAGCGAAAAGTACTGATGCGGAATGGATACCTTCAACAGCACTGGGACCCCAATATACCGCTTATCTTTACAAACTCTCCTTTGAAAAATTTTCAACCTACAATTCACAACCAGGCGGGCAAGGGATGATTTTTAGTCTACTTGATAGACTTATTCCGTTATCGCCACAAATCAAATTAACGTTATTCTATATATTGACTGCTTTACTTTCTGCAGGCGCGTTGACATTCATCGTAAGTTGGTTCTATGAGGAATTTGGCGGGTGGGTCGCGATATTTGTTATCGGTTCGGCGGTGCTTTCCCAATGGTTGACAGTTTTTGGTAAGAATCTTTGGTGGAGTCTATGGGCATTCTACCTGCCAATGATTGTCGTCATGTACTTCCTTAAATTTAAACGCCACAGCCTCGCGGAGAACCGTCAGTTCATCAGGTTTGGAATCCTAATCTTTATCGCTGTTTCTATTAAGTGTTTCATCAACGGCTATGAGTATATTACAACCACTCTGGTAATGATGATGGTGCCGTTTGTCTATTATGTTATTCTCGACAAGTGGAGTCGTCATCAATGTGTGAAATGGACGCTTGCAGCCGGACTCGGATCAGGCGTGGCGATTTTTTTCAGTCTCGTGATGTTATGTTTCCAAATCGGTGCTGCCAAGGACGGGTTTATGGATGGGGTTGCGCATGTGATCTGGTCTTTTGGGAAGCGCACATACGGAGAGGCGGAGGACTTTCCACCGGTATATGCTGCCAGTCTGGAAGCAGGAACGATAGGGGTCGTTGTCACCTACATGAACGGTATTTTCTTTGATCTCAACAACTATCTATCTCAAGAAAATTCGTTTGTCTCTAACTCCGTATTGAAAGTTCGCTATATTTACCTAATCGTTCTTTTTATGTTGATGTCTCCGCTGCTGTTTTTGCGTAGCAATGCAGAGCGACGCCAGCCAGACATTGCATTAATTTGGACGACATGGTTTTCAATCTTAGCACCTCTATCGTGGCATGTCATCTTCAAGGCGCACTCATATATCCATACACACATGAGTTTTCTGCTGTGGCAGATGCCCTTTACTTTCTTCGGCTTTGCCGTGTTCGGATCCGCTGTTATCGCCTCACTGAGGAGTGAAAGAAAGCGCAGTTATCCGTTCATACCTGTATGAGTTCTCTGATATGGCAGATGCCCTTTACTTTATTTGGCTTTGCCGTGTTCGGATCCGCCATTATCCCATGGACGAAAGGAAGAAAATAAAAAATAGTATGGAGGGATTATGAGCATTAATCGATTGGATCAATGGGTTGGCAGGAATCGGTTGAGCCCTAATGAAATAGATGGGAACCGCTTCTTAAAAGCTGCCAGTCTCTTCGCAGGGACAGCGATACAATACGGGAGAGACAGATACAGCGGCAGGGATATGCCGCTCTTTGCTGACTGCCTCCATACCGACCACTTGAAGGCACCCAGGTCTAT
Organism: Candidatus Poribacteria bacterium; assembly: GCA_022821965.1. Classification (GTDB taxonomy): domain Bacteria; phylum Poribacteria; class WGA-4E; order WGA-4E; family WGA-3G; genus WGA-3G. The sequence continues at coordinate 90,877 of JAJECN010000056.1, forward strand.
GACCTCTCACCGCACAGGCACCGAGCCGAAACCAGCGGTCTGGAGTTTTTTCCAAAATCAGCAGAACCTGATGCGGTTGCTCGCCTCTTTAAGCCAGTTTACAGGGGATGACACGTACATCCGCGCCGCGGGAGAAGCCGCCGAATACATGTTCAACAACTATTGGTATCCAGAGAGTGGTGTTCTGCATTGGGGCGGGCACGGCTATGTGGACTTGGTTACCGGTAACAGATACGGCATGAAAGGCGTTGTCCACGAAATAGAGGACGTATACCCTTACTGGGAACTGCTGAGAGCTGTGAATCCGGATCGCGGTGAGATGCTGATGAAAGGTATTTGGGAAGCGAATATCAAGGATTGGGATGCCTTACACTACAATCGACACGGCGATTTCAGGAAGCAGGTCGATCATGCCAGTACGTGGAGTAGACCTTGGAACGGATACAAAGCACCCGAAATCAGTGGAGATCTCTCGTTTATCAGTGTGGCGCTGGATCTGGCTTACGCCGCTTATAGTTTGGGCTACCAAAAGCAGGAGGAGGCACCTCGGATGTGGGCGGAACGCCTGCTAAATCTGATTATACAACAGCGAGATCCAAAGACCGGCATCTTGCCCAATCTGGTACATCCGCAAAGTGATAAACGCGGGCTTAACGTCTTCGGCAGGAAATATCCGCAGGCAACCGAGCCAAGGGTCTATGTCGGCAATCAGTTGAACCACACCATTACCCAGATGATGGGTATGCTAACAATCGTAGAAAATGCCCAAAAGTATGGGCGCATCGGTGAAATGGCGCACATCAAAGCGGCGGTTGAGCAACATATCATCGGTTTCCTCAACGCCTCTTACGATCCGAAAAACAATACGCTGAAAAGCATCGTTATTGATGGGACGGATCTCACAGGTTTTCGGATAAAGGGTCCTTTCAGGACAGAGAAACTCTACTTCGGTGCGAAAGAAGACGGCGCGTTCTTGCCACAAAACATTACGCCGCTCTTTACGTCCGTGTGTGCGCGTGGGTATCGGGTTTCTGGTGGCAAAAGTGCGTTTAGGGACTATCTACGCACTATGTTTAAAGCTTTCGGAATCGGTGACATCGGTGCTGATAAAAACTGCGAACCTATGTTGAATTTTGACACAACTGCCTTGGAACCTGCTTATATCTTCGCACTGGTAGACCTGTACCGGGTAGAACCGAAGGCTGAATTTCTGGCGATGGCGGAACGAGTCGGGGACAACCTGCTGCAAGGTAGACAACATATCGATAGCGGTCTTTTCACGCTTGAAGACGGTTTTATACTCCAGAGCAAGGTCATGGATAAACCTGAGTTGCAGGAAGGACATGAAGGGAAAAGTGTGAGCGAACTTTTGCAGGATACCCATAGAACGGCAAATCTCGATGCGATGGAGCCGTTGGCACTGCTCAGTATCTACGCCGCACAAACAGGACAATATAACATCATGCCTGGTTGGACAGCGGGTGGTCTTTATCTTAAGGTGAGCAGTGTTGGTCATATAGTAAGCAAAGAGATGCAGCTCTGGTTTGATAAGCCAGCCCTCAAGCAATTTTACAAGGACAGTAACATCAACTGCACCTGGTCTATTGACGAACGTGCCTTCCCCAACCTCTTCAAAAGATAGTGAAGTTTAATTTTCCCACCTCGGTCAACATTATAAATACGGTTATTGACAATCCAATAGGCATACGTCTTTGGATTATAGTAAAACCCATAATTACCTATACACCAGTACAATGGCGAGGATACAATCCTCGCCAGCGGTGGTGGGATGCTTGTACCCTGGCGAACTGTAAACATATTTTCGGATTTTACTATAAGATAGACGCACGGGACACTACCCATCCGTTTAACGCCCCTTTCTCCGCACCACTCCATCATTGTCAGTAAGCGAGTTGAATTACTTTAGCAGACGGTTTTGCCACGACTGTATCGTCAAAGCGGAGGTGTTTGTCTGGGTCAAATTCTATGTCGTATTTTATGGAAATAATTTGTTTTTTTCGTGAAAGTATTGTATATTTATAGTTGTATATAGAATTTATTATTTTTATTTTTAAAATAATAAAATAAGTCTTATTATAACTTAATCCAAGTTGTTACTAAAATTATGAGAGGAGGTGCTTGTAAGTCTGAAATACACAACGTCTTTGATGGACAACCTTTACGTGAGTCTATCAGAGATTGTAATCTGAAACCAATCAAAAGGAGTTTACGATGAGAACTTTAGTCGTGAATCGAAATCTAATTGTATCAATTTTCGCAGTATTGATGTTGACATATAGCATACAAGGCATTAGTTATGCTCAGGATCCGCCTGACACCATTGTAGAATTTTCTGATTTAAATTTAGCCAAAGCAGTACGCAGCGCATTGGAACTTGGGACTACTGGTGGGCGTATTCCACTTCTGAAAATTCCCAAAGCAGAACTCGCAAGACTAACATACTTAGAATATAATAATTATAAGTACTGGGAAACGCCTATAGAACAGAAAATAAGTAATCTAAGAGGACTCGAACATGCCACGCATCTCAGAGAGTTAAGTCTCTATGGGAATAACCTTTCTGATCTCTCGCCTCTTGCGGGTTTGACGGAGTTGGTGAAGTTAGACATAAGTCAGAATAAAATCCGCGACCTTACGCCGTTGTCGGGTTTGACACAGTTGGCAAAGTTAGACCTCCGGGGTACACACAGAGTAGACTCCATAGGCAATGAAATCCGCGACCTTACGCCGTTGTCGGGTTTGACACAGTTGGCGGAGTTAGGACTTGGAAGGAATAAAATCATTGATCTCTCACCTCTTGCGGGTTTGACGGGGTTGGTGAAGTTGAGCCTCTCGCATAATTATATCACTGATCTCTCACCTCTTGCGGGTTTGACGGGGTTGGTGGAGTTATACCTTACAGATAATGAAATCCGCGACCTTACGCCGTTGTCGGGTTTGACACAGTTGGCGGAGTTAGGACTTGAAAGCAATGAAATTATTGATCTCTCACCTCTTACGGGTCTGACGGAGTTGGTGACGTTATACCTTGTAGGTAACGAAATCCGCGACCTTACTCCGCTGTTGGGTTTGACGGAGTTGGCGGAGTTAAGCCTTGTAGGTAATGAAATCCGCGACCTTACGCCGTTGTCGGGTTTGACGGAGTTGGTGACGTTATACCTTGGAAGTAATAAAATCCGCGACCTTACCCCGTTGTCGGGTTTGACACAGTTGATTTATTTAAGCCTCTCGAATAACCCAATCGAAAATTTCACGCCCCTTGCTGAATTCAAAAATTTAGAAGTCCTATTGTTATCAGGTTATGACATCAGCGATTTGTCCTCGCTTCCAGTCCTGCCGGATCAGGCAAGAATACGTATATCGGGGTATGATGATCCATTAACACCCCGTGATATAGCACTTATGTCGACTTCGGTGGGGTACACGCCTATAATACTGAATAATAATACCCGTTCGCTTGCGGGCACTCCAGCGAAACACAGTTTTCAATGGGATAGTACTGGCATAGCGGCTTATATGCTGCTTGCGGAAATGATGGGATGCGGTTTTGCTGATGCTGAAGTGGAATCCAAACATCAAGTTTATGTTAAGACGGAATCGTTGGGACGTTTGGAAGGTTTTGAGTCGACAACGGTTTGTGGAAGGAAGAGCCGCAGCGATACTTATGGCACTTATGACGCACGTCGTATCACACATCTGCGTTTTTATGATAAAAGTAGTTCTCCGAATATCCAAGAAATCATCTACAATAGTTACACGCATCAATATGAGTTAGCTGCTCCTAAGTTGATCCCTCCTATTCAGGATAATACACCTGAGTTGCCGACCGAGACATCTTCAAACATAATTGTTGCGCTTCAACCTGCATCGATTGTATCTCCCGTTATTGGCAAACAATTAACATTTACCCTTCACATCACCGGTGGCAAATCGGTCGCGGGCTACCAAACAACTGTGCAGTTTGACACAACCGCCTTGCGTTATGTCTCAGGAGCGAACGGTGATTATCTTCCTGCCGGTGCGTTCTTTGTAGATCCGAAAGTAGAAGGGAATCTCATAAAACTCAACGCTGCATCTCTCGCAGGGGAAAGCAATGGAGATGGCACCCTTGCAACACTTACCTTTGAAGTTATCGCAGCGAAGGCATCCACTTTGACATTATCTGATGTGCTGCTTACCGATAGTGCAGGGGAGACGTTTGTACCTCGGATTGAAAACACTCAGATAACTGAATCAACGGGACTCAAAGGTGATGTAAACGGTGATGGGAGCGTTAACATCACCGATCTCGTCTTAGTTGCTGGCGCATTGGGTAAGACAGGGCAGAATGCTATGGATGTCAACGGTGATAATGTCGTCAACATTGCCGATCTTGTCTTGGTCGCTGGCGCATTGGGTACAAGTGCTGCCGCTCCTTCTCTATATCCGCAAGCCTTAGAAATGCTCACTGCTATAGATGTCAAACAGTGGCTATCCGCTGCACAGCAATTCGACCTCATGGACGCAACGTCACAGCGCGGTATCCTATTCTTACAACAACTCCTCGCAACCTTGACACCGAAAGAGACAGCACTGCTTGCGAACTATCCAAATCCGTTCAACCCGGAGACATGGATACCGTATCACTTGGCGAAGGATGCGGATGTCACACTGCATATCTATGCCGTGAACGGTACGTTGGTGCGGACATTGGAACTCGGACATCAAGCTGCGGGACTGTATCAGAACCGTTCGCGTGCGGCGTATTGGGATGGTAAAAACGCGTTCGGTGAATCTGTGTCGAGCGGTGTGTATTTCTATACGTTCACGGCAGATGATTTTTCTGCTACGCGGAAGATGTTGATACGCAAGTAACACTTATCTGCTAAACACGGAAGGGTATAAGATAATAACATCAACGCGGAAAAAACTTGTAGGGCAAGCACCACGCCTTAACCCTACAAGTTTTATTTTATCAGGTATTGCGTCCTGAACGGAATTTATTTTACTGTGAATAATCATTCCGTTTTGCTGGATCATCCGTGAAGTATTCGACGAACTCCCATTCAAAACCGTCCGCATCAATGAAATAGATGCGTTTTCGGTGGGGATGCGGTCCAACTTTATAACCTTCTTTATATTCGGCACATTTTTTCATTGACAACTTCATCGAAATTAACATATCATAGCGATAAGTGTTGACTCATTGCTACCGTCCGAAAGGAGTACCGAAAGTGGCGAAAGCTCTCTCGCTTGTTGCATACGACGACTTAGAAAGCCAAGTTGGGGCATTGGAAAGGGACGGTTATGTCTATTTCCCCGGTGTGCTTGATGCCGATGAAATCGCTGAATTGCGTGCAACTATGGATCGGTTACCGGCAATTCCAGCGTCTCATGATCGGGATGAGACACTTGAAAATGGCGATGCATTCCTTCACAAACTCATCAGTAACTCGTTTAATCGCGACCCCTTGTATCTCCAATTCCTTGACAAATCACCGGTTATTGAAGTTGTCGAGGCAGCGCACGGTGAGGATTGCCACTGCATCGGTATGCATTCGTGGCTGACAGGACCGAATCGTCCGGATCAGGGGTTACATACCGATTGGCTGCCAATCTCTTTACCGGCAGATGTTCGTTCCGATCCACGCGTCAAAATCCCAATCTTTATCACGACTGCCCATTACTATCTCAATGATATGTACGAGGAATTGGGCCCGACGAAGTTTGTTCCGGGGAGCCATTTCTCCGGAGGCTCTCCAAACGGAGCAACCGAGTGGAACAATCGAGGCGAAGAGAGTATCCTATGCAATGCGGGAGACGTAGTGCTTTTTCGTAGTGAAATCTGGCATCGTGGCTCTGCCAATACGAGTGACGAAGTCCGTTACCTCTTGCAGGTACACTATGCGCAGCGGATGATTACCCAGAAATACCCACCCTATCTGAATAAATTTCAGTTTGATGCATCAATCCTTGCGCAAACGACCCCTCGACAGAGACGGCTCCTCGGCGATCATCGACCGAGTAATTACGATTGAAGGGAACGCATAATTTGAGGTGTGTCCTTATTTTTCTTATCAAATTCACGTTAGATTAACAAATTTTAACAAAGGAGCTAACAATGAAAACGCGTTTAATGTCCATCGGTGCAATGCCCATATTTCTTTTATTGATTAGTATCTCTATCCTATTGGTAGGGTGTGACCGAGCGGACCAACAGGCAGGGATTCTTCCAATCGCGCCCGCAAACCAAGCGAACGCCATGATTGGTTCATCGAACGACAGTGGTGTAACTGGAATGGCAGTCTTCACACAAAACGGCGACCAAATCACATTCACGGTTGAGATTCAGGGTGCATCTCCCGGTCTTCATGCCGTTCATATCCATGAATACGGTGATTGCAGTGCACCCGACGGTACATCCGCTGGCGGTCACTGGAACCCTACGGATGTTGCGCACGGAAAATGGGGAGAAGGTGAGTTCCATCTTGGAGACATCGGCAATATCACTGTAGGAGAAGATGGAACGGGTCGTTTTACATTGACGACAGATCTCTGGGAAATCGGCACCGGTTCCGACGTAGATGTTGTCGGTCAAAGTATCATTGTACATGCTGACGCGGACGATTTCATCTCACAACCTTCGGGGGCTGCAGGCGCGCGTATCGGGTGCGGTGTCATTGTACTATCGGAATAACTGTAGCAATCCTACTTTCGCTGGCAAGGAATGTAATACAAGAAGGAGGCATAAAAATGTCGAAAGCCCTCTCACTTGTTGCTTATAACGATTTAGAAAGTCAAGTTGAGGCACTCGAAAGGGATGGTTATGTCTATTTCCCCAACGTGCTTAATGCTGAAGAGGTTGCCGAATTGCGAGCCACTATGGAGCGGTTGGAGGCGATTCCAGAGTGTTTGGATCGGCACCAAATGCCTCAAAATGGCGACGGATTCCTCAACAAAATCATCAATAATTCGTTTAATCGCGATCCCCTGTATCTCCAATTCCTTGACAAATCACCGATTATTGAAGTCGCCGAGGCAACGCACGGTGAGGATTGTCATTGCATCGGTATGCAATCTTGGCTGACAGGACCGGGGCGTCCGGATCAGGGGTTACACACGGATTGGCTGCCAATTAGTCTACCCGCAGATGTGCGTTCCGATCCACGCGTTGAAGTCCCTATCTTCATCACGACTGCCCATTATTATCTCAACGATATGTACGAGGAATTGGGGCCGACGAAGTTTGTGCCGGGCAGCCATTTCTCTGGATGCTCCCCAAACGGAGCAACCGAATGGAACAATCGAGACGAAGAGAGTATCCTGTGCAATGCGGGTGATGTGGTACTCTTCCGCAGTGAAGTCTGGCATCGGGGTTCTGCAAATACAAGTGACGAAACCCGTTATCTTTTACAGGTACATTATGCGCAGCGGATGATTACACAGAAATACCCGCCCTATCTGAATAAATTTCAGTTTGATGAATCGATCCTCGCGCAAGCGAACCCTCAACAGAGAAGGCTCCTCGGCGATCATCGACCGAGCAATTATGATTGAAGACCCATATTTTCCATCACCGAAGATGCCATGAATACACAACTTACGAGCGATCAGATTGAATTTTATCGTGAAAATGGATTTCTGATTATTGACGATTTCCTGCAAGGTGCCGAGTTGTCATTATGGCAGGATACTGTTGACGAGGCTGTCGCAGAACATGTGAGCCGTGATGATGCTTTTCACAATCAAAAGGGAGAAGACAATTACTACAAGAATGTCTTCGTTCAGTGCGTTAATTTGTGGAAGATGAGCGATCGGATTAAACAGTTGATTCTCAACCCAGAGTTGGGTAGGTTAGCGGCAGACCTCGCTGGCACTTCGGGCGTGCGATTGTATCACGACCACGCGATGGTTAAGCAACCGTGGGCGAATCCGACGAACTTCCATGTCGATAATCCTTATGATCCGTTTTATTCACATCAAGCAATCATGTTCTGGATAGCGCTTGACGATACAACGGTTCAGAACGGTTGTCTGTATTTTCTGCCCGGCACACATAAGACGAGCGGCTTTGAGGTCGGTGGAAGTCTCGGACAGGCGGGTGTCGGCGAACTGTTCCGCGAATATCCAGAGTGGGCGGAGATTGAACCCTACGCCGCTGAGATGAAAGCGGGAGCTGGTGTGTTTATCAGTGGGATGGTCGCACATGCGGCGGGACCGAATATGACGACCCACCCTCGCCGTGCATTTGCGATGCTCTTTATGCCGGAGGATGCCACATTCAATGGAAAAAAGAGTGCCCTGCCCGATGAAGTGTTTGAGAAAGTTAAGATCGGCGACGTGTTAGCAGACGATGAGCATTTGCCATTAGTTTTCTCATATCAAAATGGTGGTTTGCTGTCATAAATATGTGCTTAGGTTCGTAGTAGGGCGATTCATCGTCCGTAAAACCTACAAACGCGCAATGAATTGCGCTACTACAAACCCAAAATTACGTCCCACCCTCAGTCAATTAAGCAATTAAGGACCGAAACTTGAATTTGACCGCTGTTAATCAGCCTTTTTCAACCGAGGCTTTTTTTATTTCTGGGTCAGGATTTCCAAAACGGATCCGAAATGCCGCACACGAAACCTACCATATCCTCATCCAAATCATCCTCATCAATCGGCTGGCGGTCTATAGCCATTGGACTTCTTCTCATCCCCATCAATTGTTATTGGATTACCTATATTGAACTCGTCCAATACTCCGCGCAGCCCACGATCGTCTCGCTTATTTTCACGGTTGTTTTCAACGTCCTGGTGTTGATAGGACTCAACCAAATATTCAAGCGGTTTCTGCCTCGGTTCGCACTATCTCAAGGTGAACTCCTTGTCATCTATGTCATGTTATCCGTTGCATCCGCCACGGCGGGACACAGCATGATGGAGATTTTGATTTCCACGTTGGGACACGCTTTCTGGTTCGCAACGCCAGAAAACGATTGGAAAGACCTGTTTTGGCGGTATATTCCGAGATGGCTTGCCGTAGCGGACAAAGACGTTCTTTCGGGCTACTACGAGGGGGATTCTACACTGCACACAAGGCAGCACCTGTTGGGCTGGCTAACACCTGTGATGAATTGGTTCGGCTTTCTTTTTGCGCTGCTTTTTGTGATGGTTTGCATCACGCTTATTGTGCGGAAACCGTGGACGGAAGACGAGAAACTGGCATATCCGATTATCCAACTTCCAGCGCGAATGACAAGCGAGGGGTTCTTCACGAATCGGCTAATGTGGATCGCTTTCGGGCTTGTGGCGATTTTCGACATTATTAACGGCTTGCACCACATTTTTCCTGCGATACCCTCCGTATTCGAGAAGGAATACCGTTTCAGGTTCACAGAGAAACCCTTTTCCGCAATGGGGTGGCTGAGGTTGGGGATTTACCCTTTTGTTTTAGGTATCGGGTTTCTGATTCCGTTGGATTTGCTGTTTTCGAGCTGGTTTTTCTTTTGGGTGTGGAAGGGGCAACAGCTCATCGGAAGCGTCGCGGGTTTAGAAGGGACGGGCTATCCTTATATCAACTATCAGGGATTTGGTGCCTATATGGGCATCTTTCTAATTGCGGTTTGGAGGGGCAGAAAATACCTGAAAAATTTATTCGGAACAAAAGTCGATGCTACGTCCACGCGAGATGAACCTATGTCGCACCGGCCCCTTATTCTCGCGTTTATTGCTGGTATCGCGTTTCTGATCTTTTTTTGTTTGAGGGCGGGGATGTCCCTCTGGGCGATTCTTGTTTTCTTTGGACTCTATTTTGCCTTCTCCACGGCGGTTTCCCGGATGCGTGCTGAACTTGGATCGCCAATGCACGACTTACACTATACGGGACCGGAACGGATCATGGTTGCCGCTGTAGGTACCCGTCGGTTGGGACCGAATAATCTTTCGATGTTCTCTTTTTTCTGGTTTTTTACGCGCACCTTCGATTCCCATCCGATGCCCCACCAACTTGAAGGATTCAAACTTGCCTCAACTTCAAGCATCCGCAGCCGTTTTATGCTGTTTGCGATCCTTGCTGCGTTGTTCGTTGGCATTCTCGCGCAATTTTGGGCACTTATATCCATCCCTTACCGACTCGGTGCTTTGCACGAGATGTCTCGCGTGCCAATCATATATGGGTCTGAACCGTGGCGGAATTTGCAGAATTGGTTAACACATCCGCTTTCCCCCGACTATTGGGCGTTAGGATTCACCGGAATTGGCTTACTTTTCTCGCTTTTTCTTATGCTGATGCGGATGAAATTTTTCTGGTTCCCTTTTCATCCGGCAGCGTATGCCGCCGTGTGTGGAAGTTGGGCGGTCAATTACATCTGGTTTACGCTGTTGGTGGCGTGGGGACTGAAATTGATTCTGTTGAAATACGGCGGGAGAAATGCACATCGAAAGGCGATGCCGTTTTTTCTGGGGTTGATATTGGGGCAATTTACCGTTGGGAGTCTGTGGACAATATTGGGCATGATGTTTAATATACCGACTTATGGGATTTGGCCGTAGTACCGTGTCGTCGTATTTTGTTGTTTTGTAGAACTAACTATGGTAGATTTTAGAATTATTTGGACACGACGGATGATCGTCCAACCCCCCTAACCCCCCTTATCAGGGGGGAATTCCGAGGCACTACTAACGGTGGCGCTGCTCATAAATGTTTGCTTATTTACATAATTCACCATAATCCGAACGGAGGTAAAAGTAGAATGAAAATACAAAAAATCCAAGCGTTTCCACTTGCCTATCCGGAACCACACTACAAAGGTATCGAACGTTACATCACGCTCGCTCGCGTGGAGAGCGACGACGGTCTTGTGGGTTGGGGAGAGTGTATCTCACAATTTCGAGAAGCAACACTCGCAACAAAGATAATCATTGAGCAGGGATTTGCACCGATGCTTACCGGTGAAGATGCATTGGATGTGGAACGACACTGGCAAAAAATGCTCGACCACATCTGGTGGTATGGTCCCGAAGGCATCGCGGCATTCGCTGTCAGTGCCGTAGATATGGCGTTGTGGGACTTAAAGGGACATGCACTTGGTTTACCTGTTTGCAAACTCCTTGGGGGTCAACTACACGACAAGATTGTCGCGATGGCATCAATCATCTTTGATATGGAAGACCTGGACTGGACGCTCAACGAATTCCGGTGGTTGCGAGAGCAGAACTACCGCGTTGTCAAAGGCGGTTGGGGGATGCGCCCAGAGGCGGTATTCGGTCTCGACCGCCAGCGTGACATTGAGATGGTGCGTCGCGTGCGTGAGGTCATCGGAGACGAACTTGAGTTGGTCGTTGATACACCTGGGCACCGTCGCGTTTGGGATGTCCCGACAGCCATTCAACGCTTCCGAGATCTCGAACCCTATCGGCTCAAATGGATTGAGCAACCGCTACCGCCCGATAACTTTGAAGCGTACGCCCAGCTGCGATCAGCGGTTATGACACCCATCGGGACAGGTGAAGATGAATGGGATGTTGAGAGTTACAAACGGCTCATCCAGTCTGGCGGTGTCGATATCGTACAAATTGATCCGGGACGTTGCCACGGACTCACGGGTAGCCGACATGTCATCAAACTCATTGAGGCAGAGAGTCTACAGTTCAGTGCGCATACATGGAGCAGTGCTCTAAACACCGCTGCGAGTTTGCACATGTTAGCGATTTCAGCGCATGCCGATTGTGCGGATTTCAAGCCCCACGAATCCCCAATGCAGCATGAATTGGTCAGCGATCCATGGGTACAAGAAGACGGCTATATCGCCATCCGCGACACACCGGGATTGGGGGTCACGGTGCGAGAAGATGTTGTGGAAAAATATCTGTTCGGATAGCAGTCCACTGCTGTGGAAGCACGGATGACGAACCATTTTGGGGTTAAGTGATTTCGTGCTTCCCTTTGTTAACTAAGGTTTCAATACACGCGCGTCATTAAATCTATCCATTAAGTAAGCCACACCGTCCCCCTCAGATATACCTAAGACAATCCTTGCTTTTCCATCAGGCGCGAAAAGTGAGAGTACCCCGCCGCCCTCATTAACCATGAGAGAAGCACCGGTTTTCTCCTTCGACCCCTGCGTTGTCACAACGCCATTTCCTTCCGCAACCAAAAGAGAAGCGGCACCCATCCCTTTTGGACCATAAGTTACCACACGTCCACCCTCTCTGTCCCAAGAGATATGAACTCGCGGATGCATGCCATTACCCATTACCGTTATATCCTTACGCACGATTAGCTCTCGGACGGTCAGTTTATCAAACGTTTCAGACCCAAATTGTGCTTCAGTATTGCTGTTCATGTTTCCGATCATAAAACCAGCGAGGGTCAGCAATCCCCCTAAAAACATATATTTCAACTTTTCACGCAATCTAAACTTCATTGAATTCTCCTTTTCAACTGTGGCTCCATCACATCGCTTTCACGACCCCTTTGATGTAGCTGCTGTCTTCACCCGTTGCTTCCTTGAGAATTCTCGGATAATCCTCAAGCGAGACGATGTGCGTTATGAGGGGTTTTAGGTCAATGATACCGCGCTCAAGGAATCGTATGGCTGGCGGGAACGGATCCCGAATCTTTGCACCGGGCGACGAACTCACCAAATTAAACGCGCCGCCGTGCCATGCGGCACCGTTGAACGTTACTTCCTCGCGAATACAACCGAAAAGATTGATGTGTCCACCTTGGCGCACAATTTTGGTCGCGAGATTTAACCCTGCAGCCTTGCCAGAGCAGTCAAACACCACGTCAATTGGGCGTGACCTTAGTTCGGATATCAGCTCAGAGGTATCAATTTCCTTCGGATTATATGTGAGTTGAGCACCCTGCGATTTTGCCAGTTTCAGACGTTTCTCAACGAGATCAATGGCGATAAGGTCATTGGTGTAGAATCGGCTCAATGCCTGAACGAACATAAGCCCCATAAAACCACATCCGATAATTGCAACGTTGTCGGCAGGTCGTAAGGGCGCGTTGTCGAGACCTGTTACAACGCATGAAACCGGCTCAACAAGCCAGTATTCGTCCGCAATATCCGATTCTGGGAGGACATATAGGTCTTCAGTTGAGCAGTTCTTGATACCATCGAATCCCAATTCTACGCTCGCAACACGCATCCCTTCCTCAATATCTTGGACGCCGCTCCCAACTTTTGTGACATAACCAACACCTTCATGACCGGGAGGGGCATAACCACCGTCCCGAAAGGTCGCTAAATCCCATGCACAGATGCCACACGCGGCATGCTGAACTTGTACTTCACCGGTCTGCGGAGCGGACACATCAATATCAATAATCTCGACTCCACCGTTTTCTCCATACCTAACCGTTTGCGTTTTCATCAATGTACGCCCTCCCTTACATTAGCGAACGATGCTTTCTCCAGATTATAGCATGCATTGGAGAGATATGGACGATTTTTTGTGTTACTCGTATGTACTGCTATTTGCTTTGTCCTCACTATTAGGAGATTCGGAGAAATAAGGAAATGGACTAACTTGCATACGGATATTTGTTGTTTTTAGGTTTCTGCTTTGTGGTGTAGTGATTTAACAGAGTTGCCCCCGATTATAGAATGCTATCAATTAATATATGATTCTACCCACTATCGCGCAGGAAGAATTTGATTGTTTGAATTCGCGTCGCTGTCGCAGGTGGCGGATTCAGTAAAGTATGGCATCTGCCAGTCGGTTTTCAAAATGTAGTGCCGCCAGAAGTATATCCAACATGGGATCGTAATTACAACTCCTATCAATCCTGCTTGCCAAAGTTCTGAAATTTCTACATCTGTTGTGGGTGAAGCGGATTCGCCAAACTTCGTTCCGAGCCAATCAAGCATCCAGGCAATGCCGTTGTTTGTGATGTGAATACTCATTGGTACAAAGAGTGACTTTGTTCGGATATAGAAAATAGCCATCACACAAGCGAAACAGAACATACCAATGATGTTGTTGTGCAGGAGTGCAAAAATTCCTGATGACACAATAAAAGCCCGGACAACGCCCCACTTGACAGACCATCGGGTCAACAGAATACCACGAAAAAAGAACTCTTCAACGATTGGAGCGACTAACACAACCGTAAGGAAATTCAGCAGATTTGCAAGCGCGTATTTATCACCAGCCCCATGGAGTGTAATTGTGGGTCCGTCGGTAAGATGCTCTTTGATAGGTTCAGGCATAACTGTGGATAGTGGGAATTGGAGAAGAAGAATGGATGACACTGAGAAAATGGCCACCGGTATTGCCCAGAAAGTATACCGTCCAAGTGTACGCCACGCTGGAAAGGTTCCAAACAGTCGATTATAAGATAGACCTGCGCGAGATAGCATGCTGAGGGCAAACAGAGAAAAGAAAAGATATAGTAGTGGAGGTCTTAAAGCATCTTTAAGTGCGGACGACTCTTTGAGTCCAGGCAGGATGTTCTTAAGGATACCGACACAAAATAGGGTCGCAATAATCGCAAGAATGGCGTATCCGAGTAATGCTCTGGCGCGGATTCTGTCAAAAGAGGTCGAATCAAACTGCATATTGGATTTAAGGCTCTGGGTTTCTGATCGCTTGTGCGGTGGATTAACGAATTTCTAAGAATTATGGTTGTTTAAACTGAGATCAGGGATCTTGGATAGTTTACCACAAAACGTTTACGGGGTCTATCAGAAAGGATGGAAATTGGTTATTGACACAGCGCGGGAGGTGTGTGATAATAATGCTACTATTGACATCAGGATCGATGGGACGATATGGTTGAAGATATGACTGAGGAGCAATTCGCTGTGATGCAGGGACCTGAAGGGGATGGTCGTCATCGAACTGTACCACGACTGGTTGTGGAAGATGGGTAGGTGTCCGTTTCCTACGATCCATCAGGCGATAGTTATGCATCAAAGTTTCGACGAAAACCGGGTGAAAAACGCGAGTAATCGGAATCCTTGATTATAGCGTTTGACCATGATCGAAAAAGGATATCGTATGACACACAATGAGGTGCGATGGGAACGGATGTTTCCCGATGAATTAGAAGCGGCACTTGAGGCGTGTCCGATGGTGTATCTACCCTATGGGTTGTGTGAACCGCACGGTTGGCACAATGCGGTTGGGATGGATGCGATTCGGGCACATGAATGCTCGTGTCAGGCAGCGCAAGCACACGGTGGGATTGTAGCACCACCGTTTTACTGGCACTGCCATGAGATTGGCGGCTACGGTTCGTGGGGGCACAACCAAGTTAATCAAGAGCGACCGTGGCTCACAGCGATACCGCCTTGGATGTTTTTGAAGAATATCTGCTATCACATTCGAGCCGTGGATGCCTTGGGTTTTCACGGTGCGATTCTGTTTTCTGGGCATTCAGGTCCGCATCGGTTAGACGTGCCGGTGGTGATTGAGATTATGCAGGCATACGTCGGGGTTCGGATGTATTCGACGATGAGCATCGGTGCGGATATCGAGCGTTTCGAGGATGGTAAAGGGTTGGGCGGACACGCCGGACGCGGCGAAACATCGGTACTCTGGGCGGTCGCCCCGGACTGTGTGGATATGTCGCGGATGCCGACGGATGGTACACGCGCTCCTCATTTTGCAATGGGGGATTTCAACGAGTCCTCCAGCCGTCAAGTTGGGGAACAGATGGTGGCGGATATTGTGGCGCATTTCGGTGAGAAGACGACGGAGCTGCTAACGGCATATAAAGTAGAAGTGTCGAATCACACGCCACTGACGTTTGATGATATAGAGGGGATTTGGGAAAACGATATCCGACCGAAGTTGGCTGAGTTCGCTTCCATGCAGCCTCCTGAATCAGCACCGCCTGCTGATTCTCGTTGGTATCCCAATTCACAGGTGCCTACAGGGCGGATCCTGTAGCGAATCGACAGGAAACAATTGGATTTAAGCTACAGAACGTTACCAGTTCGTATGTGATCCGTCTCGTCGGCGCAGATGTGGCGGTTCCGCGAATTTGAATGTCTGTGACGTGACCAGTTCCTCATTAACTTCGATGCCCAAGCCCGGACCCTCCGGCACCGGTATAGAGGCACCTTCGAGCGTGAGTTGCACAGGGAATAGGTCCTCATCATAGTGTCCGGAACTTTCTGTCGGCGAGGTGCGGATTTCCAACCAAGCGAAATTGGTAACGGCAGCTGCCAGATGAACCGTCGCAGCAGTACAAATGGGCCCCAGCGGGTTGTGTGGCATCAGGTCGATATAGTGTGCCTCGGCTAAGCCAGCAACCTTCATTGATTCCGTCAAACCACCAACATTGCATACGTCAAGTCGGGCGAAGTTCGTGATCCCACGCTCCAGATATGGGAGAAACTGCCACTTGCTGGAAAATTCCTCTCCAATAGCAAATGGCACATCCACCATCGTCCGCAGTGATTCATACGCCTCTGGGGTCTCATCTCGGATGGGTTCCTCCAAAAAGTCAAGCGTACCGGAGGGCATACGTTGACAGAAAGATGCTGCTTCCGCAACGCTGAGTCGGTGATGGTAATCAATACCAAGGACGGGTTCAGATCCGATGGCTTCCCGAAGTGCTGTCAACCACTCCGCAGTGAGACTGATGGACTCACGTGGTTCAAAGATGTTTTCCGCATCACCCGGTTTGGCACGATGCAACACATTTGTTCGGATGACGTTCCAGCCGTTATCAAGCAGTAATTGGGCGTTTTCGATTAATTGCTCAACCGTCGCCGCACCTGTCGTTGCGAAGCACGGGACCGCATCCCGTAGTTTTCCGCCGAGTAATTGGTAAACCGGTACGTTCAACGCCTTTCCTACAATATCGTGGAGTGCGATGTCGATTGCCGAGATCGCTCCTGTCAATGCCCGACCGCCTTCAAAATATTGGCTCCGGTACATCTCCTGCCACAATCCGCTAATCTGCATCGGATCGCGCCCAATCAGGAATTCTCGATAGTGCTTAACCGCACCTGCCACAGCCAATTCTCGACTTGAAAGTCCGGATTCACCCCACCCATAAATACCTTCGTCGGTTTCCACTTTGACGATGTGTTGATTTCTGTGTCCTACCCAAACGGGATACGGTTTGATGTCGGTGATTTTCATAATAGGTTTCCTAAACTCATTGGAGGATGTGATGCTGAGAGTGGTAAATTAAAACAAGGTTGCTGAGGTTGCTACAGATGACTTAATCGGTAAAGATGTTCCAGAGCCAGAACGTTGCCGCCAGCGATACGCCCCAACCTATTGCTGACATCTCCATCCGTCGGTTTTTGACGGAACGTTTGTATTCATTGGTATAGGCGTTAACGTATTTGGGGGACTTGCCTAACAGTCGATCACTTGGAACTGTCGGGTTATTTACGCTTGCATGGACGACAGCGAACATCCAGCACCCCGCGCCGTAAGCGATCCAACTCAAGTTCAAGCCCGCGTCGCGTCTGGCATCTCCCTGCGCGAGTTCGACGATCGGGTCAACACGTGGCCCTTCCATTTGTGGTCATGTCATTGCTTTTACTGGAAGTATTAGGACATAGATACTGATCAGCATGAGGATTATCATTATCGTGGTATATCTGAAAATTGGGTTCATAGGCTCTCCTTTGTACCTAAGAAAATCTGAGTGCCTTATCTACAAGCGATTTGGGCTAATATAGTAGAGGGTCTATTACGGGAATTATACCGGATTCTACTGTGTATGTCCATTTAAAAAAAAGACGTTTAATTTTGATCAAAGAATACTATTCTATCGCGATTTTAGAGAGATTTTACCGTCCCTTGAATCAAATGGTCGGATATGCTACAATGCCAAAAACGCAAAGGGGATATTCAGATGGCAAATAACCAGATTAAAGTCGCGGCATGTCAATTGCTTACAAGTGAAGACGTTTCTGCCAGCACCACAAAAGTGCTTCAACAGATTGAAACCTGTGCGGAGATGGGCATCCAGATTGCAGTATTCCCTGAAGGATGTCTATTCGGCTACTGCTGTCGGACCGATTATTGGGAACGGACTTCTCCACAGGTTTTCAAAGAAGCCGAGGCGAAAATTGCCGAAGCTGCGCGTCGGCATGGGATGGCGGTTGTCGTTGGCTCCGCGCATCACGATGGGGAGAACTGGCACAACGACTTAGCGATTTTCGACCAACAAGGAAGCCTCAAATACCGCTACGGCAAGACTTTTCTCGCTGGAGAGCAGTGGTGTATCAACAACCGCGGCAAACTACCGATTGTGCAGTTGGCAGGTGTTGACTGTTGTTTCATCATCTGCCACGATGTACGCTATCCAGAGTTAGTCAAGCTTCCAGCGGCGATGGGAGCGCAACTCTGCATTTTCTGCTCGTGTGAAGCGGGATTATTGTCCGAATATAAGCTTTCAGCTTATCGTGCGATGCCGATCTCGCGTGCAACGGAAAACGGTATTTATCTCGTGATGGCGAATACGCCCGCGAACCCTGATGACATCCGCTCACCAGGTTCATCACATGGAAACTCGAAGATTGTGCATCCGGATGGGAATGTCGTCACAGAGGCTGGATTTTTTGGGGATGACATCATTTCGGCAACAATAGACCTCTCGCGAGCGTCAGGTTCGCAGGCGAAGCGGACTTCCAATGAAGACACAATCCTTCGGGAATGGTTCCAACAAGGGTGCGAATTCGTTGTGAAGGTCTGAAATCAGTAGAGTATCTAAAGGAGTGGGATTCATGTCAAATAAAACCGTTCAGATCCGCTCAGCTCGACTTATAGACGGGATAGACACATCCATTAAAGTCAACCAAGCGATTCTTGTGACCGATGGACGGATTGACGCTGTTGGACCTCAAGAAGAGATTGTGAAACGAACACCACCTGACGCGCAGCTTATTGATCTCGGTGCCGCGTATCTTGCGCCAGGTCTCATTGATGGGCATACGCATCTGAGCCTTGCAGGCGATGGACGGAATTACATTCAGATGTTCTCTGAAACTGATGAAATGATGGTCCTGACGGGTGCGATGAATCTGCAACGCCATCTTGCCGCGGGAATCACGACTATCCGTGAGCACGGCGCGAGGAATAAGGTCGGATTTACGCTCAAGGAGGGACTTAAACGCGGTTATATTCCCGGTCCCCGCACCTTGGTGAGCGGACGACCGATCACCTGTACAGGTGGACACTTCCACATGTGTAACGAGACAGCGGATGGCGAAGCTGAGATGCGACGCTCGGTACGTCGATTGGTTCACGAAGGGGCAGATTATATCAAGATCATGGCATCAGGTGGTGGGACTGCCGGGACGATTCCGGGACGTGCAAGTTACTCTGTCGCTGAGTTGCACGCCGCTGTCCACGAGGCGCACCACTTCCATCGGCTCACGGTAGCACATTGCCGCGCAAAAGAATCGATGGTGCGCGCCGTTGAGGCAGGCATTGATTTGATGGAGCATGCCGAGTTTCTTGATCCAGATGGCGAACTCCGTTTTGATCCCAAAATTGCAGAGATGATGGCGGAATCTGGCATCTGGATTAGTCCAACCCTCCAAGCATGGACAGGCTATCCGCGCATCGTTGAACTCCGTGCAAAACGCGGTAGTGATACGATTTCTGCTGATGAAATAACCGAATTGCAACGACTTGAGGCACGCGCAGAAGTACGCTTAAATGTGATGCGCCGCATGCTTGACTATGGACTCCACGAAAGGATTGTTCCCGGCACCGATTCAGGCGTTGGCAACCTTGCATTCGGTCATCTTGACTACGATTTGCAATTGCTGGTCCAAGTAGGATTTACGCCTGCTGAGGCACTTATCTCCGCGACCCGTATCTCCGCTGAAGCAGTCGGCATGGCAAATGACATCGGGACCATTGCACCCAGTAAGATCGCCGATCTCGTTGCTTTCGAGACTGATCCAACGCGCGATGTAGATGCCTTTAGCCGAGTGATCGCGGTATTTCAAGCCGGGCAACGCGTGAGATAAACTACAATATGCAGTCAAACATTGACCACACTCTCATTCAGCAGTTGTTGACTGATGCGCGAAAAGATGGCGTGCAAAAATTAGTTGTGGGTGCGGTCATCTGTAAAAACAACAAATTCTTGCTCATAGAGCGAGTTCTATCTGACTTCATGGGTGGATTTGTTGAAATTCCCAGTGGTACCGTGGAGGCGGGGGAAGATCTACTCACAGCACTCGCACGGGAAGTGAAAGAAGAGACGGGACTTCTCGTAACAGCAGTTCTTGAATATCTTAGATCCTTTGATTATAGGTCCAGTTCTGGCAAAAAAACAAGACATTTTAACTTTCTTGTTGAGGTCGCGGGCAGTGAGATTAAACTCAGTCCTACCGAACACCAAGCATACTATTGGGTTGCGTTGTCTGATGTGGCTTTTACGACGCTTAACATCTCGGAGGCTACCAAAGAGATTCTCAAGACCGCAGCGCAGCAGTAACGCAAGTCAAAACTCATAGATGTCCGCACGCTGTTTCGCAACCTTATGTCGGACGAGTGCTTGTAAGTCCTCTGGCATTCGTGCGAAGGTCTCTGGGAAAACAGGTTGGTGTCCACCCTCACGCATCAGATTCCACCAAGCGGGATAGTAAGCGATATTCAACGCCATACGATGTTGGTCGTCGGTTGTGTTCGTACCTTGCCCGTGCCATGTACCGCCGTGCCATAATAACACAGAACCCCGCCGTCCGCAGACAGGCACCGGATGACTTTCGGCAATGTCGGCTTGCGAAGGTCTACGCCGTGCGCGGTGACTAAACGGTACAACGAGCGTCGCGCCGTTCTCAACGGTAAAGTCCGTTATCATCCAGATTGAATTAATCATCCACGGCGTTTCGGGTAAGCGCGCTGGTAAATCATGCGTTGAATCAGAATGGATACCGCCCTGCGGTGCACGCGGTTTGACCCATTTCGTACACGCCTCACCCAACCGTGTGCTGTCGCCGAGAAAATGGCGGACGACTTGTAGCACTTGTGGATGGGCAATACATTCCCAACACATCTCATCGAGGTTGACCACACCGAAAAGGGTTTGATACAGTTCAGCATCTGGATCCTGAAAAGTCTGTCGATTCACTGGGTCTTGATGAAGTTGGAAGTATTTCTCCGCCATTGCGTCTGCTTGTGCTGCGGGGATCGCATCTTCAATTAAGCAGTAACCGAATGTTTCGAGATGCTCTATTGCGTCTTGTTGTACCATTTATAGAACTCCTACCCTTTTCGGAGGATCCTTCGGTATCAGTGCGTCCTTATCCACTCTAACTGAAGTAACCAATCAATGCGAAAGTTGTTCTGAAAAGCATATTAACTATTTTACCACGCTTTATCGTGTGCGAACAAGCGGAAAAATTACGAATTTTCAAAACTATATCGGATTTAAGGCGTTGAGCAAGTTTCTGAGGATCCTTACCCTAACTGAAATTAGTCACTGGCACTGACGACGGAGGTAAAATCAATGCGGGAAAAAAATGAAGTCGAAATTGGCGAATGGAATAGACTTGTGAAAGATGCTTATAACTCACTGGAGTTTTTAGTCACAATGCATTACCTTCGGGAACACCTTCCTGAGACGGGTAAGATTTTGGATGCAGGTGGCGGACCAGGGCGTTATACGCTCGAACTTTGTCGAGCAGGATATGATGTCGTTCTCTTGGATATTGATCCAACGTACACGGCTTTTGCTGAAGAAAAAATCAAGTTAGAACCGAAATCCGTTTCGAGCCGATTGATTGCGTCGGTTGTTGGAGATGTCCGAGACCTCTCACGTTTTAACACGAACGACTTTGACGCGGTGCTATGTCTCGGTGGTCCGTTAACATATATCAGTGATGAAACCGAGCGAATCCAAGCAACCGCTGAATTAGTTCGAAGTGCTAAACCTGGAGCGATTGTCTGTATGAGTGTCATGGGATACTTGGCGATGCTGCGTACCGTTCTCAGTCGTGTAAGTGAAGAACTGATAATACCCCAATACTGGGAGCTAATAACGGAAGGTAAAGGGAACAACCTCGTTCAAGATAGGCTATGGCATTTTTTTCGGGCTTCTGAACTTCAACAACTCGCTGAATCGTGTGGATTGACGACGCTGGAAATGGTAGGCTGTGAGGGACTTTCAACCGGATTGTTTGAAGCCACCAACACGGTGGCAGAAGATCCAATAAAGTGGGAACGTTGGGTTGAGTTAGTCTTGGAAACAGCGACGGAACCCGCTATAGTGGACATGGCATCGCACATCTTGTACATCGGTCAGGTCGGCTAAAATTTATCCAACCCTCATCCCTTTTTATTACAGAATACCAACATAAATCTATTTTCTTCTATCTGCTTGACTTGTTCTAAAGGAAGATGTTTCTCAACAATGTACTTAGCAAAGGCAACTGTCCAAAAGTACCATGGAGACGCGTACGTGCCTTTGTCTGGAATTGTACGACTTCCTCCTATCAAACCAGTCTGTACATCGTATCGCTCTGGAAGAACTTCCTCTCCTGCACTTTTGACTAATTGATCTTGCATAGTTAAAACGAAAATACCGTTATCCGATAGTATCCGTTTGAGCTGGACTGACAGGCTCTCCAGCGTCTGGTAAGGTAAGTACCCAATATTGTGTGGGAGCAACGCAAAATCGAAAGAATTCTCTTTGTAAGGTAGCGCAGCCATATCCCCGATATTGAATTGACAGCGACTTTTTCTTCTGTGTGCCACCTTTTTGGCGTGGCGGAGTGGAATCTCAGCGAAGTCTACGCCCGTGGCTATCGCGCCCATCTCTTCCATGGCAAAGGTAAATCGTCCTGCATTGCAGCCTAAGTCTAATGCGCGCATGCCGGGTCTTATGAGTTTGCGCAAGTGGTCTTCATATCTGTCAACAGCAAATTGCGATCTTGGATTATCAGGATCGGTTGTCGGGTGGACACCCGCTGCATTGTAATGTTTCCGAGTCGCGTCAAATATGCTCATACATTTCTTTCCTTCAAATATGACTTGCATTGTCCGGGGCTATCGTGTAAATTAGCAGATAGGATATATCAGACATTTTGCCATAATTCATCATGTCAGACAAGGAAAAATGACTATATAGGGGGTCCTACCAATGTTATCAACTGAAAATATGGGCGGTGTTGTTGTTACCCCAACCCAATTGAGCGAGATGCAAGCGGATGACTACATCCTACACGCCCGCAATGGTGTGTTGAACAAGGTTTCAGTGGAGAAAATCCGCATGCCTTTGGACCCGCAAGCGCATTACCAAGGATTGAATTTCGCTTTGGCTCCCGATGGTACTATCTATGCAGTCCAGCACACCATCATCTCCAAGTCCACAGATGGTGGTAAAAGTTGGGAACACCTCAATAGAGATCCATCAGCATTTGGTTTCAATGGATGGTTGTTGCAAGCCAATCGGCACGGGCAGCTGATTAACGTAAGTCAACAGGGTGAAGAACAACCAACTACCGTCTGGGTGTCTGACGATGAGGGTGAAACGTGGGAGCAGACAAGCGAAATAGATGTTAAACCTTTTCAAAAGACCGTCGCTGGGGCAAGTCTGACCCGTCTCAGCGATGGCACACTTCTCCTTCCTATTAAAAAACGTGATGATCCGTTTGACGAAGGCACAAACCCGACGTATGTCTTCGTTTCCGATGATGACGGATACACCTTCTCAAACCGCTTTTTCTTATCAGATTACGGCAATGAGGTCAACATTGCAGAACTTCTCCCCGGGCAGTTGCTCGGGGTCATTCGTTACCAACCGGGACCACCGGATCAACCCCACACGAACAAAACCGTTTTCCTCGCAGATTCAACGGACAGTGGGGCAACATGGAGGTGTCTGCGTCAATTGACGAGCGTGCATGGACAATGCCACGGTGCTGGCGTTGGGCTTTCTAACGACCGCGCTGTTGTGGCGTATGACCACCGTTATCCAAGAGAACTCGGCAGTGGTCGCGCGATGGTAAGCGACGACAACGGCAAAAATTGGCATGATGAAGTCTACTATCTCTGTCACGGACACGTCGCTGGCTTTCCGAGACACATCAGTTTAGATGGTGAAGAGATATTGACCTTTATCGGTTCCTGCTACGGCGATGTGAGTAAATGGGAAAACGCTACTGGGAATTCACACTTTTGTATCATTCGGTGGCGACCGGTTTAGGACAGCAACTATGAAGATTACTGGCTTTGAGACAATACCGATTCAAGGACGCGCGATGGTCCTGAAAATGTTTACCGACGAAGGGATCATCGGTTACGGCGAACCGATGAACTACGAACATTGGCGCGTCGTTGCGCAAGCCGTGGACGACATGGCGGAATACCTTGTTGGTAAAGATCCACTACAGATAGAGGACCACTGGCAAGCGATGTACCGGTCAAGTTATAGTCGGAGCATGCCTATTCTGGTCGGTGCGCTGAGTGGTATTGAGATGGCGATGTGGGATGTCTTTGGCAAAGTCGTTGGGATGCCAGTATGGAAACTCTTAGGAGGTTCGGTCCGAAAGCGGATCCGTGTCTATACGGGTATCGGCGGCACAACACCTGAGGCGTGTGCAGAGAGTGCGAAAAAAGCGGTTGCAACCGGATTCCGTGCTGTGAAAATGGGTGCTTCGTCACAGCCTGTACGATTTGTGGATACGCCGAGGGCAATTGACATAATGGTGGCGAGAGTCGCTGCAGTGCGCGAAGCCGTGGGGAATGAGGTAGATATTGCGGTTGACCTGCATCGACGGTTAAGCCCAACAATGGCAATAATTCTTGTGAAGGAATTAGAACCCTTTCGGCTCCTGTTCGCTGAAGAACCCTGCCATCCAGAAAATAATGAACCGCTGTTAGCACTATCCAGATCAACGACAGTGCCGATCGCAACTGGCGAGCGGCATTTGACAAGATGGGGTTTCCGAGAGGTAATCGAACGTGAGATGTGTGCGATTTTGCAACCGGACATCCGGCACTGCGGCGGGATACTGGAACTGAAAAAGATCTCAGCGATGGCAGAAGTTCACAATATGGCAGTCGCACCGCATAACGCCGCCGGTCCCATCGGAGTCGCAGCATCGGTCCACGTAATGGCAACGGTACCGAATTTGCTGATATGTGAGGGTGGACATCGACGTGGAGAAGGGTTATTTTCGACCCCTTTGGTATTCAAAGATGGATTTATTGAATTACCAACAGTTCCGGGACTCGGTGTGGATATGGACGACGCGGCTATTGAAGCGGTTCGAGATGAGACGTTTCGGTTACGTGGGATGTTCTGGCACTCAGACGATGAGGCTTTCGCAGATTTCTAACAGGAATTCTTCACATCATCTTATCTTGATCAGTCGGGCGTGTAGAGAGGTTCGTTTTCGGTGGAATATCCCATGAGATGTAGCCACAGCGCGGGCAACGCAATTCAAGTTCGACAAGATTTCTGATTGTACCTGTTTTTTCGGGTTTCCGTCGGGTTTGACATTGTGGACACCGAACAGCGCGGAACTCATCGGCATCGCTTCTACCGAAGTGGGAGCCAATCTTAAACAGGATAAGCAGTAACACAACAATGAAAACACATACAAAACTAAAAATGAGAAAAGGCGCGAAAGTTGGCATGTTGCTTTCCTCAAAATAGATAGGCTGGTGATCTATGTTAATCTTTCAGTAGTATTAGCGGCTTAACTGATTTCTGATGATAAGTAATCTCTGAAATAGTATCGGCAAAGAAAGGAGCAAAAAATGCGTCGGCAGTGTCCAAAAATGCTGGCAAATTGAGTCCCATGTAATTTCCTTCTACATTGTTACATTCGACGACAACTTGCCGTAATTTATCGCGCCCCGCGGTAGAAAGTGTACGTAGCGGACGTAGCATCCGCATGTGGTACTTAATCAAGGATGCAGACACCTGAATTAACCCTTGAAGGAACAAGCGGTACGTATCTTCTGCTTGGTGCCACAATCCTTCCCACGCCTCGTGTGCCTCCCACCAATAGGCAAAGTTGTATAAGTCTACACCGTAGAGATAATCTTCGTTCTGCTGCCAGAATTCCGGTGGTAGGGGTTCAGCATCGTGCACTTCTTCTATTCCATAGCTGTGTCCGCTTGGATCGCGAATCGGATGCGGTGTAACACCCGGTATATGGCGATACAGTGGAAAAGGTTTTTGTGGACAGTATCGCTGCCAATTTGGATCAAAAGGTTTGGCTTGTTTAGGAGTGTCCATACGGCACCAGAATCCCTACACTCTGCCGATCCCGATGTAATGAAAACCTGCGACTCTCGCTTCCTCTGGCGAATAAACGTTGCGTCCATCAATAAGAATCGGGGTTTTCATCTGTTTAGCGAGTTTACGCAGTTCCAACTTATGATAGAAGTCCCATTCGGTAACAAGTACCAGCGCGTCTGCATCGTAGGAAAGTTCGTACACATCTTCTGTGAATTGCAATTCAGGAGTAGTGGTGTTTTCTCTGTGCAAAGCAGCTTGTGCATTCGGAATAGCGATCGGATCGTGTGCCCGAACAGTCGCGCCTGTTGCAATTAGTTCTCGAATAATGTCCAGTGCGGGGGCTTCGCGAACGTCATCCGTGTTTGGCTTGAAGGCAAGTCCCAAAACACCGATGGTTTTACCTTTGAGCGTGCCCAATGTGCCATGTAACTTTTCAACGATGCGCTCACGTTGACGAAAGTTAACAGTGCGCGCCGCCTCGGTAATCGGCATTTCATATCCTGATTGCGCCGCGACCCGCAACAGTGCCGCCGTATCCTTGGGATAGCAACTCCCACCCCATCCGAGACCGGCTCGTAGAAACTGACTTCCGATACGCGCGTCAAGTCCGATACCGCGTGCGACCTCTGTTACGTCTGCATCAACTTCTTCACAGAGTCCAGCGATTTCATTGATAAAACTAATTTTAAGTGCGAGAAATGTGTTCGCGGCGTATTTAATCATCTCGGCACTGCTTGGATCCGTTGTCATCATCGGTGGGAGGTGGTAAGCGGCTGGACGTGGAAATTCACTCGGTGGATCAAACGTTTGTTCAAGGATGGGTTGATAAAGATGTCGTAAGGTATCAATCGCCTCATCGCTGTTCGCCCCGACGACAATCCGATCTGGATAAAACGCACCTTGCAACGCCAACCCCTCCTGCAAAAACTCAGGGTTTGAAGCGACAGATATGTTCCCTCGAACGCCACGTGCTGAAAAGACATCCTCCACGACTTCAACAACACGTCGATTTGTGCCTATCGGAACTGTAGATTTGACAACAAGCGTATAATGTCTATCGGGCAGACAGACCTCAGCAACTTCCCTCGCCGCTTGTTCAACATGTCGTGTATCTGCCTCACCGTTCTTCTTTGGCGGTGTGCCGACAGCAATTAGGATCAGTTCCGCTTCCGGGACAACTTCAGCGACACTCGGTGTGAAACGGATCGTGTGCTGCACCTCCTCAAGAAGGCTCTGGATGCCGGGTTCATGGATCGGACTTTTCCCTTCCTGCAAAAGGTTTAGTTTGCTTTCATCTTTGTCCACCGCGGCGACATCATGATTGAGATAGGCGAGTACCACAGCCGTGGTCAAGCCGACATATCCTGTTCCTATAATTGCAACTTTCATTTTATAATATTCTGGTCTCCTCGCCAATCAA
Organism: Candidatus Poribacteria bacterium; assembly: GCA_022821965.1. Taxonomy (GTDB): domain Bacteria; phylum Poribacteria; class WGA-4E; order WGA-4E; family WGA-3G; genus WGA-3G. The sequence goes on from JAJECN010000056.1 coordinate 118,479, forward strand.
GCGTCTGAGATTCGGATAGTTATAAATACGGAGTAGCGTTGAAAAGTATCAGCAGCACAGATGTTCTTGGGATGACTTTGTTTATTGTACCGTTGGTGGTTCAACTTTTTCTAACAGCCCATTGATAATATCCAAACTCGTGATACCGTCCGCTTCCGCATTGAAATTGGTTAAAATTCGGTGGCGCAGGACAGGTACGGCAACTGCTTTGATATCCTCATAAGCGACATGATAGCGTCCTTGAAGAATAGCGCGCGCCTTTGCACCCAATACGAGATACTGTGATGCCCGTGGTCCTGCTCCCCATTGCACCCAATCCTGAACAAATTCAGGAGCATCTGGAGCAGGACGTGTTTGCCGATTCAATTCCACAGCATAGTCCACAATCGCCTCGGCAATGGGGACTTTTCGGACGACTTGCTGTATTTGCAGCACCTCTTCTCCGGTGATAACAGGGTTTATCTCCGGTTCATAAGCCGCTGTGGTCGTCATCACAATGTCTTTTTCAGCATCTTTATCGGGATAGTCAATTGTGATATGGAACATGAACCGGTCGAGTTGTGCTTCTGGTAAGGGGTAAGTACCTTCCTGTTCAATCGGGTTCTGAGTTGCTAAAACGAAAAACGGACGTTCCAATGGATACGTTCTGCCGCCTGCGGTGACTTGGTATTCCTGCATTGCTTGTAGAAGCGCGGCTTGTGTTTTAGGGGGCGTTCGGTTAATTTCATCAGCAAGGACAACATTAGCAAAGACGGGACCTTTGATAAAGCGGAAGGCGCGTTTTCCGGCTTCACCTTCCTCAATAATATCGGTGCCGATAATGTCCGATGGCATCAAGTCTGGCGTAAATTGGATTCGGTTGAAGGGGAGTTTGAGAATCTGCGCGAATGTACTGATTAATAGGGTCTTCGCTAACCCCGGCACCCCTACAAGTAGGCAGTGCCCCTGTGAGAAGAGTGCGATAAGAAGTTGTTCAATGACTTCGTTTTGCCCGATGATTCGTTTTTTGAGTTCGTTTAAAATATTTTCTTTTGCCGTTTTCAAAGATTCGGCGGTTTCCATATCCGTTGTGGCTTGTGTTGTTGAGATGTCATTTTTCATATTTTTTCGGTCTAATCGTTTGAGACTTTCCATACTTGAAGTCCGTCAACATCGAAGTTAACATCAATAACGTGCGCACCGGCTTCTTCAAGTTTCTGACGGACCCGATGTTCGCGCGTGGGTTCACAGTAAAAAAGTAGACACCCACCGCCACCAGCACCACAGGCTTTCCCGCCGATAGCACCGTGCGTTATCGCAATTTTAAAGAGGGATTCGATCTGTTCATTTGTGACAGAGGGGTGTAACTTTTTTTGATTGTACCAATTTTGGGTGAGGAGTTCGCCGAATTCAGTTAAGCGACCACGCATAAGTGCTTTTTTCGTCGCTTCGGCGGTGGATTTAAGAGCGTTCAATGCATCTCGGACACTGGATTGCCCGCTCTTATAAGCATCGGTCACATTCTGATGTATATTACCAGAGAAGCGGGACTTTCCAGTATAACAGAGTACAAGATTCTTTTCGAGTTCGCAACGGATGTGCGGTGGAAATCGCAACGGCGAGGTTTTCACCTCTTCTCCCTGAAATTCCATGAAGTGGATTCCGCCGATCGCGCTTGCGTAATGATCCTGTTTTCCACCTAAGATACCGAGTTCATGACGTTCGATATTGCTCGCCATATCCGCATATTCATAAGGGAGATAGGTAGCGTCCTTAAGTGCGCCGAGTACACCGACGAGCGCGACACCCATTGCTGCGGAAGTACCTAAACCACTGCCCGGCGGCGCAGTGGACTGCGTAATCAGATCAAAACCGCCAATCTGTATGGACATCCGCCGTACAGCTGCCTTGACTAAATCAATATTTCCATCATATTCGAGTTGACGTATATCATCGGCTTCAACGGATGTATCAAAATCTGCAGAATAGATACGAATGCTCTTATCTAAAACACGCTGCAGTTCAACGGAATCATCGTGTCCCACCTGGCGTTCACAACGAAGAGTTGCATAAGCGTATCGATTAATCGCCCCGTTGACGACAAGCCCTTTTGAATCCTCAGTAAAGAGGGCTACATCGCTCCATCCACCAGCAAAGTCAATTCGGACTGGAGCTCTCGTTCGGATTAACATGACGAGTCCCCTGACATCAGTTTTTAGCGAACGCACCTCAAAGGTGTGCCTCGGAATGATGCGAACAAAAGATCACAAAAGGCTCCTACAAATGATTGCAGATAATGGTATAGTATTGAAATATAGTGCTAAAAACAGTCTTGATAGAGCCTTTTATATAACATGGAAAAGCCGCAGCCGCCCCTCTATTAAACAACGAGGCGCAGCCCAGCGGCTTTTCCAGAAACTGAGCGAAAGAACCGCTGGTTTTTAGGCGGCAGCGTCGCGAAGTTTCTTGCCAGCTTTGAAGACAGGGACTGTCTTCGCCGGAATATCAAGCGGATCACCAGTCTGCGGGTTGCGACCTGTGCGGGCTGGTCGATCTTTGGTTTCAAACGTTCCAAAGCCGATCAACCCAACGGAGTCACCGTTACTCAAAGCTTCGCAAATAGTCGCGGTAAGAGCGTCAACAGCGGCGTTCGCATCTTTCTTGCTAAGGCCGGTCTGGTCAACGATATTGCTAACGACATCACTCTTCATTAATTTTGCCATGTCAAATGTTCCTCTAATTTTTGTCCGAACAAGAAAACGCTGCTATTTCCGAAGAATCCGGAAGTAGCGGTTCTTACGCCTCGGACCTAAATTTGGATTTAACAAAAAACTAATAGTAATTATATTATACTATACAAATATAGATATGTCAAGATAAAATTTCGGTTAGTGTCAAAATTAACCGGAAATTATAGGTAGAACTTGGGCTTAACCCTAAATCTCTCTATTAGAGTGAAGGGAAATCTAATAAAGTCAACTTGACATAATACATAGTTCTCTTAAAATTAATACCATAGATTGCGCTATTTGTCAAGTTTTTTTACTTTAAAGTGGCGAATTACCTAACGAATACGCAATTTTCACCGAAATATTTGCTTAAGGTGCCTGTTTGTGGTAAAATTATATTACAAAAATTCTGCCTGAATCACACAATAGAGGAAAATATCAGAAATGCGTGAGAGTTATCGTGTCGCCGTTGTAGGTGCAACGGGTGCTGTCGGCAATACCATGCTGCAGCTTCTCGAAGAGCGATCGTTCCCTATCGCTTCCCTCAAACTTCTGGCATCGCACCGCTCTGCTGGTGAAATCCTGTCCTTTAAAGATACCCCTATTATAATTGAAGAATTGACGCACGATTCGTTTGAGGACGTGGATGTAGTGTTCTCATCAGCGGGCGCGTCCGTCAGTCGCGAGTTCATTCCGACCGCTGTAGAAAAAGGCGCACTTGTTATTGACAATACCAGTGCCTTCCGTATGGACGCAGCCACACCGCTGGTTGTTCCAGAAGTCAATATGGATGCTGCGCGTACACACAATGGACTCATAGCCAATCCAAACTGCTCCACTATACAAATGATGGTGGCACTCAAACCGATTTATGATATTGCTGGTATCAAACGGATTGTTGTTTCCACCTACCAGAGCGTTTCTGGTAAAAGTGGGCGTGCTGTCATGGAACTCGTCCAACAAACGACTGAAGCACTCGAAGGCAAGCCGGTTACTTTAGATAAATTCCCCCACCAGATGGCGTTCAACGTCTCATTTGATTGGCCCTTCTTAGAAAGCGGCGACAACGAAGAAGAGGTCAAAATGATCAACGAGACTCGGAAGATACTTGAGGACGATACGATCGGTGTCTCTGCGACAACCGTCCGAGTTCCAGTTTTCTTCGCACACTCCGAATCAATAAACATTGAGACGCATGAAAAACTCACGGCAGCCCAAGCGAGGGAATGCCTCGCCGCTGCTCCCGGTGTGAAACTTGTGGACGATCCGAGCAACCAACAATATCCGCTCGCCGTAGATGTCGCAGGTGAAGATGAGGTCTATGTAGGTAGGATCCGTGATGATGTCTCCATAGACAACGGTTTGAATCTTTGGGTCGTTGCGGACAACCTCCGCAAAGGTGCTGCCTTAAATGCTATTCAGATAGCTGAGAACCTGCTGTCCGTTTAATAGAAAAACATGGAACTCAACCTTGCCACGCTACCGGACTACCTGCGTCAACGACATGCTGAAATTCGTATATTTGAATCGGAGACGGAACTCCATATAGAAGAGATCGGCGATGGAAACCTTAATACAGTTTATCGTGTCTCGGATGCAGAGCGTCCAGAGCGTTCGCTTGTCTTGAAACACGCGCCGCCCTACATTAAGATATTGGGTCCCGACTATCCGCTGTCCACGGAACGCTTGACGTATGAATCTCGCGCACTTGACGTTTACAATCAATTGGCGAGTGGTAGTGTCCCCGCACAATACAATTTTGATGCAGAAATGGCAGTCATAGCGATGGAGGACCTTCGAGATGCCAGCGTGCTACGTGATGACTTAATCGCCGGCAGCATAGATATCGCTATCGCTGAGCAAATTGGGCGATTCATGGGCAGCGTCCATAGCCATACATACATCGAGAATCTTGACAGCGGAGTCGTTCAGCAGTATAAGCAGCAATTTGCGAACACAACCATGCAGGCGATAACTGCTGATTACGTGTTCACCTTCCCGTACACCGAACATGAAACGAATTTCTGGACACCCGGATTAGAGCCTGATATCCAACGACTGAAAGCAGATACGGATTTTTTGGCGCGAGCGGCGCACCTCAAACAGATTTTCCTGACAATGCAGCAAGCCGTAACCCACGGCGATCTGCACACAGGGAGCGTTCTCGTCCAAAACGATACAGCAAAAGTTATCGATGCCGAATTTGCCTTTTACGGTCCGCCGGGATTCGACATCGGGTTATATTGGGCAAATTACTTCTTATCCTATTTTTCGCACCAAAACACCTTAGATGTGCAGTCGGCACTTAAAACAGCGGTTGTGCAAACTTGGCGCACCTACACGACTGAATTCGGAGTGGTTGATGCTACTCTGAAAGCGCAGACGCTACAAAACATTTTCCATGACGCAGTGGGATTTGCAGGACTGGAGATGCTGCGCCGTCTTATCGGTGCGGCGCATGTTAAAGATATAGAGGGTATTACTGACATACCACGAAAACTAAGCGTGGAAAGGGCAGCACTTCAATTCGGATTAACACTTGTTAAACAGCACCAATCCTTACGAGATGTCACAGCGATTCTGGCGATGCTTTAATGCGCAGCTGCAGTACAACTTTAGAGAATATTATGAGAGACTACTACGAAATCCTCGGTGTGAAGCGAGGTGCCACTCCAGAAGAAATCAAAAAAGCCTATCGTAAACTCGCGGTTCAGTATCATCCGGATAAGAATCCCGGAGACAAAACGGCAGAGGAGAAGTTCAAAGAGGCATCGAACGCGTATTCCGTACTCTCCGATCCCGAAAAGCGACGCATGTACGATATCCGCGGGCACGCAGGTGTTGAAGGTATGGGGTTTGAGGGGTACCGGACGATGGACGATATTTTCAGGAACCTGAACCTCGACGATATTTTTGGACGCGGTGGATTTGGTGGTTTCGGTGGATTTGGTGATGCGTTCGGTGATGCGTTCGGACAACGACGTACGACTGCTCCGCCTCGCGGACGTGATATCCGTATGAACGTCAGTATCCCTTTCGCAGACGCGGTGTTAGGTAGCAAGAAAGAGATGAATGTCCAAGGGAAACGTCTGACACTTACAATTCCACCGGGTATTCAGGACGGAAAGACCTTACGTATTCGGGGTCATGGGGAATCCCTCGGTAATGGTATGTCTGGCGATCTGTTGGTGACGGTTTCTGTCCAATCGCATCCGACACTAACACGTGAAGGTGCTGATCTGCTAACGGACGTAAAAGTCTCTATGATAATGGCAGCGTTAGGTGGTTCCGTTCGGGTGCAAACGCTAACTGGAGATGTGTACCTAAAAATCCCGTCGGGTGCTCAACCCGGACAGCAGTTCCGATTGCGTGGGCGCGGTGGCGTAGATGCCTCCGGTAGAAAAGGTGATTTGCGAGTCCGGTTGGTTGTGGAGGTCCCGAAGTCTTTGTCTCGCAAGCAGCGGAATCTCCTGAAAGAGCTCGATAAGACGCTCTGACACAAGCCGACTAGTCCCAAGGCAGTTTTAAGTTTCCTTGTCTTCAATACCGCATAATCGTGACTCAGGCGATAAAAAATGTTGACATTCATCAATAAGTCAGTGTAGGATCTTTGTATGCAAAAGAGTTTGCACGAATTCTTTGAAAACTTACCGCACAACCGATTCGATATTGTGAGTAAGGACATCTTTGGGACGTTCACCGAAGATTTATTGAGGAAACTGACCAATATCCCCGGACTAAAGTTCATAGAACAACTTGAGACAGAACTGCCGACCGTTGAGATACGGCGCATGGATACTTTGTCAAAGGCAGAGGTGGACGGTAGAGAAGTTTTGGTGCATATTGAGTTCCAAGTGAGTCGTGAAAGTGCACAAGACATACTGAAGCGTAAGGTCGGCTATTTCGGAAGGTGCTTTGAAAAATATGGCTTGCCGATTTTGTCTTTTACTATCTATCTCTGTTCAGATGCTGGTGGAAATGACCCGGGCGAATATAGCCAAGATTTTCCGGGACACAATGTGCTAATAGAGTATCAGGTGATCCGGCTGAGCGAGTTTGATGGACAATCCATCTTTGACACTGATCAGACCAGTCTGATGGCGTTTACACCGCTGATGCAACCACCGGAAGGCGTATCTGGCGTTGAATGGGTTGAGCGATGTAATAAGATAACGCTTGCCCTCCCGCTCGCGCCGGATCTGCAGAATAATTTATTGATATGGCAATGGATTTTGAGCGGTTTGATCGTCGATCCTGCCGAAATCCGCCATCTATTGGAGGGACCTATGTTAGAATCATCGACTTACCGATATATCCTGCAGCAAGGGATTGAGCAAGGGATTGAGCAAGGGGAAAGAAAAAATGCTGTTAAAAGCATTCTTAATGTTCTTGATGCTCGGTTCCGCGTGGGAGCAGAGCAAACGTTAAGGCTATCCCTTGAAGGTATTGAAGATTTACAACGTCTTGAACAATTACTCCGGACAGCGGCACAGGTAGAGAACTTGGAAGCGTTCATGCGGACTTTGATAACAAACGGCAATTCCGCTTGATATTGTGAAACCTAAAGGTATTCAGCGATGGAATTAGAAAATTACTTTGACTTCGTTGAAGAAGATGTCATCCGGATCAAAGGAATCGCATTGACATTGAGATTGTGTTGGAAGACTATCTGGAAGGTGCGAGTCCCGAAGAAATTCTGCTACGTTATCCGACCTTAAATCTCGAAAAAATACACGCAACTATCCTCTATTACTTGGCGAAAAAAGAGGAGGTGGAGGCGTATCTTGGACGGGTGAGGCAACTTGATGAGGAAGCAGAGCAGGAACAACTCCGTAACCGGTCACCGTTCGTGGTTGAATTGCGGGAACGCTTTGCAAAGGTTTCTCAAGAATTGCTTGAGAAAAAAAGAAAGTCTACCAAACCGGCGGATGTCCCATGAAACTTCGGTTTCTCCTTGATGAAAACATGGATCGAGCGATTCAGAGACAGCTCCAACGCTTGAATTCAGAGATAGATGTAAAATTGGTAGGAGATGCGGAAGTACCACCGCGAGGAACGTCTGATCCCGATATTTTGATGTAGAAAAGCGATATTGGACAAGCGTAATCCTACAGTGCTGTCATAATTAAACACAAAACCCATTTTCAAAGGAGAACAAATGATTTCATTATCACAACGGAGTCAAAACGTAACGCCATCGTCCACTTTGGCGATCACCGCGAAAATCAACGCGTTGATCGCTGATGGCGTAGATGTCGTCAAATTCGGTGCAGGCGAACCCGATTTTGACACACCCGATTATATCAAAGACGCTGCAATCGCCGCACTCAACGCAGGGTTCACGAAATATACCCCTGTCCCCGGCACCCCGGAACTCCGGGAGGCAATCACCGAGAAATTCAAACGGGACAATGGGTTAAGTTATAGCGCATCGGAGGTCATCGTCTCGTGCGGTGCCAAGCATACCATCTATAACATCTTTCAAGCGATCTGCGATCCGGGCGATGAAGTCATCTTCGCCGCACCGTATTGGGTGAGTTATCCAGAACAGATCAAACTTGCAGGGGCAGTGCCGCGCGTCATTGAGACAACGCCAGCACAAAACTTCTGCATGGCACCCGATCAAGTTGAAGCAGCGATAACCTCAAAGACAAAAGCGATACTTGTTAACAGTCCGAGCAACCCGACCGGCACCACCTACGATCTGGACACCCTCAAAGCAATCGCCGATCTCGCCGTCAAACACCAAGTCTACCTCATCTCCGATGAAATTTATGAGGCTCTCCTCTACGACGGTGCGACACATCAAAGTCCTGCTTCGTTCAACGAAGAGACGAAAGCGATTACCTTTGTTGTTAACGGTGTTTCTAAAGCCTACTCGATGACAGGGTGGCGGATTGGGTATACCGCCGGTCCCGAAGATGTAATCTCAGCAATGTCGCGTATCCAATCGCACAGCACCTCAAACCCGACATCCATTGCACAGAAAGCCGCCGTTGTCGCATTGAACGAACCGCAGGATGCTGTCGAAGAGATGCGAAAAGCGTTTGAGGAACGCCGAGATGTGATCTGTCAGCGTTTTGACGAGATTGATGGGATTAGTTATGCCAGACCGCAGGGTGCGTTCTACATCTTCCCCGATTTTTCTGAACACTACGGCAGAACAATTGATGGACAAAAGATCGAGAACTCAATGGATATAACCGACTATCTGCTCAATTCAGCAGGTGTCGGTGTTGTACCGGGCGATGGTTTCGGTGCTGACAATCATTTGCGTCTCTCCTTTGCCACATCGTTGACAGAGATTAATCGAGGTTTAGATCGGATTAAAGAGGCGTTGAAGTAAGGTTAACGCATTGAAGAACGGGTGGGCACAGCGGACCCCATTCCTACAAGTAATAGCCCCAGTAGGCAGGAGATATTATCGTGGCAGAACAGACGACACCAAACCTCGTTTTCGTCATCACAGACGACCAGGGTTACGGCGATTTAGGATGCACTGGAAATCCTGTTATTAATACACCGAATCTGGACGCGTTAGCAGCAGAAAGCGTGCAACTGCAGAATCTACACGTCGGTCCCACCTGTTCACCGACACGAGCGGGCATTATGACGGGGCACTATTGCAACTCTACGGGTGTGTGGCATACTATCGGCGGACGCTCGCTCCTCCGCAGCGATGAAGTTACGATGGCGGATATCTTTCGGCGCAACGGCTATAAGACCGGTATGTTCGGGAAATGGCATCTCGGTGATAACTATCCCTTCCGTCCACACGACAGAGGTTTCGATGAAGCACTCTACCACGGCGGCGGTGGTATCAGTCAAACGCCGGACTATTGGGGCAACGACTATTTCGACGACACCTATTTCCGCAACGGTTCGGAACAACCTTTTGATGGTTACTGCACCGATGTCTGGTTCCAAGAAGCGATGGCGTTTATTGAGCGGCAGGCTGAAGGTGGTGAGGACCGTCCATTCTTCTGTTATCTTTCCACCAACGCGCCGCACGGTCCGTTCCGTGTTCCCGATGCTTACGGTGAGGTTTACAGACGAAAGGGTGTAGAAGGCGACCGTGCGAATTTCTGGGGTATGATAACCAATATCGACGACAATATGGCACGGCTACGGCACCACCTCCGAGTTTTAGGACTTGAGGAAAACACTATCCTCATCTTTATGACTGATAACGGTTCCGCGATGGGCTGCGACTTGGATGCACAGCAATTCGTCAGGGCAGGCTACAATGCCGGGATGCGTGGTAAAAAAGGGTCGCCGTATGAAGGCGGGCACCGTGTGCCATTGTTTATGCATTGGCCCGACGGCGGTTTCACTGAAAAACACGAAGTACATGAACTCACCGCGAATATTGATCTACTCCCGACGCTGATAGACCTCTGTGATCTTGAAGTTTCCTCAAATGCGCACTTCCACGGCACCAGCATCGCACCGTTGCTGAGAAACGAAACGGAGGCGTGGGAGGAACGGGTTATCGTCACCGATTCGCAGCGCGTTGAAAATCCGATTAAGTGGAAAGACAGTGCGACGATGTCCCAACGGTGGCGACTCATCAACGGCACCGAACTGTACGATATACAAGCAGATCCGGGGCAACAGCACGATGTCGCCGACGAACATCCAGAAGTCGTTGCGGAACTCCGTGAGCATTATGAAGCGTGGTGGAAACTGGTTTCGGAGCGGTTCGATGAAGACTGTCCGATTGTCATTGGGACACAAAACGAACCGGTTACATGCATCACAACACACGATTGGCACGGCGAAGCGCACGCATGGAATCAGGGGATGATCCGCCGAGGCATGGAATGTAACGGCTATTGGGCGATTGAGGTGCCTGAAGACGGGGAGTACAGCTTCGAGTTGCGTCGGTGGCCCCTCGCTGAAGATAGGGCGATAATGGATGGCATCCCGGGTGAACACATTGATCTCTACAACGGCGGAAAGGCTTTAGCACTAAAATCGGCACAAATCCGCATTGGAGAGCAATTTGAGACGAAAGAAATTCCACCCGATGCGAAGGGCGTAACGTTTACGTTCAACCTCACCGCCGGTCAGACGCGCATGCACACCGAGTTCTCCGACGAAACCGGTGAATTAGCAATTGGGGCGTATTACGTGTATGCAAAACGGGTGATTTGAAAAACGGGCTTACTCATAGACAGGAGAGGTTGCGACGCGGGAAAATAGGCGGGCGAGTTCATCTGTTGACACACCGAGGTGCTCTTCAAGGTCTTTTTGCGTTAGTCCAAGTTGTTGGACCCCGAGGCTCTCTTCAAAGTTTTCCTGCGTTAACCCAAAATCGCGGTATCCCTGAATGATAGTTTTTAGATACCACTTTGAAGGTGCCTCAAAATCCTTCACATAATCCTCTCGCATTCTGTAAAACATGACATCGTCTTGGTAATACTTGCCGTAGTAGTCTGGGTAGCCTTCGTAGGTATCAAGTGCCTCTTCGTGGTCCTCTGTAATTCGCCAAAGCCCACCGTGGACTGTACACCCTTCCGCACGGATAATATCGGCGTGGTATTTAAAAACGAGGCGGAAACCCTCAAGCCGAAACTTCTCTATATCAGCGACACCGGGACACCTTTGCTGCATCTGAGAGAGGTTCATGTTGGAGCCGTAAGCAAAGTATCTCATAGGCTTATTCTTTTGCGAGGTGAGGTCCCCCTGCAAAACAGGGGGACCTTAAAAAATTACTACTGCGACTTCAACCTTCCCCAGAGAACAGGGAGTTTATCCGACGGTTCCACAGCAAAAGCGGTAAATTCGATGCCATCGTTCATAATACCCTGAACCTCATCTTCGGTAAGTCCATCGTTGAAGATACCGACCTCGTCCATAATAGTGGCAGAGAGGAAACCTACACCTTTGTCAGTCGCGAGCCATGCGGTCTGATCCTGATCTTGGAGTTGGAACTTCGGTACCTTTTGTGAGACTTTCTCTTCGCCGTTGACGTAAATTTTACAAGTTTCTCCATCGTAGACATTGGCGACATGATACCATGTTCCTGCTTTAACAGTCACGCCACTGGTAACATTCCAAGTGTTCGTCCAACTGCGAAGGGTGTTTGCCCCTTCTTTGTAAGGGACATAGCGGTTGTTGCTCTGATCCCATATTGAGAAATAGTTCTGCTGACCTGCGATGTCGGTAAAGTTTATCCAGAGGATGAAGGTCACTTTATCTTCAATAATGCCTTTACCGAGTGGAATGGTGACTGTCCCACCCTTTTTGATTTCAAGGGCACCATTGACCTTCCCTTTTTCCCATTTCGCGTTCGTAATTTCGCCTTTACGTCCATTTCCAGACGCGTCTTCAGCAACATCGCCTTTACCTTCGTCTAATAACCAGATACCGACAATCCTATCTGGATCAATCTCGGCTTGGCTATAACCGACGATAAGACTCAGCGCGAACATCGCGCAGACAAATATCTTTATTCTCATAAGATTTACGCTCCTTTTTTGATGTTCGGAGTGTCACCATCACAAATCGCCCCATTAGCGGAAGTGTGATTGATGTATTGATTGTATTAGACTTATCAAGTGCATTACAAGTTTAATCCGATTTCCCAACTATGAGTAAGGACGCTTGTAGGAGTGCGATTCATCGCACGTTCCAACAATTTGTATAACGGGCAGTAAATTGCCTTACTATGAACCACCAGATTTGAAACTTGAAGAACCAAATATAATTTGACAAGGGACGGAAATTAGGATATACTATAATTGCTTGCCGGGATGCTGAAATTGGTAGACAGGCTAGGTTCAGGGTCTAGTGTGCATTATGCGCGTAAGGGTTCGAGTCCCTTTCCCGGCATTTTATTCCAAATTAGGAGTCAATTGGTGGAGGAAACTCACCTGGATTCAGAACAAGAGGACAAATATGTTGCTTTTCCGGGAGGAATCCCGAAAAAGTGGTTAGATCCAGCGTTTTACAGTTTTGTCGTTACTTTTATTGGATACGCTTCGTGGATTATATTCGGTGAAATACTTGCGGGTAGAAAAGCAGACATACCACCGCTGGAAACAGCGGAATCTATCGTAACACACCTTGCTGCTTTCACTGTTTTATTGACAATAATTACCATCGTTTTTTGTAAAGGATTGGAGCGTGTTATGTATTATTTAGATGCCAAACGAATCGCAGATCAGCTAAAACAACGCGCTGAACAAGCGGAACAACGCGCTGAACAAGAAAGACAGCGCGCCGAACAGGCGGAACAGCTTTTAGAACAAGCGAAAAAGAACAAGTCTTAACCAAAGGTGTTCACTTTCGTTCGTGTGGGGCATTTTCTTGCCTATAGATAGAAGCCGTCATTCTCTCTGCAACGTTTCTGGGACCAACCACAAGAAAATGCTCACCGCGAGATAACCGATGCCCCCTAATGCGAAGCCGGAATAACTTAGACCGAACAGATCGGCAAGATTGCCAACAATAACCGGTCCCGCCGAACCCCCGAAATCCCCCGTAAGTCGCCACAGTCCCAAGAACTCACCGGTCCCTTCATGTGGTGCCAAATCCGCGCCGAGCGTCATCATCGTTCCCGAAGCGATCCCGTTCCCTATCCGCATGAACATTGCCGTAAGCAATAACGTCGTAAACGTTCCCGTAAAGGGCATCAAGACCATCCCCGTGGCAAAAATGCAAACCCCCGGCACCGTCGCATATCTCCGACCAAACCGATCCATCATGTGTCCGGCAATTGGAAACATCGACATATCTATTGCCGAGGAAACCATAACGACTGTGCGAACTTGTTGCGTTGTTAACCCGACAACCTCGTCGCCATAGAGTGGAATAATGATATTGCATCCCCGGCGTAGGGTCTGCACGCACACCTGTCCCACGCCCGCAGTCGCAAGCAGTCGCGCATGCTGACGCGAGATTTCGAGAAGTTGTTTTAGATAAGGCTGTTTCGGACCAACGACCTCAGTTGTAGGACGACGCGTCTTTGGAATGAAAAAAAGACAAAGGAGGAAATTCAGCGCGACAACGGCGGTATAGATGAAAAAAGGGAGCCGTAGGTTCACGCCGAGGAAGATGGCACAGAACTGTCCGGTGAAGGTACCCATCCGATTTACACCACCGAACAACGCAATCGCTCTTCCGCGATTCCCGATCGGAATAACATCTGTCATATAAGCGTGCCGGGCGAGCATCCATAATGCATTCCCGACACCGCCGACCAATTGGGCACCAATGAGTTGGAAGAAATTTGTCGCTGTGCCCATCCCGACAGTTGACAACCCTATCATCACCAAACCGAGCAACATTGACGACTTGCGACCGAGCTGTTCCACCAAAACGCCTGCCGGGATATTCCCCAAGACACCAACAGCGAGGACAACCGTCGTCAATGTATAGGATAACTCAAACGATTTGACATAAATCGAAAGCGTTGGTGAGACAATGCCTCCGCCTGTCGCCAGCAAAAACGCTGGAATGTAGATGGGTAGAATCAACGAAACTCGGCTAAATTTGGGGTTATTCAACTTTGGATAACTTTCAAGATGGATAGTTTTTTAGGACGCCTTATTTTCCAAAAACAGTGAGCAAAGCGTCCAGATAGCATGTATGGGTTGCCTCATCAAATAGGATAAACTGGATAGTTGATGGGACAGCGTTACTCTGAAGCACAAGTTCTTTCACCGCGGTTAGTGCAACAACTGCTGCTTTTTCTGTTGGGTATCCAAAGATACCGGTACTAATAGAAGGAAAAGCGATGCTCTGAATGTCATTTTCTATAGCGAGTTGGAGACTCTCCTGATAACAACTCGCAAGCAATTCTGGCTCACCCGAATTGCCATCCTCCCACACCGGTCCCACCGTGTGAATCACATATTTCGCGTGAAGATTGCCGCCCGGCGTAATAACGGCTTTGCCGGTAGGACAACCCCCTTCACTCGAACGAATTTCCGCGCAGGCTTGCTCAATTGCATCACCACCCGCGCGACGGATTGCGCCATCCACACCGCCCCCGCCAACAAGTGCGCTGTTCGCAGCGTTCACGATGGCTTCGACCTGTGCTTTGGTTATATCGCCTTGTATGAGTTCCAGATTCGTTTCTGCAATTTGTGTTTGCATTCGACTCCCCCTGTATCTTTCATCGATTTCTTTGAACGAAACCTGCCTTGTGCAGCTCCTGTAAAATAAAGGGTTCTATCGGCGTATTGCTTTTAAGGTGCGCGTAGCCAATTCCTTGGTCGGTACAGAAGCGTCGCAGGGTGTCGCAAAATGTCTGCTGTTGATTCTGGTATTGCGCGAGCGTCTCGGCATTAATGGTAATGGCTTTCGTTTCACCAGTCTCGGCATCTTCTACCAGCCAGTCTCTTCCTGCCGTCGCGCTTTCTAAGTATGCCTGTGGTGTTATCTCCTCTGGACTCACCAGATGAATAGCGAAGGTCGAGAAGCCGTGCCCTATGAGCAACTTGAAACCCTGTTCGTAGCCATCCGGATCCAAAAAATCGGAAAGAATGATGACCGTACAAGGGTGCCGTTGATACATCGGCAGCTGCCTGAGACATTCCGTCAATCGCGTTTGTCCATTTGCTCCGATTGCCGTAAGCGAGTTTGTGAGACGAGGGAATTGTAATGTTCCCGAGGTAGGTGGTAGCACTGCGGAAAGCCGTTCAGCGCAGGTGTAGACTGCAACACTGTCGGCATGCCCTAATGCGATATAACCCAACGCTGCGGCAATCTGTTTGGCACATGTTAACTTGGTCGGCGAGCCAAATTCCATAGACTGACTATTGTCAACGAGTAGGGCGAGTGGCAACCCCTCGTCAGCGTGGAAGAGCTTAATAAAGAGTCTACCCAAGCGTGCGTAAATGTTCCAATCGACATGCCGTAGGTCATCACCGGGTTCATAGACGCGATAATCGGCAAATTCCATTCCTACACCACGGTTGGGACTTCGCCGCTCGCCTTTGAATCGACTGCGGAATGAGCGTTTCGCACGGATATAGAAGGGTTCAAGTTGCTTCAGGAATTGTGGTGTCAGCATTTTTCTAATAATTCGCAAGGCGTTAAGTGAACGGGTTGGTGCATGGACATGTCTGTTTGTAGAGTCGCCTGGGCGGTTGTTGCAGGCTTGCGTCTTTAGTTATTCTTAATACTGGGATTACTCTTTTTTTGTAGAAACGAGTTGTGTTCGCATCTTCATTGGGTCCCTAAATTCCTTTTAGGATTCAATAAAGTATTTGACACAATTATTGGAAATAGGTTTATACAAGTTGCTTTGGAGAAATGATCAACTTGAAGTGGTATCGTAGGTTGGATTGAAGGGAGGGCCGGAGATCGCTCCTACAAAGGATCCACCACGTCATCACAAACGGTTGATTGTCTTCCGATAGCGGACTTCCATCTCAGGACCCTGAGCCTGCAAGTATTCCTGCTCTGATCGGCGCGCCGCTTCAGTTGAAGGGAGGGAAGGAATCTCAATGTCCGCCGTGCTAATCTGATCGTTGCCCCACTTGTATGCGACAATCTCACCTTTACTGATGATGAGATTCATGCCAACGTTCGCTTCCACAATCGGCACGCCGTTTTCACGCGCTCTGGCGAGCACCGTCTGATTCTGTGATTTACCCTTTGAACCGTAGGAGGGAATTAGAAGAAATCGCGCGCCGTCCAAAACCAGCGTCCGAGCGATTAGCGGATTCCACCGGTCATTGCAGATTAAGATACCGGCACGTCCGAAGGGTGTATCAAACGCGCGAATCGTCTCGCCGATGCAATTGAAGTTCCACGACGGATGTGTGCCTTCCGCAAACTGCGTTTTATGATACGTGCCGCATATCTCACCGTTGCTGTCGATAAACACAGCGGAATTATAGACAGAGGAGGTACCACGCCGTTCGGCGAAACCGAAACAGAGGCACGTCTTGAGTTGCTTCGCAAGTTGACGGAATCGGTGGATATACGCGCCATCAAGCGGTTCCGCGATGTCGAGCATCGCCTCCGGTGTGGCGTTGCCCTCAATGACATCCATCACGACATAGCCTTCCAATACACCCTCGGTCGCCAAAATCAACTGTGGCGCGTCCTTGGCGGCTTCAACGAAGCAAGCCTCCAATTTATCAGCGTTGGAGGCTTTATCCCATTTGATAGGTTTCAGCGAGATCGCAGAAACTTTGACTGACTGATACATGCTTCACCTACATGCTCTGAAAGCCCTTGTTCCCGCTGGCAGGGTTAGAGAACCCCGCCCGCGAGCGTGTAAAAGATATTGTAAGATAGGTTATCTATTTCTGGTAGGCGGTATCAAGACCGAGAATCACATAAGCGGTTACAAGTCTTGGATCTCTTTCCATCCAGCGACTCGACTCATTCACCCAGAATCCATCCGGTGTCTGCAATTCAATCATTTTTTCTGCGAACTCTCGGTACCAATCGTGCGTAATACCTTTTGCGTCTACAAAGGTTGATTGACCATAAAGTTTCAACGCTTTCGCCATTGTATGGTAGTTGTAGTATAAACCCTGGGCACCCATACCGTAGTTTTCTTCAAGTGTGAAATGCTCCTTTATCCACTCGAAGGCAGCTTGCACGCGTTCATCGTCCTTATCGACATTCGCGTAGATGAAACTCAACAATCCGGCGTACGTCATACTGGCATAAGAACGTGGACTTCCTGCGGCATCCGTACCCGCTTTGCTTTCACCGTCAGGCGAATAGATAAAGCCGCCATCATTGCCTGACCACGACTGATCGTTGCTCTCACTCCGATTCTGCGTGCGTTCCAGAAACTTAATTGCCTTGTCCCAGACCTCTTGGTCGTCGGAGCCGCTCTCTTTAAGTGCCTGAATGGCAATGTTCAGATTGGACAAGTCTTTCACTTCCTGACGGCTGCCGTAACCAATGCCACCGTGATAGACGCTCTCTTCATCTAAGACCTGTAGGCTCTTCAGGAAACCTTGCGCCTTTTCAATGATAGAGGCGTATTCCGAATTACCGGTTGAGGAAAGTGCCATCACGGAGATAGCGGTGTTATAATTCGGCAGTGCTGGCTGCATCTCAACATCATAGATGCCACCGTTTGGCTGTTGCATTGCAACCAATCGCTGAAGTCCCTTTTGGATAAACGGGTGTTCTGCCTCCGCGTATTTGTTTTCTGGATGCCGTAAGAAAGCCGTGAGTACCAGAGCCGTTATGCCCGGATGATTGGCGAATAGCCCATCTTCGGCTTGTTGTCCTTTTAGCCACTCTAATCCCTTGTCAATGCTTGCAATGACCTGTTTGTTTAATTCATGATATTCCGACGCGCCTGTCTCATGATGTGCTGTTATACCGCTCTGCACAATAGCAAACACGAGGAACAGTATCAGTATAAATCCACGCTGCATTTTCATTTGTTTTCCCCTTCAACAAGTTATTTGTTATACCATTTCTAAAAGTTTTTATCGCATTAACCGCCCCTGAGTGCACAGACTAACAGTCTATGCTACAAGGGAACACAAACTAAAAGTTTATGCTACAATTTCAATCAGAAATGGTATTAGTAAGGGTAGGTCTTGGGTGCTCCTACCCTACCGTATACCCTTGGATTAGTATTATAATAGCAAATACAATGCCAACGCTGAAAGTCTATTTTTGCGCTGATTCTCGGAATTCAAGGAACAATTGTGTCAAAAAATGAACGCTATTGTCCATAATCTGAACAAATTGATAATTATATAGTGCTATTTTAGAATTTTGGATACAGTTTTAGAAAGTATGCTAAAATGAGCGAGATTTCAAAGTGTGTAAGAGATGTCTATTTTGCCACGACCGCGTCCGCCTCGATTTCTACTAACATTTCCGGTTCAATCAAGCGGCTGACTTCGACCATGCTGGTAGCGGGACGAATTTCGCCAAAAAATTCACCGTGTGCCACTCCAACCTTCTCCCAATCGTTGATATCCTTCACATAGATACGTGTGCGAACCACATCTTTGAGACTGGCACCGGCAGATCTGAGCGCATTTTCTATGTTGCTTATGGTCTGCACTGTCTGCTTGTAGGCATCTCCCACACCAACGATTTCGCCGTTTTTATCTGTCGCTGTCGTTCCTGAAACATGGACATATTGCCCTATTCGGACAGCCCGTGAGTAACCTACAATCGGTTCCCATTTTGTTCCCGTTGAAATGTTTTGTCTTTTCATTTTCAGTTAGTAACCTTTCTATATCCGCACCGTCTCTCCTGTCTCTGAAGACTGCATCGCCGCATCATAGACCTGCATGACCTTGCGAATCTCCTCGGGTTTGACAACCAATTCCTCGCCTTTGTTCAGTACATCGGCGATATTTTGATAGTAAGATTTCCACGTCGTCTGGACGCTTTCAACGACGAGTTCTCTGTCCTCGCCGCCTGCTTCAGTCCAAACTCTGGCATAGTTTTCAGGATCCTGTTGTGCAGCGTCAATATTACCCTCCCGCATCGGTCCTTCTTGCGGGTCCAAGCCGGACTTGATTAAGCCACCCAGGTCCCCGACAATATACCAGCGCGGTTTCTCAGCTTTGGAAAGATTACCAATTTCAATCTGATACCGGACATCGTTCTCAAACTTAATGATGAGGTTGGCGTAATTGCCGATATCGGTATCCCATCTCGAATTGTAATGAACGTCACAGAACACAGATTCAACAGGCGCGGTTACGAGTTGTAACGCCTGATCGACGAAATGGGCGGGCCAATCGTAAAGGATGCCGCCACTCTGACGTTTAACCCCGCGCCAACCACCCGGTGCGCCGTAACGCATAATCGCGACTTGGAAGAGATACGGCGTTCCGAGCAAACCGTCGTCAATAATCTTCCTGACGGTGTTATAATCCCAATCCCATCTGCGATTGTGAAACACACTGAGCAGGACATCGTTCCGTTGACTCGCCGCAATCATCGCGTCTGCTTCGGCGGTATTCATCGCCATGATTTTGTCCGTCACGACGTGCTTCCCCGCATCCATCGCTTTGATGGAGAGTTCAGCGTGCGTGTCGTGTGGTGTGGCTAACACGACGAGGTCAATCGCGTCATCCGCGATGACATCATCAATTGTTTGGTAGATTTGTGCATTTGGATATGCCGCGCGTGCCGCTTCACGCCGTTCGGTATCTCGTGTCGCGATGGCGTAAAGATTCAACCCATCTGCCAAGCCGACAAGATAGGAATGAAAAGCGCGTCCAGCGTATCCATAGCCGATAACGGCAGTATTTACCATGATTAGTTTTCAGTTTTCAGTTATCGGTTGTCAGTTACTCTCTTATGGCAGGTGCTTTATCGGTTATCGCCACAAGGTATCTCTGCCTGAAAACCGATGACTAATGACTCCTTTATTTAAAAGTTGATTTTCACAGTATGTTCTTATAGTAAAGCCCACAATTACTTAGACATTGAGAAGGGACGAGGATTGTATCCTCGCCAGCGGCGATGCGGGCTTCCTTCACCGACCGACTGTCCATATATTTTCGGCTTTACTATAAATCCTAAACTTTGGAAAATTTTAAAAATCTTCGTGTGATAGTTTGGATTCAATGGAAACATCTTAGACACTCCTCCAACCTGACCTCTTCTCTATACACATGTTGCCCCGCTGGGGCTTAGTCTCGGGGTGGACGGTGTTTCTATACACATATCGCCCCGCTGGGGCTGTGTTTTCTGTTCTGGTAGTGCGCTTTTCTACAAGTTGACTCAACGCAACAAAAACGCGGAATATTAGACGGGTTTTCGAGTAAGAGCAGACTACACCGTTGATGAACCATAAGGAATACTATTCAGATTGTCCAAACTTTAGTATAAATCGTTATTGGGTTTAATGTTGATCGTTCAGGGTCCAATCGTAGTCCAAGTAGCGGAATTTAACGTCCGTTGATGCCAAAAATTCTGCGTCTTCGGGGAGCAAGTAATCGGCGAGAAAATCTTCTACACCCTCGTAGCCCTCTTTAAAATCATCTTTATACCACTTGAAAATTTTCGAGAGGTAAACGCGGCGTTCTGCATGGTCAATCCGAACTTGTGCAGGATTCCGAATAAAGTTGAGCGTTGCAGTCTCAAGACGCTCCTCAATCGTCTCGGCAGTATAAGCACGGTTCCACAAAGGCGGGCAGCTGCTTGACGCACACACAAGGACGAAGTGAGCCCGCGGATCCACAAACTCCGTGCGGATAATGCCGTGTTCAATCTGATTGAGTGTATAAGTTTTACCCGCAGCTTGGAACTTCAGTCGAGAGAAAAATCCGTTGAAGAGTTTAACCTTCCGGACACTCGTTATTGGGTAGTGGTCAACGACCCCTTTGATAACAAGTGCATTGTAGGCGTTAACCCAAAACGCCAACTGTTCATTATAGGACAACACTGCAGGGTTCGCAGCAGCCAATAGGTCCAAATACGCCTCAAATTTTTCAGGGTTCGCCTTCAATTTCGTATAATCGACCTGTCCGTCTTTATCGACATGCTCCTGCAAAACCTGATCAAATAGATCGTGGGAAAACAAGGTATCACCCGTCGGTTGTGAGGCGCGCAAATCCGCCTCAACTCGGAAATGGTAGAGGAAGAGCACACTACACACAGATAAAAGCAAGAGACATACAATTAGGATTCGATTCTTCATTCAGTGATGCCCTCATGCATACTGTTCCAATACGTTTCGATCAATCTCAATTCCCAATCCGGGTGCCTGCGGAACGTCAACATATCCATCAACGGCATTTATCGGTTGCCGCGCCAACGCCGTACGGAGACGATTTTCAGTCATATCAAACTCCAAAAGAGACGGGATCGGATTGAGTGCCTGTGGTGCATCCGGGAGCGTGGCTTGCCAGTGCAGCGTTGCAGCGAGACGAATGCTACCACCCCACATGTGGGGCAATACCCGAATGTAATTCGCGCTCGCCATGGCAGCGATTTTTCGACATTCCGTGAAACCGCCTGCGATGCTCAAATCCGGTTGTACAATATCCAACCCACGTTTCTGTAGGAGATCGCGGAATGCCCAACGTCCCATCAACATTTCACCGCCAGCGATTCTCACCTTCAGTGCCTGCCGAATCTCTTGATAGCCCGCGACATCGTCACTGGTGATCGGTTCCTCATACCAGAAGAGGTCGTAGTCCAAAAGTTTCTGCCCAACGTCGATCGCTGTTCCGACCTCGTAGCCACAATTCGCATCGACGGCGAAAAGGGTTTCATCTCCAATGGCACGTCGCACTGCAGCGACGTTCTTCACATCGTAAGCCTCGCCGAAACCGATCTTCATCTTGACAGCCGGAAATCCGGCATCAACATACCCTTTCGCCTCATCCATCAACGCTTGGGTTATGTCAGGTTTGTCTTTTTTGAAAAGTCCGCTTGCGTAGGCGGGAATCTTCATTCGGAACGCACCACCGAGCAGTTGATAGATTGGCATATCAAGTGCCTTGCCCATGATGTCCCATAAGGCGATGTCAATACCGCTCAAGGCACCGATATTCCCGCGCATCGCCTCCCATATCCGCTCCGTTTCAAAAGGCGACTGTCCAATCAGATGTGTTTCAATTGCTGCGGTGGATGGAACGCTGACACCTTCACCCCAACCGGTAATCCCCGCGTCCGTGTGAATCTCAACGACAACAGCGGTCCGCGTGCCCGTCCAGCCGCGTGAATTCGCGAAGGGTTCAAGGAGTGGATAGCGTAAGTTGTAGGTTTTAACGTCGGTAATTTTCATAGTTTCAGCGTTTGTGAGTGCGATTTTAAACTGAACGTCTCTTCATTATTATTTCTATTCTATCACAATCTATACATTTTTTGCAGGAAAATGAGTGTGTAAATATTTTGGCAGCGATTCGTCCGTTGATGCGGCTTATGAAATATATCAAAGCCTCTCGGACAGGGAGAAGAATTTTCTGCGCCTACAAAACCTTTACGATCGCGTCTCAGACCGCATGGCGACTGATTTGTCTATCAATTTCGGATAATCGAGAATTCTTCTCCTTTCTTCTCCTAAATCGTTGTTTCTGTGCCGAGTTGATTGCTGAAAAGCATCGTCAAGGCAGATAGAGGTATTGCCTGTGAAGGTTTTTATGAGCGTCTCGCTGGGGGGTTGGGTGCCCCGTTCTTTGTCCTTTTTTGAAGTTTTCAGCGTTTTCATTTTTTATCTCTTTAGATTTTCTGAAGCGTTGGGCATAACGGCTATAGAAGTTTATACCAAATCTGAAAAATAAATTTGCATTGCAGTGGTTTTGAAAGGGATTAAAAGTTTCTGCGTGTAAGAGCGCAATAATGCAGGTCGCAACCCCCCTTTATCCCCCTTTATCCCCCTTCCCAGTAACGGGTGGGGACCCCGGGAGTAGGCGAGTACGCCGCAGAATTGCGCGACTACGAACCGACATTTCGTTAATGAGAAGCGTTTATTCAGAAATGGTATATATTATAACGCAAGTTGCCACCTATTGATAGACATAGCACCGCTACAGGGTGCAGTTGCTTAGATACGCTGTTTCTATAGATATATTACCCCTACGGGGTAGGGAAACACCTGAAGAATCTTCTTAAAATGCTCAAAAACTCGTTAGTAGCAACTTGGGTTATTATAGCATATACATCAACATTTGTAAAGTTAAAATGGATTTAGTTATTAAGTTGGGTTTTACTGATTTTTGATTGGTTTCAATAGTGCCCAGTTATTTTCGGGTTTTACTATAAAAACCTAAGTTGCCACCTATTTGTGCACATAGTGCTCCGCATGAAGATTAAGAATTTAATCGGGTAATTTTTTCCGATGTCCGGTGCGGTTGGAATGCAGATCGCATTTGGGCGAGTACGCCGCAAAACCGCACCTACCGGGCTTGGGAGACCGTAGAATTACCCAAATATTTTATTAAATTTCGTCTGGAGTGCAAGAGGTTGTGGCCCCCGGTTTCTATAGATATACCACCCCGCTGGGGTGGGGAAAATACCTAAAACCCTCGTTGGAACGTTCAGAATTTGTTAGTAGCAACTTGGGTTATAATTGGATAATGTGCGGTGTTAATTGTCTGAATCAGGATTTGCTGGATTCAATGATTTTTAGGATTATTTATATACTAATGTTTTTAGCCCTATAGGAGCGGTATCTGTGTAGAAGGGTGTATCATCAAAGGATCAAGCCCCGTAGGGGGTTTTGATAGCGTTTTAGCAACTACAGATATAAACATGTCGCCCTTACAGGGCTGAATCGTTTTTTGATGTATTTCTATAAATATGCCGTCGCTACGCGACTGAAGAGGTTTTTGAAGTCTTCAAGGTTTTCGCGTAGAATCCGGTTCGGTTAGGAATGCAGATCGCGGGAAACACCCCAGCAAAAACACCCCCCTTTATCCCCCTTATCAGGGGGGTAGGTGAGTACACCGCAAAACCGAACCTACCGGTCTGGGGACCACACTGGTTGTTTTTTCTAAAATTGACAGTTATGGTTCGGTTGAAAATTACACCTGCCGATTAATCCTCCTTGTCAGGGGGACTTGCGGTTAATCTATAGGGGTGGGAGGTTCTTGACGATCTCGACTGTCTTTAGGCTGACGGTGATGACGCGGGCAATTAGGTCCACAATATATCGCGGCTCCGCTTCACGGTTCGGGTCGTTGACGATGCCGCTCCGTTTGTCAGTCTTGACGCGATACTGATCTACGATCCACTCCAACGCAGAACGCGTGCCGAGCCGATAGTCGTAGACCTCTGGCGGGATGCTGTCAAGTGTGAGGAAGTCGTTGTATTTCAGCTGCGGTTTGTCTTTGGAGAGTTTCATCTTCTCGACGCGCCAATCTACCTGCATCCCCGGCGTTTCAATGGGTTTCAGTCCGTCATATTTCGGTGCGGATTCGTAGTTGACGTGGAGGTCTGCCAGCTGCGCGCCTGCCTCGGCGAATCCCCAAAAGTCTTCGGCGAAGGGGATATGGGGCAAATCGCGCTTGAGGTTCATCTCGTATTTCTCGCGATAGGTGGGGTGGTGCAGGAGCCCGTAGTTGTAGTGGAAGATGTCCCATTTGGTGATGGTGTCATCGCCGTAATGCGTTCGGAATTCCGCCAATGCCCAATCGGTGATGTTCTCTCGTCGGTTGGTGCCGTCTTCATCGTAGGTGTAGAAGGGGAAGCATTGAGAATCTCCGGTAAGATGAACATCCGCTAACTGTTGGGTCATTAGGCAATGAAACAATTTTTTACTTCCAAGAGCAGTGAGACAAATCACTCGATTTTCTGATTCTGTCTCTGGTGTAGGGAAAATGGATGGAAATACGTATACGACATCGTTTATTGTCCGATGAAAATAAAGGTTTGATTTCGTAAATGGACGATAAAGAGATGTCCTTACTTTATGTTTCACATACTCAGCGATTACTCCCCGTTTTAACTTCACCTTTAAGTCCCGACTCCAACTGATTTTCATGTCATCATACACCACAAAATCATCAATATTGATTTCCCTTTGGTTTTCCTGTCGTTTCCACCTGTCCATCTCCGCGTTGTAGGTTTCGCTCATCCGCAAAATGTTCTCAATCAGGACATTTTGGTTAAAGTTGTAAGCCCATGCATCGCGACAAGTTATGATGCCGCGACTGTAGGTTTTGAAAATAACATCCGTTGCAACACCTTTTTTCGCCTTTGCTTCCTTTGTGCCCATCGGAGTAAAGGTGTCAAATTCAATATGAAGTCCTTCAGTCAACCATGTATGTTTTTTATCGGGTGTGATTTCTTTCCACTCAATCCCGTTGATTGAAATCGCGCTTTCGACTCGGTTGAACTTTTCTTGTCTTGTGGCTTTCCAATCCATCCCACTATAGTAAATCTTGTGGTCATGATAGTGCCGACTTTTCACAAAGAAGGTCACGGTAATCCCAACCATCGCCGCAAGTCCAAATACGGTATGCTTTTCTCCAATGGGGATTCCCTCTCGCATTGAATCTTTACGGACATTGCCTTTCAAATCCAAAATGTAGATACGGTTGAAATCCTGATAAAGATGTTTCCGCATGCCGTCAAACGCGATGCCATCGAGAAAACCGTTGTTTGTCACAAATGCAACAACACCTTCCTCACCAATCCGATCAGATGCCCACCGAATCGCTTTGACATACGGATCGTAGAGTGCATTTTTATTGGTCGCTTTTGAATCTGTGGCGTAAGTGTCACGTATCAGTTCATCCATCATCTCATACTTTCGATTTTTGTTGTTATCATTTTCGTTAACCTGCCAAGCGTTATAGGGTGGATTGCCGATAACGACGAACATATCCGCTGTCTTCTGTCTCTCTACGCGTTCTGTGTTTTCCTGTGTGAAAAGCTCCTTTTGTTGCTGCTCCAGCAGCTCAAACGTATCGGCAAGGGTGATGCCTTCAAACGGGAGATACGTCCCTGTGCGTTGATAGAACTCCTGCTCGATGTTCAGGCTGGCGATGTAGTAGGGTAGGAGCATCACTTCGTTGCAGTGGAGCTCGTGGCGGTATTTTTCCTCTAACGCGGTGCCTTGGATGTCCTGCATGAGCCGGACGATGAAGTTGCCTGTCCCAACGAATGGGTCGATGATGTGAACCCCTGTATCGGAAAGGGAGCGGTTGAATTCGGTTTCCAAGATGTGCTCGACGCTGCTCACCATGAAATCGACGATGGGTTGCGGTGTATAGACGATGCCGTGTGTGTCCGCCACGTCTTCGGAGAAGCCTTGAAAGAACTTCTCGTAAAAAGCGTTGAGGAAGTGCTGTTTTTGGGAGAAGTCTTTGCAGAGTCTCGCTGCCTGCTCAATTGCGACGTAAAATCGGTTCAGCGGTCCGAGGAACTCGTCGCGGCTCACAGATTGCCGCATCAGCACGTCACTGACGTTTTCAATCTCGCGTGCGATGATGTTTCGGCGGGTGAAGTCGGATCGCTCGAAGACGGTGCGGAAGATGCGTTCTGTGAGGATGTGTTGGATGAGCATCTCCTCGACAGCGTCCTGTGAGAGTTCGGGGTTGATGGAGGTGCGGCAGGTTTCGTAAAAATCGGAGAACGCTTTCTTGAAGTCTGGATCGGTTTCGTGGTGCTGCTCAATCCGTTCTTTCAACTCGCTTGCGAGGTCAGGTACGTGTTCTCTGAAGTCGGTGACGGCGGTTTCCCAATTATTGAGTTCGGGCGGTGTGTAAGAGAACAGGTATTGAAGTGTCGCGATCAGGTTCGCGGGTTCGGTGATATTGAGGTCGAGTACCTCCTGTCCGTTCTGGTAGAGGATGGCGCGCTGTGGTGTCTGGAACAGAATGTTATCGAACGGATAGCCAGCGTCGCGTTTCTCGTGCACTGCCTTTGCGAGGTCGTCGTCGATGTCCTTTGCTTCCCAGTAGGCGAGCGGGAGTCTGTATTCGTCGAGGATCGCGCCGTCAATAACAATACGGGTGTCTGCTGCGGTGCGCATCGGGTATTGTGGGATGAAGGTGCCGTTCACCTGTTTTGCGCAGGTGTCGAGGAGGAAGGCGAAGGCATTGCTGACTGCGCCTTCGTGGGTAATGGCGTGTTGGTCGTATTGCTTTAGCGTGGCGTAGTAGTCTCGGATTGCTTTGTGGTTCGGTTTGAGGTTGAGTTGTGGCATGGGGATATGATAGCAGGTTTTGGGGGACACGTCAATTTGAAATCTTGATTGCTCCCCACGTCACAGCCATCTTATCTAAGGGTTCCACTGGCAGCGAATCACCAACCCAACGTGGCAAAATAGGCAAACTATCCGGCAAAAGCACTAAACGCCGAACTTTCTGGGACGCAAAGGAATAGATGTAGAGACCAAAATTACCAAAACCTGTATCAACAGAGAATACAAGATATCTGCCATTCGGCGACCAATCTACTTGAAAGAACTGCCGCAAGTCGCGATTCGCCTTTTCTAAGAGGTTGATCCCATTCGCATTCACAATAAATATGCCTTCCTGAATCTGATCGACGACTTTTTCGTGGTTCCTCCCATCAATATCCGCAACAAATACACCTTCATGAAGCGGGGTGTAGGCAATCTTTTTACCGTCCCGGGAGAAACTGTAGAACGGGTAACGGCTTAAGAAACCCGCACGTTCGTGGAATGGCAAATGTTTCTTGGCTTTTTCCTGACCATTGACATTCGACTCCCAGATCTCCTGATGCCTGTCCGTTGAAGTGAGATTGTAGAACACGGATTGCGCATCTGGTGCCCAGACGAAACCTGTCGGTTTTTCGCCAATTGGATGGGGTAACTTCCGTTTCTGTCGTCCATCCGGTGAAATTAAAAAGATTTCTGTGTCTATATCGCGTCCGCCTCTTATCCTTTGCGGACTGCCAGCATACACAATCCAACGTCCATCTGGAGACCAAGAAATATCGACGTAAGAATGGACTTGCAATATGATGGAACGAATTTTCTTACCGGTGCGAAGGTCTCGGATATGAAGAACATTACGGCGGTCAGGATCGCCGTCTACCGCTGCCAAAAAGCGACCATCTGGTGAAGGTGTCGAAATACCTTCTTCCGTAATGCGTGTAGGTGTAGGTACGGTATCATTCGGATGTATCGTGTAGGTCGTCCCACGATAGGCGTAGACAATGATACCTTCTGCCCAACAGAGCAGATTCGGGCACATACCCGATAGAAGAATTATTACCGAAAACAGAAAAGTCAAGCGACGTGCGTCCATTAGGAATCCCTCATTTCAAAATAGCTGCACTAACAGCCAAGGTTAAGGTGCGTTGGTTAATTATCAAACATCACTCTGGACCCTCTTATGCTTACAATTATTTTGCAAACTGAAAGAAGTTCAGGTTTATTAAACAAAATTAGTCGTTTTGGACTTGTAAAAGTTGCTAAAAAATGTTCTAAACCCTTGTGTTTACTATGTTTTCGCTTGTTTCAAGTTGCCTAAAAATGATGGAATATGCGTGGAGGGATGGGGGGTACTCACCCCTTATTTGAAAACAAAAAAGCGAGTTGCTTTTTCTCGGTTCCACACTTACTTGATACTTTATCAGAAACCATCATAAAAAGCAATTCATTAAATAGGAGTCCTTTCTGATGGATCTATAGGTGTCAATTTAGGGCTTTTTCACAGTATTTTGTAGAAATGTCTCTACAAATGCCGCCCCTACGGGGCTTAGTTTTTTGGTCAGACGCTGCTATAAACATTGCGTCCCTACGGGACTGAAGAGGTTTTTGAAGTCTTCAAGGTTTCTGCGTAGGATCCGGTTCGGTTAGGAATGCAGATCGCATTTGGTTGAGTACACCGCAAAACCGAACCTACCGGTCTGGGGACTGAGACGGTTATTTTTTCTAAAATTGGCACTTATGGAGTCCTTTCTGATGGATCTAATCAAGGTGATGGAGACGTTCCCAACGCAAGTAGACTGTATTATCTATCTGGAGCGTCTCAGATGGCAGGGCATGGCTGAGTGTCCACATTGTCGTCATAGTCTGTGGGTCAGACCAGACCTCGAAATGAACGCGATTTAGGGGTGCCTCAAAGGACGGCGTGGTATCTGATGGCACGGATTCGGGCAAAGATGGGAAAGAGAAACATTGGAATTTTTGAAACTGGTGCGTAAGTCCGATAAATTAACACGCTAAGGAACGGCTCTTGGGTCGTAAACTTCGACACTCGTAAGTGGACCTTCAGCACCGTCACTGTCTCCCCCAAAAATATAAATTTGCCCATCTACGACTTCAGTCATATGCCCAGATCTTCCAATCAACATGTCTGGTGCTTGGGTCCAACAGTCGGTTGCAGGATCGTAGATCTCAATCGTCCCAAGGTTCTTATATTTCTTATCTTCCTGAATGTAACCCCCAATGACATAGACTTTTCCATCAACTATGCTTGCCGTGTGGCTTGTTCTCGGCGTAGGCATTTCTGTTATTTCCTGCCATTGATTCGTTTTTAGATTGAATACTTCAACGCTGGAAAGATACGGATCTGGCTCGTTCTGAACGCCCGACCATCCTCTTCCACCGATAGCATATATTTCGCCATTCACAACACTGATTGCCGTGCAAGAACGGGCATGGGTTATATCTCTGGCTTTTGCCCATGTGTCCGTAGCCGGATCATATACCTCCACAGTTTCCAACCGCCACTGTTCATTGGAATTTGACATCCCACCAATGGCATAGATTTTGCCATCCATAACCGAGGTAGAAAGGAAAGACCGAGGTGTCGGCATATCCGCTTTCTGCGTCCACGTGTCTGTAGCCGGATCATACATTTCTACGGTTGTAAGTTTTTTTGTTTTCCACGAATAACCCCTGGGTACCTTAATTTTCTCTGCTTGGTCTCCACCGATAGCGAATATTTTTCCATCCACAACCGAGGTAGATACAGCAGAGCGAGGTGTCGGCATATCCGTCCTTCGTTCCCATGTATCGGTTTCCGGGTCGTACATTTCCACTTTTGAAAGCGTTAGGTCCCCGAATTCGTCCAGTTCGAGCCGAACTTGACCCCCTATTGCGAATATTTTTCCATCCACAACCGAGGTGGAAAAGTCAGACCGGGCTGTTGGCATGTCCTCTTTTCGCGTCCATTGCGCTGTAGGAAATCTGAGAGAATTCCCCCGTGTCTCGGAGACCAGAGGCGTATCAGGGGTCTGTAGCCTTGTCCCAATGTTTTTATTCGCGGAAGTCGCGCGTCCGACCTGGTTCCGTAGGTCGGGTTTTGAATCAATATCGAGAACGATGAAGGTATCAACAATTTCAACCGTGGGTTCGGATGCTGCCTCGAAACTATACGGCTTTTGAAAGCGGACGAGGTGTTGGTGCGTCGCGCCTAATAGAAAGACAACCAAAAAGGTTGCGATACCAAAGGCACCCCACGGGAGCAGCGGTTTTGCAACCGGAGGTGGTATCGGTTTCAGGTCGGCGACTTGCCGCATGATGTTCTCCGTTAGGTTGGCGGGGAACTGCACGCCGCCGAGAACTTCCTGAACCAAAAGTTCTTGGTCTTCCCGCAAACGCTTTCGCGCTCGCCAGAGTCGGTTTGTAATCGTGTTTACTGAGACCCCTAAGAATTTGCTTATCTCCTTTGCTGTCATTTCACCGAGATAGTGGAGCGTCATTACCGTGCGCTCACTCTCCGGCAGTTTCGACAGAAGTTTTTCGGCGATCTCATGGCGATGCTCAGTCCCTTCTGTCTCACGTTGTTCCGAGGTATAATGGGCATAAGAAGATTCTTCTATTTCTTCCATAGGTGTGTCCTCCAGCGATTGCATCGCAGGTTTGTGTCTTTGGAGCCAATTAATACAAAGCCGATTTGCGATGACATAGAGCCACCCGGCAAATTGATTCGGATTTTTGAGGGTCGAGAGTTTCTTGTATGCTTTGAGAAATGTATCTTGCGTAATTTCTTCAGCGTAGTGAAAATCTTTAACCTTCCGCCATGCAAGTGCATGAACACCCTTTTGGTGCTTTTCGACTAACGTGCTGAATGCCTCATCGTCGCCTGACAGAATTCTGCGAATCAGTTGAACATCATTTTCCACCGTCACAATCCTCCATAATACACGAACAGATTTTTTATAGTAAAACCACAATTACTTAGACCTTGTAGAAGGGCGAGGTTGCAAACCTCGCCAGCGGTGTTGAGGTGTTTTGTGTTTCCAAAGTGCCCTCTTACCTTCGGGTTTTATTATAATTTCTCGCTTCTGATGCGTAAGTTTGACATAATGCATTATACCCTGAATGTGATATGTATCATAGCCCCTATGACATTAAAGACGCGCTCTTGGAATGGAAAGGTTGCATAATTTGAAAATGGTTAGAGGTTAAGAGGCAGTCAGCAATCAGCGATCAGTCTCTTTGAGATAGTTTCTGCTGTTCTGCTTTTAGTTCACCCCAACTTGTGGACAGTTTGCCGTTTGCTTCAACGGCACGAGATCCGGTATCGTAGACGAGAACATTTGTAGAAAATTGTCCACCTGCATCAAGACTTCCGAAGACATAAATGTTTCCGTTGACCGTCGCTGCCCCGAAAGTGTCAAGCGGGTTTGGCAATGCTGAGATCTCCCGCCACGTCTCTGTCCGTGGATGATACACATTCACGGTTGCTAATTGCTGCAAGCCGCCTTTGCGTGTGTAACCGCCAATCAGATAGATGTCATCTCCAACAACAGTGCTTGAGAACCAATTTTTGAGTTCTAACATATCCTTCTTTTTTTGCCATTGACGGTTTATTGGGTCATATTCCTCGATGCTCGCCAGAAACTGACCTTCCCCCCAGTTTTGAGGGAGTGGCCATCCTTCTCCGCCAATGACATAAATACGATTGTTGACAACCGCCACACCCCCAGGATCGCGCCGGGTCGGCATTTTGCGACCTTTCGACCAAGTATTCGTGGCAGGATCATAAATGTCAACGCGGTCCATCCGTTGTTCCTGTCCGTCACCCAAGCCTGTTGTCCCCCCAATGAGATAGGCTTTTCCAGCAACCACGCCCAAACCGAAGTAGAAGCGGGAAATCGGCATCTCCTTTTTCCGGGTCCATGTATCTGTGAGTGGATCGTATGCCTCTACGCGATCCGCCATTTTCCAATTCTGAAGGAAATTGTCTTTTGAATTATACCCTCCAAAGACATAGATCGTGCCATTGACGACAGCGGCTTTTGCATTCGTACGTGGCGTTGGCATATCTGCGCCTCTCTGCCACGTGTTGGTTTGCGTGTCATAGATCTCAACAGTTGAAAGTCCAAAGGGACCCGCATTGTTGTTAAAGAGACTGCCACCGATGATATAAACCTTATCATTGACGACTGCGGTAGAGAATTCCCATCTCTTCGTGGGAAGCTGCGTTATCACTTCCCAATCCTCACCCGCAAAGGATTGTATTTGCATAAGCGAGGCAATGAGAACAACGACACCTATAGCAATAGTTTTTTTACAATTTAACAGGCTTGACATTTGAAATTTCTCCTTGTTCCGTGAATCCAGAAAGGGATTTTTTTTCCATTACTTCAAAATTACCATCCGCCGCGTCGCTGAGAAATCTCCGGCGGTAAGTGTGTAAAAATATAGACCACTCGCAACCGGTTCGCCGACTGTATTCCTGCCATCCCAATACGCTGCGTGAGCGCGCGAGGTATACCGACCCGCCACCTGATACCCGAGAGACAGTTCACGCACCAGAATGCCGTGCGGATTGTAAATATCAATGTGAACCGCTGCTGGTGTTTTTAACTGATACGGGATCCATGTCTCTGGATTAAACGGGTTCGGATAGTTGTGCAACAGGGCGGTTTCCGTTGGCGTCAGAAGTGCCAAGAGGTCTTCAAGTACCACGATCCCTCTCGCCATCGTTGCGTCTTTATGTCCAAGTTGCTTTGCGCTGTGCAACCACCTCTGTACCTCTCCTGCGGTGAGTGTCTCAACGACGTGTGGATGTGCTGCGGGTGCCGATATAGTAACACTGAACGCTCCCGCCACCAAGACCAGGTCTTGAATGTTGACCACACCGTCTTTATTGACATCCGCCGCATCCTGTCCAGTTCCAGTTTGCCCGAACTGCGACGCGACGATGATGAGATCTTGGATATTGACGACACCATCGGCGTTGAGATCGCCTTCCGGTTGAGATGGTTCCACGACGGACGTAGCGGGTGCAAACTCCCACAGTTGAACCGTCCGGTCCCAACTCCCGCTCGCTAACGTGTTACTACCATCCATGGAGAAAGCCAAAGAGGTAACCCCACTCGTATGCCCTTTAAGGGTCTGTAGGGGGTCTCCGGTTTTCGCGTCCCACAACCGAATCGTGTCGTCATATATCTGAATCGTAAAGTCATTACCTCCACTCACTAATGTGCTACCATCGGGAGAGAACGCTACGGCATTGACATCATGGGTATGTCCTTTAAGGGTCTGTAGGGGGTCTCCGGTTTTCGCGTCCCACAACCGGATCGTCCGATCATAACCGCCACTCGCTAATGTGCGACCATCGGGAGAGAACGCTACAGTAAGGACACCATTCGTATGCCCCTCAAGTGTGAGCTTGTGATCCCCGGTTTTCGCGTCCCACAGCCGAATCGTCAGGTCATAACTCCCACTCGCTAATGTGCTACCATCGGGAGAGAACGCTATGGAGCGGATGTAATTTGTATGCCCCTCAAGCGTCTGCAGCGGTTCGCCAGCATCAGCATCCCACAACTGGATTACCCGATCATAACCGCCACTCGCTAACGTGCCATCATCGGGCGAGAACGCTACGGCACGGACACCATCCGTATGCTCCTTAAGTGTCCGCTTGTGTTCTCCGGTTTTCGCGTCCCACAACCGAACCGTCCGGTCCCAACTTCCACTCGCTAACGTGCGACTATCAGGAGAGAACGCTAAGCAAGTGACACCCTCCGTATGCCCGCTAAGTTTCATCTTGTATTCTCCGGTTTTCGCGTTCCATAACCGAATCCCATGGTCATAACTTCCACTCGCTAATGTGCGACCATCGGGCGAGAATGCTACAGCAAGGACACCCCTCGTATGCCTCCAAAGTGTCATCTTGTATCGGTCGTTCGGGACACCCTCTACTTCCGCTGGAATGTCCGTAACTTTTCCTTCTGGCGTGAGTTGAAGCATATTCCGGCTGCCGTATTTTCCCCATACACCGTTGATGTTAAGCTCACCAACCCATCTGTACTCACCGGGAAGGGTTATCACATACCCGTATAATCCGGTAGCTCTTTCTGAATCAGGAACATCAACCCAGGGGCTCGTTGAATCATCCCGCCTCTGCCATTTAGAGTTGCGAACTAAATCGAGAGAAACAGTACTGCGGTCCTGTGCGGCATAAACGGTCCCTCGACCTATTGGTGGTACAAAGAGTATTGAAACTCCGTTCTTGAGTAGAAAGATACGTGATGTCGGCGGATACTCGTCCGCAGCCTGACTATAGTTAATGCCCTGCGTGCCAGCACCTATCAACACAACAACTAAAATCACTGCCAAGTTTTTTCGATTAACAATTGCGCTTTTCAAAGTACTACTCCTTATATACTAAGCTTTGGACAATTTTTAGGATTGCTTGTGTAATAACCAAGATGAATGAGAACCGCTCAAGCGTCAATATAAGATTTCATTGATAGACATATCGCCCCGCTGGGGCTAAGAAGGGTGGGGTGTCTGGTTTTCTATAGACATATCGCCCCGCTGGAGCTAAAGAGATGTATTTTTCTACAGGTTCTTTGCGTTTTTCAACTCGCTGAAAATACAACGTGCTTTTGGTGAGAGCAGACCCTTCTTTTTAAAGATTGACTTGAATTGCTTGTAAGTTGTCCAAGCTTTAGCTTATATAGTAGATTCTATAATTACTTATACACTCAGCATCGGTGCGGTTAGGAAACCGCACCATAGGTGTCAATTTTAGAAAAAACGCGTCATAGCATCGTAGGTTGGGTAGAGCGGAACCGAGAAAAATGGTCCCGACACCTCAAGCACATTTTACCACGCTACACCGCCCTATCAATCAACGAGATAGCGAAACCCAACGGAAACGACCATGTTTGTAGTTTGACGCAAAGAACGTTGGGTTTCGCTGGCGATCTCTACACCTATACGGGTATATCAGGTGTGATGTATTTTGAAATATCTACCTTGATTTTCAACCCCGCTCAACCCAACCTACGGGACTAAGGTCCGGTGCGGTTAGGAAACCTCGCCGTAGGATTAGAAAATACGCCCATAGAAGTCGTGGCATGTTCTATTTGCGTTTAATATTGCCCCAAGTTGTTGCTAATTTTCCGATGGGATCAATAGCAAGGGCACCAGCGATTTCCTCAAAGAAACTTCTCTGATCTACGGCTTTGTCCGGATAGATGTCAACAGTGGCATGCGTTTTATCGTCGAAATGCAGGTTCATATATGCAGTACCAGATATTTCACTACATCGGTAAACGAGGACATTCGCACCTTCTTGCAATTCGATTTCAATATTATAGTCAACTTGCCGCACGCCACCCGTCCAGTGAGAATTATTGTACCACTTTTCGCCGTTAATCCAAATCTGCGCGTGGTCGTCATGGGCAGGAGACATCACGGCTTTCATGTCCTCGGGTGTCTTAATAACAATAATACCGTAGGTATCAATGTGGTTCACGGGACCACCCCTGTTCATGTTGTGAGAGTTCGCTGGATTAATTTCAAAGACTTCCCAACGTCTAACTCCACCATGCTCCTTATCCCATCGGAGCAGAAAATTTTGCGTCAGTTTTAAACCTTCAATAGTCGAAAGTTTGGGCTGCGTCAGTTTACCCTTGGTGCCCTCCTCAATAAAGTCTTTTCGGGCGGAGCCAGCGAATCTACTCTTCTCGTAGTTCCCATTAGGTCCATAATACTTCCTGATCCAGTTTTTGTTCTTTGAATGGTCTTCGTTCAACGCGGCTTCGGCTGGACTTTTGAACCAATCCGCCTCTTTTAAAGGACCACCCTTCATGTTAACCTCTCCTTGCGTGAATGCAAAATGGGAGACGTTCACAAACAGCGCGAACATAATCCCTATAACGAACACGAACCGATAAAACTTTCTCATTGAAATGTCCTTATTTTGTGAATATAATGATTCGCTGATAGAAATCATTTTAGAGATTTTATTGCTTAAGTCGTGCCCATGTGGTTGTGAGTTTTCCTTCTGCTTCGACAGCAAGCGCGTTCCCAATCTTTGCGCCGTTTTTACCTACCAGATGATGCGCGTTGCCCGATGCGTCTAAGAATTCCTGTATTCCTCCCGGTTCATCAAAATGCCACAACGCAGCCGTCTTTGCATCATTTTTGAACTTGCCGTCTGGCATAAAGCCTTTTTTGTTGACATCGTAACGAGCCTCCGTTGAGATGCGGACCTCATCAATATATCCAGTGAAGGAACTCCAAAACGATTTATTTGGCGGACGACCAGGTATCTCAATTATTTTTCCAAACCCTCCAAGCACGAAGTCTTGTGGACGTAAGAAAACAACGCGTCCAAGAGGTGCTCCGTCTTGCCATATCCCTACGAGATCATTGACGATTGTTATTTTTTGATCCCCTTTTGACTGGTAAGCGATGTGGTGCCATTGGTTCAGCTCAAGTGCGAATGGAAAAGGTATGGTATTGCCAGCGTTGGCTCCCCCAAAACGATAGGCATTTATTAGTAAGATTAGATCACCTTTCAGGGGCTCGATATTGTGCAGATTAGCCAGATTATTTAGATACGGTTGAAATTCATCGTTCACGATGACCATACGCACCTGTTGATGGAGTATCGTCACTAACGTGTCCTTGTTGGCGGGCGGTGTGGTGGGATATATCCATGCTTCAAAGGTGAATTCCTCCGTGCCATCGGGTAAGAGATAACCAAAGGTTTCAAAATCTAAAACGGCGTAATCATCTACCCCGTCGAGGACTAAATAGTTCCCTCCCGCGGGTGATGGGGGTGGCAACGCTTTAGCACTCAGCGGTATTAAAGTGAGCAGAAAGAGGCAACCAAAAATTGACTGATTTCGTAGATTTTTCATCTGCGTAGGTTTCCTTGATTTTATAGTAAAGCCTACAATTAAATGGACACTAAAAGTTGGCGAGGTTACAAACCTCGCCAGCGGAGGTCGGGAACCGTTGTTTTCCAAATGTCAACATATTTTCGGGTTTTACTATAATTGTGGACTTTATTATAAAAACCCAATTTTTGAGAGCATATTTGCCTCTCACCCTCATTTTTTCACTGTGCCCCATGTCATTGTTAGCAAGTACGATTGTGGTGAAACTTGTAAAGCATACGTGGGATCAAACCAATCCCCACCAAAACTCCAGATATTATCCGTCAACTGGGCATGAACACCGCTGTGCACATCGACTTTTAAGATCTGATGTGGACCATTAATTGCTTGTGTGTAGAGGACTTCTCGTCCATCTGGCGATAACTCAGGAGACCAAGCATAGGGACCGGCTTCATCAACGAGTTGGCGGAGACCGGTGCCGTCGCGGTTGACGATGAAGATTGTATTTTTGTCCATCCATTCATTGCGATGCTGCCTATCTCGGACAACCGCATGATTGTTCCCAGAAAAGACGAGTTTATTACCTATCGCCGACCAAGAGGGGAGGCGTTGCCATTGTATCGCTTTCTTACGTAGGAATTGTTTTTGCGCGTGTGTGCGGAGATCGATAAATGTAAGGCGGTCACCTATGATGCAAGCGATTTCCCTCCCATCGGGTGACCACGCTGGATCCCTGCCATCTATGACGAATTCCTCTTCTTTTTCTTCTCCTAAAGTCGCAACGTAGATAGTCGACCTGGAACACTTCCAGTCGATAGCACCATAAGCAATTTGTTTGCCGTCGGGCGACCATGTCGGATTGCTTTTATTCGTTTTTTTGTTCCCTTTGAAGACGCGCCGGACGTTTGATCCGTCAGGGTTCATCAGATACAGATCGTCAATACCACCCTCACGATCGGAGACGAAAAGAATTTGATCGCCGCTTGGAGACCAGACGGCTTGTAGATCGTCGGCGGGATGCTGTGTTAAGTTCACCTGTCCAGAGCCGTCAGGATTCATAATGAAGACATCATAATTTCCATCCTGTACGGAGGTAAACAAAATTTTGGGTGTCGTTGGTGCTCTTGCGAAAAGTGGAGAAACGCTTACATTCAGCACCAATAGGCTAACTATGGCACAAACTAACAAGTTCACTGTTTTCATAATTATGCCCCTCATAAAAACTTTAGAAGCGTCTTTCGTATGCTACCGTATCGAACAGACTGAAATTTACAAGTCATGTTACGTGGGTGCGCTCACGCGCACCCATAACGTCGCTACTTCAAAATCACCATCCGCCGTGTCGCTGAGAAATCCCCAGCGGTAAGCGTGTAGAAATACAAACCACTGGTGACCGGTTCACCGACTGTATTCCTGCCATCCCAATATGCTGCACGAGTGCGCGAGGTATATCGACCCGCCACCTGATATCCCAGCGACAGTTCACGCACCAGAGTACCACGCGGATTGTAAATGGTCATGCGAACCGCTGCCGGTGTTTTTAACTGGTACGGGATCCACGTCTCCGGGTTGAACGGGTTCGGATAGTTGTGCAACAGGGCGGTTTCCGTTGGTGTCAGAAGTGCCAAGAGATCTTTAAGCACCTCAATCCCTCTTACTATCGTTGCGTCTTTATGTTCAAATTGCTTTGCGTCGAGTAACCATCTTTGGACCTCTCCTGCGGTGAGTGTCTCTACGACCTGTGGATGTGCAGCGGGTGCCGATATAGTAACACTGAACGCTCCTGCCACCAAGACGAGGTCTTGAATGTTGACCACACCATCTTTATTGATGTCCGCCACATTCTGTCCAGTTCCAGTTTGCCCGAACTGCGACACAACGATGATGAGATCTTGGACATTGACGACACCGTCGGCGTTGAGATCGACTACGAGTTGAGAGGGTTCGGCGACGGACGTGACGGATTGGGGTGGTTCCATGAGGGGTGTGGTGGGTGCCAACTCCCATACCTGAACCGTCCGGTCCCAACTCCCACTTGCCAGCATGCTACCATCCATGGAGAAAGCCACGGAAGTGACACTATTCCTATGCCCTTTAAGCGTCTGCAAGGGTTCTCCGGTTTTCGCATCCCATAACCGAATCGTGTCGTTATACAACAGAAATGTTCTGTCACTACCCCCACTCACTAACGTGTCCCCATCGGGAGAGAATACTACGGAATTAACATCATGCGTATGCTCCTCAAGCGTCAGCAGGGGTTCGCCAGTATCGGCATCCCACAACCGAATCGTCCGGTCATAACCCCCACTCGCCAGCATGCTACCATCGGGAGAGAACGCGACAGAAAGAACACCATCCCAATGCCCTTTAAGCGTCAACAGGGGTTCGCCAGTATCGGCATTCCACAATCGAACCGTATTGTCATAACTCCCACTCGCTAATGTGCGACCATCGGGAGAGAACACTGCGGAACGGACATAATCTGTATGCCCCTCAAGTGTCAACTTGTGTTTGCCCGTGTCAACGTCCCACAATCGAATCGTATGGTCATAGCTTCCACTCGCTAATGTGCTACTATCGGGAGAGAACGCAACAGAACGAACGCCATCCGTATGCCCCTCAAGTGTCCGCAAGAGTTTCCCAGTGCCAGCATCCTGCAACAGAACGTAATTGTCCCAACTCCCACTCGCCAGTGTGCTACCATCGGGAGAGAACGCTAAGCAAGTGACACCATCCCTATGCCCCTTAAGTGTCAACTTGTGTTCACCGGTGTCAGTATTCCACAGCCGGATCGTCCTGTCCCGACTCCCACTCGCCAGTGTGCTACCATCGGGAGAAAACGCTACGGAAAGGACATCATCCGTATGCCCCTCAAGTGTCAACTTGTGTGGGTCGCTCGGAACATCCTCTACTTCTGCTGGAATGCTCGTCACTGTTCCGTCTGGCGTGAGCCGAAGCATATTCCGGCTGCTGTATTTTCCCCATACACCATCCACTTTAATCTCGCCAACCCATCTGTATTCACCGGGAAGCGTTATCACATAGCCGTATAATCCAGTAGCTCTTTCTGAATCAGGAACATCGACCCAGGGACTCGTTGAATCATCCCGCCTCTGCCATTTGGCGTTGCGAACTGGATCAATAGAATCGGTCCTTCGATTCCTTGTAGAGTAAACTATTATTCCTCGACCTCCTGCAAGGGCTACTTCAATTCCGTCCCTGAGTAGGTGGATACGTGATGACGGGGGATACTCATCCGCAGCCTGACAATAGTTGATGCCTTGCGCACCAACACTTATCAACACAACAACTAAAATTACTGTTAGGCTTTTTTGATTAACAATTGTGCTTTTCAAAATACCACTCCTTATAATATCCGTTTTCGATTTCAAGACGAAATCGAGGAGATGTGTGGACTGCGATTTGACGGAACCGATCCGGTTCGGTGTCCTAAAACAGGTCCACATTCACAGTTAACAACGCACAAATAATCAAGATACCTAACGTCCAATGTCCTTTCACGGTTTACCTCTATTATTTACTGCTTGATAATCTAATCTGTAAGTGAAACTTCTAATATGCATTACATGTTTGTTACACCTTCTATAATTAAAGACACAATTTTCGGAGAAAAATTGTGCATAGTTTGAAAAAAAATCAATTTTAATCTAATACGGTTGGGAAATTGCTGGTGAGTTATCAGTTAAGAGTCGGGAATCGGAGTTCCCTCCTACGTGATGAGGTGTTGGGGAAGAGGGGAGGTATCAGTAGATGCAGTTTGAAACCAAGCCATAGGTGTCAATTTAGGCGGTTTTTCGAGGTGTTTTGTAGGAAGGTTTCTACAAATGCTGCAGAAACACCCAAGCAAAAACCCCCTACGGGGCTTAGGTTTTTTGGTCACACACTGCTATAAACATTGCGTCCCTACGGGACTGAAGAGGTTTTTGAAGTCTTCAAGGTTTCCGCGTAGGATCCGGTTCGGTTAGGAAACCGAACCTACCGGTCTGGGTCTGAGACGTTTGTTTTTTCTAAAATTGACACTTATGGATGTAGTTTAAAACCTTACCTACTGAATTTGGGGTTGGGAGATTAAGTTAACGGGAAGTGGGAGAAGGGAGAAAAAAATTAAGGCACGGAGACCTAATTCAAGAAATTGGTATTTAGGAAACAGGTTTTATAGTTCTTCTTCAATTGAGATATGAAATACGCCGCGTCGTTGTGTGACAATGT
Source organism: Candidatus Poribacteria bacterium (assembly GCA_022821965.1). Taxonomy (GTDB): domain Bacteria; phylum Poribacteria; class WGA-4E; order WGA-4E; family WGA-3G; genus WGA-3G. The sequence continues at coordinate 159,845 of JAJECN010000056.1, forward strand.
AAAGCTCATCTTTAAGGATTAGTTGATCTTAAGGTATCTTCCTGCACTCGTTCCCAAACACCTGCGTTGAGGCGATAAAGTCCCTCGTTTGTCCCGACGAACACCGTGTTTCCAATCGTAGCGACTGTGTAGATGCGTTTGATCGTTAATCCTTCGTTAAAGGGATCCCACTGTGCCCCTGCATTCGTAGATCGGAAAACACCGTTATCTTGTAGAAAAAGATATATTGTCAGACTCGCTTGTGAACCGGTGCCTTGTGCTTCATCCGTGATGATAAGTCCAACGGCATGCCCCTCTGGTCGAGGGCAAAAGGCGTTCCATGTTTCACCATCGTCCCTTGAAGCGAAAATTTCATCGGTAGAGACAACATAGAGAATTCCAGCGTGTTCTGCCATAGACATTCGGCTTTCGGGTATTGGGACGTTCGTGTTGACGAGCGTCCACGCAGTCGCATCCTTTGTCAATCTGTGGATACCCGTTTGTGTCGCAGCGTAGAGTGTGCCGTCGGATGTCGCAAAGGTGTCAAAAACGTGACTCCTTGGAGGACCAATCACCTGTGTCCGCCGCGGCGTGGAAGGTATGAGGGAATCTCCTTCTGCCTCGGACGTTAGAAGCCTTTCAGAAGTTTGCAAACCTGCATCATTGTCTTTTCCAGTGGCTCCAGGACGCCCTGGCTGGTTTCGCACATCCGGTCTTGAATCCATATCAAGAACGACAGCTGTATCAACAATTTCAATGGTGGGTTCAGATGTTGCCTTGAAACTGTACGGCTTCTGAAAACGGACGAGGTATCGGGCACTCACGCCTAACAGCAGCAGGACCAAAACAGCCGCGGTGCCAAAAGCTGTCCACGGAAGAAACGGTTTCCCAACCGGAGATGGTGTGGGTTTTATGTCAGCAACTTGCTGCATGATATTATCGGTCAGATTAGGAGGTAATTGGACAATCGCAAGCCCTTCCTGGATTAAGAGTTCTTCTTCGTTTTGTAGACGTTCTCGCGCCCGACGAAGCCGACTTTTAATCGTATTCACCGATACACCTAAAAAATCGCCAATCTCTCTGGGAACCATTTCACCGAGATAGTAGAGCGTTACGACTGTGCGTTCACTCTCTGGCAGCTTTTCCAGCAGCTTTTTAACGATTTCATCCCGATGCTCAATCGCTTCTGTTTCGCGTTGCTCCGATAAATAGTGGGTATAAGAGAATTCCTCTATGTCTCCTGTGCTTGTTGTCTCCAATGATTGCATCGCAGGTTTGTGTCTTTGGATCCAATTGAGGCAAAGTCGATTTGCGATGACATAGAGCCATCCAGCAAACTGATCGGGATTCTTGAGTGTCGAAAGTTTCTTGTATACTTGGAGAAAAACGTCTTGCGTAATTTCTTCGGCATAGTGAAAATCGCCAACCTTCCGCCACGCAAGCGCGTGAACACCCTTTTGGTATTTCTGGACTAAAGCACTAAATGCCTTGTCGTCTCCTAATAAGATTCTGCGAATTCGGCGGATTGTTTGAGTCTACTCCATTGTGTTATGAGTTTTTCTGGAGTTGGGGAAACGTCAAGGAAACCCTCTGGCACCCACGTTGGACCCATATCCACTGCCGGGTGGCGTGTCAATCTGCGGCGGTTCCCTATGATGCCATTGATATCTGTTCGATAGATGTCAGCAGTTCTCTCCCACCAAGACATGAAAACAATCGTCTGTCCATCAGGGGACCAGGCGGGCGACCCCTCACCGTTCCGATGGCGGGTGATCCGTCTGAGATCTGTCCCATCAACGTTTAGGATGCAGATGTCATAGCCTCCGAAAAAAACTGCGCAAAAGGCGATCTGCTTCCCATCCGGAGACCACGCCGGTGTCCATGCCTGGTTGGGTTGGTTTTCGAGTCTGCTCTGATTTCCGCCATCCGCATCCATGATATAGATACCAGACGGGTCCTTGAAGGAACGATAAGCGATGAATTGACCATCAGGCGACCAAACTGGGGTGTTGTTCTTCTCATTCGCATCTGTCAACTGTTGGAGATTCGCACCACTGGGTTCGATCTTGTAGATGTCAAGCGTCCCTGCTCTCTCAGAGGCAAACGCAATCCATCGTCCGTCTGGAGACCATGCGGGACTATGGTCACTTGCCGGATGGTTCGTCAATTGGTCGGATACCTTTGTGGTGAGGTTCATCACATAGAGGTCGTCATTGCCATCCCGAGAGGAAACATAAGCCATTCGCTGTCCGTCCGGCGAAAACGTAGGATAAGTCTCATTGGCTAAGTCGTCTGTCAGCTGCTGGAGATTCTTGCCGTTGATATCCATCATGTAGATGTCATAATTTTCATTTCGCTTGGAACTAAAGGCAATGTACGGAACATCGGATGCGTAGACGTATAGGTTTACCGAAAACAAAAAGTGAACCAAAAGCAGTGCGGTTCCAAATATGATATAAGTCAGTTGCTGTTTCATTTGATCTCCTCCACGTCCGTCATTTAGTCACCGACAGATTGTTTGAGTCTGCTCCATTGTGTTATTAGTTTCTCTGGACTCGGGGAAACAGAGAGAGAACCCGCGGGCACCCACGTTGGATCCTTATCCACTGCCGGGTGGCGTGTCAACCTGCGGCGGTTGTTTCCATCCACATCTATGAGATAAATGTCAGAATTTTCCTCCCACTTGGCACCAAAGAGAATCAATTGATTATTCGGAAACCAGGCAGGGCTTCCATCCTTCGATGGATGATGGGTCAATCTGCGAACATTTGTCCCGTCCGCATTCATGATATAGATGTCTCTATTTCCGAGAAGCCCGGTACTAAAGGCGATCTGTTTCCCATTTGAAGACCATGTGGGGACAGTTTCCGCTTGTTCTTGCCTTGTCAGGCGTTTGAGTTTTCCACCATCAGCATTCATCACATAGATATCAATGTTGTTAGCCTCGTTAGCAGCAAAAGCGATTGATTGACCATCAGGTGACCAAGCCGGGTTGTAGTTATCTCTCTCATGTGTCAACTGTTGGAGATTCGCGCCGTTAGGTTCGATTTTATAGATGTTATACGTTCCTTCTCTATTAGAGTCAAACGCAATCCATCGTCCATCTGGAGACCATGCGGGATTCGCGTCATGTTTCGGATGGTGCGTCAACCGGTGGGATACCTTTGTATTGAGATTCATCACATAGATTTCCAGATAGCCGTCATGCCGAGAGGAAACATAAGCCATCCGCTGCCCGTTCGGCGAAAACGCTGGTTTAAACTCATGCGTTGGGCTGTTTGTTAAGTTCTGGAGATTCTCGCCGTTTATATCCATCATATAGATGTCATAATTTCCATCTCGTTTAGAACTGAAAGCAATATGTGAAACATCAGAGACTTGCGCATAAAGGTCTGCCGCGAGCAATAAGCATATTAATATCGTTGTGGTCTCCAACGCGATATAGGCAAATTTCCCTTTCATTTTTATTTTCTCCATGTATGCCATTTAGAAATGGTGCGTTTGGCAATGATGGGTTTAAGGACATAGAAAGTCGCGTATTGCGACCTTCAATGCCTTAGTGCTTAAGTGCTGCCCATATAGTTGTGAGTTTTCCGTTTGCTTCAACTGGCATGGCATCACTTTTCCAGAGGGTATAACCGTTTCCAGATTCATCTTTGTAACGACCTGCCCAGGGGGAGTCATTAAAGTGCCAGAGTGCAATCGTGTGTTCATCGACCTTGAATTTTCCCTCTGGCACCTTCCAGTTTCGATCTTCGTACCGAAGGATATTAGAAATTCGCACTTGGTCAATATATCCGCGAAGTTTCACATTTTTTCCAACGAAACGCGGAAGTTCCTCACCTTGAGGGACAATGCCACCAATACGTAGCGGTTTATCTGATTCACCGAAAGGGCCCTCCTGATGGCGAGGAATCCCACCGTTGCCGTTAATTGCGAAACTTACTTTGATATCGAAAAACCCAACCACATGCACCCATTCTCGGATAGGGAAGGGTTTTACGTGCGAAATTATCGAAGGCCTGTTCGCGTCTTGCTTGCGTACCCATCCACCTAACCCACCACTATTACCATGGATAAGAAGATTGAATCGTCCCTCCTGACCGATGATTGACCAGAAAGTGCCACGTTCAGGGAGTTCTTCAAGGTATATCCACGCTTCGGCGGTCAACAGTTCAAACTGTCCATTAGGAAACCATGCCTGGCCCGTTCCAACAAAATCGTGGGTTTCATCCAACTGCAACATTCTCCCACCCGCTGGGGATGGTTTGGGTAGTGCTTCGGCACTCAGTGAGATGAATGTAAACAAAAAAATACCTGCGAGGAACTGTCGGTATGTCATGTTTGTCTCCTTTAGGGATGCATCCATTGGATTTTACCATAAAACGTTATGGTGTATCAAATTCTCTGTTACTTCTTTAAAGACACAATTTTAGGACGGAAAGGGTGCATAATGTAAGAAAAAGTGAAAAAAATCTGAATTTTAATCTAAATGAAATTGCAAACGCCACCCATCCATCATTAAAAACGAATTTTTTCTATGTTTTAGCCTCAGAGGGCAATAGGTGTGTAGAAAAGACACCCGTAAAAAAAGAAAAACCCCAACGGGGATTTTTGCTTGGGGGTTTCTTCGTGGTTTGATGAAGTTTAAGAAAATAAATCGGTAATTGGGCGAGGATACAATCCTCGCCTGCGGGGAGGACACCCGCTTTATATGGAAATAGGTTTTACAGTTCTTCTTCAAGTGAGATATGAAATACCCCGCGTTGTTGCGTAGCAATGTAGAGTCTGTTTTTACTGACAACCAGAGAGACAATTTTATCTGGAACACTTTGAGAAATCCGATCCCACTTGTCATGAGCATCCAAGCGATAGACACCGGAATCATCAACACCATAAATTGTGGTACCATCCACGGCAAAGTCGTCTATAATAATCCGTTTACCCATTCTATCTGTGAGCACGCGCCAGTGCGCGCCGGTTTGCGAGCTTAAGACCCCTTCATCAGTTGAGACGTAAACCGTAGAACCGGTAAACACTATCTCCCTGAAGTGGGTGAAGTGAAGCGGAAGGGTTGGTGTAATATTTTTCCAACTCTTTCCGCTATCGAGCGATTGAAAGAGCCTACCGTTCCGTTTACCGACATAGATGGTTTCTCCTGAAACCGCTAACTTGAAGCCTCTATCAAGCGCGTGAAACGGTTCATTGGTATCTATTAACCCAGTGTCTTCCCATTCCGAGTCGCCGGGTTTCCACTTGAAAAGCCGTTGCTTGTATTCCACGTAGAACGTTTGCCCATTGACTGCAAATCCACCAATTTCGTTATATTCAAAGGAGAATGTTAGTGGTGGGTTCTCGTTTTTTTCACGGTCATTAGGTGAGAATTTTTGTGTCGCTTCTTCGGCACTTGTTGACAACTTAATCAAGGAGGATTCTCTTTCAAAAGTGGGGGCTTCCTGAACTGGGACAAACACATCGCCACCTGCAGATAAATGGCAAACGCGCAAGCCATCATCGTCACGAGCAATTCCGTAAAGAAGTTCGCCAGCAATCGCTACTTGTGAAACAAGAGAAAGATTCTTTCCGACTGCTCCGGACGGTTGATCGTTGGAGCCCATCCGAACGGTTTCCCACGTCTCCCCACCGTCAACGGATTGAACAAGATCCATGCCAGTTTGTGCATACAGCCTGTCGTTGCAAGCGGTCAAATCCTGCATAGTTTCCATTATCCCATTCATAAATGGTTGCCAAGATTCACCTCCATCAATTGTGCGATGAATACCTTGTGAACTGACTTGGTAGAAGGTGTTTTCGTCCACTGCTGCAACTCCGTGTGGTAAAAGCGTTGTTTCACCAGTACCCTCCACAATCGTCATACCAAGTGTACTTATGAAAGGAGATTCATTTTTGGGCGTTATCTCAGTCCACGACGCGCCTAAGTCGGTCGAGTGGAAAATTCTGCTTGTGCTCTCGTTGTCCCAAGGCATTCTCGAAAGTATGAGTCGTTCTACACCCTCTCTTGGCATTGACTTAAACGGGCCCAGTGGGAAAAAATCAGGGTTCATTCCAACATAGAGGTTGTTTTCAAACCCTGTCACGGAATGGACAGGTTCCGACGTACCGACTGGTAATCGTTGCCAAACATCTGAATTGAGGCGATAGAGCCCCGCGTTTGTACCAGCAAATACTGTGTTTTCAACCGCAGCTACTGCGTAAACACTTTGGTCTGTGAGTCCATTCTCTAAAAGGTTCCACTGTGCACCAACATTTGTGGATCGGAAAATGCCTTTAGTTTGAAGGGCGAGATACATTACAGGACGCGGGTTGTGGTTATTCTTTTGTATCTCATCTACAACGATAAGTCCAACAGCCTCTCCCTCTGGTCGAGAACAAAGGACATGCCACGTTTCGCCAGTGTCGGTTGAAACGAATATTTTCTCACTGGAAACAATATAGAGGGTATTGCCATGTTCTGCCATTGGCACTCGGAGCATGGTGGTTGGCACGCTCGTGCTGGTGAGTGTCCATGCAGTTGCTTCTGCCGTTCGCCTATAGATCCCCTTTGATGTAACAGCATAGAGCGTTTTCTCAGATGTTGCAAAGATGTCACGCACGTGTCCGCCTAACGGTCCATTTGTCCGAATCCACTGAGAGATGGAAGGGCTGAGTGAATCCGTTGACGTATTGGACGCTAAAGTTGTCTCAGAGGTCTGCAAACCGGCACCGCTGCTGTTATTGGGGTTAGCAGCACGTCCAGCTTGATTCCGCACAGCGGGTTTAGCATTCATATCAAGGACGATGGGCGCGTCAATAATTTCAATGATAAGTTCAGATTCTGCCTCGAAACTGTACGGCTGCTGAAACCGAGCGAGATATTGATTACTTGCACCCAGCAGCAGCATAATCAAAACCGTGGCTGCACCGAATGCCGCCCACGGTAGCAGCGGTTTTCCAATCGGAGACGATGCCGGTTTTATATTCGCAATCTGCCTTGTGATGTTCTCCGTTAGATAGGTGGGTAATTGCACACCCCCAAGAACCTCACTAATTAAAAGTTCGTCTTTCTCTTGTAAACGTTTTCGCGCACGGTGAAGCCGACTATGAATAGTCTTCACAGACACACCCAAGAATTTACCAATTTCTTTGGATGTCATTCCGCCGAGATAGTAGAGGGATACTACTGTGCGCTCACTCTCCGGCAATCTCGCCAGAAGTTTTTTCACGATTTCACTACGATGTTCAGCAGCTTCTGTCTCGCGATGCTCCGAAGCATGACGGGCATAGGATAATTTTTCTATTTCTGCCGTGGATGTACCGTCCAGCGATTGCATTGCAGGTTTTTTCTTGCGCAACCAATTCAGGCAAAGTCGATTTGCAATGACATAGAGCCACCCGGCAAACTGATTGGGGTTCTTGAGTGTTGCGAGTTTCTTGTATGCCTGAAGGAAGGTGTCTTGTGTTATCTCTTCAGCATGGTGAAAGTCGCCAATCTTTCGCCACGCAAGCGCGTGAACACTCTTTTGGTATTTTTTAACTAAAGTGCTGAATGCCTCGTCGTTGCCGGACAAGATGCTATGAATCAGTTGAACATCATCTCTTTTCATTAGGATTCTCCATAATTAACGAATGGGTTTAGCAGTCTTAAGCATTCCCTGTAACAGGTAAAATCCTGTTCCTATTATAGCAGGACAGGTGCTATTTTTCCAATGAACTCTCGTGTATGTAGCGTGAAACCCAACAATTCGGGCGAACCTACCCACTCACCATGAGTGCTGGATTTCACTTATCTGTCTCTCCTCAAATATCCATCCGGAAGAATTTCAGAAACGCCACAGTTGTTAGCACGATTGCGAAGAAACAGAGCAGCAGTAGATCCAAGGCGGTGTGCTGGAGCGTCTCTCCTAAGGTTGGTTCTACGAGCGGTGGAGGTGGCATCGTAGATGGGATTTCCTCCATGTGGTCGTGGCTAAAAGCACCCTCTGATATTTTGCTGAATATTTCCGCATCAAGTGTTTCATAGTAGCGAGTTCCCGTTTGGAAGTAGGCATTTTTTTTCGCCTGACCGGTTTGCGTAGCATCCGTTGCGAGAAAAACGAAGGAAGCCGTAGGTGTGATTCGGGAAAAGTTCACGCCGATTGTATCTTGGTGTTTTCTTTCTCGCTGATACTGTCTATCGAGTTGCGTCGCGAGGTCCCGGTATTTTACCCGAGCCTCTTCTTCAAGCGGTGCCATCTTCTCATTCATTTTCTTGGTGTATTCCGGTCCTATTGTAAAGACAGCAGTCCCTCCCTCCGGGGGGTTAGATTTCATCATTTCAGATAACACTTCATTCATCATTTTGCTTCTTTCCGCGTCAAGGCCTGCCCGCAATTCTGCTCGTCTCGCTGTTTTTTCCCTGTAGACGCTCTGCGCTGTTGAAGTCGGCGCGACGATTTGTGCCGCCAGAAATCCGACACGCGGTAAGATGAGGACAGCGAACACCCAGACGGTAAACGCGACGATGAGTGCTGTCTTGGAACTGTCGAAGTAAATTGAGATTACCGCTCCCACGGCAAAAAAGACCGCAATGTAGAGCAGCGAGACGCAGATAAGGCAGAGGATGCGGAGAAAGATGTCCGATTCTGCCAGTGGAAAGCCTTGCAAGACGAGCACGAGTAAACCGATGATTACCGAGATTAAGAACGGAAGGGTGAAAACGAGGTATCCACCGATGAGTTTGCTCCACAAAAAGATATCGCGTGGCAGCGCATTAGCGAGCGTTATCCGAAGTGTTCCGGCTTCTCTTTCGCCTGCGACGGCATCAAACGTAAACAATAATGCGAGTAAACTAAAAACGGTGCTGACGACAAACACAAAGTCAAGATGCCCTAAAAGAAAGGCGATCGGCGCAGTGGACAGGGACGCTTCTCCGCGTGTTATTCCGTTGCGTGTCATACCGAGATAATTCGGCAGCGCGGATTCTAAACCCGTCGCAAACACACTTAAAGGTGTCGGTTTAAGAATCAGCTTGGAAACTTCAAAATTCGTATCTGTCGCCTTTGACCTAAATTTAAAACTCATCCCTGTAGATTCCTTACCGTTTTCGTTTTTGAGAGTTTCTTCGTCTTTGAGAATTTTTTGTTCTTGATAGTCAATTTGGCGTTTGAGATAGTGATGGTAATTGATATGCAAGTTGAGCGGTATGAGCAGAACACACATCAGCAGGAGTGCCACAAACCGAGCACTCAGAATATGATGCATCATCTCTTTTTGAATTAAAGTTGTTAACATTAAAAGCACCTCCATTATTAGAACGTTTTCTCCTCAAATATCCGTACGGAAGAACCTCAGAAACGCCAAGGTTGTTAGCACCACCGCAAAGCAACAGAGCAGTAGCACGTCCACAACTGATCGACGGAATGTCCGTTCTAAGGTTGTCGCCTCAAGCATGGCGGGTTGTGGAACTTTGACAGGGGGTTTGTAATGATCGGACGGGATATGATCTGAAATTTTGCTGAATACATCCGTGTCAAGCCTATTCCAATAGCGATCTCCTGCTTGCAAGTAGTCGCTTCTTTTCCCCTTTCCAGTCTGTGTCAAGTTCGTAGCGAGATAGATTAAAGAAGATGTCGGTGTCATTCGGGAGAGCGTCTCACCGATTTGCTCTTGTCGTTCTGTTTCACGTTTGTAATCTCGGTCAAGTTTATCGGAGTAGTTTTGGAATTTCAATCGATATTCCTCTTCAATCGGTCCCATGTGCTCAGCAATTTTTTTCGCATTTTCCCCCATTCCCGGTATTACTATCGTCATCCTGCGGCCCATTTCATCCGTTACCTCCTCCCCTTTGAGTTGAATTTTATCTCTTTCCTTTTTGAGCACCGCATTGAAATCTTCTTGCATGGCTGCTTTCTCCATATAGACGCTCTGCGGCGTTCGAGTGGGGGCAATGAGTTTGGCAGCAAGAAATCCAACACGTGGTGTAATCAGCACGGCAAACACCCAGACAGTAAAGGCAATGATGAGAGCTGTCTTGGCACTATCCAGGTAGATGGAAATCACCGTTCCTATCGCAAAAAACACCGCAATATAAAGCAAGGCGACGAGGATTAAACTGAGTACCCGTGGAAAAATATCAGACTCACCGAGTGGAAATCCTTGCCAGACGATCAAGAGTAAACCGAAGATAAACGACATCAAGAACGGAACAACAAACAAAAGGTATCCACCAATCAACTTGCTCCATAGGAATACGTCGCGCGGGAGCGCGTTCGCTAAGGTAATCCGCAACGTCCCTGCTTCTCTCTCCCCGGCAACGGCATCGAACGTAAACAGCAGCGCCAGCAGACTGAAAACTGTTCCGACCACAAAGAGAAAATCGAGATGCCCCAGCAGATAGGAAAGGGGTGAGGCGATTAAAGCGTCGGGTCCCTGTGTAATCCCATTACGTGTCATACCCAAATAACTCGGCAGCACGTTTTCCAGTCCGTTTGCGAAGACGCTCAAAGGTGTCGGTTTGAGAAAGACTTTGGAAACTTCCTCCTCCGGTTCAGGTGGTGATTTCGGGTCCACTTCCGCCTCTTCAATGTTTGCGCGTTTAATCGCTTCTTGATAGTCCACTAAATTTTGGCGATAATTGCTGTAATTGATATGCAAGGTAAGCGGAACAAGCAAGAGGCACATCAGCAGGAGTGCTACAAATCGGGCACTCAAGATATGATGCATCATCTCTTTCTGAATTAAGGTCATTAACATTACTGCATCCTCATTCCATGGTTAGGTATCGCAAAATTTGAAACAAAATAATCGTTTAACGCTGGTAAATTGGTATCAGGTGGAACTTCAATAATGTGGCACACGATTTCCTTCAGTTATTAAAGACACAATTTTTCGCGGGATGCTTGCATAATTTTAAAAAAAATCGAAAAAATTTGGATTTTAATCTAAAGAGTTGGTAAAATTACTTGAAATTGTGGAGGGTTTTTTTAGGGAGGGTAGGGGGTGAAACCAAAACGCTATATGAGTCATTTAAGCTGACGGATGGTTATAAGTAATCTAATATTGAATGTGTGGTTAAAAGTAGTAGGCACGCTCCGCGTGCCGTAACAGATTCTATGAAAACCAGCACGGAATGAGGGGGTTTGAATACCCCGGGGCAGTTACAAACCGCATCTACCACTTTTCTTGAAGTGAGATATGAAACATCCCGCGTCGCTCGGTAGCAATATACAGTTTGTCGTCATTGACAGCGAGGGAGACAATTTTATCTGGGACGTCTGGAGACATCTGTTTCCACTTGCCGCGATCATCCAAGCGGTAGATCCCTGTATCACCAGCACCATAAACGCTCGTGTGATCGACAGCAAACCTATCCACGATACGCGCCTCCATCCTATCGGTTAGCACGCGCCAATGTTCGCCAGTTTGCGAGCTCAAGACCCCTTTGTCCGTTGCGATATAAACCGTTGAACCCGCAAAAACTATCTCTTTGAAACGGGTGAAGCGAAATGGGAGATTCGGTGTAATGTCTCTCCAGCTGTCTCCCTTATCAAGCGATTGAAACAGTTTACCATCCCGCTTTCCCACGTAGACCTTTTCCGCCGAAGCGGCTAACGCAAACCCATTTCTCAAGCCCCGAGTTGGCTGTTTACCGAGGTCTATTAACCCAGTGTTTATCCATTTTGAATCGCCAAATTTCCATTTGAAAAGCCCTCGCAGGTGCTCCACATAGAATATTTCGTCACTCGCAGCAAATCCACCCACTCTCGCAGCGGTTGTAATACCGCGTAATCTCTTCGTCAACTTAGGATCCTTCCCCATATCATCAGGTAAGTGGATTCCTTCCGCTTTCGCAACAGCAGGTACCAATTCGATGGACAGCATGTCTCGACCAAAAGAGGGCATTTCTTGCACTGGAACGAGGGCATTACCGTCTGTAGATAGGCGGAAAATACGTAGATTATCTTTTTCAGCTGAGATCCAATACAGCCTTCCGTCTGCAACAACCAACCTTGAATCAGAAGAGAAATTAATGCGAAAATGCTGCTTTTCTATCCGTTCGCCGGTATCAATGCGCAGGCTTTTCCACGACTCACCACTGTCGGTCGATTGGACAACATTACGGTCGGTATGCACATAGAGCCTATCGTTGAACGCTACCAAATTCTTTATCTTCGTTCCTACCATCCCATTCATAAATAGGTGCCACGAGTCCCCCGCATCTGTTGTTTGGTAAACACCGAGTGTCCCGACTGTGTAAAAAGTCTTTTCATTCACTGCTACGCTTCGCAAATTATCATGCGGAAGCAAATTTGTATCGATCCCAAGATTGGTCCAGGTTTCTCCGGCATCTGTTGAGCGAAATCGTTGGATCCCTTGTGCTAAAAGCGTCTTACCGGCAACTGAAAACTTTATTCCAAAGGGTGCTATAAAAGAGAGAGGTTCATTCTTAGGCGTGATCTCAGTCCATGATTCACCCAAGTTGGTTGAGCGGAGGATCTTGCCTTGTGGTAGGTTTCCACCCATCCCGACTCTCGACAGTCCCGGTTCAGACGATTTCCCAGCAAACAGGTCTGGACCCATTCCAACATAGAGACTGTTTTCAAAGGCTGCCAAGAAAAGAACAGCATTGAAGGTTGCTACTGGTCTCTGCTCCCAAACACCAGAACTGACACGATGGAAATCACTGTTCGGGTTAGCAATTGCCTTATTCTCAAGGGATTGGGTGGTTACTGGCACTTCCTCCCAAACACCAGAGTTAAGATGGTAAAGCCCCTCATTTGTACCAATAAACACTGTGTTTTCGACCGCAGCCACTGCATAAATGCGTTTGCCTGTCAATCCCTTGTTAAGAGGGTCCCACTGTCCATCTACACCCGTAGATCGGAAAACGCCTTTATCTTGAAACGCGAGATACATCGTAATATCTGCTTGTGAACTGATGCCCCGTGTTTCATCTGTTATAATGAGTCCAACAGTGCGTCCTTTTGGACGGGGACAAAAAACATTCCATGTCTCACCAGTATCGGTTGAAGCGAAGATTTCATCAGTAGAGACAATATAGAGGGTGTCCCTATGCTCTGCTATAGGTACATGAAAATTTCCTATTGGAATATCGGGACCAATATGTGTCCATGCAGGTGCACCCACTGGCAATCTATAGATACCCGTGGGTGTAGCAGCATAAAGTATCCCTTCTGCTGTCGCAAAAATGTTGAAAACATCGCTACCTTGGGGACCAGATGCCTGTGTCCACTGTGATGTAGAAGATATAGGAGAGTCCCTCTGTGCCTCGGATGTCAAAAGTGTCTCAGAAGCCTGCAAACCGGCGTTATTTTTTTTATCAATGGCTCCAGGACGCCCGATTTGATTTCGCACATCCGGTTTTGAATCTATATCAAGAATGACAGCGGTATCAACGATTTCAATTGTCGGTTCAGATGTTGCCTCGAAACTATAAGGTTTCTGAAAACGAACAAGGTAACGATTGCTCATACCCAGTAGCAGGAGAATCAAAATCGTAGCCGCACCCAAAGCTGCCCACGGAAGGAATGGTTTCGGAGCCAAAGGTGATGTTGGTTTTATATCGGTAATTTTTTGCATGATGTTCTGACTTAAATTCGCCGATATCTGCACGCCGCTGAGGACTTCATGAACCAAGCGTTCCTGTTCCTTTTGTAAACGCTTTCGCGCTCGCTGAAGCCGACTCGTAATCGTGTTCGCCGACACACCTAAAAAATTGCCAATCTCCTTTGTTGTCATTTCACCGAGATAATAGAGGGTCATTACCGTGCGTTCACTCTCCGGTAGTTTTTTCAGAAGTTTTTTGACGAGTTCAGCGTTGTACGCATTCGCTTCCGTTTCGCGTTGTTCCGATACATGATGCGTATGAGATGACTCTTCTATTTCTTCCATAGGTGTCTCCTCCAGCGATTGCATCGTAGGTTTTCTCTTTCGGAGCCAAGCGATACAAAGCCGATTCGCAATGACATACAGCCACCCGGCAAATTGATTCGGATCCTTGAGCGTCGCGAGTTTTCTGTATACTTGGAGAAAGGTGTCTTGCGTAATTTCTTCAGCATGATGGAAATCTCCAATCTTCCGCCATGCGAGCGCGTGAACGCTCTTTTGATATTTTTCAACTAAGGTATTGAAGGCAGCGTCGTCGCCAGCTAGAATTTCGTGAATTAGTTGAACATCGTCTCTCTTCATCAGAATCCTCCATAACGAGCCAACATATCCGATTGCGCTACAAAACCTCTACGGATAATGAACCACCTTTCATGAAAAACGGTGCCTGCCTCCCCAAAATCTTGTAGGTAGCAACTTGAGTTACAATAGTAAGTAGCACGGGATGCTCCTTTAGATTTCTGGGGTAAGGACACCATAGGTGTCAATTTAGGGAGCAGTGTTTTGTAACAGCCTTTCTACAAATGCCGCCCCTACGGGGCTTGAGGTTTTGGTTGAACACGCTGCTATAAACATTGCGTCCTTACAGGACTGAAGAGGGTTTTTTGGCGTGTCCAAGGTTTATGTCTCAAACCCGGCGCAGTTGGAATGCAGGTCGCATTTGGGCGAGTACGCCGCAAAACAGCACCTACCGGACCTGGGACCATAAAGGTTATTTTGCTAAAATTGACACCTATGGATTTCTGGGATAAAGACACTATAGAGGGTATCCGATGGATTTACAACTAATAACTTGAGTTACAAATTGCCGGAATAAATATTTTGAGGCGATCTGGTAGTTCATGCGGTCCCCTGTTTAACGTTTCGTTGATTATCACGCTTTGAGCTGGAGTTGCCTGCCTTTAGACTGTGAGAACTACGGTTATTGATTTATCTACTTAAGTTTATCCACTTAACGGGGAATTTCTTCTTGAGATTACCATTGAAGATTAAAAATTTTAAACCGGCTGTATGATCCTTAGTTTCCTGTAATGCGTACTTTTTACGTTTTAGCAGTTTAGCATACTTTGACGGATTAATATCGGTCAACATTTGGACTTCAATTTCAAGAAGTCGATTCAGATCCTGAAGGTCTGTTTCGTTATCCCACAACATGGCTTGATAAATCTTTACCCATTCTTCTCTGAGCGGATGCGCGCCGTAGTAGAGACTCCCTATTTCTCTGAGAATCCCTATACCCGTGTTCGGTGCGACCTTTTCAAGTCCATTATACGTCTCCCAAAGCTCCCGGATCCGTTGATTCTTATGGGCATCGCGTTCAGCTTCAAGTTCAGCAATAGTGGGGGTGATGACCTTGTCTACGTCGGGTTCGGTGATGGATGTGTCGTCAGAACCGCATCCGAAAAAAACTGCATGCAAACAGATAAAAAAAATAAAAAGTTTCGTATTCATCGGAATCTCCTTTCCGGTGATGTTTGAGAAAGAGAAGGATTTCAAGCCTTATTGCTGCTGATTGCAGTCTAACGGATGTGGCTTGTGTCCCTCCTCAAGATGAAATATGAGGCGTCCGCTACTCTTCAAATCAACGTCAACGATATGACCGTCAGCGTTTCTTGTAATGGTAGCTTCAACGTCAATACAATCGTGGACATTGTCCGCCGGATTCTCTCGCAGCGGCGAAACCAGTGTGAGGATTGCCGCGAATAGACCTATGAGTAGCAGTGTTACTATGGAACCGAGTACTTTCTTATTTTTCATGGAATATACCTCCAAAGAAACAGGTTCTAAACAGATGTAGTTGATGTCGCGAATACAGAGCAAAAGCGGTTTGTATTTGCGCTGTGTGCCATCTTCTTACGGGAAACACCCAAGCAAAACACTTCCAAACTTCCAACTTTTCAACCCACTTGGGAATGTGAAACTTGAATGTTAATACTTAAACTTGCTTGTATCCTTTATAAATTAAAGACGCGACTTTAGAATGAAAAACGTGCATAATTTAAAAAAATAAAAAATCCGACCTTATAATTCAACCCTGTTAAGAAATTGCATCTACACTTCTTTGGTGGACAAAACACAAAACATTTGACATTTTTTTCACTTTAATTGTAAGATATGGGCAATCTCATAGCGGTTTCTCTCAATCCAATGAAACCGAAACATCAGAACGGTATTCCATCGAAAGTTACTAACGTGAGGTCTCTCCTCACAGTGAACGTATCGGAGGTGAACATGTCAAACGATGTTGCGTTAATGGCGCACCTCATGCGCCGCGCAGGGTTTGGAACAACCCGCACCGAACTGGAAGCCTATGTCGAAAAAGGCTACGAGAACGTAGTAGATGATCTCGTCCATCCCGAACGCGGGACCCCCATTGATGAAGATATTTTAGACCGCTACTTCGGTAGTGAAGGGGGTTATGTCGGGACTTGGATCTACCGGATGCTGAACAGCAGATGCCCGCTTCAAGAGAAGATGGCACTCTTCTGGCACCATGTCTTCGCAACTGGACTTGGCAAGAACCAGCACATCCTTGCATCCACGAACCAGATTGATCTGTTCCGGAGCGTCGGTATGGGGAAAATACGAGACATTTTACTCGAACTCTCCAAAGATCCGGCGATGATCTTCTGGCTCGACAACAACGAAAATCGCAAAGGCGAACCCAACGAGAACTACGGTAGAGAACTCCTTGAACTTTTTTCATTGGGTGTAGGCAACTATACAGAAGACGACATTAAGAATTGCGCTCTCGCCTTTACAGGCTGGACATTCGGACAACCGATTCCGTTGTATCCCCACGGTTACTATACGCCTCCTTTCCTATTCATTGAAGAGGAACACGACAATAGCGAAAAAACGTTTTTGGGGCATACCGGAAACCTCAACGGTGATGACATCATCAATATTATTGTCCAGCAACCTGCTTGTGCGAGATTCATCTCCAGACACCTCTACAACTTCTTTGTCGCTGATGAACCGCAGGTACCGTCGTGGAATGTGACACCGCCGCAGGACCCAGACGCAATTGAAACACTTGCGGACGCATTCATGGCATCCGATGGACATATATCCCACGTCCTCAGTGCCCTCTTCAATGCTGACTTCTTCAAAGAAGCCCGATTCAAGAAGGTAAAGAGTCCGACGGAACTCGTTACGGGAATCCTGAAACTGATAGGGACCTGCGAAGGTCCACAACCCGGGATGGCGCAATATGCGAGTGCCACACAATTGATGGGACAGAAACTTCTCGATCCGCCCACCGTAGAAGGATGGCACACCGGTAAAGAGTGGATCGACGGCGGGTTGCTTACCGCTCGCGTCAACTTTGCTGTTCGTGAAGTCAGTGATGCATCGAAACCGGGCATTCAGGATATTATTACACGATTGAAAAATAACGGAAATCCGCTCTCACCAGAAGCATTTGTGGAGAGTTGCCTCGAATTTGCGGGTCCATTGGTGGTGGGAGACACGACGCGTCAGTATTTGACCGAATTCGCTGAGGCGAACGGTGAGATTAATTTTAGAGATGATGCTGCTGCAGAGGAGAACCAAACCCTGCTTGTCAGTATGCTCCAGTTAATTGTTGCATCAAGAGAGTATCAACTTGGCTAACCTTTTTGTACAGCCTTCGGCTTTCAACCGTCAGCGGTCAGTAACAAGAGGTAGTTTTTAAACGAAACCTCTTTATTGATTGTTGATGGCTACGCAAGCCGCGTGTGGGCTTGCGGGACAATGCTGAAAGCGAATAAAAGGAGACATCGACATGCGTACAACCAAGAAAGCCCCGGTTCTCGTCGTTGTGCAACTCAGTGGTGGCAACGACTTCATGAATACGCTCATTCCCTACACAGCCGGGATTTATCACGATTCGCGCCCAGTTGTCGGCATCAAAGAGGAAGATGTCCTACCGTCAGAAGTGGACGACGCTTTGGGCTGGCACCCACAGGCTGCCCCGCTGAAAGAGATGTTTGATGCCGGTGAGGTCGCCGTTGTGCAGGGCATTGGCTACCCTGATTCAAACCGCTCGCATTTCAGGGCAATGGATATCTGGCATACCTGTGAACCGCTGAAAATCGGTGATGAGGGGTGGGTCGGTAGGCTTGTCCGAGAACTTGATCCACAGAGTCAGAATGTCTTAACAGGTGTCAGTTTCGGACAGGGACTGCCGCGCGCCTGTGCACTTTCAGGTATTCCTGTTACCTCTGTCGGTGATTTGGATAACTATGGACTGATGACCAGCATTGGCGATGAGGAACAGCGCACAAAAGCACTTGACATATTCAAGAAGATGTATAGCGGCACGGTCGGCACCGGCATCGTGATGGACTACCTCAGCCAAACTGGATTAGATGTGATAAAAGGTGCGGATGAACTCAAGAAGGCACCAGCGATGTACAAGTCCGAAGTGGAATATCCACAAAACTCAATCGCAAAGAGCCTGCGAGATGTCGCACGCGTCCACCTCGCCGATCTCGGCACACGCGTCTTTTACACGCAGCACGGCGGTTATGACAACCATGCCAACGAGGTACCGACACATCCACGGCTCCTGACAGAACTGACGGAAGCCATCCAAGCGTTCTTCACCGATCTACGGTCACAGAACGCCTCTGAAGAGATCGTCATGTACGTCTTCACAGAATTCGGCAGACGTATCCGAGACAACGCCAGTGGCACGGATCATGGAACCGGCGGCGGTGCCTTCATCATCGGCGATCGCGTGAAAGGTGGACTCTACGCCCAATATCCGTCTCTTGATCCGGTTCGTTGGGTACACGGCGAAGACCTTGAACACACCATCGACTTCCGTGGCATATACGGAACGCTTTTAGAGCAGTGGATGGGTGTAGACCCGACGCACATCGTCGGTGGAAATTTTGAACAGATTCACCCATTTTCGTAGGACAACGGGAGGGGATATATTATGGGTAGACCTTATGGCTTGCTGCGTGCCGGGTTTCCATTTCACAAGACTCTAAGCATGCGGCGCACGACAAACTTTCCGATCGACATCGCAGTCGGGAAAGAGGGACGTATATATATTATGTGCCGCAGCGACGGCACCGCGATGATCCGAAAATACACCGTTGAAGACGAAGACCTCGGCACAATGGGTGGTTATGGACAAGGAGATGGGCAATTCACATGGCCCGTGACGATTACCGCCGACAGTGAAGAAAACCTCTATGTCTCCGATGAATACTTGCATCGGATTGTCGCCTTTAACCGCGAAGGTGAACACATCGGTACATGGGGAGAACACGGCACCCATCCGGGACAACTCAACGGTCCCGCTGGCATCGCTTTCGATCCAGAAGGGAACCTCTACGTCGCCGATAGTCTGAGCCACCGGGTACAGAAGTTTACGAAAGACGGCGAGTTCCTCTTCGGATGGGGAACTTATGGCGACGGTGAAGGTGAATTTAACATGCCGTGGGGTGTCGCTGTAGACGAACTCGGTGATGTCTATGTTGTTGATTGGCGAAATGATAGGGTGCAGAAGTTCAATGCCGACGGAGAATTCCTCTTCGCATTCGGCAAGTCCGGCAGCGGCAACGGTGAACTCAACCGTCCCGCTGGGATTGATGTTGACCAGCACGGCGACATCTATGTTGCCGACCGAGGCAACGACCGCATCCAGCTCTTCAACGCTGAAGGGCGGTATGTGCAGAAATTCCTCGGCGATGCTACCTTGTCAAAGGTGTCACTGGCTTACATGATGACGAACGCCAGTCCAAATCGGATGCGAGACATGGCGGATCTGGAGCCGCAGAAATACCTGCGTTCCCCCAAATCCGTTGCTGTCAGCGATGATGGATTGATGTTCGTGCCTGACTTTGGATCCTATCGGGTTCAGGTTTATCAGAATATGGCAGTACCATTGACAGAGCAAGAATTTAGTCCACCCCGTAGGTCGGTTACACTACATCAGGAATAGGCTTTCGGCGAGATTAGAGATCTTATTCGTGAAGGCGGCTAACATAGAAAAGTCAAGTGTATGCACGCTATACGCTTGGCTTTTTGTATTCTGATGAAGAATGAATCTTATTTCAACCAAAAAATCCAATTGAACGTTGAATTATTGCGTAATACATGAAGCAGAGGTTAAAACGACTGCATGAAGCCAAAATTCGTTATGGTTCTGTTTGTTTTTATTACCATGTCCATGCCCGTTCTTGCGCAAACCGGTGATGTTCGAGGAACCGTCTATCAACAAAGCACTGGAAGACCTCTCGCAGCGGCCGATGTACATATCCTTGAAATTGATCAGCACCAAGAAACCGATGAAAAGGGTATCTTCCGCTTCACCGAACTCCCCGAAGGCACCTATACTTTCGTCATAACACACCCCTCGGAAGCAGCCTCGACAAAAGCCTTCGTTGACATCAGCAGCGGTAACACCACCGAAGTCAAAATACACCTCGGACCGGTCTTTAAACTCGAAACAGTGGTGGTGGAAGGGCGACGGCTTCCACCAACGGTGAGTCGCACCGAAGTCCGCGGCAGTGAACTCCTACGCATTCCCGGCACTACCAACGACCCGCTTAAAGGACTCATGACACTCCCAAGCATCGGTATCCCAAACGATTATTTCGGCATCCTCTATATTCGCGGCAGTGGTCCCGGAGACACCCTTTACTACCTTGACAGAACACCGTTCGGCTATCCTTTTCACTACGGCGGACTTGTTTCAACAATCAATTCTGACATCATTGAGGACATTCATGTATACGCCGGTGGTTACGGTGCCGAATTCGGGTTAGATTCACAGACTGTCCTTGACATCCTCTCCCGTAACCAAACAGATGATCGGAGGTTGAGTGGTAAATTCAACCTTAACGTTCTCTATTCCGAAGGGATGCTTGAAGGTAGAATCGGCGATAAAGGCTACTTTCATGCCGGGGGAAGACGAAGTTATTTTGATTTCATTGCTGGACTGTTTCTTGAAGATTTACTGTTTCTTGAAAATTTGGTGTGGCCCTACTTTTCGGATTACCAACTCAAATTTGCCTACGAACTTGCCGAAAAACATCATCTCACTGTCAACGCCTTTGGAACAAACGACCACTTTAATATCAGACAAAGTGCTACAGAGGGGACTGACTTTTCTGCGTACTTCAGAAACGGTTTTGAAGCACAAGGTATCCATCTCCGTTCAGAGTTCACTGAAAACCTAACATCCAACATCTCTTTCACCCACGCCTTCACTTTTCTTAATGCGGATTTTGAGGCAATTTTCGGTCAAACTTTCTTAACGGAGGTGGACGGCAGGAAAATAGAACGAGAACTTATATCCCAAAGATCCACGTACAACAACATAAAGGTTAATGTTCCAATTTATACACTCCGTGGAGATGTCTCTTACCAGCTAACGCCTAAGTTCCGATTTGAACCCGGACTGCTCTTCACATTTAGCCCAGCAAATAGTTTTGAGGACCGAGGCATAATATATGAAGGGTTAACCGATTCAGATATAACTGCCATATTGCATGAAGATGAAGAATTGATAAACAGCGATAACGAGGTCTATCAGATAATCCGCCCTGAGGCAGATCGCGATGAGTTCTGGTACGATTTTCAACGCTCAGAAGGGTATCTACAGGGACGATACGATCCACTCTCATTTCTGTCACTCGCACTCGGTATGCGGTTTGACTACCTCAATCTAACGGAGGAACTCTCCGTTCAACCGCGCGGCAGCTTGAGTGTAAAACTCTCCAATAACGCCACGCTCCGCTTTGCTTACGGGACTTATGAACAGAGTCCATTGGCTTATCAGGTGCTTGCCGAGAATGGAAATAGAGACTTAAAATCCAGCACTGCGAACCATTATATTATGGAGTTTGAACACGATGTTTCATCACAGACAGAACTCAAACTCGCAACCTATTACAAAAGCCTACGGGACTTAGTAACAGCAAATCAAACCGAATCTGCTAATAATATTGGCGCGCAAATTGTGCCTAATTATCTTAATCAGGGCATGGGATTTATCGGTGGCGCAGAGGCATTCCTACGGCACCGCGTCAATGAAAAGTTCTTCGGTTGGTTCTCTTATACATGGACACATAGGGAGCAGCGCGCACATCCTGATGCGCCCTATGAACCACACATCTTTGATAACACACATATTATCAGTCTCGTCGGTAACTATAGCATCAGCCCAACTTTAGAGATTGGCGGGAAGTGGCAGTATTCAAGCGGAACGTCTGGCACGCACGTAAGCGAAATCCTCCTGATCCAAGACCCGATCACACGTGGCATGCAACCCATTTTCAGTGATATTCAAGGTGAGGATGAAATACCTTTGGTATCGTTACCTTCCTATCACCGATTAGATATACGTGTGAGCAAGACATGGCATCGTAAAGGGTGGCAAATAGGTGGATTTCTCGAAATTCTGAATGTTTACAATCGTAGAAATACTATCAAGTACTATAATCCGGCGGGTGACAATGTGCAGGAGGTACCCCAGCTCCCCATCATCCCTTACATCGGCTTGACAATCGGGTTCTGAATCAAACGCTCTAATACCATTAAACAAATCCGCTTCCACCACTGTTGGTGAGGATCCCATCCTCGCCCTTTCCCAACCGACAGCTAACCCCTATAAACACACCCGAGGCAATCTACACGCTTGGTTTTTCTGCGTCCTGGCAAGGAAATAAATCTTAAGTAAACTAAAAATTTGAAACTTACGTTAGAAAAGGCGTTGTTGATTTTGCATCACAGATTTGCTGACTCCGACCTGTCTTTCGACGGGTTAGAATCCGCAAGCTGTCCAAAACTTACGTTGACTTGGACACAACCAAACAAATCGGAGGTTAATGTTTCCATCATGGAAAAGCTATTGTCTATCATATTTTTATTGATGATTATAACGCTACCTGCCCTTGCCGAAACCGGCGATATTCAAGGAACCGTCTATCAGCAAAGCACAGGAAAACCCCTCGCAGCCGCGGATGTCCGCATTACCGAAACAGAACACACCCAAAAAACTGATGAAAAAGGTATCTTCCGATTCACAGACCTTCCCGAAGGCACCTATACTTTCGTCGTTACCCATCCGCTTGAACCCCAACCTACAGAAATCTCCGTTGACATTAGCAGCGGCGACACCACGGAAGTCAAAATACACCTCGGCGCAGCCTTTAAACTCGAAACAGTGGTCGTGGAAGGGAAACGCCTCCCACCGACGATCAGT
>JAJECN010000052.1 GCA_022821965.1 Candidatus Poribacteria bacterium
TTTCGTCATGGTTCACCTCAAAATATGTGGTTGTATAATGAGGTGTATTCTATCAGAGATGGCGTGAAAAGTCACGCCATCTCTGATAGCATCATTTACCTTTGCCTCTGTGAGGTCTCACCGACAATTGAATGCCTCTGCATAAATGGTTGTCAGTTATCAGTTATCAGGTGTCGGTAAAGACATCTTTCGTTAAACCAAAACCTCTTTCACTGAAAACTGAAGACCGAAGACTGAAAACTATTACCAAAGAGAGAACTATGGCAATCACCTACGACTTCATCGTGTACAGTAGTAGAACATCAGCAATGAATTGGATCCTTGGAATGAAGGCTATTCAGGGGGAAGTACCGTTAGATATTGTCGTGCCAAACGAGCAGACATCATCAGACGCTGAAAATCTGGAAATAGTGGGTGTTTTAACGAACGAAGGGTTAGAACGCGAGAGCACCGATGGGTTGGAACTCTATTGGTATCTTCGGCAATTAAATCCAAAGAAAAATGAAACATTTGGTTACAATGAAGTAGCGATTCGCAATATTCACAACATGCTGACCAACCTGCGAGTTAATGAAGAGATACGTGTGCAAATCACATACAGCGAACGGAAAGAACCGTATCCCCAGTTCTCGTATCACATTAAGTTAATCGGTATTTTTCCGAGCCAAGCTGCTGCAGAAACGACGCAGAAACCAGATGAAATTGCTACCGCTTCTCCTCCAGCTTCTCCAGAAACGGATACACAACCTCAGGAACAAAAAGATCGCGGTCAGTCTGAGCAAACTATTTATAGAACAACCAACACTTTAGAAAGATTAATCACTTTTACGCAAAACCTTCAAAAAGAGTTGACCCAGACCCAGCAAGAATTTGCAATAATGGTAGATAAGATACAACGACTGGAAGAGGAGCAGCAACGGTTCAACGCAATTCAAGACCTGATTCAAGACATTCTCGATCAACTCACGCGTTTGGAAGGCTTTAACGCACGCATTAAAGGGCTTGAGGCAGGCCAAGAGCAATTTCAAGAACTTCAGGAAAGCTTGCAGAAATTCCTTACAGCACTGAATCAGCAGACCCAAACATTACTTCACGAACAGAAAAATGAAAACTTGAGTAAGTGAATAGACCGTTTGAAAAACGCGTGAACAGACAATTTCGCTCGGCACCAAAAAAGGAGAATCTGTTATGATGAAATTGGGAACTATGTCTCTGAATGTGAGAAATACGACTGCCACCGCTTTTGCACAAATCGTGTACGATCTCGGTTTTGATGTCATTGAGCTGCATTCAAGCGCGTTTGAATCTACCGATGCAGATTATCTGCGGGACGTGAAGAAAGATCTCGCTCGGAAAGGATTACCGTTAGGGTACATCGGGGTTAGTAATAATTTCGGTCGTCCTGTTGCCGAACACCCGGAACAGATCGCGCTCATTAAACAGTGGATCGATGTTGCTTCTTTTATGAGCTGCCCACTCGTTCGAGTCTTCGCTGCCTACGTTCCTGATGACTGCGAAGATGAAGAGACTTTGTGGCCACCGATGATTGAAGCCTTCAAAGAGGTCGCTGAATACGGACATGAAGCAGGGATCCTCGTCGGTTTACAAAATCACAACCACAACAACGTTACACGTGATGGTGCTGCCGTTTTGCGTGCCTTGAACGGAACGGATCATCCGTATTTCACACATATTTTGGATACGGGGCAGTACGCCGGTTCACCCGGAGCAAGTGGACATCGAGGCTCTCCACATCCAGGCTACGACTGTTATGCAAGCATTGAACAAACAGCCCCTCACGCCATCTATGTCCGCACCAAGTTTTATCAGATTGATAGTGGTGTTGAGGAATGGTTAGATTACCCCCGCGTTTTAGAGATCCTACGAGGAGTTGGTTACAACGGGTGCCTTTCGGTTGTTTATGAGGGTGAATCCGATCCTGTTGACTCAATGCGAAAGGCGAGAAACTATCTGGAATCGTTACTATAAGCCAAACCACACCTATGCTGCTCGTTTGGAGAATGCTTATGCTCGACATTAAACCCAAATATCTTGTCAATAACAATGGGCGGAAAACCGCTGTGGTTTTGTCAATGAAGGAGTATCGCCTTCTCATAGAACACCTTGAGGATTTAGAGGACATTTTAGAGATGGATGCCGCGGTTAAAACCGAAACTGAGTCTCGCCCGTATCAGGAAATTCGAGCCGAGTTAAAAAAAGAAGGGAAACTTTGAACACTATCACACATCGCCGCTAAGCCTATCGTTGAGGAAAGACTATGGAGGAAAGAAATGCATGAAAACGCGCGCTGCTGTTATGTATGAACATAACCAACCGGTCGTCGTTGAGGAGCTTGAATTAGACGATCCGAAGGCAAACGAAGTCCTCGTTCGGACTGCGGCAAGTGGTGTCTGCCACTCCGATCTATCAGTGGTCACTGGTACTATATATTACGACGCGGCTGTTGTGCTTGGTCACGAAGGGGCTGGCATCATTGAACATGTTGGGAAGGATGTCGTTGGTTTTCATCCGGGTGACCACGTGATTCTATCTTTCGTCAGTTATTGCGGGAGTTGTCGAATGTGCCAGATGGAGCGGGTCTGTCTCTGCGAAACTTACGACGTACCCCGCGGGTTCCAATTGGATGGCACATATCGTCTCTATAACAACTCAGGCGATGGAATCCTCCAGATGGCACGGATTGCCACAATGTCGGAATACATGGTCGTTCCACAGCAAAACCTTGTGAAGATCGACACGCATTACTCCTTAGAGAAGGCAGTGCTCGTAGGTTGTGGCGTAACAACAGGCGTTGGTGCAGTACTCAATACTGCAAAAGTAGAACCGGGCAGCACCGTAGCGGTTATCGGCACCGGCGGTGTCGGTTTGAACGCAATTCAAGGTGCCGTGCTCGCACAAGCAGAACGGATTATCGCTATTGATATAGCAGAAAAGAAACTCAATTTCGCCAAACGCTTTGGTGCTACGGATGTCGTTAACGCCGCTGAAGGTGATCCCGTTGAAGCGGTTCGTGAACTAACAAACGGCTTGGGAGTAGATTACGCATTTGAAGTCATTGGAAATCCGAAAACGATTGTGCAAGCATACGACATGGTCCGACCCGCTGGAAGTGCTGTTATCGTAGGGATGGCGCATCATGAATCCGAGTTTAGTATTCCAGCGCAACGCTTCGTCTCAAGTGAAAAACGGTTAATCGGTTCATTCTACGGTTCATGTCAACCGCGGGTGGATATGCCGAAACTGCTGAGCCTTTACGAGGAAGGCACCTTAAAACTCGATGAACTCATCACGCGGCAGTATCGCCTTGAGCAGATTAATGAGGCATTTGCAGATATGGAAGCGGGAGAAAACGCACGCGGGGTTATTCTTTTTAATTAGCTGTCAGTTATGAAATCCATACACACCGTTGTTCGAGATCAGTTTAGCCAGCATGCCGATTACTACGCGCAAAGCATCGCACACGCCACAGGCGACACCTTAGACGTAATCCTCGAATTTGCCGACCCCAAAGGGACTGAACGGACGCTGGATATTGCGACAGGCACAGGTTTCACAGCCTTTACATTCGCTCCCAAGGTTGCGCACGTAGTCGCTACAGATCTGACACCAGAAATGGTCGCGAAGGCAGCTGAGTTGGCGCAGGAACAGGCGATAGAGAACATTGCGTTTTCGGTTGCTGCTGCAGAATCTCTGCCATTTACCACGGCTTCGTTAGATTTAGTGACCTGTCGGCTTGCCCCGCATCACTTTCAAGATGTCCGAGCATTCTTGAGTGAAGTTCATCGAGTTTTACGGAAAGGTGGACTCTTCTGTATGGCAGATTCCGTTTCACCGGAATCGGAGAAACTGATCGCGTGGCAGAACCGCGTAGAGACACTCCGAGATAACTCACACGTCTACGGTCGTCCACCATCGCAATGGAATGCGATGATTGAAGATGCCGGATTCTCCATTGAAAAGACAGCACACGTCCGAAATGCCCAGATGTCGTTTCTGTGGTGGGTACGTCCAGCGCAAAACCCACCGGAGGTCGTGCAGGAGATCCGTGATGCGTTTGCGCAGCTCTCGCCTGATGAGGCACGAGAGTATTACACAGTTAAACCCGCTGGCGATGATTTCTATTTCTCCTGGCCCATGTACGCCGTTAAAGCGAGGCGCGCATCCTAAAATAAAAAGCGGATCTCGGATTTGGAACCTCGCCTGCATCTCAACGACTGATTAGAAGGTCTGCGTCAGACGTACCATAGACAAACGCCCGATTTCGGGGGATCCGATAAATTGCTGGTGTCTACGGTTCAGGAGGTTTTGGACCGTCAACGAGAGACGCGGTCTGGGACCGACTGGTATTTCGTAGCCCGCGTTCAAATCAATCGTGTAATACGATTCAAGATCACCGATATAAACACCCGATCTCACAGGGAAACCCGCCACAAAACGCGTTCGGAGTCCTACGCCTAATCCGAGATCCGCGTTAAGGTATTGAATACTCGCCCCAAATTTATTTTTCGGTGCATTGAGTGCAATATCACCAAGTCCATCAACATCCTCAAAAAGATCCTTGCTAACAAACGAATAGTTTGCTCCGAAACTCAAACTCGGATTGAGATAATAGGTAAACGACACATCCAACCCGTTGAGCGAAATATCACCATAGTTACGATAGGTGAGCATGATAGCGTTCGGATCTGCTGCTTGTTCAGGTGTCACCGTGCCAAAGGGTATGAAAGCAGCACCGTTGTTTTCGGTGCCTGCAACGAACAGCATTACCAACTCATCAACGGGCGAGCCGTTGCCATTTCCGCCTTGTGAAGGTGTATCGAACGCAAGCAGTGCTTGTTTTAAACCCGCGTTTGCAGGGTCAGCTAAGGCTACAGTAATCTGTTTACCCAGAGAAGCACCCAACGTTGTCGGGTCCAAAAATACGTTGGGGGTTTCAACAACTAAGGGACCGACGAAATCCTTAATTCTTGAGTGATACACATCGGCAGAGAAAGCCAATTTGTTCATGAGGATTCCTTTGTAACCGACTTCGTACGTCTGCGTAATCGTCGGTTTAAGGGGGTTAACGTCGTTGACATCTTCAACATCAACAAAGTCACCTGCCTGCGGATCAAGCGAGCGTAAAACATTTTTTACACCCGTCACCTGTTTTGGAATAAGGTTATCAAACCCATCAGCGAGGGCTGCGATTACAGGTTCTTGAAGCCCACCTGCGGTTAAACCTGCTTTAAAAACTGGAAGCGCTGCGCTCATGACGGCACTGCGCCCGACACTCCACATAACGTTGGTAAAAACAGGATCGTCAAGCGGGATATAGGTTTCTGCTGGAAGTTTCGCCAGTGGCGAGAAGGGAGAGCGAAACTCCGGACGACCGTCCGTACTTCTCTTGAAGGTGAACCCCGTTTCGGCAACTACGCCTTGTGCCCGTATGTCAATATTAGGACTGAAACCCAATGCAGATTGAAAGTTGGCACCCAACTTGAATGGATCTACAGATGACAAAATATCGAGAAACAGGTTTGAAGTGGTTGGTGTATTAAAGGCGCGGTTATAGGTTACTCGCAAATTATGGTCGTCGTTGGGTTGATAGGCAAGCGCGACACGTGGGGAAAGGACCATATCTTCAAGTTGATTGTGGTCATCAATTCGCCCAGCAGCGATGAACTTTAACTGCGGAAGGATTTTTGTCTCTGACTGCAAATAGGTGCCTATCTCATTGATATTGTCATTGTCCTCGTTGCGCCCGTTAATTGACCCTTCCGTATCGGGACGGGTGAGTAATAGATCTGCACCGTAAGTAAAGCGTTGCCAATCACCAAAGTTGTAACCGTGCTGAATTTGTCCGACATACAAATCAGAATTGTCTATGGTTGGTTGACCTGTTCGCAGAATATAGGTATCTCCGGCATTGCTACGATTCCAAAAGGCTTGTGCAAAGAGGTCTTTGTAAATGAAACGTCCTTGGAGATAACCGTAAGTCCAGTCTTTCGCTTGACCAGCACCGATACCTGTTAGCTCAATACCGGTGGCTTGTGTGAAACCACTGGCAAGGATTGTGGTCATGTCCTCACTTGGACTATAATCAACACGAAACTCACCGCTGGCTTTGTAAGTATCAAATATGGGTTCTCCGGGACCTTCAACATCTTCCTTCGCGCGCCCCTCTTGCCAATCATTTCCACGAAAATAATTTCCTGAAAATTTATAACCGATCGTCTCATTGACAACGCCTGCATGTCGAACGGAACCCATGAGTATACTCCGTTCACCACCGCCAATGCTAACGGTCGTTCCTTGAGAGGTGAAGGGTGAGCGAGTGATGATGTGCATCACACCGTTGGCACTGTTCGGACCGTAGAGTGCCGCGCCGGGACCCGAGACGACTTCAATCTGCTCAATATCTTCGTTTATCGTCGGAATGAAACTGTAACTATTGACCCGTAGCGAAGGCACACTTGCAATCCGATTGTCAACGAGTGACAAAAGTGAACCCGAAAAAACGTTGTTGAAGCCGCGAACGACAACATACGACGCACCGAGTCCTGCGGTCACGACATCTACCGCACGTACCGATTTTAAGTGCTCCGTAACACTTGGTGAGACTCGGTCTTTGATTTCCGAATCCCCAACAAGCGCAACGGATGCGGGTGCTTCAAGCACCTTTTCTCGACGACGCGAGGCCGTAACGGAAATCTGTTCAAGTTGGATAGTTTCTGAAGAGAGTGTAATTTCTAAAGACTTCGTTTCATCATCGGCAAGCGCAACCTCTGACACGACTGTATCGGTATAACCGGGAGACGATACGGTAATCGTATAGACACCAACAGCCAAATCTGAAATTTCAAGCGTGCCGCTTGCGTCGCTATTCCCCGTAGCAACAGTACCGTCCTCAAATGTGGCGGTAATAGAAACATCAGTTAGTTTGTTGCCAGTTCGTGTATCTGTCACCGTAATGTTCAAAGTAGCGGCTTGCACGGACATTACAGCAACAACGAAAATGATGAATGAAGCCAGTAATAAAATACCAAACCGATTTAGTGATTCCATTATAATTATCCTTTATACTTAGAAAATGTAATGATCGCCGCCCCAACAGACAGAACGTAAAAAGCCGAATGATTCTGTAGGAGCGATCTCTATAGGAAACCTTCAATATCAACAGGCGTAGGGAGTGCAGGAATTACGCCGACCTTCTGCGTTGCCAATGCGCCCGCTGCATTCGCATATCGCATGATAGCATCAAGCCGAACTTTTTCAAGCGATGTAAGGTCTGCATGCTGCATCAGTTGGATGAGCATCGCAGCGACGAAGGCATCCCCCGCGCCAAGCGTGTCAATCACGTCAACAATAAAACCATCAACAAAACCATCAACAAAACCGTTTGTGTAATAGCAGCCACGCTCGCCTAAAGTTACAACGAGCAATTTCACGCCGAGTCCAAGAATGCGTTCAATGCCGTGCTCCAAGCCTATGTCTCCTGTGACGAATTCCCACTCCTCTTCCGAAATTTTGACGACATCCGCGTAGGGCATTACCTCCCAGATCCAATGTTTGGCATCGCTGGCGTTATCCCAGAGCATCAACCGTAAATTCGGGTCGTAGGAGAGCAGTGCCCCGCCCGCTTTCGCAGATTGGATGGCGTGGAGTGTCGCTTCTCGGCTCGGCGAATGGCTGAGACTGACAGAGCCGTAATGGAACAACTCCGCTGATTTAAGATAGTCGGTATCAATTTCGTCAGGAGAGAGTTGGATGTCGGCACCCGGGTGGCGATAGAAGGTGATGTCTTTCATACCGTCGGAGCGTGTGGCGACGAAGGCTAAGGTCGTCCGAGACCCTTCCCCTGAAATGAGGTAATCGGTATTAACACTGTTCTGTTGGAGCGTCTCGCGCAGGAAATCGCCGAACGCATCCGCGCCCACTTTGCCAATGAACCCGGCATCCATACCGAGCTTAGCTAAGCCAACGGCAACATTGGCAGGTGCACCGCCGGGTGCTTTGACAAATCCTGGGGCTTCAGCGAGTGTCACATCAGGCGTTGTGGAAACAAAATCAATGAGGAGTTCACCAATACATAAAGCTTTTGGCATAGAGGATTGTTCCTTCAAAACGTTGTGCGTAGATCTTGTGCTTGTCCTGTCTGCGCGGATCGGTACCCTGCATCGAAAATTTCTATGACATGCCGCGCATGCTCCGCCGTTACAATTGTCGGTTTATCCTCGCGAATCCAATCCACCAGCTGCATAATATCCTCATAGACGTGTGACTCCTGAATATTCCGATGCGGTCCCACGACGTGCGGTAACTCCCTTTTCGGTGCGTCAATTGGTTCACCGTTAAGGGTGCTGCCTTCGATTGCGCCAGCTGTCCCGTGAATTGCCAATCCACCTTTGATTCCATGTCCCGCTGCGGCACCATAGATAAAACCGAAGAAGGCATCGCCGAAGTCAAGGAGAATAAAGGTGTTATCGTCCATATCACAAGGGAGCATCTCGCCTCGGAATTCACGTTCCTTGACGCGAACACCAGAGAACGCTGTTACACGCTTCACAGGTCCAAGAATACCAGTCATTGTGTGCAGACCGTAGACGGTCATATCGTAAAGCGGACCGCCGCCGGGTTTGCGGAAGTACCATGCAGGATTGATATTCGAGAGCAGATCGTCGCCGTGCCGAACAGATTCGTTTTCGTGGTATTTCCCGAAAGCGGAACCCGTCGCTGCCCATGTCAACGTTCCGATGGCACCTTCATTGATGAGCTTGCGGATCTCTTGGTGGATCGGGTGGAGCATCTGTCCGGGAGAAGCCACTAACTTCACGCCTTTACGTGCCGCCGATTCAATAAGGTCGTCCGCCTCATCGACGGTGGTCGTCATTGTTTTGTTGAAATGGGCGTGTAGACCGTGTTCAATCGCGAGTTTTCCTTGTTCATAATGCAAGCCGATGGGTGATGCAATGCTAACAGCGTCTACATGTCCATCCGCTAAGAGTTCGTCGTAGGTCTGATATGCATACGGAACGTTGAATTTTTCAGATGCCGCTTGTGCCCTACCGGGAACTGGGTCACACACAGCCGTTACCTCTAATCTATCTTGGACATCGGCTTGGGTGAGATGCGGAAGGATGCCACGCACCGAGATGCTCCCTACACCGATAACACCGATGCGTACTCTGTCACTGGTGGTTTTCATAATAATTCCTCCAAAAGCCAAAAATCGTAGCACGCAACAACGGCGCGTGCGGAACCAACCAAAAGGTGTTTTTTGCGAAGTTGCATTGACTGCGCGCAAGCAAAATTAAAAAAATTGCCGCCACGTTGTTTCATGTTGCCACCCGACAGCGTTTTTGAGTTTATCACAATTGATGAATGATTGATGTCCCTCAAGCGTTCTGACTTTTGGAAGGAACTCAGGTTTAAAACGTTCAACCAGTTCTTGAGAAGGCTCCAACGCGGACGTATCATCTGCGTTCAGAAAATAGACATCGTGCGGTGGCAGTGTGTCTGCCTTTTCCATGATTAAACGGTGCGCACTCGCGACATCTTCACTGCCTACCCAACACCAGAGCCACGGTGTCCAAGCGGTTGTCTCTTTGGCGTTCTCTGCCATCTGTTTTCGTCGATCTTCCGGACTGATACCGGCGGGACGTGTAATGTATGTTCGGATGCCGTAGGCACGAGTATAACTCGCCAAGAGGTCTTCGCCACAGCGTTTAGAGAAACTATAGGAATCTTCAGGATAACAAGGGTGTTCTTCATCTATCGGAAGGTAATCTATCGGAATGTGTGTTTTGCTGATTCGGAAGCCGTGCCCTAATGCGCAATTGCTACCGGACATCACGACTGTTTGGACATCTGCTTCAATCGCGGCTTGCATGAGGTAGTAGGTGCCGAGCATATTCGTTTTGAAGGTCGCATCGAAGGGTATGCCCCTCTCTTCAGCGCCTGCCCGTAGGTCTGGGTGATCAACAGGACCCGGCTGTGCACCGAGGTGCTGGATTGCGTCCACGCCTTCAACAGCGCGCTGGCAATCCTCAAAGTTGTTCAGGTCGCCCTGAACAAAGGGCAGATGTGAGAATTCATCGGGTGGTGTTCTGCGCGACATCAGCACCAGTGAGTGTTCTGCTGCTAATTCTCGGATTACAAACTCGCCGAGTCTACCGCTCGCGCCGGTTATCAATATTTTCATTTTTTTAATTATGACTCCTGGGTACCGTTTCACGATGGTGTCTGAGATCGTTAAAAGAGTTGACAGGTCTGCAAGTGTCGTCTATGATGATTCACATTATAGCAGTGCTAAAAATTTTGTCAAGTTGATCGCCGCATCTATGAAGGAGAAACCCGTAATGTACAACGCTGAAACACATTTCAAAAACTTATACGACACTGTACCGCGGAAATACGAATTTCAGGAAACCACACGGGAAGGGTTGTTAGCATGGCAAGCGAATTTTCGCCCAGAGTTACGAGAAATCCTCGGTTTGGATAACATGGAATCCGATTTGGCAGGCTACGTCCCGAAAGCGGAACAACTCGAAGTCTTGGATATGGATAACCACTTCCGCGAAAGCTGGTATCTGTGGGTAGAGCCGACGGTGCCGTTGCCGTTTTATCTGCTTCGTCCGAAAACAGTCGAAGGCAAAGTACCACTAATCCTCGCACCACACGGGCATAACCATCCGCATATCTACGCCGGCATTGCGCATACGGAAACAGAAGAAGAACACATGCTGGAAGGTGAGCGTGACATCGCACGACAGGCAGCCGTTGAGGAAGGTTATATCGCTATTGCACCGACAACGCGGGCATTCGGTGAAACGCGGACTGATGCGGATAAACAAGCGAATAATACGCACTCATGCCGACATCAGTTGGTTCATAGCATACTCGTCGGGCGGACCCCGATCGGTGAGCGGGTGTGGGACATGTCGCGCCTCATTGATTGGGCGATAAAGGACTTACCGATAGATGCCGAACGTATTGCGATTACAGGCAACTCCGGCGGTGGGACGGTTTCGCTTTTCGCCGCAGCATGCGAAACTCGGATTGCTGTAGCGGTACCGAGCTGCTATTTTTGTACGTTTGAAGGGAGCATCGGTATGATCCGGCATTGCGAATGTAACTATGTGCCGGGAGTCATGCGACTGGGGGAGATGTACGATGTCGCGGGCTTAATCGCACCGCGTCCGTTTTGCGCGATTGCGGGGCAAGGTGACGGGATTTTCCCAATAGATCACGTCGAATTCGCTTACGAGCGGCTGAAAACTATCTATGAGATTGCTGGCGTTGGGGATAGATGTGAACTCTTTATCGGTGAAGGTGGGCACCGTTATTACAAAACAGGCGCATGGCCCTTTGTGCGGCGGTATTTTGCGGAATAAAAAATTGGTGTCAGCCTTTTTTGATTGCCCATAACGTTTTCAAAATGATTTTGATATCTAAGGCGAGCGACCAGTTTTCGATGTAGTATCGGTCATAGTTGACCCGATCCTCAAGAGAGGTGTTGCCACGCAAACCGTTGACTTGTGCCCAGCCTGTCATGCCAGATTTGACGCGCTGCCGAGCGAGGTAGTGCGGGATTGATTCACTGAACATGTCAATAAGACCTGACATCTCTGGTCTCGGTCCAACGAGACTCATATCGCCTTTAAGGACATTGAAAAACTGAGGTAGTTCGTCCAAACTCCAGCGTCTGAGAAACTTTCCAAGTGAGGTTTGCCGCGAATCATCGCTTTTTGCCCACACATGCCCAACTTCTTCTTCAGCATCGGCGCGCATGGAACGGAATTTGTAGATGCGGAACGGCTTTCCCGCTCTGCCGACACGTTCCTGCCGGAAAATCGCTTTGCCGGGTGATGTTAGGCGTATAATAATAGCGATCGTTAACATTAGGGGACTTAACACTATCAAGGCAAACAGGCTGAAACCAATATCTATTAGACGTTTGACGATGCCACTTACACCCTGCATCGGTGTCTCCCGCAATTGTAGTACCGGTATGCCTTCAAAAAAAGTGATAGCTGTGCCACCTTTGATAAATTCGGAAAGCTCGGGGAGGACATTGATTTGGACGGGTACACCTTCGCAGGCATGGAGAATTTGGAGGATAGTTTCATTTGGCACCGTCGGCGATGAAATGAAAAGCGTGTCAAGTCGATACTTTTGCACGATTTCAAGTATATCTTGACTTTCACCAAGGGACGGCACCGCCGAATCATCAACACCTACCGTTTCGGTGACTATACCAACCAGTTCGTATCCACTATTCGGTCTTGCTTTCAAAACACCAATAAACTGTTCCGCGCGGACATCACAATTTCCGATGAGTGCGACTCGACTGACACCGACCCCTTGGGCATGGATCGCCTGTCGGAAACGGTAAAGGACGAGTCGTCCGAGAAACAACCAGACGAGGCTGAAACCGGTAGCGAGAAGCATAACCCAGCGTGAGTAGGCCTCGTGATGATAGATGAAAAAGAGTGCGGCTAACGTGGCAATGAGCGCGATGATGGCGGCTTTGCAGAGTGCCCAGAACGCTGAAAGGGTCGCGTTGCTCTCCGGATGATAGAGCTTTAAAGCCTTCAATGTCATTAACCAGATAATCACCATCAATGGGATGAGTCGGAAATAGTCGTCAAGAGGCGGGGTGCCACCTTTATGAAACGCGAGGGCTTCAGGGGTCCAACCTGATTCAAATCGGACCCAATACGCTACGACAATTGCGGTGGCAACGAAGCAGAGATCGAATAAAACTGTGAGCGCGATGAGCAAATGATCGAGCGTTTTGTTGTTCATTGTTTGACGTAATACCATTTCTGATTGAAATTGTAGCATAAACTTTTAGTTTGTGTTCCCTTGTAGCATAGACTGTTAGTCTGTGCACTAAAGGGTGGTTAATGCGATATAAACTTTTAGAAATGGTATAAGATAGGACTTACAAGCCCATATTGGAATATGGGGGTGTTCAATTTACCTCTTGTATTACTAACCCAAGTTGCTACTAACGAGTTTTTGAACATTCTAAGAAGATTCTTCAGGTGTTTTCCTACCCCGTAGGGGTAATATATCTATAGAAACAGCGTATCTAAGCAACTGCACCCTGTAGGGGTGCTATGTCTATGCATAGGTGGCAACTTTACCAGCGACGCATCAGCAGTCATGTTAAGTATATCAAATCCTCGCTGTGCTTTCAAATTAAAAGAGTGAGGAAAACGTTCACTATAGGCATAACTTGGTGGTTAAAGCAGTTGGAAATTATACTGATAAATTGTGCGCAATGTGCTATGCTATCACAATAGATTTTTGTAGCACAAGTTTCGACGGGGCAAAATCGGAGGAGGGACACAATGGCGAATCAACTCAAAGTCGGAATCGTTGGAGCACACCGCGGGAGTTCTTACGTAGCACCTTTTAAAGCAATAGCAGAAACCGATCTGACGGCAGTCTGTGACATCAATGAAGAAACGCTTCAAAGCGTCTCCGAACGCTTTGATATCCCACAGAAGTTTACAGATTATACAGCAATGCTGGACGCAGTGGATCTTGTTGTGCTTGCCACGCCGGAGAATCTGCACGTGCCGCAGTCGATTGAAGCGTTGGAAGCCGGAAAACACGTCATCAGCGAGGTAACCGCTGCCGTCAAGTTAGAGGAGTGCTACGACTTAGTTCGGGCGGTTCGGAAGGCTTCTGCCAAGTACACAATGGCTGAAAATACGTGCTATTCCAAGCCAAATGTCCTGATCCGCAGCATCGTAGAGGCTGGTATGTTCGGGGATGTCTATTTCGGGGAAGGGGAGTATCTCCATAACATCAAATCGCTCCACCACGATGCAGAGGGTAATCCGACGTGGCGCTACTACTGGCAGGTTGGCATTAATCGGTGCAACTACGCAACACATAGCCTCGGTCCGGTACTTCAATGGTTTGGTAGTCGTGTCGCGAGTGTCTGTTCCCTCGGCACCGGCGTTAACACCGATCCCGAACACGCGATGGAAGATACAGTAATGATGCTGTGTAAAACAGATTGTGGTGGGTTAATCAAGATTCGGATTGATATGCTCTCAAATCGACCGGCAAATTCGTATTTCAGTTTGCAAGGAACAAAAGGCTGCTATGAGGGTTCACGTGGGCTTGGTGCCGCACCGAAGCTCTGGCTGAGTGAATTCGGAGTGACCGAACAGTGGAGACCGCTCTCCCAATTTGAAGACCTTCTGCCTGAACGGTGGAAAAACCCGCCTGCTGAGTCTGAAAATGCTGGCGACCTCGGTGAGTATTTCAAAGTACGAGATTTTGTTGATAGCATCCTCACGGATACAAACCCACCGTTGGATGTCTATACAGCGATGGACTTTACCGTACCGGGTCTGGTTTCGGAGCAATCCATTGCGAACGGTGGGACACCGATGGAAGTTCCGGATTTTCGGAACATTGAATAACAGAATGGCGATAGAGGCGGGTTAGATCTGGAAACGGCGTGTCCTATTCTTCTTCTACAGGAGAGAAAACAAGCCCACAACTACTGCAGCGGTATCCACTTTCTGGTTTCGATTCCACAACAGGGAAAAGCATTCCGCAACAGATTGGACAAGGCTCGTCAATTTCCATTTCGGCTTGTTCTATTTCACCAGATCGGTTTTCAAATTCAACGATCATATTTTTAATTTTCCTTGCGGTTAAGGCACGTTAGTTGGCACCCTGAAAGTTCGTTCTTAAAATCCGCCTTCCACTTCGTTTCAGGCTACGTTTTTTATACTAACATGAGTTTGAATCGCGAGCACGACGTGCTTCTACTTAAGAGGCAGTTTTACTGACTGTAATTTAATATCTGGGTAGGGTTGGATCAATTTGGGCTGCCCATTGGTCAATACCGCCGATAAGGTTCTTTACGTCACTAAATCCGTTTTGCTGCAGATAGGCGGTGGCATAGAGGCTACGTTGTCCATGATGGCAGTAAACAACAATTTCCTGGTCCTGCGGAAGACTATCTATGTGGTTCGGCAGCGTATTGAGCGGTATCAACCGCGCGCCTTCAAGATGCACGATGTCGTACTCGCTCGGTTCACGGACATCCAATAACAGCATAGATTCATTTTGATCCAATTTCTGTTTCAATTCTTGTGGTGAGATTTCAGGAAGTGATGGCGTTGTCTGCATTGTTTAGTTGTTCTCCTCAGTTTGAATGGGTGACTTTTGATCAGGGGGCGCGCATTCTGGACAGGGACACGTCTCACGCAGAACTTCAAATGGGTAGATACCGGTAGCGTGTCCATCATTCCAACTGAATTGGAGTGCGTAGCGACCAACTAACTGGACATCAAGCGGTTGGATATCGTCCGAGACCTCAATCAGTGTTATATCTCCGTCGCCTTGTGGCGCGAAAAGGGAATGAACATCTCTACCTTTATGACGGATGATGGCGCACTCGGCACACGGACACATTTGTCGGAGATAGGTGTATGGATACCAACTGACATGTCCATCCTTCCATTCTACCTGAAAAGCAGTGTCATGTTTTTTGAGGAGTTTCGGTTGTTTGGCGGTTGCGTTCATGAGATAACAAAACCTGCAGTCCGGATCTACCACCGTAAAAGTTATAGAGACTTATAGTTTCAAAAGTCACGGCATACGGCGTGTGCCTACTACCTTTAAAAGATGCCGAGTTCATCCCTTGCGTCTTCAGTCATCATTTCGGGGGTCCAACGCGGGTTCCACACAACATTAACATTAACTTCGTCAACGCCGTCGAGTTGCTGTGTGACGTGCTGCGCACCATTAACAATCTGTCCACCGGCGGGACATCCAGGACTCGTTAAAGTCATAGTAATATCCACAGTCGTGTCATTGATATCCACGCCGTAGATAAGCCCCATATCAACGATGTTGATGCCGATTTCAGGGTCAATAATGTTTTCTTTGATAGTCTCTAATACAGATTCTTCAGATACCATTGGGGTTCCCTCCTATCAGATAGCGAGGTTGCAAACCTCGTCAGCAAATGAACAAGCAGTTTATTCGTCAACACTAATCAAAATATCGTCATCTTCAATTTTGACGGTGTAGCATTCAATGGCTTCGACAGCAGGCATACAGAGCGGCTCACCGGTTTTGACGCAAAAACGTGCGCCGTGCCGAGGGC
Organism: Candidatus Poribacteria bacterium; assembly: GCA_022821965.1. Lineage (GTDB taxonomy): Bacteria > Poribacteria > WGA-4E > WGA-4E > WGA-3G > WGA-3G. The sequence continues at coordinate 16,151 of JAJECN010000052.1, forward strand.
ATTCTATCTCATCGCCGTTGAGAAAACCTTCGGCTAAAGGCCCACCATCATGCGTGCAAACGTCCTCCATCGCATAGAACTCACCATCAACATTGAAAAGTAGCACGGGGACGAAATCCACCTCGACTAATTGTTTCGTACCGGGGGGGACTTCACTCGCTTTCGCAACTTTATAGAATTCTGGCATTACATTCCTTCCAAATTTCTTTGTGAGTATAAAACTTCAAAGTGTCTCCTTATTCATCTTCTTCACCGGGCCAACTTGTGATGCCATACGCACCGGCTTTGAGAACCTTCAGAGCCAACAAGGCACATTTGAGACGAACAGGTCCTAATGGGATACCGATCATATCCAAAATGTCGTCTTTTGAGATCTGCTTGACTTCATCAAGACTTTTGCCTTCAATCTTCTCAGTCAGCATAGAGGCAGCCGCGAGACTAATCGTACAACCGTGCCCACAAAAACGGACCTCTGTAATTATATTGTCTTCAATAAGTAAGTCAATGCGAATCTGATCACCACAAAGTGGATTGTCTTCTTGGTGCGAAATATCAGGATTCGGCAACGTCCCGTAGTTGCTTGGATTTTCGTAATGGTCAAGCAGCTCTTCCTGATATATGTTCATTGTTTTCTCCGAGTCATAAGTTTTTGTGTTCTGCACAGCCCTTCGGACAACCTATCCACGTCCTCAATTGTGTTGTAAAGATAAAAACTGGCACGGACGGTGGCGATAACGTCCAACCACTTCATGAGGGGTTGGGCGCAGTGGTGTCCTGCCCGGATAGCAACACCGTGCGTATCCAAAATTCCAGCGACATCATGTGGATGGACGCCATCGATATTAAAGGAGATAACGCCTGCTTTCTGATGAGGTGCAGAGGGTCCGTAGAGCGTAATGCCTTCGATTTCTTGTAAGCGATTGTGTGCGTATTTTAGGAGTTCTTGTTCGTGAACGTGAATTGCTGCCAAATTTGCTTGTGTGATATAGTCCACGGCGTGCCCAAGCCCAATTGCTTCGGCGATGCTTGGGGTCCCTGCTTCAAATTTCGCGGGAAGTTCCGCATAACTCGATACATCGCGTTCAACGCTCCGAATCATCGAACCACCGCCGAGGAACGGCGGCATCTCTTCAAGGATATCTAATTTCCCGTATAACACGCCGATACCCGTTGGTCCACACATTTTATGCCCTGAAAATGCGAGAAAATCGCAGTCAAGTTGTTGGACATCAACGTGAAAATGTGGTACCGATTGCGCTGCATCAACGACGACTTTCGCACCAACAGCGTGCGCTGCATCAATAACAGACTGGATCGGATTGATGGTCCCAAGTACATTAGAAACGTGCCCCATAGCGACAAGTTTCGTCTTTTCGGTAAAGACATCTTGGAGCTGCGTGAAATCAAGGAGTCCTTCATCGGTTATCTCAAGGAAACGGAGTACAGCACCCGTGCGCTGTGCGAGTAACTGCCAAGGCACCAGATTGCTATGGTGTTCCATCACAGTGAGGACGATTTCATCGCCTTCCCGAATATTTTCAGTCCCCCAACTGTAAGCGATGAGGTTAATAGATTCCGTTGTGTTCCGCGTGAAGATGATTTGGCGCGAGCGAGGCGCGTTAATCAGTTCTGCCACCTTCTCGCGGGCGCGTTCATATTGTTCTGTAGCCTCTTCTGAGATACGATAGATACCGCGATGGATATTGGAACGATAGGTATCGTAATAAGCATCCATCGCCTCAACGACGGGACGCGGTGTCTGCGTTGACGCGGCATTATCAAGGAAAGCCAAGGGTGGTTCCGTTGCGAAGATCGGGAAATCTTTGCGGATGCTTTCCACATCAAGAGGACGAAAGTGGGCAGTGTGCATTGTGTTTATAAGCCTATGTGAGTGTCTTGATTGCAGATAAGCACGCTCAACTGAGCGTGCCTATCATCAGAGACCCATTAAATACATTATCGACTCGAAAAACCAATATTGACAGCGGACGGACCATGGTCCTCACATGCCTGATCGGTCGGAACATCGGTTTCAGCATCGCTGGATTTGACAATCCCTTCGGAAACCAAATACTGTTCCACTTCATCGCCGCTGACATCAGCAAGTATTATGTCGTCGATCTGGACGCACGGCTGATAAGGCTGCCGCGTCTTCTGAACCATTTCACGATAGTTGTTTTCGTTGTTAATGATGTCTCTATCTTCATATTCCAAACCGTATTTGGCGAAGATAGCACGGACACCATTGCTCCACCCACAGACGGGCTTCATATAAGCGATAATCTTCGGTTGACTCATTGTGAGTTCTCCTTTTTTATTGGTTATCGGTTCTCAATTTTCAGAGGAAATAGTTATCAGTTATCGGTTTTCAGTTATCAGTTAATTTCCTGTGGCAGTCCAGTTAACTGTCCTCCACAACAAACATCTTTAACCGACAACTGACGACTGAAAACTGATAACCATTCCCTCTGACAACTACTCAAGTTTGCGCGTAACGGATGTGCTCAGTTCTTCACGAACTGATTCCAACGGGATACGTTCCATGACGGGTTCAAAAAATCCGTCAACAATCAATTTTTCTGCTTGTGCGTAGGACACCCCACGGCTCATTAGGTAAAAAACCTGCTCAGGATCAATCTTTCCAGCCGTTGCACCATGTGTGCAACGCACCTCATGCGCCTGAATCTCTAATCCGGGTAAAGTATCAGCATGTGCACGTTCACTGAGCAGTAGATTATCGTTCTTCTGATATGCATCGGTATGGTTTGCCGATGGATAGACGTAAATGTTTCCGCCCCATGCGGTTTGTGCTCTATCTTTAAGGACGGTTCGATACAGTAGATCACTGGAGGTATGCGCTGAAACGTGTTCTTGTGCGGTGCTAATATCTAAGTGCTGGCGGGCATCTGTAAAAGCCAATCCCAACATTTGGGCGGTACATCCAGTACCTTCCAAAACAACGGCTTGGTTTATTTTGCTCAACCTACCACCAAAAGTGGCAGTTACCCAGCAGAGATGTGCGTCTCTGGCAACCATAGCGCGGTGCGAAGCGAAACTCCAAACCTGCCGATTCCAACGTTGAACCTGCACGTAAGTTACATTTGAATTCTGTTCCGCAAAAATTTCAACCGCGCCACTATGTAAGCCATCAACATCTGGATTGGCAGATGCGTTATCCTCTAAAATCACAACCTGACTCCCCTCTTCAGCCACGATGAGGGTGTGGGACAAGTCAGCCTGCGCCGCTTCGGACATCTTGATATAAACCCGCAGCGGTACTTCAATTTTTGTGCCTTTAGGAACATGTAGCAGATAACCACCTTGCCAAAATGCACCATGGAGTGCGTCAAATTTATTATGTTGGGCAATATTTCCGCTTTTTAATGTTGTCTCCAAGGTCACTGCCTTATTCATGAAATAGCTGCGGAGGAGTTCTGGCTGTTCTTGAAGTGCAGTATGGAGATGCGCGAAGTATATTCCTTTTTTTTTCAGTTCCTCAGTTTCAGAGGCGTGTTGAAGTTGCCCATCAACTTGCACAAGTACACCGGCGGTTTCTTCATCGTTATCATCCAAATCTTCAGCGGATAGCCCACCGTTCGTTGGAACACTCGGTTGATATTTTTCGAGTGCGAAGCCGCGGAGATGTCGCCGAGTGCGCCGCCAATAATCTTGGGTACGCATATCAACAGTGCGTCGCCATTCATCATCTTTGGTTGTATGCGGCATCGGTAGAGATTCGTAATGTGCGTAAGCCTCTAAACGTTTCTCACGCATCCACTTTGGTTCATCTGCTGCTATTTTTTGAAGAAATTCTTTTGAAAAGTCGCCTTTTTGCAATTTTTTATCCTTTATTGGTTGTCGGTATTCAGTTATCAGTTTTCAGTTAAAAGGGCTTGATGTAACAATTTACTACCCCCTGGATACTCGAAACTTGGGCGGATTGTTACAAAGCGTCTCTTAACCGACGACTGACAACTGACAACCTATAACCTCTTAACCCACTGAACCTTCCATCTGAAGTTGGATAAGACGGTTCATTTCAACGGCATATTCCATCGGCAGTTCCTTAACAAGGGGTTCGATAAACCCATTGACGATCATTGTGGAAGCTTCCTCTTCCGAAAGCCCGCGGCTCATCAGATAGAAGAGTTGCTCTTCCCCAATCTTGCTGACACGTGCCTCGTGCTCAATGTTCGTATCGTTCTCTCCGATCTCAATGACCGGATAGGTGTCTGAACGAGAGTCCTTGTCAAGAATGAGGGCATCACAAACAACGTGCGATTTGCACCCTTTCGCTCCCTTTGCGACATCAACCCACCCGCGATAACTGGATCGACCACCATCTTTACTGATGCTCTTTGAGGTTATCTGCGAAGTCGTGTGTGGCGCGCAATGGTAGACTTTTGCCCCTGCGTCTTGATGTTGTCCTTTGCTTGCGAATGCAATAGAGAGAATATCGCCGCGCGCACCGGGTTCCATCATATAAACGCTCGGATACTTCATGGTTAACTTACTGCCGAGGTTACCATCAACCCACTCCATCTGTGCGTCTTCGTAAGCAAACGCCCGCTTTGTGACCAGATTATATACATTGTTCGCCCAATTCTGGATGGTCGTATAGCGGACCCGCGAACCTTTCATGCAAACAATCTCAACGACCGCGCTGTGCAAGGATTCGCTGCTGAATGTCGGCGCGGTGCACCCCTCAACGTAATGTACCTGTGAACCTTCATCAGCGATGATGAGCGTGCGTTCAAACTGCCCCATGTTTTCGCTGTTGATACGGAAATAGGCTTGTAATGGGTACTCCACCTTTACACCCGGTGGGACATAAACAAAACTACCGCCACTCCAGACTGCACTATTGAGTGCAGCGAACTGGTTATCCGCAGACGGGATGATAGTCCCGAAATATTTTTTCACCAGATCGGGGTACTCTTTAACAGCAGTATCGGTATCAAGGAACACAACGCCGATTTTATCCAATTCTTCGACGATATTATGGTAAACGACTTCGGAATCGTATTGAGCACCGACACCGGCGAGGAATTTTCGTTCGGCTTCAGGGATACCGAGCCGGTCGAATGTTTTCTTTATGTCGTCCGGTACATCGTCCCAACTCCGTTCACTCCGGTCAGAGGCTTTGACATAATAATAGATGTCGTCAAAATCGAGTTGGGAAAGGTCGCCGCCCCATTTGGTCATCGGCTTCTGCTTGAAAATCTGGTAAGCATTGAGCCGATACTCGCGCATCCAGTCGGGTTCGCCTTTGATGTCGCACATCTGGTTGATAACCTCTTCATCCAACCCCTTCCGTGACTTGAATGTAGGTTTAATATCGTCGTGGAACCCGTATTGGTACTCGTTACTAACCCCGAGTTCTTCTATCGTGTTCGTTTCAGAATTTGCCATTTCACTTCTCCTATTACGTTAGCGGGGATGCCGCGCGCCGCCGCCCCGAGTTACTCTTCGTCAATACCGTGTTTTTCGCGAATCGGATCGTAGCCCTCTGCTTCTAACATCTGTGTGAGTTCCCACCCACCGGATTCAACAATCCTACCATCAAGCAGAATATGCACGAACTCCGGACGGATGTAGTCCAGCAATCGTGGATAGTGTGTGATAATCAGGACTCCCAACTCTGGTCCAATCAATTGACTCACACTTTCACCCACGACTCGGATAGCATCAATATCGAGTCCTGAATCCGTTTCATCAAGGATCGCAATTTTGGGTTCAAGCATCGCGAGTTGAAGAATCTCGGCACGTTTCTTTTCACCACCAGAGAACCCATCATTGAGGTATCGTCTTGCGAAAGAATCATCAACACCGAGCTGCTTCATTTTGTCGCGAAGCTCGCTGCGAAATTCGCGCATCGGAATGAGTCCATCATTGCTGGAACCATTTCCTTCTTTGGTACGGACTGCACTCACGGCGAGTCGTAGGAAATTTGCTAAACTTACCCCAGGAATCGCCGTTGGATACTGAAAAGCGAGGAAAAGCCCGAGCTTCGCGCGTTCGTTCGGTTCCAGTTCCAAAACATCGACACCACTAAAAACCACTTCCCCAGAATCAATATCGTAGAGTGGATGTCCCATTAAACCATTTGCGAGGGTGCTTTTGCCGGACCCGTTTGGACCCATCAGCGCATGGATCTCACCCTGTTTGACAGTTAAATTTAATCCTTTGATAATTGGTTTTCCTTGCACACTGATATGCAAGTCTTTAATCATCAAGTCTTTGCTCATTTCTTGACTTTGGACTCCTTACTTATAGTTAGTAAAATTTAGAGACATTTAGTGCTTTGCTATTGATGCCTCATCCATATATGTTGATGTATTTTGTCCGTCTCTCGTATTTCTCGTGGATGTATCTCACGCATTGTTGATTTTAGTGCTTATCCACCAATTCTTGACATGTTCCGCTCAGGTTTAATAAAGTCGGCTGCATTAATTTTATGCCCTGCTTCTTTCTGCAAGACTGCATCGAGAATTAACTCTGTAATCCCTTCATCCGGCACGCCTTCGCGTAGCGGTGTAAGCAGGTCTGTTTCCGTCAATGAGAAGAGACAGGTCCGAAACTTTCCATCAGCTGTGAGGCGAACCCGGTTGCAATTCCCACAAAAAGGTTCACTCACAGAAGGGATGACTCCCACCTCGTTTCCGTTATCCGCGAAGCGATAACGCTGCGCAGTATCGCTCTTTGATTCACCGTTCAAGGTTACAGGTGCGAGTGGATAGACAGCGTTAATTTTGTCAATAATCTCTTTTCCGGGAACGTACATGTTCCGTCCCCACACGTCATCCGCATCAAGCGGCATGAATTCGATGAATCGGAGTTGATAATCATTTTGACGCGCAAAGGTTGCCAAATCAACAATCTCGTCATCGGTAAAGCCGCGCATTGCGACAGCATTGACTTTAATTGGGTTGAAACCGCAGTCGTGTGCTGTTTTGAGTCCCTCAAGCACACGCGAGAGCACCTTCCGACGCGTCATCTGCTCGAACTTCTCTTCGTTGAGTGTATCTAAACTGACATTAATACGACGGAGTCCAGCATCGTAGAGTGCTTGTGCTTGTTTAATAAGCCCGATGCCATTTGTCGTCAAACTAATATCTTTGAGCTCTTCTAATTGCGCCAATCGCTCTATAAGTATAGGCACACCGGGACGGACAAGCGGTTCGCCACCGGTAATACGGATTTTGTTAACACCCAAGCCAACAAAAATTCGGGCGAGATGTAGAATCTCATCAAACGTCATCACCGCCGAATCCGGCATGAAGGTCATGTCTTCCGGCATACAGTAGATGCACCGAAAGTTACACACATCTGTAACCGAAATCCTGAGATTCGTATGGATCCGCCCAAAGCGGTCTATCATCTGTTGTTTCATCATTAATTCAGGCAGAATCTAATTTTATTAATAGTATATCACATCGCTATATTTTTTGCAAGTATTTTTTATAGTAAAAACTATAAAAAAGATTTTTGGAGAAAGCGAGGAAAAATTGCGGCACACACGGACAAGGACTTTTCAATTGACACAGTAATGACTTTGATGTAGAATATACCTACTATTTTTGAAAACTGGAGGAAAAATCGATGAATGAAAAAGTGTTTGATGTAGGCGGCGTTGAACTCCATGTAGATCAACGCAATTTCGGAGCAGACGGTGGTCCTTCCGTCCGTGTTTACGGCGAGGCAGACGGCGAAAATATTCAACTGCTCCGCTTCGACTGTTTTCGCAAGGATCCGCACTATCACTACGATCCCTCTGGAAAGAACGATCAGCGGTCCCTCGATAAAGCGAGTGTGCCAGATTCAGTTGCTTGGACAATTAAACAACTCGGACACAATCTCGTGGAAATGATTCACACAGCAGGTTACGCCAGCGTTGCTGAACAGGTTGATCAAGCGGCGGTCGCGCAAGTCCTGCCTGAAGTCGAATCCCTTATGCGAGACGATACCTAATTTTATATTTATAGATGTGTTTAAGCGCACAAAGGAGAAAATTAACATGACTAAATCTATTGTTATAAGTATGTTCCTGCTCACACTTCTGATAGGTTTGAGTGCTTTTGCGGGAACCCCAATAGAGTGGGGAAAGTGGAAGGAAGGGGAACTCCTCCTCGAAAACCACAGTTTTGAGGAGGACTTAGCCGCTTGGGGTTTAGAGGACGGTGCCTGCTGCAACCGAGGCGGACTCTATACGATGGAAATCGATAAGAAAAATCCGCAACACGGAAAACAGTCGCTTAAAGTTATCGGGCATAAAGCCACAGGTACCGCTTGGCATGCGAAGGTTAGGCAAAAGGATGCCTCAATGAAATCCGGTGAGACGTACACCGTGATTTTTTGGGCGCGTTCCGAGAAACCACGCGAGGTGCAACTGAGCGTTCAGATGCAACACGATCCCTGGACTTTCTATCAAGGCGGTGCGATAAATTTAGTAGGTCCGGAATGGACGGAGTATCACATTACCTTCAATTCAAATGCCGACGTTGAAAGAGACATGTGGGTAGGACTTTCGATCGCTCAATCCGATGTCGATTTCTGGATTGATAACTTTCGATACTTTGAAGGTAAACCCGAAGACGATCTGAACCGAGATACACCGTTCCCTGTTGATGCCAGAGAAAAATTGGCGACCCAATGGAGCGCGATTAAGGCGGATCGGTTCTAAAAACGCTCTTTTGATTTTTTTGAGGCGCGGTCTTTCGACCGCGCTATATTTTTTTAAAGAGCGAACTGAACTGCGGAATTTTGCCTTTACAGTGCCTTGCTGTCTTTGCAATTACTCGTCGCAAAGTATCTCATAGTAAACTTTCGCATTATTGTGTGGTAAATCATTTATGAGTCTACAATAAGAGAACGTTTCAACATCTGATTGGATTACGTGACTTCTGAGTGTCGAAAGGTTGGTTTTAAGTTTTTCCCACTTGTCATATAATTTCAAGCGGCGAAGTCCGGAGGCTGATCGATGATCAGGATTTTGGTACACGAAACACATTTTATCATGATTGTATTTCTTCATAATCCGAATGATGGTTTCAGATAAGTTATTAATATCCAATGTCGGACTCGAAAAAAAATAGCAAAAATTAAATACAATCTGTGCCCGATCACCGTTTTCAATGTACCTGTCCAACAATCCGGGCAAATTATCGTCGTCGCGAATTAACTCAATTTTGTCAAAGAAAGGGTCCTTATACTGGTTGGTACCATATTTGTTGATTGCTGCTGCTTTATTAAGCATGGTTTGTGAACTATCAATTCCTAAATAAGCAATGTCGCGCTGTCCTGTAAAAGTTTGAAAAGCGATACCTGAAGTTAGTGGACCGCAACCGAAATCAATGAATATAACTTTACTTTTTTCGCTCATCGGTGTGAGGCAATTCGTAAAAATGTGATAAGAACCAAAAAGGTGTCTGGGCATGTGATGAACACAATAGATAGACACCTTGTCTTTCGGAAAATAATATTCATTAGACGATTTATCAAATGATACTTTATCGAAATCGCTCTGTCCTTGCCTCAGAATGCGCGCTATATCTTCCCAGTAGTATATTCTGTTATTTCTAACATCTACCGCCAATGTCGGTAGATCGTGCTCAAAAGGTTGTATTATCAGCTCTTCAAACAGATTCTTTAGACTTTCACCGGGTTCATAGTAGTTATCATAGGGGCGGTGGATGTAGGACATATTTTGGAGGTTTTCTTTTCGTAATACCATTTCTGATTGAAATTGTAGCATAAACTTTTAGTTTGTGTTTTCCTTGTAGCATAGACTGTTAGTCTGTGCACCAAACGACGGTTAATGCGATATAAACTTTTAGAAATGGTATAAGACTTGATCGGGAGATCAAGATTACAGGCTGGCAACTAATTCTTCCTGATATGCAAAAAGGGCAGGGGTGCCACCTGTATGAAGGAAGATGACGGTTTCGTCGCGTCCGAACTTGCCCTGTTGGATATGATCAATCAGGCATGCCATTGCTTTAGCGGTATAGACGGGGTCAAGGAAGATACCTTCCGTTTTGGCAACGAGTTTGAGGGCATCAATACATTCCGGGGTGAGATAGCCGTAAGCCTGTCCAATATAGTCATCTGTATTCTGAATATCTGTGTCAGCGACGCGGGTGTCCAACCCCAAGAGATCGGCTGCATCGTTCGCAGCACTGCGGAGCCGTTCATGTTTATTCTCCCAAACAATGGGTGCAATACCAAACGGCTTCATTTTCATTTCAAGCGTCTTCGTCCCCAGAACAAGCCCCGCCTGTGTGCCACCTACGGAAGCAGTATAAATCCAATCCGCGTCAATACCCAACTGTTGTTGCTGTTCCGCAATTTCAGCGATGCACCATGTGAAAGCCACAGCCGCAAGCGCAGTGGAACGAGGCGATGCGACGACGTAAGGCTTCATCCCTTGTGCTTCTAAGTCTTTCGCTAATTCGTATTTTACCACGTCTAACTCAGGTCCGAACGGAACATCGACAATTTCGACATCAACACCCGTCAAATTGTCTAACAGTAGATTGCCTTGAAGGATACTCTTGTGGTCCCGAGCGAGACGCAAATAGCAGTTGAGTCCAAGTTTACCGCAAGCAGCAGCGGCTTGTCTACAGTGATTGGATTGCGATGCGGCACCGTGTACAATCGTATCTGCGCCTTGTGCGACAGCGTCCCCAAGCGTAAAAGTAAGCTGCCGTACCTTGTTTCCACCAAACGCTAAACCTGAGCAATCCTCGCGTTTCATAAAGATGCGCGGTCCACCAAGTACTTCAGAAAGTCGTGGGCACTCCTCAAGCGGCGTTGGAAAATGACCGAGGTCTACCTGCGGTATCTGTGCAACCTTTTGAATCAAGCCTTCACTCATCATCATTTTTTTCACTCCGCTTCAATGACAACAGCCATGTGGCTAACCCGTTTTCCGTCTTTGGACTGCAATCCCGGTGTGACGACTTCAACAATGGTTCCGGGCTCAAATTCACTAATGCAAGCACCTTTTACCTTATGATGATTCGGCGATACTTCTGTTTCCCCAACTTTAATGGGCATCACTTCAGAATCAACGAGATCTAAGAACCAAGTAAGGCGTTTGGGCAACTCGTTTCCTTGCAGACTCTTCGCGACCTCAACGAAAAGAAAATCGCGTACAAACTCAGTGAGGAACTTTTTAAAGATAAGCACCTCAATCTTTGAAGCATGTTTCTTCTCTTGCTCAGTTAGTTTCTTCTTGAAACGTTGGAGATAAGCATCACATTCACTCTGAATTTTCTCTAAATCGCTCTGGCTTGCGGCGAGAAGATCTGGAAACAGTGTTGGAGAAGGCGTAGAAACACCGCGCGTCTGCTTGAGGGTTCGTCTGAGCCGCGTATTAATCTCATCGAGCGTTTGAACGAACTGTTCTGTTTCAGGCGTAGCACGCCCAACCTCCTTCTGCCAAGCACTCACCTCAGTTACCATGAGATTAAGGAGTAAAACAGCGGTTTCCTCTTCACAGAGCGTCTCCGGGTCCCAATCAACAAGACTGAGTCCATATCCCTCGTTGTAATCTCTCTCTAACTTAGCGAGCTCATCCTGAAATTCGTTCTGGATGGCTTCACCTTTTTCTTGATAGTAAGCCTTGCCGCGTCTCCCACCAGCAGAAAGCCCCAACACCTGGACGAACTGTCCAAAGATTCCTTTCTCTTTCCGTTTTGAAGCTGCCCCCCGGGCAGTTGAGGAAGCGTTTTGTTCATTCACAATCGCTTGTGCTTTCTGTCGTTCTGCAAGCGCACTTGCAGGAAGAGTTGGAACCGTGATTTTGAACTCTAAGTTAGTATTTACATTAGGCAACAGGGTTTTGACACTCTGAATCGCCGGGATTTTGGTAGGGGCACGCACTGGAACGGATTCATCCTTCGGTACCTGTTCACTTTCCTGCGCATTCGGTGTCTGTTCACTTTCCTGCGCGACTGGTAGTGCTGCTTCTGGAAAAAGCGTTTCAGGAACACTCGGAACTTCTTCTTCTCGCTCGGTAGCACGTGGGACCACCGCTTCCTCAGTCTGTTGTGCCGCTGCGGTCTCGGGATCCTGAGTGGTCTGGTCATCATCGTCGCGGCGGTTCTCTGATAGAGGTGTTTCGCGTATAGACACAGTATCTTCTACCGGTTCCTCCGCAGGTGATGCAGCTTTGAGCACTTCCAATTCTGCTAATATTTTTTCAACACGCGCAGAAATAGGATCTGCCTTATCAACAAAAAAAGTTAAGCGATATGCTTCGAGCACCTCCGTTGGAAGGCGAAACGAGACAGGCGAGCTGATCAGCTGAAACTGTTTCCAATTGGCGAGTCCACTCACGGCCAATTTCTGATACATCACACGCACTTGTCTTTCATCGTTAGTCAGGTTCCGGACTCCCATAACGGTGTAGGCACCATCAAAGCTAAACGATATTTCAAGATCTCTAAAACGACCTGTTACGCTGTTCCCTGACATGTTATCTTTCTCCTTGCAAATCTCTCATATAAATTAAGACCGAACATAAATCTCTTGGACAATATGGAGTTAACTAACTCAACGTTTTTTGTCAATTTGCGTTACAAAGTTTTTTTCTTCGGTTATTTTCTGGATCAGAATTCAGGAGATTAGAGAGGTTCTTTGTTGCCCAAAATTTACGCAAAGCAACGATCGAAAGTTCACCGCCGGATAAACATCTTTCGCGTCGCATGGAAATCCCCAGCTTTAAGTGAATAAAAATATACGCCGCTCGCGACAGGTTCGCCTGCAGCATTACGCCCATCCCAATAGGCAGTATGCGAACCCGCTTTGCGGTAGCCGAGCGTTTTAGAATAGATACGCCGTCCCTGAGCATCGTAAATATAAAGCGAAACGTTCACATTTGAGGCTAATTCATACGGAATCCACGTTTCCGGATTAAATGGATTCGGGAAATTTTGACTTAAACGGTTGACTAATGTAGATTTAACTGCACTCGGTGTCCATTCAGATGGTGTCTGTTCTTCTACAGCAAGCGAGTAGCCTTCCGGATGTACACGAAAAATACGGAGTTGATAGAGATCCACAACATAGAGGGCATTCCCTATCAACTTCAATTCAAATGGAAACCGAAGTTCACGAAAACGAGAGGTAGATGTCAACGTCCGTGTGTCAATAACTTGGATGCTATCACTATCAAGTAGATAAAGATAGTTACCCCCTACTTTTACATCAATTGGGAGCGCATCATTTTCGTATACATCCGTCAACCTCGGATCATTCGGTTCGGTCACATCAAGTACTAAAACGCCGACAGCACTGTCCAGTAGATAAGCCCGTTCATCTGCGAACGTAACGCCCGTTGCATTTCCTTGTGTTGCGTAACTTCCAATGAGGCGCGGGATTGTCGGTTCTGTAATGTCAAAGACATGCAGTCCTCCTTCAAGGGCAGCAATATAAGCGCGTGCAGGCGAATTCGCATCAACGACGACGCGATAGGCGCTCCCCGGCATGTCACGTCTGGATACAATTCTGCTCTGATGGGGAACCCTACTATCAACGACAATTAGGGATTCTGCGCAAAGGTAAGCATATCCGGCGTTCAAGGCAATGTCCGAAACGGATGCGGCTGTCGGAATATGCGCCACAACCGTATTTAAAGCGAGATTAACAACGAACATCCCCGTCTCGGCAGCAAGGAAACCGTGTCCATCTTGGACACGAACTTTGGTGCAGCTGACAACATCAAGCCGATTTTCAGAGACGACACCCTTCGCAGATAATGACAGTTTTTTTGTTACAGTACCCTGATAGGGGGTCGTAAATTCGATGGTCTTCAACCCACCAGTGCCGTTTGCGATATAGACAGTCGGTTCACCTGCTACTGCCTCTACAACATCAAGCCCATAAGCCGTGCCGCCAGATGCATATCGGTGCAACCACTTTGGCGATCCGTCTTCGCTAACATCAATTGTTTGGATACCGCCCTTTCCATCAGCGACATAAGCGAGTGTCCCTTCAAGTACCACATCAGTTGCCTTACCAAACGTAGGCTGTGTGGAAATTCGTCGTGGCTGTTGTGGGTTACGCACGTTGATAACATGGAGTCCGGTTTGTTGGTCTGTAAGATAGACGGTGTCGTCATGAAACTGAATACCTGTTGCGAGTCCCGGTGTATTTAGGCGGAAATCCTCTTCGGGGTTTTGGGCATCCGTAATATCCACAACAATGAGGTTGCCTGAAGCAACATAGGCGTGTGCCACATTCCTTGTCTTTTCAATCTCATAGGCAGCGGCTAAAATTGGGACGACGCTCCGCACAACAAAATTGCCAAATGGACTTGGATCGAGAATAAAAAGTCCGTGTCTATCATCACTGAAGTAAACGACATCATCATGGATCGTCACATTAATCGGTCTACCAGCAGTCCGAAAAAAACGTCGAGGGCGGGGTGTTTGCACGTTCTGAACGTCTTGTAAGTTGAAAACAAGCAGGTCGCGTTCAATGTCAAGCACATATAGTTTGTCGTCAGCAACTCGAACCCTGTGTGCATTCGTGAATCCACCGAGCGTCTTTAGAATACTCGGATTGGTCGGTACGGAAGTATCAATAATCTGCACACCGGCAGCACTGTCAGCGACGTAAGCGGTGTCGCCCTCAACAGCGACAGATCGCGCACGCCCGGGTGTGGCGATCTCACCGATTTGGATAGGTTGTGTCGGTTCTGCCAACGTGAAGATTTCAAGTCCCCAATCACTCGCTGCATAAAGATATGACGCATCCGTACCCCCAATTTCAACATCGGTATAATCGCTTGCGAGATGAATTTGCGTCATCGGTTCAAGTTGTGTTATAGGTGTAAGATTCGAGGGCGAGACACTCGGTTGGGTAAGATTGCCGAGGGCGTAAGTGATAGCCTCAGGCACAGTATCTGACATACGTTGGCGTGGCGCGCCTATTCCGTCTTCAACATTATTGGCGGCAGGTACATCTGCGATATAACGGAGTGTCTGCGGGGTATCTGCCGTTACCATTAGGACAATTTCGCCAGTACGCTGGAGTCCATCTTGGCGGATAAGTCCCCTGTTTTTCGTGTCAAATGGAACGGATGTAACAGCGGGGCGTCCGTTGGTTGGCAAGTAAAGGGTTGTCGCGTAGAGGTTTCCCGAACCGCTCCCCATCACCGATATATCCAAGGTCTCTGGCAGATTCTTGAAAACAATATAGTGTGCACTCCACTGGTCAATAGGAATATTGTTCGCCTCGCTTGGGTAGTTGAAGATGCGCGGCATGACAGCACTCACCTTTCGGTCACGCAGCTCAGAATAGCCGAGCCGCCTGTTTTGTGCTTGTGTGTTCACCCAATTCGCGAGCCCCCAATTCAGAAAGACTTCAGGAAATCGGACATTTTTCCCAGTATCCACCAAGGCAGCATCAATAGCGTGTTCACCCAGTGCATCCGTCTCTATGATACCGCGGATAAGTTCCGGTCCGCCATACTGCTCATAGAGATAGAGCATGAGCATGAAAGTCCCGCCGTAATAGGTATCTCTTGTGTTAGCATAAGCAAGCGAAACACTGGGGTTCGCCAGATAACCATCAACGAAAATATTGTGTACGGTGCCGTAGACCGCCCATTCAACAAAACTCGCTGTGCCTTCCTCTAACCAGCGCTGATCGGTGGTCCCACCGTTCTGAAACCAATTGATGAGATGTGCAAATTCATGTGCGAGACTACTATAAAAAGTATGTCGAGAACGTTCTCTGAACTGGAAAACATCCATATAAAGCATCTCGCGCCGGTTGCTATTCGGTGCTGTCGGCACCTGATCGGCGGGCGCGAAATAACCGCCATAGTCCGCTCCAGAGTTGTTCATACCGACATCGTGCATCAGCAAAGTGATGCGGTTGTCCCTGTCGAGTCCGGGTTTCCATTCGGTTCCCATCCATTTCCGAACGCTCGGATAGATACGTGTATCAAATTCCTTTGCCACAGCAACTGCGTCGGCATCGGTGAACAACTCTCGCACAGAATTATCGACATAGACATAGAGATGTTCACTCTTTGCGATACAGGTGGCTGTTACCTCTGTCTCTGGAATGTGAATAAAGAGCCGTTCTACGTGTCCAATCTGAACGGGTGCAGCAGGTGCAGCGGCAACCTCTTCAGGAGGGTGTTGCCCAAGGTGTTGTTGATGTAAAAGAGGTGTACCACATAGCCACGAATCAGCGGATACAAAACCGATAGCGAGAGCAAAAATGAGATTGATTGATATTAAAAATTTCATCTGAAGCGTCCAAACTTGCGTAAATTCTATTTATCTTAGGACTTACGCATACTGCTCTTTTGTAGCATAAACTTTTAGTTTGTGTTTCCACCAGAACGCTGTGTTTTCCGAAAAATCGCATCTGACAGAACCGGTTACAGTCAAAATTGCGTAAGTCCTGTATCTATTTTACAATAGTTATATCGAAAATTCAATTGAGATTGGAAATTCGCTTTACAGACCAAAATACCTCTGCTATACTTGCATCATAAAAAATATCAAAAGGGAGAAATCTCAATGTACCGTGTCGGTATCATCGGATTAGGCAGTATCGCCTCCCGTTATTCAACACCAGACGATGCTTACCCCTATTGTCACACGGGCGGCATCCGTTTTTGTGAAACGACTGAATTGGTGGCAGTTGCGGACATGTCCGCTGAACGCCAAACAGAATTCCAGCAAGTTTGGGGCCCCGCTTTTCCAGAGGATTCCATAAACTATTACGAAACAGATACACAGATGCTCGAAAGTGAAGATTTGGACATCGTTGCTGTCTGTGTACGCGGACCGCATCATTTCACGGTGATGCAGAACGTCCTGAAGGCGGACATCAAAGCCATATTCCTTGAAAAACCAGCTGGATGCTCCCTCGAAGAGGTTGACGCGATGACAGCGAGTGCTGACGCGAAAGGCATCCCTATCGTTGTTGACTATACGCGGCATTGGGCACCGCACCTCATCCGTCTCCAATCGCTCATCAAAGACGGACTCATCGGTGAGGTGCAAACCGTCATCGGCTACTGCGGTGGCGGTGTGCTCTCTTTCGCCATCCACACAACGGATATGATCTGCCAGTTCGCTGGCTACGATCCAGTCTCGGTGACAGGATTCGTTTCTGGAGGCGGTAATGTCCCAGAACCTTACGAACCTGAACCCGCGATTGTCGGTTCAACGATTCAATTTGAAAGCGGCGTTATCGGTTTTCACGTTGGAAATCATGGTACACGAGGTGGATTTTCCGTTGATGTTCTCGGCAGCGAAGGAAGCGTTCAGACAGGATTCTATAGGGGCGCGACTGTGCATAAAGGCGGTGAATTGATTGATAATGCGACCCTTGACCTTCCAGAAAACGCCGGTCCGTTCAATGTTGCATATAAACAGATTACGGACTACCTCGATGGCGGTCCGCTTCCCCATTGTGGACGGGACGATTATACGGCTGTCAACGAAATCGGTTTTGCGACTATCGAAAGCGGCATAACCGGACAGACGATCCAACTCCCGGGTCAGAACAGGCAACGACTCATCTTCGCGAACGGTTAATACGGAGTGGGCATGGCATCTGTATGGAAACTTGATCGTCTGTCTCGATTCTTTATGAAGTTTTACGGCGGTCAGCGGTATCAAACATCTCCTAACACACCGCTGCGCTTGCCCTTGAGCGAATGTAGCGTTGCACTTATTACGACCGCCGGGTTCTTTCTCGATGGGCAGAACCCTTTTGAGAAGGGAGATTGTTCGTACCGCGAGATTCCAAATTCCATTCCGACCCAAGCACTTATAAATGGGCATAAAAGTGCGGCTTACGATGAACGCGGCATCGAAATTGATGCGAACCTTGCGTTCCCACTTGATAGATTCAGGGAGTTGGAGACAGAAGGTAAAATCGGTTCACTCAACCATAGACACTTCAGCTTTATGGGGTCGATTACAAAACCGCAACGCCTCATTAGGCAAACCGCCCCTGAAGTTGCACAGATGCTTAAAGCTGATGGTGTAGATGTTGCTTTCTTAACCCCTGTGTGACCGATGTGCAATCAATCTGTAGGATTGATACAACGTGCTGTTGAAGAAGCAGGAATTTCCACGGTTTCAATTACCCTTGCTGAAGGTATGACTAAGAAGATAAAACCACCGCGCGCGTTAGCCGTGCCATATCCATTTGGACATCCGCTCGGTGAACCGAACAACCCAGAATTGCAACACGCGATCATCGCTGAGGCACTTGCACTTTTAGCAGCCGAAACACTGCCCCCTATCCTTCGCGCTTTCGTTAGGAATGGTATGCAGTAGTTTTTAGCTGTCAGTTAAAAAGTACTATAGTTTGGACAACTTACAAGCGATTCAAGTCAATCTTTACTTACAAGCGATTCAAGTCAATCTTTAAAAGAAGGTGTCTGCTCTCACCAAAAGCACGTTGTATTTTCAGCGAGTTTAGAAACGCAAAGAAACCCGTAGAAAAATACACCTCTTTAGCCCCAGCGGGGCGAAATGTCTATAGAAGAAACCCAGACACCCCACCCTTCTTAGCCCCAGCGGGGCGATATGTGTATCAATGAAATCTTATATTGACGCTTGAGCGGTTCTCATTCATCTTGGTTATTACGCAAGCAATCCTAAAAATTGTCCAAAGTTTAGTAAAAAGCAGTTTGATTTAAAAAAATCATCTTTTAACTGATAACTAAAGACTGATAACTGATAACCATTAAAAGGAGAATTCCATGGACAAGATCAGAGTCGGTATTATCGGATGTGGCGGCATCTTCAGAGGTCTCCACGCTCCCTACTACCAAGAACCGACACGCCGTGCGGACATCGTTGCAATCGCTGACATCAACGAAACATCTGCAAACGAACAAGCAGATCAATTCGGTGCAGATGCCTATACAGACTACCGCGCACTTCTCGATAGACAGGATATAGACGCAGTCGATGTCTGTGTCCACCCGGGTCCACACCTTGAAATCACGCGTGCCGCGACCGCTGCTGGCAAACACATTTTGATGGAGAAACCGATGTGTTGTAACGTCGCGGAAGGCGAGGAAATGATTGCAGCTGCTGAGAATGCTGGTGTCCTCCTAATGGTCGCCTACATGATGCGGTTCAGTCCCGGATATATGAAACTAAAATCGTTGTTAGACGATGGCACGCTTGGCACGCTACAGATGGCGTATTCCAATCAGGTCGGTTGGTTCTCACCGGAACGGCATCCATGGCTCTTTGTGAAGGCAGAATCCGGCGGCATGTTGGTGGAACAAGCGATTCACGAACTCGATATCTGGTTGTGGTTATACGGGCCCGCTTCCACCGTTTATGGGTTCACAAGCCATGTTCCGCTCGGCGGTACCTATCCGCCTCCCGAAGAAGCCGTAGAGAACAACGCCGTGCTGACCGTGCATTTCAAAAACGGCGGTGTCGGTATGATGATTAAGAGTTGGGCATCTGAGATTCGGAACAGCGGTAACGGTCTGGTCACCAGCAAAGGTTCTGCGACGTTGATTCACAATGGACTCCGCTGGAAAACCCACGATATGGCATCTGAGGAAGAATTCACTGCTCCTGTGCCAGATGATGGGACCTATCGCAATATGCCGGAGGAGCGGCGGCAGCAGCGATATTGGGGTGTCGCTGCGAAAGGAACAAGCATCGACCATTGGCTCCAATGCATCGCTGGTGAGGCAGAACCGACAACCCACGGACGCATCGGCAGAGACGGCATCGAGTTGGCAGAAGCAACGTATCGTTCTTCCCAGATTGGTGCACCGATTTCGTTGCCACTGTAGAAAATAATCTGGCAGAAGCCCAATTCTGTTTTTGTTGTACGGGTGCCCGTTCCTCACTACTTTTTCATACGCAGGAATGAGTTGTAATGTTGTAATGAAAAAATTTGTGTTTTTTTTAGAAATTGGTATAATTTACTAAGTTTCTGTGTTTCTATCTTGTTCCTTGTGAATTGTCCTAAGTAAAACAAACCCTCAAAACTACTTTTGAAGGGATGTGGTTAAGATTACAAGAGAAGAATTTTTAAAATACTACGATTCAGCAGTTTACTCAGCCAAGCTGCGGGTTCCAAGATCAGGTCCCAACTTAGCTGTGAGAAATACCGCCCGCATCAATGACGCTGTTTCTTATGGGCGGAATGTTTATGCTATTGCCTTAGATCTTTTAGTTGATAGGCGCGCCGCTAATGTAGTACAGCATGAAGTGTTCTGTCGCACTGTAGAGCAGACTCACAATTTTTCTGTCGCAGATGTGTGGCGTGGTAACTCGTGTTGGGAAGGGCTTCAAAACCTCACTATAGCTGCCGCAGTTGATATTTTGTGTTTACCTGAAGAAAATAACCCACTATCGCGCCCATTGATTGGGGGCGCGCAATTAATTGATGAGATAAACAGTAAATGGTGGGGGATTTTAGCACTGACCTTCCGACTCAGAGGTTTGCTTGAATTTCAGGTAGGGTGTCTCACTGTTTTAAAAAAGCCTCTCCAAGAGATAGCGGAACGCCTTTCTAAGACAGAACCTGAAATTCAATTGCTGTACCGAACAACCATCACGGAAATAAAGAACGCTATTGACCAGTGGGCGCAAACTGAGATTTCAGCAGCAAACGAACGTTTCACTGAAGTCGAGGAAATCAAAAGACACTACGATTACGGGAGGACATTATGAGGATCGGTGTCGTCTACTCTGGGGAACAGATACAACCGTGGCCATTTCGTGCCTTGTACCCTGTTCAATTGCGTGTAAACTGCATTGCAAATTCCAGTGTCATTCCCGAAAACCGTGTCCGTGTTGAAGAGTTCGCGTCATTCTTCGAGTGTGATTTCTTTGAGAGCCCTGAAGAAATGTTCAATACAACGAAGCCGAAGTTAGATGGTGTTATCATTGTCTCAGAGGAGGCGGCAAGCGTGCCGCGTGCCCAACTCATTGAATCAGCCCTTGCTGCAGGTATCAATGTTTTAGCTCCGGCAGCACCTGGCTCTTTAGAAGAGGGGATCCGCCTTGCTGCAGCATCTGAAAAATATAAACGGCTTGTCATGACAGGAACAAGGTTCATATTTGGCAGCTGTATTCAGGAAATCTTACGTATTGTAAGTAGTTCGGGGTTCGGAATTATTCAGGACATGCGGTTCTTGCTCGGAATCGGACGCGTGCCGTATTTAAACGACTTGTTGAAGTTTGGAGACTTGCATTTCCAGATTGTCTTTGAGATCGTCCGTCGGCTCTTTGTAGAATATACGGTGCTGCCTGAAGAAGCGACCGTAATGGCTTCGAGGAATGGAGCACCGAACATCGCCTGCACTCTCAGGTTTCCGCAGGGTGCGCTTTGTACTTTCTGCCAGACTTCTAACCGTCAATGGGGAAACGACTCTTATCATAAAATTGAAATTACAGGTGGTGCCTCTTACATCTGGAGTGACCTGCAGACTTGGAAATGTTTCTCTATGGAGAACACTTTCAGGATGGGCGGCGGAGATGAGGAAATCTCGGCTAATATACAAGGCTCCTCCGGTCAACTTAAGGAGTTCTGTTTAGCTATTGAAGGCAATCGCGAACCTTATGCGGGCACGCTCCGGAGCACTTTGCCCGCGCTGTGGTTCCGAGAAAGATTACAAGACTGTATTGAACACGGACAGACCAGTCTAAAACTGAGTGAGATTCGTGCGAACGCAGATGCTGAAATTCAACGACTGACCTCTCAGTTCGATGTTGATCCACAAAACGGGGCGTCCCGACGTCAGAAGGCACTGCTCTTAGGTAAACGTGGTGATTTCTCCTTAGCACTTGCCGAGTACCACCAAACTTTGTGAATTCGCCCACGTACCTAACCGGCGAGCGATTTCTGTAACCAATGTTTATGAAGGTAATTTTTCATTAAAAAGCAGGGAAAACAAAATGCATGGGAAAACTACGACTCAGATGCAGAACGTTACCAGGAATATTATCGGCGAATCGGCGCAGATGCAAGAGGTCTTTCGATCCGTAAACTTAGTCGCCCCTACAGAAGCAACTGTTCTCATTACCGGTGAAACAGGCGTTGGCAAAGAGATTATCGCGCAAGCCATTCATGACAATAGTCCGCGTAAAAATGAGCCTTTTAAAGTAATCAACTGTGGGGCGTTTGCTCCAGAACTCATTCAAAGCGAACTCTTTGGACATGAAGAAGGGGCTTTTACAACCGCTATTAGGAAGCATCGCGGTATATTTGAACAGGCAAACGGTGGAACCTTGTTCTTGGATGAAGTCAGTGAGATGTCGCCTGAAGTCCAAGTGAAATTTCTGCGTGTCTTGGAACAGCAAGAATTTTCACCGGTCGGTAGCGAAGAAATAATTAAAGTGGATGTCCGAGTGGTAGCGGCAACAAACAGGAACCTTAAAACCGCGGTTAATAGAAAAAGATTTCGAGAAGATCTCTACTATCGACTGAACCTCTTTCGTGTTCAGATTCCACCGCTCCGTAACAGGCGTTCGGATATCGCACCCTTGGCGTTTGATTTTCTCACCCAATTAAGCGAGAATTACGATAAATTGATCATCGGTATAACCCCGGAGGCGGTTAAATATCTTCAGAGTATCAATTGGTACGGTAATGTGCGAGAACTCAGAAACGTAATAGAAACCGCACTTATCTTTGCAGAGGGCGAAGAATTAAAAAAAGAGGACATCGAAATGGCAATAAAAAACCTAAATGAAGCTGACGAACACTCAGATACTGACTCGGAAGCGTTTAGAGATTCATTCTCAAATGAAGTAGAGCCTTCACAAGAACCTAATGGAGACCCGCACATAACACCTGAAGATGTCAGGGGTAAATTATGGGAGCTCGTCCAGACCGGAACGATGTCCGAGATAACCTCTTATATTAGCCTTATGAGGTATGAGGCAGAAATTCTTCACTACTCCAAACGGGACATTGCCAAACGTCTCCAAATATCTGTGCCGACCTTGGATAAATATCGGACATTGGCTGAGAAAAACACCTAAAAAAGTCGATGCACTTCCGCGAAAACTTACCATTGTCTTTCCCCACCCACTTATCAATTTTGTAGACCCCTCCTAATTCACATATTCGTTAATCAATACGGTTACCTGAGAACCCATTTTTTTCTCAATAGGGACCAACTTTGGCAAAACCAAAATTTTTCGTCTTTACAAAAAATTTGGCGCGCATCACAAAAATTTTTGCGTCTTTACATGACTTAGCGAAACCGGATCTCATTGAGTTCAGAATCAATATAATGTTAAAAACCCTGATTTTACAAGGTTGTATCATATCTGAACTTGTAGAACCCGTAATGACACTCAGAAGATTGCGAGAGTTGGCACAGTTTTTGCAAGTTCCGCTAACCAGGTCCTCATCGCAGGAAATGCGCGAAAGATATTGGCCACCCTTCAAAATTTACTGGATGGGGACTTGGGGGCACACAAAAATTGGGTTAAAATAAAAAAATTGTTGTATTTTATTTTCTTTTTTGCCATAATATTTCTTGGCATCCGT
Organism: Candidatus Poribacteria bacterium; assembly: GCA_022821965.1. Taxonomy (GTDB): domain Bacteria; phylum Poribacteria; class WGA-4E; order WGA-4E; family WGA-3G; genus WGA-3G. The sequence goes on from JAJECN010000052.1 coordinate 39,677, forward strand.
AAAATCCAGTATGGAGTGGTTCGGCAACAGTTGCAGCTGTCCCGAACCATGGCACTGCCAAGGGTAAGTTGCCAGTGCGTGTTTAAGTATATCACATATCTCATTTGATATGCCTTATATTTTAAGCAGCGTCGTAATGTTTACGTGTCTTTTTTTAAAGATTCACGCGTAATTACGAATGGACGTTGGAGACGGATTGCCGAGGTAGTCCCTTCTATCTCCCGTCTCCGCCCAACTGGCAATTGGGTATGCGTCTGAGAATACAACGTCCAAATACCCCAATTTTTTTATTTTTCTGCTGGTGTTGATCTCTACTTGGCAGTGGCTTGCTGCGCTCTGGTTTCATTGGCAATACGCTGGACATTAGCGCGTGAAAGGACTTATTGTTTTACGCGGTGTTTCTTTGCGCATTGCGTAAGTCACATTGAATTCACATGATGTTATATCAAGGAGAAAATCTGATGAAAATCCTTAGATGTCTTTTTACACTTATTCAAATCGGTGTTCTTTCCATAATTCTCAGTGGTGTAGCGGGTGATTGTAATACTTATCAAGAATCGCCCTCGGAGGAAAACGCAATGCCCTCAGAGGATACCACAGCACCCATCCTCATTGGCGGAACTGTCAAAGATGGCGAGGAAGATGTTGATTACGAAGCGATCAATGAGGGCAAAACCATTGAAGTTACCTTCAGTGAAGATGTCTCAGGTAACATTACGCTGCAGACCGAAGGCGGCGACCATATCGGTTGGATCGGCATAGTTGAAGGTACCAAAGGCACACTTGAATTGGTCCCAGGTAAAGAGATCGCCCACAAGACAACTTATGTTATCAAAGGTAAAGTCACAGACGCTGCCGGTAACGAAACCGAAGTCAGTATAAGCTTTACAACCAAAGATAAAGCGTAAAGGCAAGGCTATTTCGATTACAGAGTTATTTAACTCTTGGTTTTTTTGTCCAATTTTGGACACCCCAGGCCCAGTAGGTTCGGTTTCCTAACCGAACCCATAACTGTCAATTTTAGAAAAACAACCGTCTCAGACCTAGACCGGTAGGTTCGGTTTCCTAACCGAACCGGATCCTACGCGGAAACCTTGAAGATTTCAAACACATCTTCAGTCCCGTAGGGACGCTATGTTTATAGCAGCGTGTGACCAAAAAACTAAGTCCCGTAGGGGCGGCATTTGGAGAGAGCCCTATAAAATGCCGCGCAAAATCACTAAATTGACACCTATGGTTCGGTTTCCTAACCGCACCATAGGTGTCAATTTAGTAGAAATATAAAAGTTTTCTTTTGAGAAAAATGCTGTGAAATGGAAATACCTCTTGTATAATGTAGAAAAAGATTAGAGGTTAATTCTACAAAAAAAAGGGGTATTTCCAATGTCCATTTTAC
>JAJECN010000043.1 GCA_022821965.1 Candidatus Poribacteria bacterium
TTTCGTCATGGTTCACCTCAAAATATGTGGTTGTATAATGAGGTGTATTCTATCAGAGATGGCGTGAAAAGTCACGCCATCTCTGATAGCATCATTTACCTTTGCCTCTGTGAGGTCTCACCGACAATTGAATGCCTCTGACTCATAAATCCCCTAATCTTGACTTTTTTCTTATGTATGCTATGATGACATCAACACTATTCAAATAAGATTAGACCATCAGGCAATAGGAGAAAAAAATGTCAAATACCGTAAGCCGACAAATTCGTCTTAAGAACCGGATCGTCGGTATGCCCAAGGAAAGTGACTTTGAACTCGTGGAGGCACCCCTTCCTGAACCCGGGGCGGGAGAAGTGCTCGTCCAAAACCTTTACACGTCAGTAGATCCGTATATGCGCGGCGGCATGCGGTCCGCTGAACTCGGTAAACCGCTGGAAGGTAGATGTGCGGGTCAAATTGTACAATCAAATAGTGATCAGTTTCAGGTCGGGGACTATGTGACAGGAATGTTAGGGTGGCGGGACCACTATGTCGCATCAGCGGAGAGTGTAACCGCCGTTGACACAACAATCGCACCCCTCCAATCGTTTTTAGGCGCGGTCGGTATGCCCGGACGCACTGCCTACTTCGGGTTTCTGGAGATCGGTCAGCCCAAAGCAGGTGAAACAGTTTTTGTGTCCGCAGCAGCGGGTGCTGTCGGTTCAATTGTGTGTCAGATCGCCAAGATCAAAGGGTGTCGCGTCGTCGCGAGTGCAGGCTCTGATCAAAAAGTCGCGTGGCTGCTTGAGACAGCAGGTGTTGACGCTGCATTTAACTATAAAAATGTTGATGATTTGGAAGCCGAACTCAGGAAACATTGTCCAGACGGACTTGACATCTACTTTGAGAATGTGGGCGGCAGACATCTCCAAGCAGCACTTGCAGTGATGAACATGCACGGACGTATTCCGCTGTGCGGAATGATCTCTCAATACAACGATGTTGAACCTACGCCCGGTCCGACAAATCTCAGTTCTGCCATCGGCAAACGGATTCGGTTACAGGGGTTTATCGTTACCGACTTCATGGAACGGAACCCTGAATTTTATCGCGATATGCGGCAGTGGATAACTGAAGGTAAAATACAGTGGGAAGAGACAATCGTAGAGGGTTTGGAGAATGCACCAAAGGCGTTTATCGCGCTTTTTACAGGCGAGAAACTCGGCAAAATCATCGTCAAAATTTCTTAACGTTCCTTGCGGTTTGGTAAGGATGCATTACCAAAATGGCAGTCAGCGGTCGGTTTCCATCAGCTGTCAGCAAAGAGACTTCCACTAAACGAGAGTTTTTTAACTGATGGCTGATGGTCTCCGATAACCGTAAAAAAAGGAGTTTTACAATGGGAACCAGAACTGCACGCGCCACTGTGATGAGTGGCAAAGAGTTTGAAATCCGAGAGTATCCGATAGTTGATCCTGAACCCGGCACGGTACTCGTGCGTCAGGAGTTAGGCGGTATTTGCGGCACCGACCTCCACAACTGGGAATTTCAGCATATCAACCACGATATTATTCTCGGACACGAGAACGTCGGTGTGATTGATGCTTTAGGGGATGGAGTCGAAACGGACTACCTCGGAAACCCCGTTAAAGTAGGTGACAGAGTTGCGCTCTCGCCCAGTGGTGGTCTCGGCTTTTCCCCGTCGGAAGAAGCACCGTATCTGCGCGGTGGCTTCAGTGAATACATCTACCTTTCAAACCCGTCAACAAATATGTTTCTCAAAACCGACCTGCCACCCGAAATCGCCGTTCTCGCCGAACCTGCTTCGTGTGCAGCGCACTGTATATCCCGCGGCAAAATCGAATTCGGGGACACTGTTGTGATTCAGGGAACTGGTCCAATCGGTCTGCTCGCGCTTAATTGGGCGAGGGTCTCTGGTGCCGGAAAACTCATCGTCGTTGGTGGACCACCGGGAAGGCTTGAAATGGCGAAAAGGTTGGGGGCAGATCTCATCATTGACATCGCCGAAGTGCCGGACCCGGAAGAACGAAAGCGGATCGTCCGAGAAAATACCTCACAAGGCGAGGGTGCGGATGTCGTCTACGAATGCACAGGCTTCCTCGCTGCTATCCCCGAAGGCTTGGACTATATCAGGTACGGCGGCACTTACGTTGTATATGGGCATTTCGTGGATGTCGGCAGCTTTGACTGCAATCCGAATCAGATGTTAATGCGCAAAAACCTTCGGTTGGAAGCCGGATGGGGCTTTGAAAGGAAACATTTCCTCCGCGCCATCCCAATGCTTGAGAAACATGCGTCTCTCTTTGATGGGTTCGTCAGTCACATTCTTCCATTAGAGGATGTATCCAAAGGGTTCGACGCACTCCACGGCAGCTATCACTTAGAAGGCAAGGACGCAATTAAGATCGCTGTTCAAGGCGGTGCTGCCTAAAACGAGATTAGTAGGCGCGGTTGAAAAGAGGATGTTGCCTAATCTGTAAGTCCCCTTGATAAGGGGATTAGAGGGTTTCTCTTAGGACGAAACCATTATTTCGGCAATACCTTCGCGGGAAACCGCGCCCACAGGCTCATTTATCCGAATGTGTCTTCTTCGACCTCTGTCAGAAATACACGCGCATTATTCTGCAAAGCCGATCTATGCAAGGCCGCCTCAAACAGGAGTTCATTCCATGCCGCTTCACCATCTGCAGGAAAGGCTGTATCGGCATGCATCGCTTTGATCACACCATCAGCCATCCGCTTGAAAGATTCTGGCATTTCCGGGTTGCCTTCCTCTGCTTCCCAGACTTCTTCTATCTCAGAGCTATTCGCTTTTCTGCGGATGTAAGAGCCTTCCAATCCTTTTGCCTCGGCATAAAATTCATCCCCAAGCACCTTGACTCGGAGTGGATGGTCGTCGTAGCCCCATAGGTTTGTACCGCTGAGAGAGCCGATAACTCCATTTTCCCAACCGATGTGAATCAAACGTCCCCATCCACCGGATTCGCTCGGATCACCGACAACACTCACCCACTCCGGTCTGCCGACCGTCCAGAGAATCTGATCAATAATGTGGGACCAACAGTTGAAATGTGCTCGCGCGTGTACCATGCGAATTTCACCTAATCGTCCCTCAGCGACATCGTCGTGCAGTTTGCGGAAATGATGCATAAACCGGTAGTTGAAATCAATCCCGAATTTGAGGTTGGAGTCGCGCCACGTTGCGATAGCAGGTGCCGCAATCCCGAGGTCCTCTTCACGGACACGATCCTGTCCCTCTAATCCACAGAGTGGTTTCTCAGTAAATACGTTCTGTCCGGCTTCGAGTAATTCGCTCAATGGTGGGATACGTCGGGTCTCATTGACGATGAGGAGCACAAGGTCCGGGTCACAATTCGCTAAGAGCTCCTCAATCGTTGGATACCCCGGGACCCCAAAGTGTTCTTTTGCGTTCGCGAGGAGTTCAGGATCCATATCGCAGACAGCCACGACCTCCGCATCCGGATGGGCGTGAAAGTTTCCGCCGTGCATCATCCCCATACCTCTACCGCTGATCAGTGCACATTTCGTCATGACTAAATTCCTTTCTGTTTACCAATTGGTCAATTTTAGGTGTCCCCACACAGTCGCGAGTTTTCCTTCAGGTTGAACGGCAAGTCCGTGCGGATCAAAGTTTTCGGCGAATATCTCCGCCTCGTGTTCAGGTGTGGCAACAATAACGTTATCAACACCATAAATACCGAACTTCCAGCAGTCAAAACTGATGTTTCCCGACTTGTAAGTATTGTCCTTGATTTCCCATTCGGCGATCTGTATCGGTTTTTTATCGGTGACATCCCATATATGAACAGAGACGCGTTTTTCCTGGGTCATTAACGCCGCTTTCAATATGAAACGATCTGATCCTTGCGCGTAGTTCGCCTGCGCTTGTCCACCTTTCACGGGAAACGGTTGCCAAGCGTTAACAGGTCCATCTTTATTCGTGGTTACCTTGACATTACTTCGTCCCCACCAGCGCATCCAATAAGAACCGTTCGGTGTCTGCCGTAACGCTCCGCCACCGTCTCCCTGTCCACTCCATTCTATGATGAACCACTCGTAATAGATGATGACATCGTTGAAGTGCTGAAGAGACCGGAGACTCACATAATCTCCACCGGATTTCCCCTGGTCCAAATAAAGGATACCATCCTTAGGGTAGACAAATTTAGGGTGTCCGGTCTGCCATTTAGTGGTTAAATCCAAATCTCCCTCAAAATCTTCTTGCAACAAGATATCCGCTGTCGTATCAAACGTTCCAAAAATGAGCATCGCCAGAATCAAGGCATATCCAATTATTATACGCATCAATTCCTTAAACTCCTTTGTTATGATCCATTAGAATTACGGAAACGAGGCGAAATTCACCCACTCAAGGGACATCGAAAACAGTCAGAGGGAGTATATCAGAGAAAATAAAAAACCGCAAGGAAAACTTTCTTAGGCACGCCAGAACGGACTTGGCATTTTTCACATTTTACTTGTGGACGCTTTCTCAATATGCTATACTCTGACCCTGTATCCTGTGTTTGAAATGTTTGAAACTACAAAAAAGTGGGGAGCGTGTACAATATAATGAATCCAGAAATGACGATTGAGAATTTACAAGAATACATAGGAAACGCACGCGAATTGCGAGAATTGCTTTGGACAGATCCGCACCGACCGCGTTATCACCTCATCCCACCTGAAGGGTTTTTCAACGACGCAAACTGCACCATTTTTTCCAATGGACGATACCACGTCTTCTACCTCGGACGGATGCCAAATCCGAATGCAGATGAATGGCTCCCAGTTCTCGACCACTCCTCCAGCTGTGATCTGGTGCATTGGATACACCATCCACCGGCGATAAAACCAGCTACCGATGGCTCAATGCCTCGCGGTATATACAGCGGAGATGCCATTGAAAACGCGCCAATTCCAACACTAATTTATCATGTGCCGGGTCAGGGAACTTGTATCGCAACCAGCGACGATAACGATTTGATTCAATGGACTCCTTCACCTGAAAATCCCGTCATTCCGATACCAGACGAACCGCAAGAATATTACGTTTTCGATCCGTGTGCTTGGTACGAAAACGGCACCTATTACGCCCTCATCGGAAACAAAAATAGCCGACCGGGATATGAAGGCGATGCGACCAGCCTTTTCCGTTCGGACGATTGTATCCAGTGGGAATATTTGGGTCCATTCTATAAATCCTCGCGCCGCTGGACAGATGAAGTCGAGGATTGCGCCTGTCCCGATTTCTTCCCTCTCGGTGACAAATATATGCTCCTGATGCACGGGCACCGTCCTTACGGTATGGCGCACTACTACCTCGGACGTTATGCAGATGAACAGTTCTATCCCGAAACACACGGACGTATGAACTGGCAAGGTGGACAACTCTCTGGACCTGAAACACTCCTTGACGATAAAGGACGGCGTATTTTCTTCGGTTGGATTCGTGAAGCCCGACCTTGGGAGAGACACGGCTGGGCTTCCGTGATGACGCTGCCGCGGCTGCTATCGTTAAATGAAGATGGGAACCTCTGTATTGAACCTGTACCAGAACTCCAAAAACTCCGCATTGGGCACCATCACCAAGAAACGATTCGACTCAAGGCTGATACGGAACTCAACATTGAAGAGGTAAGCGGCGACTGCCTCGAACTGCAGCTGGAAATAACCCCACGAGGGGCGACAGAAGTCGGTGTGAAGGTGCGCAAGTCTCCAGATGGCGAAGAGGAAACCGCTATTGCCTTTACACCAACCGATGAACGCCTCAAAATCGACCTCACGAAATCAACTTTAGATGATGAAGTCCAATACCCACGCCTCACACCACGAGATGAAGACGGTGGGGAACGTTACACAAGTTCGCAGAAAGCACCCTTCAAACTGGTTGAAGCGGAACCTTTGAGACTCCAGATCTTCTTGGATAAGTCTGTCGTGGAAGTTTTTGTCAACAGCCGACTGTGCCTAACGCAACGTATCTATCCGACGCGCCCGGATAGTCTCGGGATCTCAGTCTTCGCACGCGGCGGTGAGGCAATTTTAAACAATTTAGACGCATGGACAATAACACCAACCGTAACGTAATCGCATCAACGTTCTCAAGAACTGAATCGTAGGAAAATTATGATGCCTCAACAACTCCCCAGAATAGGCTTTATTGGACTCGGAAATATGGGCGGAAGGATGGCGAAGAACCTCTATAACGCTGGATATCCACTCATCGGATACGACATTGATGCCGCAAAGTGCACAGCACTCGCTGCAAGCGGAGCAACAGCGGGAAATGATACTGCCCAAGTTGTCGAAAACAGCGATGTGATTATGACCAGTTTGCGTTCCTCCGATGTCTTCTGCAGCGTTGCTGAACAATACCTCATTCCTAACGCTCGCGACTGTCAGGTATTCATTGATTTAGGTACAACAGAGGTAGAGAAAACGAAGGAACTGGCGACAGCATTCGCCGAAAAGGGTGCTACACTGATAGACGCTCCCGTGAGCGGTGGACCGCACGGATCCGAAACAGGCACGCTTCGCATCTTTGTGGGTGGTGCTGAAGGAACTGTCGAAAAGTGTCGCCCGATCTTAGAAGTTCTCGGGGAACCGAAATATGTGGTCTATTGCGGTGCGAGCGGCACCGGACAGATTGTCAAAGGCGTAAATCAATTGGCGATGGGGCTTGGGGACGCAGCCTTTATGGAGGCGATGGCATTTGGTGTTTGTGCAGGCGTGGATCCAACCGCAATCCGTGAAGCGGTCGGTATGGGTGATGGTTGGCGCGGACAGTTCGATAGAATCGCCAAACGTATCATTGACGGAGAAGGCAAAACGCTCGTCGTCAAATATCCAGAACTACCCTATTTCCTCGCAGCAGCGAAAGCAGCGGGGTTTGAAATTCCGCTAACCGAAGCACTCTACGAGTTTTGTAAAAACGAAAATTACGAGATGTTTGACAACATGAACCGTCCCTCGCGTTCATTTTGGCGGACACTGACAAAAGATTCAGAGACAGAAGAGGATTAGTCTGCATTGACAACCCGTAAACTGTCCTCATCAACGGCGAAGTCTAAATCGTCCAGCACCTGCAGTCTGGTGTCTTTTTGAGCAAAGGTTTGTGTTAAATTTTACCTCTAATTTGCTCATAGCCTCTGCGGGTTTCAACCTCGCGCGGCACGTTGCCGGAAAAATCGGATAAGTGGTTTCACATACGACTCATCTGTTCTGATGTGAATAGAATCGACCTGATTTGCTCGGAAAACCTGTCGGCGTTCGGCATCGGCACGCTGATTGAGTTCCGTATACAACCGTCGCGCTTCCTCGGAACGCGTGTCTACAATGACCCTCTCTCCACTCTCAGCGTCCTCTAATTCAATGAGCCCGACATCGGGCAACTCTACCTCGCGCCTGTCTTGTAAGGTAATCGCGATAAGTGAATGTCGCTTGCTGCTCAGACGTAACTGCTTTTCGTATCCCGTATCCTTGAAATCTGAGATAAGAAACACAACGCTGTGCGGTTTGAGTACACGATCAACGAATGCCAATGCCGTTTCAATGTTTGTTCCGGATTGTTTGGGTTGAAAATGGAGAATATCCCGAACGACGCGCAAGACGTGCCTTTTCCCTTTGCGTGGTGGGACGAAGTGTTCAACGGTATCTGTAAAACAGATAAGCCCGACTTTGTCATTGTTTTTAATAGCAGAAAAGGCGAGGAGTGCTGCTATCTCTGCGGCAATTTCTGCCTTCGTTTCGGCGATACTGCCGAAACTGGTCGAGGCACTCATATCCACGACCAACATCATCACGAGTTCGCGTTCTTCTACATATTTTTTGATATAAGCCAGCCCCATCCGTGCGGTGACATTCCAATCGATCGTCCGAATTTCATCACCTACCTGATATTCTCGAACCTCATCGAAGGTTATCCCCTGTCCTTTGAAAACGCTCTCATACTCCCCAGCAAAAACAGTGTTGACTAAGCGATTGGTAAATATTTCGATGCGTTGGATTTTTTTGAGTATCTCTTTTTCGTTCACTGGTTGTGTTCCTGCTGTAATCTTTTATAGCAAGTTGGAGCCTGCAAGTATCAGGGAAAAGACTTGCTTAACTATCGCAATACCATTATACTATCACAAAAGAATAGAGGGTTCAACGCCTTTTTAGTGTTTATCGGTGGTCAGCAGTCAGTGTGTAGAGACACAATCTACGTCATTGCCAGATATTTTCTTTGCCGATGGCTGAACGCCGATAGCCAATTTCAGGATAATTATGGAAAATCTATTTTTGGATAACACCGCAATTGAGATCCATTGTGAAATTCAAACAGGGAATATCCGTCACGTCGTTTTTGATTTCGATGGCACAATCTCACTCATCCGAGACGGTTGGCAGAATGTGATGGTCCCGATGATGGTCGAATGCCTTCAAACGGAAACGGATACCACCGAGACAGCAGAACAACTTGAGGCACTTGTCGTTGAATTTGTGGACAGATTGACCGGTAAACAGACGATCTATCAGATGATGCAGTTAAGCGAAGAAATTGAGAAACGGGGTGGCACACCTCAGGAGCCACTTGCCTACAAAGATGAATATAACCGCCGATTGCTGCCCATTGTTGAGGAACGGATCGCTGGACTCGCAGCAGGAACATTGCCCGCCGATCCACTTCGTGTACCGATGTCCCTCGAATTTCTCCAAACGCTGCGTGAGATGGGAATAAACTGCTACCTTGCCAGCGGGACGGACGTTGAATTCGTCAAAAATGAAGCGGCACTCCTCGGTGTTGCGGCGTACTTCGATGGTGGGATTTTCGGTGCCCTGCGGGAATACAAGAAGTTTTCCAAAGCCATGGTTATCCAGAAAATCATCACAGATTTCCAACTGAGCGGGAGTGAATTGCTCATCGTTGGGGACGGGTACGTCGAGATTGAAAACGCGAAAACAGTCGGCGCAATCGCTGTCGGTGTTGCGTCTGTCGAGGACAATATGTACAATATGAACGCTGACAAACGGGAACGTCTTATCCGTGCAGGGGCAGACATCATCATCCCTGATTTCCGAGAAGGCACGCAATTGCTGAACTATCTGTTCAATCTGTAGAACTTATTTCATGAAATTTTGGTCCCGAAAACTTATCTCGCAGCGAGAGTTTAGGGAATGCCAGACGCAGTCTCACAGGGCAGACTTCCCAAAGATCGTGAAGTCCCTATCTAACAGATGCTGTTGTAAAGTTGCTTTGATCGCCCACGTCTCACTTTTATGACTTCAAGTATTGATAGGACCATTCTTGCAATCCCAATGGTTTATGGACTATTCTCACTTATTTTTTTGCAATAACCGCAAAGAGAGTGTATAATTGGAAGTGAAGATAGAATGAAGTATAGACAGATTGTTAAAATGATTCAAGATGACGGGTGGTACCTGGACCGGACGCGAGGCAGTCATAAACAGTTTAAACATCCAACAAAACCCGGAGTCGTGACAATCGCAGGAAAACCAAACGAGGATATCTCCAAGGGAACACTCAATAATATTCTAAAGCAAGCCGCTCTTAAGAAGAATTGAGGAGAAAGTTTTATGGAATATGTTGTTATTTTTGAAAAATGTGGAAACAACTATGGTGGATATGTCCCCGACCTTCCAGGATGCGCCGTTGTAGGTGAAACAATGGAAGAAGTACGGAAATTGATCGCTGAGGCTATCGATTTTCATATTGAAGGACTACAAGAAGCTGGTTATGATGTTCCATTGCCATCGTTTACGTTACCCGTTGAAACCCAGCAAGGTGTGTCAACCGAATTAATTGAGGCACGGATTTAAGTATGGGAACGGAACGCTTAGCACTGTGGCGGAAAGAGCTTGTGGTCCCCTATACGCAATGGAGAACACTATGACAAAATACGCAAAAGCGTCCGTTCACCTTTCAGAACTACGTGAATTTCAAGACGACCAAACGGGCGCGCACATTTATCAACTCACAAACGATACCTCTATCAACCATAACCTCTACTTCCTAACACCCTCGTTCACGCCGGACCAAGAACATCTCATTTTTACCTCCTACCGTTCAGGAAAACCGAATTTTTTCAAATTGGAATTTCCCAACGGCGATATTGTGCAGCTGACGGATGCCGACGACATCCACGGCTACTCTGGTGTGATTTCCAAAGACGGGACTGAACTCTTTTATACACAAGCAGATGCTATAAAAGCAATCCATCTTGATTCTCTTGAGGAACGCGTGCTTGCCGAATTCCCCGGTGGAGGTCTTGGTGAATGCAGCGTCAGTGCAGATGAGCGGTATATCGTAACAGCGATGAAGCGCGACGACAAATCGCATATCACTGTAACCGCCACCGATGGCAGTGGTGGTGAGGTTATCTATACGTCTCCAGACCAGACGATTATCCATCCACAGTTTCACCCGAAACATTCTGATCTCATCGCCTATTCCGGCGATCCAGCACCCCGGATGTGGACGATTCGGCGCGACGGTACAGAAAACCGATCGCTCTATCAGCACGATAATAACGAGTTTCTTGTCCACGAAACCTTTCTCGGTGCATTAGATGAATTGATTGTGACGCATTGGCCTTATGCATTGCGGCGGATGTCCTTGGAAACTCTCCAGATGCAAACGATCGCCGATTTCAATGCGTGGCACATCGCCAGCAATCGCGACGGAACAAAGGTGTTATGCGACACCGTCCACCCCGACATTGGTTTGCGATTGGTTGATGTGGAGACAGGCGAACATACACCTATCTGTTATCCGCAGAGTTCTTCCAGTGGCAGTCAATGGAAAACATCTCGATATGCACTCGCTGAAGATTGGGCAGCCGCACAGCAAACAGGCGACAGGGAAAAGGCACTCAGTTGGATGGAGATGAAGGTAGATACCGTTTATGGGCCGCAATGGACGCACCCACATCCCTCCTTTAGTCCTGATGAAATCGCAGTCGTGTATACGTCAGATGTTTCAGGGCATTCGCAGGTTTATGTTGCTGTGATCCCATGAGGTAGGAATTATAAAAATGAAACAGTTTTGTAAATCGTGCTTATGCGTTTTCATCAATCTTCGGGCAGGAGACCCCATCCTTTAGGTTGGGGAGGAATGCCCGCCTCCTATTTTTTCTTGACAAACGCCCTGAAATGTAGTATACTTAATAGTATCACAGTGGCAGACATTTCCAGCGTAATCGCAAGGTTACGTGTCTGCCTACCCACTGGAAAGGGGTTAATGCTGTGAGCTGTGAATCTCTATGAAAAAACGCAAGCGAAAACAGAAACGCACGCGCCGTACCTATAAATATCAGATACGCGAACATCCGCAGAATATGCGTCTCGGCAACATGCTTGACGACTTGGGCGATGTCCATAACCACTTCTTGAAGTTGGAAAAACGATATTATCGCATCTATAGTAAATATGCTGGTCGTTTTCGTCTGCAACCACACTTGACAAAGTTGATTCAACGCACCAAGCCACATTGGGCATGGATACCTCGTGACACACTTGATGAAGTAATTATCCGTATTCATATCACCTATGAACGTTTTTTTGATGGTCTCGGCGGACTGCCGAAGTTCAAGCGCAAAGCCCGTTATCGTTCCGCGAAGTTCAAAACGGGCTATAAACTTGAAGAAGGTCATGTTCGCATTTCTTTCAAAGAATGGGACGAATCTTCTCAATCTTTCAAGTTCAATAAACGCTGGTTCTCTTTCCACCAGCACCGTGAATGGCAGGGGAAGGTCTGCTATATCCAAATCCTTCGCGATGCGACTGGCACATATTGGCTGTATATCGTCACAAATGACTCTACAACCGAACCCTATCTTGCTACAGGTGAGAGCGTAGGGATAGATTTCGGTATGGACACCTATTTGACGCTCAACACTGGCGAGAAAATACAATCGCCACAATTCTTGAAACACGCCTTGAAAGCACTTCGCACAGTCAATAAAAGTCTTTCGCGTAAAGTCAAAGGTTCTAACAATTGGTGGCGTGCTATCCGAGAACTCGCACGGCTCTATAGACATATCGTCAACCAACGCAGAGATTGGCATTTCAAACTTGCCACGGACTTGTGCCGAAGGTTTGACCTTATCGCTACCGAGACGCTGAACCTTGATGGTATGAAACGACTTTGGGGTCGCAAAGTCTCCGATCTTTCTTTCGGACAGTTTGTTGATATATTAAAATATAAATGTATCAAACATAAGCGTAAGTTCTGTCAAGTTGGGCAATGGACTGCGACAACTAAGCCGTGTAGCGATTGTGGCTACCCTAACGAAAATCTTTCTCTCTCCGATAGGCAGTGGACTTGCCCTGAATGTGGCTCACACCACGACCGAGACGTAAACGCTGCCATAAACATTTTACGGGCTGCCTGTGATCCCGTTGTGGAGCAGATGTAAGACGTTTCTGATGAAACGCTAACTGCTACGAAGCACAAGCCCCTGCCTTTAGGCAGTGGGTGCCTTGATGTTCATGAAAACACGTGTTACGCGTAAGGAGATGAACTTATGTATTCCCGTTTGTTTGCATGGCTCTGTATTTTGAATCTCGTTCTGAGCGTAATGGCTGTAGAAGCTGCTAAAATTGCGGTTGTTGATTTTGCTGACCAATGGACAAAGGTCGATGCGTTACGTCAGACACTGGATGAATTTGAAGTTGAGTACGATGATCTGACAAAGGCACTTGAAGGTGGAAAACTATCTCTCAAAGCAGAAAATAAAATTTTCTTAATTGGTAGCATGGTGACTAACAATGCTGGATTGCACCAAAATCTTGACAAGAATGCAAAAGTGATTCAGGATTTCGTCGAAAATGGTGGTATCGTCTGGGAACCGACCCAAGCTGATCAGAACGAAGCGAATGTGGATTGGTTGCCGCCTGGGTTAAGTTGTGTTCGGAGTGACCGTGATAGTCCAGTTTTTGAAATACTGCAAGCCGATCATCAACTCTTTAACGAACCAAACCGTATGGTTCAAAAAACGTTTGAAGGTTGGGGACATCAGGGCTGGCCTACTGTCTGGGAAGTCATCGCTTCTCAAAAGGGCTTTGACGTGCTGATGGAAAGTTTAGGGCAACCTGTCATTATGGAAGCGGAATTCGGGAAAGGTAAGTTCTTGATGATGGCAATTGCCCCTGATAAATACTATATCGCAGGTAACGATGACAACACGAAGGACATGGCAAAACTTTTTATGGAGAATTTGCTGTTCCATGTTGAAGAATTTGCCGCTATCGAAGTAGATGGTAAACTCACAACAATATGGGCAAATCTGAAAATGTGGTAGGTGGGATATTAGGCATTATTGTAACATCCAGGTTTTCAACGATGTACTGGACGCTGCAACTTGTTTGAGGGCGGATATAGAGGCCGCCCTTAAAAATAAAATCCTAACTCCACAGCCTATCGTGTGAACGCTCCGAATCCCATTCTGTCGTCGGTGCGAAGTAGTCTGTCTCTTCCGAATGGAGATGCTCTCGGATGACCTCTTCGTTAAGGTCAATGCCTAATCCCGGTGTATCAGGAACAGTGATATAACCGTCTTGGATAATTGGGTTCGGTAAACCTGTCACCATTTCGTCCCACCATGGGTTATCGACTGAGTGGTTTTCCAACACCATAAAGTTCGATGTCGCTGCAGCACAGTGGACGCTCGCCATGGCGCAGACAGGTGTCCCTGCCATGTGGAGTGCCATCGCAATGCCGTATTCCTCTGCCAGATCGCCAATCTTCTTCGTCTCTAAAATCCCGCCCGATGTCGCAATATCGGGGTGTGCAATGGCAATTCCGCGACTTTCAAACAGCGGCATAAAGTCCTCTTTGCAGTAGATGTCCTCACCTGTGCAGATGGGTGTCGCACATGAATTAGAGAGACGCACATATTGGTCAGTATACTGCCACGGCACCATATCCTCTAACCACGCGAGATTATATTTCTCTAACGCTCTTGCGAGACGGATACAGTCTTCAATGCCGATATGCCCAAAATGATCTACCGAAAGCGGTATCTCATAGCCGATAATGCCCCGAACGGTTTCCACATATTCGCAGAGTATGCCAATACCTTTTTCGGTCAAGCGGATGCCGGTAAACGGATGCATCAGGTTAGAGGTTTCTAAATTTCCCGCTGGTGCAGAAATCGTGCCCGGAGTTCCGCGAAGCAGTCCAACACCGATGTCCATCTTCAGGAAGGTGAATCCCCTATCCATACGTTCTTGGAGTATTTTACCCATCTCTTCGGGGTCTCTGAGGGACGGCGTATCACTATAGCATCGGATTTTGTCTCGGAATTTGCCACCAGCGAGTTGATAACACGGCACGCCGTAAGCCTTACCAGCGAGGTCCATCAGTGCCATTTCAATCCCACAGACACCGCCGCCTTGTCGCGCATGGTGACCGAACTGTTTAATCTGCCGAAAGATTTTATCGACGTTACACGGATTTTCACCCAGAATCCGACTTTTGAGCATCAGTGCATAAGTCGGACTCGCACCATCGCGAACCTCACCGAGACCGTAAAGGCCTTGGTTCGTGTCCAGTTTCAAAATGGGACCACCTGTTTGGGTCCGAACGATACGCATATCGGTGATTTTTAGTGCTGAGGGTTGAGAAGCGGTATTGACATTTGACTGTATCTGTTGATCTTCCATTTATATGTCCTTTCCAGAAATAATGTCGAGTGCGGTATCCAGTATTGTGAGATGGAGTGCTACGCGTTGTTCCAGTTGCCAGACTGTCGGTGTCTCAGAGATAATAACATGTTCGCTATGAAAATGCAACAGGTAAGGTGTCAAGCCTCAGAGGCATTCAATTGTCGGTGAGACCTCACAGAGGCAAAGGTAAATGATGCTATCAGAGATGGCGTGACTTTTCACGCCATCTCTGATAGAATACACCTCATTATACAACCACATATTTTGAGGTGAACCATGACGAAA
>JAJECN010000028.1 GCA_022821965.1 Candidatus Poribacteria bacterium
TTTCGTCATGGTTCACCTCAAAATATGTGGTTGTATAATGAGGTGTATTCTATCAGAGATGGCGTGAAAAGTCACGCCATCTCTGATAGCATCATTTACCTTTGCCTCTGTGAGGTCTCACCGACAATTGAATGCCTCTGAAGTGCGAAGTTTTGTTGATTGAATAAATGCCGAAAATCCGATAGAATACTTTCTAAGCAGAAAAGGAGGTCCATTTTTTTACGTTCCTTTCAAAACACGGGTTTGTTTATGAAAGGATACCTCTTTTTCTGCTTTCAAACACCTTATTTTTTAAAATTGTCCAAACTATAGAATATAGTATGAATTATAGCATAATTGCCGAGCGTCCGCAATAGACTTTTTAGAAAAAGAAGTGCCGGAAAGCAACAGCCACAACATCCATTGTCATCGCAACGAGCCAATGGATTGCCGCTCCATAGATAAATGAGCGCGTTTCCAGTGCCAGCACACCGAGCAAAACACCAGCAATGATTGAACCGAGTGCCTCTGGCAGCGGCTTGGAATAGTGCATCACAGCAAACGGAATTGTCTGGATCAAGATGCTGTAGTTCCCGAATTTCCGTTCCAATCCAAAGAGCATAAACCCACGGAAAAAGAATTCCCACGAAAACATGTAAACGCCATAGGCGAGCTGATAGGGTAGAAACGCCTGCCAACTGCTTGCTACTACCTTACAAAGTGGATACTTTGCGACAAAAGGTGGATACGCAATGACGGCGAGAATAACCACTGGTATCATCAGAATCCACGCTATACCTGTCACACGCCAGCCGAGTCTCTGGTTTCCGAGTTGGACACCGTAGTCGCTCAATTTTTCCTTTGTCCCGAATTTCGCGACAAGGATAGGCACGAGTAGCAAGGTAAATGCCGTGATCAGAAACCAGTAGTAATATGGGTAACTTTCTGCCAGAGGAGCGTTTCCAAAGTATTCTGCGAAGTGGCGTTTAAAAAAACTCCGTCGACTGTAATACCTATGCAGTGTTAGCAGTAGCGCAGAGGCAAGCAGGATAACAGTCGCCTGCCGTTCCCAACCGTGTAGATACTTTTCTTTTAAGTTCTGAATGTGGAAGATCATCTTGACATCCCGTCAGTTTTACGGTATTATATCGTGACTCCCAAAAATTTACAATTGATGGATGAGAGTGTGTACTATGGCGTTTTTCGGTGTTCTGCGAGCACTGTTGGTGTCAGTGGATATGGTAGAAGTTTCAGTATGCTACAACCTGAGCAAGTCGATCGCATCTTAATCGTCAGACTGGCACCGCTCGGTGAAACGGTTTTAACAACGCCTGTTATCCGTGCCTTACGTCAGCACTACCGAGATGCCTATATCGCTTACATGGTAGCACCGACGCGAGAGGATTTGGTATCTGCCAATCCACATCTGAATGAGGTTCTTACCTATCAGGCTTCAATACCGAGGTTAATTCATCAACTCGTTCAGCGTAAATTCCAAATGGCAATTGTGCTGCAACCGACGTTTCGTTTGGTTTTTCACACATTTCTTGCGAGGATCCCGTTCCGTGTTGGATTTGAAACGAACACCGGCGGGAAGAAGCTATTGAGTCTCGCAGTGCCGAATAACACGGCGCAGCATGAAACGCAACGTTATCTCGATGTCGTCCGCGCAATGGGCATTGACGGAACAGATGATGAGCCAGAAGTATTTATTGATAGGGTAAGCAGCGCATGGGTGAGTAATTTTCTTGAAAATCAGAGACTTAATGACAACAAGCCCATCATTGGCCTCAACCCTGGAGCAGCGACTGTTTACCGCCGCTGGCACGCAGCAAATTTCGCTGTGCTCGGAGACCGGCTTCACGAAGTTTACAGGGCACAGATTATCATCACGACAGGACCACGGGAGGGTGAATTGGCAGCTCAGGTAGCGGAGCAGATGACCTGTTCACCTGTTATTGTTAAGCAGGCAACTCCGATGCAGCTTGGGGCACTCTTACAACGGTGTAATCTCTATATCAGCAACGATACGGGACCGATGCATCTCAGTACCGCTGTGAAGACCCCAACGGTTGCTCTGTTCGGCGCGTCAAACCTGATTCAATGGGCACCACCATGGGGTAGACACGCAGTGGTTGCGCGCAAAGCGTGTGAGTTTATGAAGACCTTATCTTCCAAAGAGTGGGACGACCACCCAGAGCGGGCACGCGAAAACCTTGAAGCGATCACCCCGGATATGGTCATGAGGACGGTGGAGGAATTAACATGGTGAAGTCTGAACGGGAACAGATTGAGGATTTGGATGCACAATCCATCAGAAATTGTCTCATCGATATCCGCACCAGAATGTATCGGCAGGCACTTTTGCAGACGGTCACATCTGCGTTGTTCTGTGGTCTTATTCTGCTTACGATTCTGTTTCTGCTGAACCGAGTATTTCTCCTGCCGATGTCGATGTCAACAGTTAGTTGGCTTACCATGTTTGTGACGGTGATTGTAGGTGTGTGCCTCAGTCTCAGGGATCGGGCAGATTTGCTATCTGTAGCACGTGCTGTTGATGAAAAAATGGGGCTTGGTGAACGACTTAGCACGGCGTTTGAGTTAATCCAAGCCAACCTGCAAAGCGAGTTCGCGCAACTTCAAATCCGAGATACTGCGGAGACTGTATCAACCTTAGACATCGCAGAGATAAGTCCGTATCATATTCCAAAGTTCCTGAAATTATTTCCAGTTCCGCTTTTGCTGATTGGACTCTCTTTCACCGTTCCTACCTTTTATGAGGTGCCGAAACCACTGACGGATGCACAGCAGCAGGCGTTGGATAGAACAACTCAGCGTCTTGAAGGGGAACAGGTTGAAAATTCTACGCTACAGGCGCAAATCAACGAAACGGTGAATAAGTTAAAAACCGCAACAGATCTTGACGCAGCACAAAGGCATCTCAGCAGCCTCAAAAAGGAAGTTCGCAAACAACAATCAACGCAGAATGCTATCACCGAAGCCACAAAAACGAGCCAAAGTTTTCAAGGTATGGCTGCCGACCAGTTCGCAGCAGAACTGAAATCACTCGCTAAACAGGATGAGATAACACCAGAACTTCAAGCGGAACTTATGAATATTTTTGAACGTTTGGCTGAGAGACTACCGAAGGGCAAGCTCAGTGATTCACTAAATCAGATTCAAGGGAAGGCAGTCACACCAGAGACATTGCGGGACATCATTGCTGCGCTTGAGGAGATAGAAAAATCGATGGACTTGGCGCAACTGGAGGCGCAGCTCGCGGCAAGTCAGAAGGATTTAGCATTGGCAACTATTGCGCCTGAAACCTCAGGCGGTGGTGTTGCCAATAGCGATGGCGCACCTGGACAGGACGCGGGGACAAGCGAGGTTAAAGGTACTCGTGAAAATACCTCAAATTCGGAAGCACAGACAACCGATATGGGTGAAATGGGGAACGAAACAGACAGTGAAAATTCTACAGCACCGTTGACTGGTGAGGAAGCATCTGCCTCACCAATTGACGGAGAACAATTGACGCTTACGGCTGAGACCTCTGGTACCGCTGCGAGTTTTTCTGGAGTCTTTACGGGTGAGACTCGTGACAGGGAGCCTGTCTATTTACCTTTCAGCGATGTTCTCCTCAACGCTGAGCGCGCGTATGCTGAAGCCGTAGAAAATAACCGTATTCCTGTCCGATATCAAGCACAGATTAAAGCCTATTTGGAGGCAATTTCCAGAGACAATGAAAAATAACATCATTAAAATTGTAGTTGCTGTCAGCATCGTTGCGATCGTTTATCTCGTGTTGAGGCACTACGGCATAACAGACGATATTCGGTTGGAAAACGTACCAAAAATCAAAACATGGGTAGCGGGTTTTGGAAGGATAGCACCTTTAGTCTACATCGGACTTTACCTTGTATCTACTGTCTTTTTTCTTCCTGGCACTCCGGTAACCGTATTAGCGGGATTCGTCTTTGGACCCTTGTGGGGTGTTTTCTACGCTTCCATAGCCTCTATTATCTCCGTCTCTGTTGCTTTTCTCATTGCACGCTACGTTGCCCGCGGTCTTGTTGAGAGTTGGGTCACAGACAACGCACAATTCCGAAAAATAGATGAACAGGTTGAGGAGCAGGGATGGCGCATCTTGATGTTTACACGTTTGGTCCCTATATTCCCGTTTAACCTTCAAAACTATGCTTATGGACTCACCAGTATTCGGTTCTCCACTTATGTCCTTGTCTCCGCGATCTTTATGTTACCGGGAACGGCGGTGTTGGTCCAATTCGGTGGCGCGTTTG
Source organism: Candidatus Poribacteria bacterium (assembly GCA_022821965.1). Taxonomy (GTDB): domain Bacteria; phylum Poribacteria; class WGA-4E; order WGA-4E; family WGA-3G; genus WGA-3G. Next base: position 4,281 of record JAJECN010000028.1, read on the forward strand.
TCAGCGGTGAGGGCAATATTGGGAAGACGATCCTCTATCTCGGAATTGCTGGTGTCTTGATGCTCTTACTCTCGTTGATTCCGAGATTTCTACAAAAAAATCAAACGAAATTGTAGCGCGAAGCACGCAATTATGATGCCTGAATTAACGCTGCTACGGCAGCGAGTGCTTCCTCACGAGTTCGGATTTCGCCATCAAACTGACGTTCTTCAATCTGTTTTAACAGATCGCCAATCTGTTTACCTTCTTTCAATTGGAAAATTTGAATCAAATCCTTTCCGGTGATGAGCCTGCCCTGTTTACAGACGGGTAGGATATGTTTATAGTAAGTGTTAGCGATCTCTTTGAGAAGTGCTGCATTGATTGAATCTGATGCTGCCGCATAGAGAAGCACACCCCACCAATCCGACCTATAACTTCTGAGAAAATGGATAATCTGTTTCTGGGTCAGATGTGGACTTGCCTCTTTAAGTCTTTTACCTCCAGCGGTGAGACGTGCTATGAATTGGGTTGCCTTTTGGCTCAGTCGGAGGTGCTTGCCAATACTACTTGGATTATCTGCTAAGATAAGACTGAGTTTAAGCAGTGAACCGCGGTTGACCCCCATGCCTAATTCCTCTTTGAGATAGCCATTGATTTCCTTATAATAAGTGCTGAGTGCCGCCGGAATTGGGTTTCCCTCGAAGGTCTCAAGTGGACCCCAAGATTTGTTTATGTTCGGAATGACTTGTGTGAGGAGTCCTGCCGCTTCCATCTGTTGTAAGTACAGATGTGCCCTCTTAATGTTGAGAATCTTCATTAATTCGTCACGGCATCGTTCCGCTGCTATGTTAGAAAGTAAGGACCTGTGTTTTTTTATCAGATGTATTGCGTTTTGAGATATTTTGAAATCTAACTGCGCAGCGAATCTGTAAATTCGTAGTAGACGCACCGGATCCTCGCGCACTACCTTTTCACTCGGAAATTGGAGCAGACCAGCCGCTAAGTCGTTCATACCACCACACGGGTCGATCACATGAAGGGCGTTTTGCTCACACGCACTGTTTGCAACTGCCTCCACATTTTCAAACGCAATTGCCATAGCGTTGATTGTAAGATCTCGCAGACGCAGATCCTCAATGAGCGATGCAGCACGGAATTGTACGAAATCCATGCTGAGTTGTGGTGTCTCTGGTAGGTCGTCCTGCTTGACAATCACACGGGCAGTGGATGGGTTTTCTTTCAGCGCAATACAGGTCGCTCCGATGCTGGTCGCAAAGGCTTTAGCAAATTGGATTGCATCCGAAGCCAACGCAAAATCAACATCTGTTGTCTGCCGTTTCAGCAATAAATCCCTTACGCTGCCACCAACAAGATACAGTTGCACGTCTCGTTCTTTTGCGAAAGCATTAAGGCACTGTATAGTGTGATTGCTAAATAGTTCTTTGAGGGACTCTACTACTGTTGTATGCATTACTTTGTTTGAACCTTTTTTCGTTGCGCTTTTCGGGAGCGAAATAGGATACCGTCGAGGTGGAGATGCGACGCATAGCCGATGAAACTCGCTACATAGAATGGTACCCCGCTTCGGAGAGCACCCGTGAGTCCATCCCATTCTGCCAATGAATTGAATAGGTCTACGAGATTACCATCTGTTTCCCATTCTGAATGTGCGGAATAAATCGGAATTAACAGAAACACGCTGGGGAGCAAAATCATCGTAATTCTGGCGTGTGTCCATCCACGATGTTTGCTCATAATGGGGAGCATCGCGAATAAACCCAACAGTGCGGATTCCAGATACTTTTGCAGAAAAACGATCAGAACCAGATTCACTGCAAACAACACACTATAAAATATCTTCTGACTCTTGCTTTTAATATCGACATCTGGCCACAATCCAAACAGGACTGCGACAGCAAAACAGCCGATGATTTTTAAAGGTGCAGCTATCGGTGGGATGGTCAGGTTCCACTCTTGCGCTACGCTGTCATGAAAGATTGGAACGACGAAGGTAGCGATAAGCGAGATGACGAAGAAGGTACTATAGGCGACTAACCCACCGATCCAGTGTTCACGAAACATGCTCATGAAAGATATTATAACGTAACTTATGGAAAAATAAAAATCACTTTCTGGATCTCAGACAGAGCGATTCAGTTTTCTTCTGATTTTATGTCGGAAGTCGTGATACTTTAAAATTTGACTTTTAGTACCGAGTATGATACAATTATACCATAAGGCTTTATAGATCCTGCTTTTCGCAACATGTTTTGGCTTGCCATCGAGGCAAGTGGTGCTTTCTGTAAAAAAGTACCCAGTGGGGAAGTCATTGAGTTTTTTGAAACGCACTGATTTTTGCTCACAAGATTGAATTTACTGACTAATGACTAATTGGCTTGACTAAAAGAAGGAAAACGGGTATTATGTAACGATAGAGGTAGATGGGCGAGAATTAATACCCCTGTTGCTTTGACATCGGTAGCAGTCGTAAAGTGCAGTTCCTTGGTTTACCTATTCCTCTCAACTGTGCGCTGCGACATTAAAATGAACCGCGAAGAACCTCTGCTGTTGGGATGTATCGCGTTTTTTTTATATTTTATATAGATATGACAACAGTTGAGAAAAACGCTATTATTGAGATATTGGCACCAATGCTCGATTTGGATGGCATTGAGCTTGTAGATGTTGAAGTACATGCGCAGACATTGCGCCTCCTCATCCACAAACCCGATGGGCTTTCGGTGAGGGATTGCCAAATGGTCAATCAAACCGTACGTCCAGTTTTAGAAGTTCATGAGCATTTGGCAAGTTACGCGCAGTTAGAGGTTGCTTCGCCGGGCATAGATAGACCTTTAAGAACTGCTAAAGATTTCCAGCGAAATTGCGGACGAGCGGTTCAGATAGAAGTCATCTCAAAGGACGGGCGGAAGCGTGAGGTACAAGGCACCGTTGTAGAAGTACACTCTGGGAAGGTTGTCTTGGAGGCGTCTAACGGAAAGTCTATCTCCGTTGAGATTTCGCAAATTCTCAATGCGCACATACAACTGATGTGGTAATCAGCAAGAGTCAAGGGTGTAGACTGCAAGCCGATATAAGAAAATTGGAAAGGAGACGCGGACTGAACCGATACAGGCTGCTATTCGCCAGCCTGTGTAGAAAGGTGCCGCGGATATCAATTATTATGTTAGAGAACCTCCAAAACGCTATTCGTCAAAATACAGCGCAGACGGACCTGCCAGAACAAGTCTTTGTTGAGGCGATAGAAGAGGCACTTCGCGCTGCTGCACGCCGAGTTTACGGTGCCGATGCCAACATTTCTGTTGAAGTTAATTTAGAAAAGGGAGATATACGCTGCTATGTTCCTAAAAAGGTCGTTAATATTATGCGCGATTTCTCCACAGAGATTCCTATTGAGGAAGCCGTGAAACTTCAGGAAGATGTTGAACTTGGTCAGATGCTAAAGGTCGAAATCAATCCCAGTGATTTTGGACGGATCCCGGCACAATTGGCAAAGCAAATCCTTTTCCAAAAAATAAAGCAGGCGGAACGAGAGAAAATCTATGAGGAATTTGCTGGACGAGAAGGTGAGGTTGTCACAGGTTATGTCCAGCGTTTTGAACGCGGTGGTATCGTCTTGGACCTTGAACAGACAGAGGCATTTTTACCGCCGCGGGAGATACCGCGTTCACAAAATTACGAACGTGGTAAGCGGTTGCAGTGTTTAATTTTGTCGGTAAAAAGTGAAACGCGCGGTGCTCCTATCATCGTATCCCGAACGCATCGCGATCTTGTCACAATGCTCTTTGAACAAGAGGTGCCCGAAATCTATGAAGGGCAGGTCCGTGTTATGGCGGTTGCACGTGATCCGGGCAATCGCGCAAAAGTTGCTGTCCTGGCAACTGAGGAAGGTATTGATGCTATTGGGACGTGTGTTGGTGTTAAGGGAATTCGGGTCCAAACTATTACTGGTGAGCTTGATGGTGAAAGAATAGACGTGCTTGACTGGAGTGAGGATCCGAGTGTCTTCATCGCTAACGCTTTGGGGCATGTTTCTGTGCGTAGGGTGGAACTCAATGAGGAAGACAAAAGTGCTCGCGTGGTTGTACCGGACAATGAACTTTCCTTGGCGATCGGGCAACGCGGGCAAAATGCAAGGCTCGCTGCAAAATTAACGGGTTGGAAGGTTGACATAAAGGGTGAGTCCGAAACAACTGTTTCGATTGACGAACTTTTTAAACCTGTTGAGGAAGAAAAGAAGCCTGATGTAGCAGCTGAAAGTCCACCGGATACCTCGGAAGAGGATACAAGTCCGCTTACTCAGGAATCTGATGCAACAGATTCTGAACAAGTCGTAAGTTCAGCAGAGGATGCCGAAGAAGATGCCGATACGGACGGTTTTGAAACGGAGGTATAGGTCGATCAATTCGGAGCAAGTTGAAAAAAGTGGGTGAGATTGTTGAGGGATGTTATTCGCACTTGCATTGGATGCCATCAGAAGTTTCCACAAAAAACATTGATTCGATTCGTGTGTCAGCAGGACAAAGAATTGCAAATTGACTGTCGAAAACGGTTACACGGGCGTGGGGCTTACGTTTGCCTTTCTCAAGCCTGCATTCAGAAAGCGTTTAAGTCGCCCAGACGGATTAATTCTTTATTACGTACGCAACTGACGAATAAAGTTATTATGCGGTTTGAACAGGTGCTTCTTCAATGGACCCAGCAATCCGCGCGTACAACAGAAGAGAAGGAGAAATTACTATGAGGGAACCCGCACAAGAGCGGCAAAGGTCCGCTAAAGGTGATCGTAAAGAAAATAAAAGCCGGAATATACGGGTTTATGAATTAGCAAAGCAATACGACTTAACAAACAAAGAGTTGATCGCACTGCTTGAAGAGCATGGTGTTCGTGTTAAGAGTGGTATGAGTGGTCTTGATCCAGATACTGTCGCGCTTATTGAGTCGGAGTTGGTTGATGAACTCGTGGAGGATACTGTCCCTACAACCGAAGATTCCGTTGAAGATATCTCGAAGCCAGAAACTGACATGACCAATGGTTTGCAGATTCTGGAGGGGACAACTGTCGCTGATCTTGCTGCATCACTCGAATTACAACCTTCAGCATTGATTATGCAACTTATGAAGTTAAAGGTGATAGCGAATATAAACCAACGGCTTGATTACGATACACTTGTAATGCTTGGGGAGCACTTGAATTTTGAAGCAGTTAAATTGAAAACACTTGAAGAAGAACTGTTAATCGATACACCAGATGCCCCGGAATCTTTACAACCTCGTGCCCCAGTCGTCACAATTATGGGACACGTTGACCACGGTAAAACTTCTCTTCTGGATTCTATTCGTCAATCAAATATCAGTGAGTCTGAAGCGGGGAATATAACGCAGCATATTGGTGCTTACCACGTAACGTTGGAAAATGGAAGTGTTGTTTTTTTAGATACGCCCGGACACGCAGCTTTTACCGCGATGCGAGCGCGTGGCGCACAAGTGACCGATATTGTGGTGCTTATTGTCGCTGCTGACGACGGGGTCATGCCTCAGACAATTGAAGCGATCAGTCACGCGAAAGCTGCTAAGGTTCCAATCGTGGTCGCGATTAACAAAATAGATGTCCCCGGTGCACGACCAGACTATATCAAACAGCAATTGGCAGAGCAGGAACTCGTTCCAGAAGAATGGGGCGGACAAACAATTTGTGTTGAAACCTCCGCAACGGAAGGGACTGGCATTGACTTTCTGCTTGAAATGCTTCTTCTCGAAGCGGCTTTACTTGAACTCAAGGCGAACCCGAATAAACCAGCACGGGGCATTGTTATTGAAGCACAGGTGGATAAAGGGCGTGGTGCTGTTTCGACCGTCCTCGTCCAGTCTGGAACATTGAGGGTTGGCGATGTGTTTGTTTCAGGTAGGTACTCTGGAAAAGTTAGAGCAATGATGGACGATCACGGGAAGCGGATGAAGGAAGCCGGTCCCTCGTGTCCTGTTGAGGTACTCGGTTTTACCGGTGTGCCAGAGGCTGGCGACAGATTTTATGTCGTTGAGTCCGATAAGGATGCCCGTGCTATCAGTGAAACCCGCCAAGACCAGTACCGCAATGAGCAGCTTGGCGCAAACAGCCACGTCAGTCTGGAAAACCTGTTCCAACAGATTCAGGAAGGTGAGATTAAAGAGTTAAACGTTGTTCTTAAAGGTGATGTGCAAGGCTCTGTGCAAGCGGTTGCCTCGTCACTGCTTGAGCTAAGTACCGATGAAGTTAAAATCAACATTATCCACCAAGCCGTCGGCGGAATTACCGAAACCGATATTTTGCTCGCTTCCGCATCCGATGCTATTGTTGTCGGTTTCAACGTTCATCCTACCACAGAGGCAGTGCAAGCCAAGGAAACCGAAGGAATTGATGTTCGGACCTACAACGTTATTTATAACCTCATTTCCTATATCCATTCTGCTATGGAGGGCTTGCTTGATCCTGAGGTACGGGAAGTCGTTATCGGACGGGCAGAGGTGCGTGAGCTGTTTAGAGTGCCACGTCTCGGTTTAGTTGCTGGTAGTTACGTCAATTGGGGACGGATTTCCTATAACCAACCCCTCCGTATCCTTCGCGATAATAGATTAATTCACGAAGGCAAAGTCAATTCGCTCCGACGGTTCAAGGACAATGTAAACGAGGTACAAGCGAATTATGAATGCGGGATCGGTATTGAGACATTTGACGATCTGCAGGTTGGTGATGTCCTTGAGTGTTATGTTCACGAGCAGGTAGCACGTTCACTTTCTTAGACTGTCTTTGTTTATATGATAGCCTGTTGTCATAACAGGTGCTGTTAATTTAGATTTTTAAACGCCATAAAATCGCGCCTACAATTGATTAACTGATTAACATTTTCCATGCACATCGGTGTTTGTAAAATCCGTCTCCGTATCCCGGATAGCCACTCGTTGAAAGCGAAACGCCGGGTTGTAAAAAGCCTTATCGCGAGGCTCAAAAATCGTTTCAATGTCGCTGTTGCCGAAGTTGAAGCGTTGGATGCACATCAGGTCGCGATATTAGCCGCCGTTTCAGTTTCCAATGACGTAGTGCATCTCAATAAAATTATCTCGCATGTTGTCACTTTCGTTGAGGCAAATATAGATGCGGAGTTAGTGGATTACGAAACGGAATTTTTCTTTTAATAAGTTCGCCCTGAACTTGCTGCTAAAGATAGGAACATCATGATAGATAATAGAAGGCAAGATCGAGTCGGAGCCCTCATCCAGCGAGAGTTAAGCGAGATTATCCAACGTTCTGTCAAAGATCCGCGTATCACATTTTGCACTGTCACGCAGGTTTCTGTATCACCGGATCTAAAATATGTAGATGTAAAAGTCAGTGTTATCGGCGATGAGGCGCAGAAAAGTGAAACACTCGCCGGGCTAAAGAGTGCAGCGGGGTTTCTTCGGCGCGAAATCGGGAGTCGCCTGACGCTGCGCTATTCGCCTGAGCTTCGGTTTGCTATAGATGAATCCGCTGACTACCTCTTTAAAATAGATGGACTCCTCAAGTCTGTTAAGTCCGAAGACGAAACAACCTAAGCCCACGCAGCGGACCTTTCATGGACACTCGACAGATGGTTGATATGCAGAACTATAGCACTCTTTTTAGTTTATTTGACCGGTATCATAACTTCGCGCTCTCGACGCATATTAACCCTGATGGCGATGCAATCGGTTCAGAACTGGGTCTTTACTTGTTTCTCACGGGACTTGGAAAGTCTGTTAAAATGTTTAATACAGATGCGGTGCCCGTTAATTATAGGTTTCTCCCGTTTTGGGATAGCATTGAGAGCACGCATTCTGTTGGAACGTATCAGCCAGAGGTGTTGATCGTATTGGACGCAAGCACACTTGAGCGAATCGGTAAGGCTCTTGCCAAAACCTTGCATCCTACACATAGCCTCATTAACATTGACCATCACGCCACTGCAGAGGCATTCGGTGATATCAATCTTATCGTGCCCTCTGCCTCTTCCACCTCAGAGATTGTTTACAAACTCATTAAATACCATCAGACCCCAATAGACAAAGCGTGCGCGCTTTGTCTCTATACAGGGCTGATGTTTGATACTGGCTGTTTTCGCCATAGTAATACCACAGCCGAGACACATCAAATTGCCGCGGAATTAATTGAAATAGGCGAGTTCGCTCCAGATGAGGTCTATCGAAACGTCTATGAGCATGTCCCTGTTGCGAAGATACACCTCTTGAGTGAAGTCCTCCGCACATTGCAAGTGACAGATGATGGGAAGATAGCATCGGTGTATGTAACACAGACAATGTTTCGCAAAACTGGAACGACTGCTGACGCTGTCGAAGGTATTGTAAATCAGATTCAAGCGATTGCGGGTGTTGAAGTAGCACTCTGCGCGTCTGAAATGATGGATCGAAGTACGAAAGTAAGTTTGCGGAGTCAGGGGTGTGTTGATGTCAGTCAACTCGCTGCAGAGTTCGAGGGTGGAGGACACGCGCGCGCCGCAGGTTGTCGCATCACTATGCCTTATCTCTTGGCGATTGCTGCCCTTATTCAAGCTGCACAACGCTATATCCATCCAAGTCCCGTGGAACAAGGTGATTACCAGAAGGATTGAACGACGTGGAAAACGCCTGTAGTAGGAGCGATCTACAGGTCGCAACTACAATTTATAGTTTAGACGACATAGTTGAATTCGGCAGAGAAACCGTTGTGACTTTTGGTGTGTTTGATGGTATCCATGTTGGTCACCAAGCAGTTATTAACACCCTTCTTGAGCGGGCTACGCAAGATAAGTTAATGAGTGTATTGGTTGGTTTCTACCCACATCCGCTTGCATTCCTTGCCCCAGAACGATGTCCACCCGTCCTGACACCTCTCTCTAAACGCGTTGAAGTCCTTCAACAGTTTTGCATTGACAAAATCATCATGCTTAGTTTTGATGCCCAAATTGCATCGATGTCTCCCGAATTCTTTGTGGAGCGGGTTCTCTTAGAGAAATGCCGAGCCAGACATGTTGTCGTGGGGTATGCTTGTCAATTTGGTAAAGACCGCGCCGGCAATGCAGAACGGTTAACCGAGCTGAGTCGAGCGTATCCGTTCAATGTTTCCATTGTTCCTCCTACGGAAATAGATGGAGCACCCGTTCATAGTACCCGTATCCGGGAAGCACTCGCACGAGGGGATCTTAAGTGCAGTTCGCAGTTATTGGGGCGTCTCTATTCCTTAATGGGTAATGTTGTTCGCGGCGACGGGCGTGGCAGAACAATTGGATTTCCGACTGCCAATATAGACTTTCAGAATCAAGTCTGCCCTCCTAATGGTGTTTATGCTATCCGGGCAAAGTTAGAAGAGCGATTGTTAGATGGCGTATTGAATGTCGGGACCCGCCCTACATTTAATGGCAGAGATGTTCAGGTAGAAGGACACTTCTTTAATTTTGATGAAATGATTTATGACCAACCTGTAGAAATATTTTTCGTAGAGAAAATTAGAAGTGAACGGAAGTTTCCAAATCCAGAACTTTTGATTCAACAGATACAACGCGACATTGCAAATGCGGTGGACATTCTTTCGGAGTCTACCTCTTTGTAGGCACTACCCTTTAAATCTAAACACGACTTGGCAACGTGAGTTTAATTTGAATTTTGGGTTGATTTGTGGTATTATATATGTATCAAATGTCGGGAAAATGGAAGCAATGTCCTGAATGTGGCTTAGCCTCCTTCTCATACAGTGTTGTAGAATTTCATTTATGGGATTATTTTTATGGGATTATTTTTCTCGAATTTCGCAAGTTTCTAAAACTCGTTGTTAATTGTACAACTTAAAGGAGGTGAACGCAATTGGCAATTGATGCAGCAGAGAAGAAGGAATTGATCCAACAGTACCAGATACACCAACAAGACACCGGTTCCCCGGAGGCTCAAGTGGCAATTTTGACTGCGCGTATTCAACAGTTAACTGAACACTTTCAGACACACCGGAAAGACTACCATTCGCGTCATGGACTTTACCGACTCGTTGGCAAACAGCGCCGCCTGTTACGGTACCTTTACAAAAAAGACGTTACGCGCTATTACCGTTTAATTAATGAACTCGGAATTCGTGACACTATTGGATAGCGGAGCAGTTAGTTAGATTTTGTACTGGCACCAATCCAGTTTTCTGTTTGGTGTCAGGCGGAAGATGAATGGATTCTAACGATTCTTCAACCGCCTTTTTAGTGTTCATATTTAGTGACACGACGAAAAAATGGAATATAGGAGTAGAATATAGAATGAAAGTTGAAATGCAACTTGGGAGCGAGAAGTTATCAATTGAGACCGGAAAAGTTGCGAAACAGGCAGACGGTGCCGTTTGGGTACAATACGGTGGAACGGTCGTCTTAGTCACGGTGGTGGCCGATGATGGCGATCATGACCTCGATTTTTTTCCGTTAACAGTAGATTATCGCGAGAGGGCTTACGCTACAGGACGTATACCGACAGTCTATGGTAGACGCGAACCACGTCCCGGAACATCAGAACAGCTCGTGGCTCGTTTAATAGACCACTGCATCCGCCCCCTCTTTCCAAAAGATTTTAAGGCTGAAGTCCAAATTTTATGTAACGTGTTTTCATCCGATGGCATTCATCCCGCGGATGTTCCTGCTCTTATTGGGACATCTGCCGCATTATCGATTTCTGATATTCCCTTTAACGGACCTGTAGCTGCCGTTACTGTTGGAAAAGTTGAAGACCAGTTAATCATCAATCCAAGTTACGAAGAATTACATGCCTCTGCGATGGAGTTGTTCGTCAGCGGTAAAGCGGACGCTGTAATGTCTGTTGAAGGCGGTGGACATGAAATTCCTGAAGATGAAGTCATTGATACAATTATCACCGCCCACGAACAGATAAAAGAAATTATAAAACTTCAAGAGGGGTTAGCTGCGGGGTGCAGTAACACAAAACGGGACTATGCATCCAAAAGTGTTGAATCGGACCTCAGTAATCGTGTCCGACATCTCGCTACGTCACGCATTCGAGAATCCATCGGGATGGCAGATAAGAAAGTACGTGAAGATTATCTCGAACAGGTACAAGAAGAGGTCCTCTCCGAAATCCTTGAGGATGCGCCTGAAGAGGTCGATCCCAACGCTACAAAAGATACCATCTCTATCTTGAGTGAAATTGAAAAAGAAGAGATGCGTGAAGCAATTCTTACCCAGGGGAAACGCGTTGATGGTCGCGGTGTAACCGACATTCGTTCCATTTCAGGTGAAGTCGGGTTGCTCCCGCATACCCACGGTTCTTCCCTATTTAGCAGAGGGCAGACACAGGCACTCTGTGTAACGACACTCGGCACCTCTGGCGACGAAGACGTACAACGTGGGCTTGATGGCGAGGCAAGGCGCTCCTTCTTCCTACACTATAATTTCCCACCATTCAGTACAGGTGAAGTCAAACGTATGATGGGACCCGGGCGGCGAGAAATCGGACACGGGGCACTCGCAGAAAAGGCTCTTGAACCGGTTATTCCAGAAAAAGAGGATTTTCATTATACCATCCGAATCGTCTCTGAAATTTTGGAATCCAATGCATCATCTTCAATGGCAACCGTTTGTGGCGCGACCCTTGCACTCTTAGATGCGGGGGTACCCATTAAAAGACCGGTTGCTGGGATTGGTGTCGGTCTTATCAAGGAAGGTGAGCAGGAAGCGATCCTGACCGATATGCTCGGGACCGAAGATTTTCTCGGCGATATGGACTTCAAGGTCGCGGGAACTAATGAAGGTGTCACTGCCATACAGATGGATATCAAAATTGAGGGTGTCACACCTGAGTTGATGCGCCGTGCGATTCATCAAGCAAGAGAGGCACGTTTGTCGGTCATTGAACAGATGAACGCTGTCATCGCTGAGCCACGCGCAGAACTTTCACCTTACGCCCCGCGAATTTACTCTCTCCAAATCGCACAGCAGAAAATCAAGGATCTCATTGGCCCGCGTGGTAAAACTGTGCAAGGAATTCAGGAAGAGACAAGCACAACCATCAACATTGAAGATGATGGCACTGTGGAAATTGCCGCAACGAGCGCGGAAGATGTCAAACGTGCTGAAGAGAAAATTCGGGCGATTACCGCAATGCCTGAAATTGGCAAAGAGTACACTGGTAAAGTTGTCCGGACTGCACCTTTCGGGGCGTTTGTGGAAATCTTGCCGGGCAAGGATGGACTTGTTCATATTTCGCAGATGGGTGACGGATATGTCCGCCGCGCTGAGGACGTTATGCAGGTTGGCGACGAGGTCACCGTTCGTATCCTTACGATTGACGAACAGGATCGCGTAGATCTAACGCTCGTTGCTGCCGGTGGCGTACCGGTTGAGGAACTGAATATTGAGTCGGATGAAGATCGTGAAAACTCATCCGATTGGAATGCGTCCAGAGACTCCCGCGAGGGGGGACGTTCTAACAACTACCGTGACAACCGAGACTCGCGTGAATACCGGGACAGGCGTCCTAATGACGCACGTGAGCGGCGTGGAAATCGGTATGAACAACGAGATAATTCTCGCGATTTCCGTGATCGACGTTCACCACGTATTCCGAAAGGGCGCTCCCGATAGTAGAAACGCGTTCCAACCAGCAGCAATTCACAGAACAGACGAAATAGGGTGAAGGATAATTCCTTTGCCCTATTTTTATGTTTTATAGATGTATAGGTAATTACAGGTTTTACTATAAAATTTTGCATGTTATCTGTTTTTGTGCTATAATTCTGAATATTGAGAAGTCAGCGAACCTCTAACAAAAATAGTAGGGTGAACCTCTGTGAATGAAGTAAAATACACCAGTAAAATGAGGGATTAAACCGATGAAATCACGACGTATTATTGCCAGACAAGCCTTTAATAAAGGGGACCTGCTTGATCAAAGATGGCTAACTTATTTACTCGCCATTGTCCTTATACTCCTTGTTCTTGTTTTTGTTGTTCTATTGACCCCTGAATATAAGCAATATGTTGTTGATACCTTCAAATCTATATTTTATGGTGGGAAGCAGGAAGCACCACGTCCGAAGGCTGCTCCGGTAAAATTTCAAGTACCTCTGCTGTTAGATGGGTTTTAAACGGAACATACGAAGTGAGCAGACCGAGAAGTCGCGAAAACTAACCTTAGGACACCAGCCGGATTACGTTTCCTTATGAAATTTGGGAGAAGAAAATGTCAAAAACAATGTTCATGTTAGCACTACCGATATGGCTGAGTTTAATCGCTGGATGCGGTTATGTTTCCAAATCAGAGTACTTGGAACATATTAACACCATCCGTATTCCACCCATTGAGATTCTGGATGCAGATTTTGCTTACGATGAAGCCTCACAGAGAGGCTATGATGAAGTCATTCATGAGAAACTCATCCAACGCTTTAATCGAAAGTGGCGAGACGGAAACGATGCCGAATTTACGATGCGAATACAGGATTACAATCTAAGGGAGCACGGATTTGGACCTACTGGTGAACCCGAATTATTGCGTATGAGCCTACAGATAGAATATCAATTTGTAGACAGAGTTCGCAACGATATTATTGATGAAAGTGACAACTACATCCAGGTTCATGATTTCTATATTGTACCGAATCGGTCTGAACCTATGGAAACCGTTGAACAAGCCAAAGGTCTCATTGTAGAAGAATTGATAGAGGACCTTTACAACCAGCTCGCTGAACAGTGGTAACAGAACATAGCACCGGAGCGCGCACACGAATGAAACACAAGACGGGACGTATTTTTCATAAACTCTACTGTTGCTTGTTCGGTATGCCGCTTTTCTTAAGTTTGGTGTTAATTTCGTGCAGTGGGGAACAGGGAGATTGGACAGCGGTTCAACAGGAAGGCGAGTATATCTACGGTGTCTGGCACAGTGCGACAATGAAGAAAGCAGAGCACACCATGCTGAAGGTCGTCAAAAACATTAAGAACGCGTCAATGTTGTCGGAGGGACCGCTAACGATAGAAGAGGTGGAGCAACCAGCTATTTCGCCCGAACATCTCTTGCCGGGTGATGGTGAATTCTTGGATTGGGTTCAGTCGCGTGCACCATCAACATATCAGGGTAAAACCCTTTATCGGGATAGAGCTGCATCACCTGATCTTTACCACGCTTACGGTTTCCAACGACAGGCAGAGGTGGAATATCAGGCACCTCAATTCGGTTCAAAACCTCTGATACTGCTTGAAATCTTCGATATGGGCACGCCAGAAAATGCCTTCGGAATTTACAACTTTCACATTTATCCGCAAGCCAAGTTTGAATGGGTGGGCAGCAAGGCGATGCTTTCAGGCGGGTATCTCCGGTTTTCAAAAGGGAGATATTTCATTCAGATTGAAGGCTATGAGTTCGCAACGGGCATTCGTGAAGCAATGATTGCAATTGCAAAGGCTGTCGCTTCAGAAATTAAAGACCCACCTCCAGAACCACGAATTCTTACGCTACTCCCAAGCAATAAAGTGAGTGGAAGTGTCAAGTTGTTCCGCTCAAATTGGGCGTTGCGCCAAATCTACAGTGCATTACCTGTCAATGTGCCACAATTAAGTGATCCAGCACTCGGTGTCTCCGCGCGCTATCAAGATAACGCTGATTCGGCGAATTGGATAGATGCGCAGATTGTTTTTATCATCCGTTTTTCTGACACCTCTGCGGCGGAATCCGCCTATACGCTTTACCGGGATTCCGTAATGAAGGCAGCTGTGTCTCCTGAAGTCGGAGCGGATGGCGCGATTCTTGTGAACGAGCTTGTCGTGCCAAGAGCAAATTAAAAAAGCATGTTTCTTTAACAGGTTTAACCAAAGACGTAAGCCCAACCATCGGGCGGGGCTGGATATACGCCGGGGAACCTTATGCCTCGAACCGACTTGCCTAATCCGCAAGGAAAATTAAAAATAGGAGATTTCTCATGCGAGGCGATTTTGAAGCCTATCTCAACGACTCATTTCGTGATGAAAATGGCAAACTTGATTTAGCAGCATTGTTGGCATTAGAGGACGAAGCTGATATGGATGTCGTTGTCGTCATGCCGACTCCCCAACCGCTTCCCGAAAACAGTGAACTTGCCGAAGCGATTCGCGGTAATCCGCGTACCCTCGGTTGCGCACTTGTACATCCGACAGAACCGGAACCTGTTGAGCAGGTCAGATTGACGGCTGAAGTGTGGGAGATGCCTGGGATTAAACTGATGCCCGCCATTCACAATTACAATGTAGATGATCCTATTGTGCGTCCTGTTGTTGAAGCCGCACGTGACTATGGACTTATCATCTCAATTCACTCTGGACCTAACAATTGTCATCCCAACCGGATCGGCACTGTCGCAAGTTGGGTACCAGAGACCCCTATTATCATGGATCACATGGGATTTCCTGACGATTTAGACGCGGGTATCTCTGTCGCAAAAGCGAATAAGAATGTTTCACTCGGAACCACTATCTTAAGATTTCATCGCCGTTGGGGGACCGACCCGGACACCGTTGTTCCAACTGAGGTGAAAACCGCAGTTGACGAACTCGGACCCGAGCAGATCGTCTTCGGTTCTAATTTGCCTGAATACCGTCCTATTCAGGTTATCAACGCTCTCAAGCGATTAGAGCTCGGCGATGATGCAGAGGCGCTGATCTTCGGTGGAAACCTCGCACGTATCTATGGGCTTTAAAGACGTAAAATGAAGAGAACACCCCTTTATCAGGTTCATGAATCCCTTAATGCGAAATTCACCGAATTCGGTGGCTGGGAGATGCCACTCCAATATAGCAGTATTGTTAAGGAGCATCTATCTGTTCGGACGAATGTGGGCTTATTTGACCTGTCGCACATGGGAGAATTTGATGTCTCTGGACCGGGAGTGAACGAATTGGTGCAGAAACTCAGCACGAACGATATTGGACGTTTAACCGATGGACGTGTATTGTATACGCTATTCTGTAATGAAACAGGCGGAATTGTTGACGATCTGTTGATTTATCGACGCGCCGATGACCACTATATGTTGGTGGTCAATGCTGCCAACATTGACAAGGATTTGACGTGGGTAGAAACCCACAACAACGCGGGCACGAAAGTAAAAGATGTAAGCGAGAACACGGCTCTCATCGCGCTACAAGGTCCAAAGTCAATAGAAATTCTGAATCCTTTCGTTCCCAAACGAGATGTTTCTGAAATTTCGTTTTTTCGCTTTGTCGTAGATGAAATTGCTGGTATCCCGACCACCATTTCACGAACTGGATATACCGGTGAAATCGGTTTTGAGTTATATGTTGATGCAAGCGATGCGGAGAATTTGTGGAATGTGCTCTACCCTGCTGTGATAGAAGCAGATGGACAACCAGTAGGACTCGGCGCTCGCGACACCTTACGGCTTGAAGCTGGACTTCGCCTCTACGGCATGGATATGGATGACGACACGAACCCGTTTGAAGTGGGTCTTGGTAAGTTTGTCAAATCCAAGGGGCGACAGTTTATTGGAAAGGGCGCACTCCTTGCAGCAAAAAAGAAAGGTATCGTGAAACAGATGGTAGGATTTCAGATGCTTGACCGCGCTGTGGCACGCGCGGGTTATGCTGTTTATCAGCAGGGTGAACACATAGGCAGCGTAACGAGTGGAGCACCTTCGCCGAGTCTCAAATGTAATATCGGCTTCGCCTCTATTTCATCGAAAATAACGCTTGAAGATGAGGGGATTGATATAGAAGTCCGTGGTAGGTTACATTCCGCTAAAATTGTGAACTTGCCATTTATTTAATTTTTTACTGAGGATTACCACTTGTGCCAATTAATTTTGCTTGGGTTCCTCAGAATTGCACTATTTCATTGGCTTTGTAGCATGATGCACGTCGCATCTGGGCGAGTACGCCGCAAATCTGTTAGATTGTATATCCTCTGACGCAGACTGACAGTCTACGCCACAAAACGCCTATGAATAATGGATCCCTTCAAACAATTCGCGCAAGCCGTTAGGATTGTAATTTTTTATAGCATAATATAGAGAGCAAAATGATTCCACAAAACTTAAAATACATGGAAAGCCATGAATGGGCAAGGCAAGAAGGTGACATCGTCACTATCGGTATCAGCGACTATGCCCAATCCGAAATTCAGGATATCGTTTACGTTGAATTGCCGGAGGTTGGCACTGAACTTACACAGAAAACGGAATTCGGCGTGATAGAATCTGTCAAAGCAGCGTTCGACCTGTATGCCCCTGTTAGTGGTGAAGTGATTGAGGTCAACGAATCGCTTCTTGATGCCCCGGAACAGGTTAATGAATCCCCTTATGATGACGGATGGTTTCTGAAAATCAAAATGACCGATCCCAGTGAACTTGACGCGCTTCTTGATGCCGACGGTTATCAAGCACACATTGAGGCAGAGCATGCCTGAAAAAGAAAAAAACAAAAGTCATTTTTCAGACCGACATATTGGTCCTCGTCCAGAGGACATTGAACTGATGTTAACGACGCTCGGCTATTCTTCAATGGCAGACTTCATCGAAAATGTTGTGCCAGCGGACATTCGTTTGTCGGCAACCTTTAATCTAAATGAAAATGCCAGGGGTTTAGGGCATAGCTTGCAAGCCCATATTGCAAAGTCAGAATCGGAAGTACTTGGGGTGCTAAAAGAACTTGCCTCCCAGAACCAAGTCTTCCGTTCCTTTATTGGGATGGGCTACTATAATTGCTTTGTGCCACCGGTTATCCAACGCAACATTTTAGAAAATCCGGGCTGGTATACGCAATACACACCCTATCAGGCTGAGATTTCACAGGGACGTTTGGAGGCATTGCTCAATTTCCAAACAATGGTTATTGATTTGACCGGTTTACCTATTGCGAATGCTTCACTCCTTGACGAGGCAACAGCTGCTGCGGAAGCAATGGGAATGTGTTTTGCAAATGTACCGCGGAAAATCACTCGAAGCTTTTTTGTGTCAGAAACCTGTCATCCACAAACAATCGCTGTTCTACAAACACGCGCTGAACCGCTCGGTATTGAGCTACAAATCGGTGACCATCGTGATGTCAATTTTGACACACCGATCTTAGGTGCCATCGTGCAATATCCCGCCACGGATGGTGCGATTTACGATTATCATCAATTCGCTGCACAGGTACACGCTGCTGGTGGTCTATTTGTCGCTGCGACAGATCTGTTGGCACTAACACTCCTACGTCCACCCGGTGAGTTTGGCGCGGACATCGCTATCGGTAGCGCACAGCGGTTTGGTGTGCCTCTTGGATATGGCGGTCCTCACGCAGCCTTTCTTTCCACACATGAAGAGCTTAAACGTAGTATCCCCGGACGGATTGCTGGCGTATCCCACGATGCAAACGGCAAGCCTGCTATTCGCTTAGCACTCCAGACGCGGGAACAGCATATCCGGCGTGAAAAGGCAACGAGCAATATCTGCACCGCACAAGTGCTGCTCGCTGTGATGGCAGGGATGTACGCTGTCCATCACGGTCCCACAGGACTTAGGCAGATTGCGGAACGTGTACATTCACTCACCTGTAGGTTACGGGCAGGACTTGAAAAACTCGGCTATAGCACCGGAGAAGCCCCAAGTTTTGATACCCTCTCTGTTAATGTCCCGACGGAAGTAACAAACGAATTGCACGCTTCTGCACAAGCGAGAGAAATAAACCTTCGGGAAATTGATTCAACACACATCGGCATTTCCTTAGATGAAACAACGACATCTGCAGATGTTGAAGAACTTCAGCAGATTTTCGCTGAAAACAACAGGGAGGGCACAAAGCACACATCTCCTCTTCTACCCTTCCAGTCTTCCCCTTCCATTCCTGTCGAATTTCAGCGTGAAACGCCCTATCTGACGCATCCTGTTTTCAATAGTTACCATTCTGAAACTGAGATGCTCCGCTATATCCACAGACTCCAAACCAAAGATATCTCCCTTGTGAATGCGATGATTCCACTCGGTTCTTGTACGATGAAACTCAACGCTACAACGGAGATGGTGCCGGTGACATGGCGCGAGTTCGGAGAGTTGCACCCATTCGTGCCGCAGGAGCAAGCGGAAGGCTACCGATGTCTATTTTCACAATTGGAATCATGGTTGGCTGAGATAACGGGTTATAGTGGTATCTCACTGCAACCAAATGCGGGTTCGCAGGGTGAATATGCGGGGTTGTTGGTCATCCGCAAATACCACGAGAGTCGCAATGAATCGCATCGTAACATCTGCTTAATCCCGACCTCTGCCCACGGCACAAACCCCGCAAGTGCTGTGATGGCAGGTATGCAAGTCGTTGTTGTGGCGTGCGATTTGGAGGGAAATATTGATCTCGATGATCTCCGGGAGAAAGCAGATACACATCGTGACAATCTTGCCGCTGCGATGATTACATACCCTTCAACGCACGGTGTGTTTGAAGAGAAAATTCGGGAAATTTGCGACATTGTTCATCAATCCGGTGGACAAGTCTACATGGATGGTGCGAATCTGAACGCCCTGGTTGGTATTGCACAACCAGCGGATATCGGAGCAGATGTTTGCCATTTAAATCTCCATAAAACCTTCTGTATTCCTCACGGCGGTGGTGGACCAGGAATGGGGCCCATTGGAGTCAAGGCACATCTCACGGATTTCTTACCGACACATCCGCTTGTTAATGTTGGTGGTAAGACAGGGATTGGAACCGTATCTGCGGCACCGTGGGGAAGTCCTGGAATTCTACCAATCTCTTGGGCGTATATCGCGATGATGGGAGCGGACGGACTTACGTTGGCAACGGAAGTCGCGATTCTTAACGCCAACTATATCGCGAAGAAACTCGCCTCTCACTATCCTGTGCTTTATACAGGGAAACAAGGCTTAGTCGCACATGAATGTATCATTGATTTGCGTGCCTTCAAAAAGAGCACTGACATAGACGTAACGGATGTTGCAAAGCGATTGATGGATTACGGATTCCATGCACCGACTGTTTCTTGGCCCGTGCCGGGCGCGATGATGATTGAACCGACAGAAAGCGAATCGAGAGCCGAGTTAGAGCGGTTCTGTGATGCCCTCATTTCGATTCGTGAGGAGATCACCGAGATTGAGACAGGAACTGCCGATCGGGAAGATAATGTACTAAAAAACGCGCCTCACACAGTGGAAATGGTTACGCAATCTGAATGGGGTCATCCGTATTCACGTGAAAAAGCGGCATTTCCGAAGCCTTGGGTCCGCGACGCTAAATTTTGGCCCCCTGTGGCGCGCATTAACGAAGTTTATGGGGACAGAAATCTTATGTGTGCCTGCCCACCGCTTGACGAATATAAAACTGATGGCTGATAGCTAATAACCGATACGCTTAAAAAAATATGAAAGCAATAATTATAGGCGCAGGAGAGGTAGGGTTTCATATTGCCAAGCTTCTCACTGTCCAAGATAACGATGTTGTTCTCATTGATGAGTCCGAGGCTGCTTGCAACCGAGTCAATGAACAGCTGGACTTGCAGACCTTACGTGGACCAGGAGCGTCTCCACGTCTCCTGAAAACCGCCGGGATTGACGAAGCTGATCTCCTCATTGCCGTTACGAATAGCGATGAAATTAATATGCTCGCTTGTCAAATAGCTGACAGGTACAGTGTTAACACAAAAATTGCTCGTGTTTCAAATCCGGACTACTTCTCCATGGAAAGTGGACTGACGCCCAACGATTTCGGTATCAATCTTCTGGTTAATCCGGAACATCTCTGTGTGGCTGAATTTGTTAGACTTCTACAAATACCTGAAGCGAGAGAGATTGTCGAATTTGAGGATGGTAAGGTCCAACTCGTTTCCTTCCGAGCGAAACAATCAAACCCTTTGATAGGAAAATCGCTTGCTGAATTAGATGCAAGTGGGCTTCTCACGGATACCCGCTTTGCCGCGATTAGTCGTCGGGGTCGTTCCAATAACGGAAATCCCACTCAGAACGGGAACAGGCATATTATCATTCCAAGGGGTGATGATGCTTTACGACAGGGAGACGAAGTCTTTGTCATCGGTAGTTCGTTGGCAGTTGAACAATTGCTACGCATCAGTGGTATCGCGTTCAATCAGCAGCTTGACCGTGTTATCATTATTGGTGCGAGTCCTATCGGTATTGAGCTTGCCCGTGTACTTGAAGAAAACGATACCAACGTCAAACTTATTGAGGAGGATCAAGCGAAAGCCCGACAAGCATCCCAAATGCTAAAGCGGACGACCGTTTTACAGGGCAATTACCTCCAATTTAGGCTCCTTGAAGAAGCCGGTGTGGATGGGGTCAACGGATTCGTTTCCGTTACGGGTGACGATGAAAACGATATTATGGCATGTATGACGGCGAAGGAACAAGGTGCTCAGCGTGTGCTCGCGCTCGTTCAACAGCCGCGTTATCTTCCCTTGTTAGCACGTATTCCGAGGCTTGATGGGGCAGTGAGTCGGCATCTCACTGTTGTGAGTAATATCCTACGACTCATCCGCCGCGGGAACATAGTGTCCGTTGCTTCGCTTCATGGAATAGATGCAGAAGTCATTGAGATCGTTGCTGGTGTCAACGCTAAAATTGTTCACAAAGAACTTACCACCTTTAAAACAACATTTCCTGAGAACGCCTTCATCGGTGCCGTTATTCGGCGGGAAAGACTCATTATTCCGACCGGACAGTCTGTTATCCAACCTGCAGATCGCGTGATTGTTTTCAGTATGCCTGGGGCGATTCCGGTTGTCGAAGACTTATTCGCTGAACGGAGAACCTAAAAGGTTACCAGTTTTCAGTTCGGTTTTTCTGTGAAAAACCTTTCAGTTATTAATACTTGTAGGTTGGGTTGAGCGGTTAAGCCGCCTGTGTTTATACCAGAACGGATGCCCGCCATGAATCTTTCATGGAGAACGCGCGCGAAACCCAACAAGCCAACCACTTTGGCAGTCAAAAAGCGTTGGGTTTCACGCGACCTTTGGTATGTTGCAGTTTCCTTGTATTGAGTAGTCTCTTTTGTATGCACGTTTTACTTGATCCCCGTTCAACCCAACCTACAAGCTCCAAGCACTGATAACTGATAAATCTCACTGCGATGCAAACCGATAACTATAAAACATGAGTCTCAAATTAATTGTTTACACCCTCGGTAATTTACTTATCTGTCTCGCGGGGAGCATGTTATTCCCCTTGGCAGTGGCTATCTATTACCGGGCAACTGCGGGTGAAATCCAGAACGATTTGATGGCATTTGTCATCTCAGCGATAATCACTCTGATTATCGGTTTAATCCTTCGCTTCAGTATTCGATCTCGACAGGAAGAACTCGGTATCCGCGAGGGTTTTGCTGTTGTTGCCTTAGGATGGGTAACAGTCGCGCTCTTTGGTACGCTTCCATACCTATTTGCTGGCGTATTTCACATTGATGGACGCTCGCCGTGGACAGTGTTCTCTTTCTGCTATTTTGAATCTATGGCGGGATTTTCAACAACCGGTGCGACTGTCTTGACGGAGATCGAACATCTTTCACACGCCGTACTTTTCTGGCGGAGTTTCTCGCATTGGCTCGGTGGAATGGGGATCGTTGTTCTTGCTGTTGCTATTCTTCCGATGCTCGGTATCGGGGGTATGCAGCTTTTTCGCGCCGAAGCACCCGGACCACAAACGGATCGACTCACACCCCGCATCGCGCAGACAGCTAAGCTGCTCTGGGGTGTTTATCTACTTTTCTCTTTTCTTGAAACTGTACTCTTAATGCTGGGGGGTATGACGCTTTTTGATGCACTCTGCCACACCTTTGGGACTATGGCAACGGGTGGATTCTCTACAAAAAACGCCAGTATCGGCCACTACGATAGTGTCTATATTGACATGGTCATCTCTTGTTTTATGTTCTTTGCTGGTACCAATTTCGCGCTCCACTATCGCGCCCTCCGCGGTGATGTCAAAAGTTATTTCCAAGATACAGAGTTTAAATTCTACTGCATTGTCATCGCAGTGAGTATCACGTTAATTTCATGGAATACCATTAGGTTTCAGGTTGATGGACAGGTGCCTTACGACTCAATGTGGACATCACTCCGTTATGCTACATTCCAGGTGATGTCTATTATCACGACGACAGGCTATGGCACTGCTGATTTTGAACAGTGGCCCGCGCTATCCCAATTTATCTTGGTAACACTTATGTTTTACGGTGGCTGTGCAGGTTCCACCGGCGGTGGCATGAAACAGGTGCGGTTCCTCCTCCTTATCAAGCAGAGCGGTGCGGAAATTAAACGTCTCATTTTCCCACATGCTGTCCTCCCTATCCGTGTTAATGATCGGGCAGTTCCACCCGAAGTTATGACGAACGTCCTCGGTTTTTTCTTCTTTTTCATCGGAATTTTCGCGATTGTAACCTGTATCATGGCAACTTTGGGGCTTGACCTTGTGAGTGCCGCAGGGGCAACAATTGCTGCGATGGGTAACATCGGACCCGGTCTCGGCAGCGTCGGACCGACCGATAATTACGCGCATATTCATACGACTGGGAAATATGTCCTCTCTTTCTGCATGTTACTCGGACGCTTAGAACTCTATACAGTACTTATCCTTTTTTCCCCAAATTTCTGGAAAGGATAAGTATTTCATTGTAATGGTTATCGGTGAAAGAAAAGTCTGATTTAACCAAAACCTCTTAACTGACAACTATTTTCATTATGAACACAGATAAACTCCGCAGAGAATACAGAGTCCACAAAGAACACCTTCTTGAGCAAAACGCCGCATCCGATCCGTTTGAACAGTTTGAAAGGTGGTTTTCAGATGCGGTTAATTCTAAACTTGATCTACCAGATGCGATGACATTAGCAACTGCGACACCGCAAGGGGTTCCGTCTGCCCGAATGGTCGTACTCAGAGGCTTTGACGCAAAAGGCTTCTGCTTCTACACCGATTATGGGAGCCAAAAGGGAAAGGAAATCGCGGCGAACCCGAACGCCGCGATCGTCTTCTATTGGCGTGAACTTGACCGACAGGTTCGGAGTACCGGCATCATTGAAAAGATGACCTCGGAAGAATCGGATGCCTATTTCGCCAGTCGTCCTGTGAGTAGTCAACTCGCCGTGCAGACGGAACGCCAGAGCCTTGTTATTAGCGGGCGAGAGCATCTTATAGAAGGTTTCCAACGGGTGGAAAAGACATATTCGTCTGATGTTATTCCACGTCCGCCACATTGGGGTGGATACCGCCTCGTGCCGAATCTGTTTGAATTTTGGCAGGGGTGTCCAAACCGTCTCCACGATCGGCTCTGTTACACACTACAGCCCGATGAAACATGGGAGATGACCCGCCTTTCCCCGTGAATTTACTGTTTTGTTAGATGCATCGGAAAATTCTCGAAAATTACTTGACATCCGCTCCAGATTCCTATTAAACTATGAGCACTCGCGAAGAACATCAAAAAGGAAAAGAGATTCTTCTTAATGAAATTCACGCTGATTGTAGCAACACTTTTTCTGTTCTCCTTCTCTGGATGGGCAGGTACATTTATCGAAACCTTCAATAATGGTGACTTGGAGGACTGGCAGGAACTGGTCCAAGAAGACAAAATGCCCGGGTCCTGGGAGGTCATCGATCGTGAACTTCACGTAGTGAGTGTTGATGGGTGGCTCCGTCTACTCACAATTGGAAACAAGAAGTGGCAGGATTACACGATTGAAGTTGATGTTAAACCGATCGAAAAACATAGACAGGCAAGTATTGTGATTGCTGCACGGATTAAAGGCACCTGGTTGATGTTCTGTGAGGTTGGCGACCGGCTTGTCCCTGGATGGGACACGCTCTGTCGTACGAGTGATTTCCATACAAACCGCTCGCAACTCTTGCACGTTGGACCTCATCCACTTTTAAAATTGGGCGACTGGTCGACTCTGAAATTGAGCGTTAAGGACGCAACCTTCATTTTCTGGATAAACGATGAGAAAATCGCAGAAACCGGCGGTGACTTTGCTTTTGCCCATGCAGGTCGAGCACTTGTTAGGGGAAAGGTAGGTAGGCTCGAAGGTTTTCTGACAGGCGGGGCAGGTTTTGGTCTCGCGAATTACACGGCGAGATTCGATAATCTTATTATCACCGGCGAAGATATCCCCGACAAGGGGAAACTACCAGTAGCATCGAAAGGAAAACTCGCAACTACGTGGGGACAACTGAAGCGGTTTTAATCGCAACAGAAATCGCATTGAAAGGAACATCATTATGAAGTCTGCGAGTATTGTAGTAATCCTTTTTCTTTTACCTTTTTCTGCCTCGGCGGGGACATTTATCGAAGCATTTGATGACAAAAATCTGGATGGATGGACGGAACTTTGGATGAATAAGGGGCCCGCTGTTTGGGAGGTCGTTGATGATGAACTTCGAGCGGAAAGTCGTGAAGCGTATGTTCATTTGCTTACGACTGGGGATAGCACGTGGGAAAACTATACTATGGAATTAGATGTCAAGCCACTAAAAAAACACGGTATTGGAGGCATCTCGATTGCTGTACGAGTTAAGGGAACTTGGTTAGTTTACTGCAATGTTTATGATCCTGTGATTATAATTGGTGATGACCCTCCATTTCAAGAAGCACGAATAGGTTGTTCCGCTGGCAGTTTCCACCGTCCATCGTTTGCAGTGCTCTTATCTGAACCTCATCCACTTTTAAGGTTGAACAGATGGTCGCATTTAAAGTTAAGCGTTGAAGGGAATATTTTCACCTTTTGGATTAATGGGGAGCAGGTTATGGAGCCTACAAAACTTCAAATCTTTAGACAAATTGAAGTCTTTGCTGATTTTCCCGATTTTCAGACGGGCGGTATAGGTTTTGGGCTCTGGAATTATACCGCACTCTTTGATAACATTACTGTCACCGGTGATACTATTCCAAACAGCGGTGGATTCGACGTAACGCCGCAAGAAAAACTCGCGACGACATGGGGACAATTGAAACAGTTTTAGATACATGACTGATAGACGATCTTCTTCCGTTTCATCCCAGATATTTGAATCTCTCCATCTCATGCTGCAACAAGCGAAATGAATTGATGCTGAAGAATTTGTTCTTATCTTTGATTTTTTTGAAAAAAAACTTGACAATGTTTTTAAAATATGAGAAACTATTAAGCATATTAAGAGCGTCTAAATTAACTTTCACTTTGGCGAAGCTTGCAAGCCATATCACTAACGTATGAGGACAAAATAGATTAAAAACAATGCTAATAGAATATCTTCCGATCTTGTTGTTAGGACTATTCGCCGTCCTCTTTGCGGGTATTAATCTCGCCCTGACCCATATTCTTGGACCCAAACGCCCGAACCGGGTCAAACTCTCCGTTTACGAATCCGGCGTTCAACCCATTGGCGATGCAAGGCAACGGTTTACCATCCGGTTTGACCTCATCGCGATGCTCTTTATCATCTTCGATATTGAAGTGGTGTTCCTCTACCCGTGGGCGGTGGTGTTTAAAAAGTTCTCTGAGACGAGCGGTTTATTTATTTTAATTGAAATGCTGGTGTTTATCGGCATTCTTCTTCTGGGTTATATCTATGCCTGGAGGAAAGGAGGCTTAACATGGGATTAGATTTTGTTGGACAAGGTGCCGGACAGACGGATGGTAACATCATCACCACGACTATTGATAAGGTCGTCAACTGGGGACGAAAGAACTCGTTGTGGCCGATGCCGTTCGGAACCGCCTGTTGTGCAATCGAGATGATGGCGACCTTGGCTTCCAAATTTGACCTTTCTCGGTTCGGTTCTGAGGCGATCCGCTTTTCACCGCGCCAATCCGATCTACTCATCGTTTCCGGCAGGATTTCCATCAAAATGATGCCGGTGCTGAAACGTATCTATGACCAGATGCCGGATCCGAAATGGGTGATTTCGATGGGAGCATGCGCTTCCTGCGGTGGAGTGTTTGATACCTATACCCTTATTCAAGGCGTTGATCAGTTTATTCCTGTGGATGTATACATTCCTGGATGTCCACCACGCCCCGAAGACCTCATTGATGCGGTGCTACAGGTGCAGCAGAAAATCACCAGCGGTGCTTCGCCTAAAGGAGTAGAGGTTATTTATGAATGAAGAGAAAGAAGTTGAAGAACAGTCGAAACCTCTTGTCCTTGAAAAGTTGGAAACACATCATTCAGATGCGCTTTTAGCACAAGACGAAGCGCGCGGCACCATCGTTGTTGTTGTCCGTAAAGATCAGGCTTACGCTGTTTTGGAATATCTGAAAACAGATCCCGAACTTGCCTATACCTACCTTGTTGATGTTACCGCAGTTGATAATTCGCAGATGGAATCGGAATTGATGCAGTTTGACTACGCGAGGTTCATGGTCGTCTATCAGCTCTATTCCTATCAGGGACAGGGACGTGTTCGCGTAAAGGTACCTGTGCATGAAAACGATCTGAGCATCACATCTGTTACCGGGTTGTGGCAGGGCGCGAATTGGTTGGAGCGTGAGACCTACGACATGTTCGGTATCAATTTTGACGGGCATCCCGATCTCCGTCGAATTTTAATGCCTGACGATTTTGAGGGACACCCGCTTCGGAAAGATTATCCGCTCCGCGGGCGCGGCGAACGTGAACGCTTTAATTTTGATAAGCAGAATGTGTAAGACAAAGTGGTTGTCAGTGGTTAGTTATCGGCTATCGGTTAAGAGGTCACTTAGTAATAATTTACCGCGCTCTGGTGTCTGCTAAGAGAAAGGTAAGTTGTTACAAATCTACCTCTTGACTGAAAACTGATAACCGAAAACCGATAACTATAAAAAAGGAGTATTCTATGCAAGGTGGGCTGGAACGAGCGACAGGCGAGAAGATGGTTCTCAACTTCGGACCACAACATCCGGCGACACATGGCACGCTTCGCATTGTGTTAGAACTTGATGGTGAATCTGTCTTGAAGGCCACACCACATGCTGGGTACCTGCATACCGGATTCGAGAAACTCGGTGAACATCTGGATTACAACCAGTACATTGTTGTGACAGATCGGATGAACTATTTGTCGCCGTTGTCGAACAATTTCGGATATGTACTTGCCGTCGAACAGCTGCTCGGCCTTGAAGTCACAAAACGGTGTCAATACATTCGTATTTTAATGGCGGAACTCTCACGACTCGCTGATCATCTATTATGGTTAGGTACCGCTGCGCTGGATTTAGGGGCATTTTCGGTGTTCCTCTATAGTTTCCGCGAACGTGAGAAGTTGTATAGCATCTTTGAAAAGACGACCGGTGCACGGTTGACGACGAGTTACACCCGCGTCGGCGGCGTTCTCCGGGACCTCTACGCTGGATGTGAAGAAGATGTACGGCAATTCGTTGGTAACTTCCCAAAAGCACTAAAAGAGACCCATACGCTGCTCACACGGAATCGGATCTGGATGGATAGGACGAAAGGCGTTGGAGCCATTTCAGCTGATGATGCCATTAATTACGGCTTAACAGGTCCCTGTCTCCGAGCCACCGGTGTCGCGCATGACATCCGGAAGGCTGAGCCATATTCAAGTTACGATGAAGTCACCTTTGATGTACCAGTTGGAACTAACGGCGATGCTTATGACCGCTACCTCGTTCGCATGGAGGAGATGATTCAGAGTTGTGGCATTGTTACCCAAGTCCTGGACAATATGCCTGACGGACCGGTCAATCTTGAAGATAACAAGGTTACGATGCCGGAAAAGTCTGATGCTTATGGACATATTGAGGGATTAATCCATCACTTTAAGATTGTTATGGATGGACACGGCGTGCAGCCGCCAAAAGGCGAACACTATTGTGCAACCGAATCACCAAACGGTGAACTCGGTTTTTATATTGTCAGTGATGGCAGTGGCACGGCTTATCGCATTCGCATTCGTCCACCGAGTTTCTTTCACTTTCAGGCTTTGCCCAACATGTTGGAGGGTGGAATGGTATCAGACACTGTGGCTGTCTTGGGAAGTTTGAACGTCATCGCGGGTGAATTGGATCGGTAGCTTTGTCAGAGCCTGCTATTTGTTTTAGGAGGGTTCAATGGAACTCAAAGGCATTATGCTTTTCGTCAAAGACATGAAAACTGTGATCGCCTTTTACAGGGATGTCATCGGATTGACTCCTGACGAAGACCAGCCGTTTCCAGAACACCGGTTTTTCCGTTTTAATGCTGGTGCTTGCACGTTGTGTCTCCATAGTGCCAGCAAACCCAACGAAGGCAGACAAAAACTGATGTTTCACGTTGAAAGCGTGAATGCTGTTCATCAGCACATAAAATCGAAAGGGAAACGGTTACGGAAACTTGAGAATGACGATGGGCATGCCATTTTCGATATCCGCGATCCTGAAGGCAACCGTATTCAGTTTTACGGCAACTATTGATTTTGGGACTTTTCTCACAAAGATAGATAAATTAATTTTGAAGAGAGAGGACTTAATAAATTCATGAAGCTAAAAGTTGTTATCCACAAAGCTGAAGAAGGCGGATATTGGGCGGAGGTTCCATCAATCGTCGGTTGTGCTACACAAGGTGACACTTTTGAAGAATTGCTTGAAAACATTTATGAAGCAATTAAAGGGTGTTTATCCGTAGATGTTTATTTATGCAAAAGAAACTATTAAAAACCCAATTTGCACTTTGCATCGAAAACAAAGGTTGTGAAGACATAGAGAAGCGAAAATTCTACCAAATTTTACCTGATGAAGAAGGGGCTCGTGAAGGCTATCTCCGAGTCGTTGACGAATCTCAGGAAGGCTACTTATATCCTGAATCTTATTTCGTTTTTGTTGAACTGCCTCCCAAAGCACAAGAAGCATTCGTAGCGGTAGTCTAATGGGAGAGTTTTTGATAACCCTAACATCTCTCTTTTGAGCCTAAGATCGCAAGCCCAAAACGAAGTGGAGGGCGGCTCTTGAGCGAAAAGCGTCAAAGCACAAGCCACATCCTTTAACCGCAAGGAAAATTAAAAATATGTCAGATGAACTTATTCAAATCGAAACGCCTTTCGCGTTTAACGAAGAAAATCAGCGTGAATTCGACAAGTTAATAGGGCGGTATCCTATTAAGGAGGCGGCTATGCTGCCGACACTCCATCTCGCGCAGCGACAGGCAGGCTACATCACACCTGCAGTCATGAAATACGTTGCAGAGCAACTTGAAGTCTCGGTTATGAAGGTCAAGGATGTCGTCACTTTCTATCCAATGTTCTTTGAAGAGCCAGTGGGAGAGTACGTCATTCGGGTATGCCATACGCTCCCGTGTGCATTGCGGGACTGCAAAGAGGTTCTTGACCATCTCAAAGCAAAATTGGATACGGATGTCGCTTCCGAAACGAATCTCGCGAAAGGCACGACTGCTGACGGTAAGTTCACCCTTATGAAGGTCGAGTGTCTCGCTTCGTGTGATGTCGCTCCTGTTATCATGATCAATGACGATCTATATAAAAATTTAACCCCGGAAAAGGTTGATGAGGTCTTAAACAATTTGTAGGGGAGAAGGTATGGTTGAAGAAAAACGGATTCTCTACGAGCATCTGGATGTACCTGATATTAACACGTTCGATGTCTTTCGGCAATATGATGGCTATAAGGGTTTTGAAAAAGCAATTGCGGAATATCAACCTGAAGAGATCGCTAAAATGGTGTTGGATTCAGGATTGAAAGGCAGAGGCGGTGCCGGTTTTTCTACTGGCGAAAAATGGAGTTTTGTCCCAAGGGATATTGAGCCGCGTTACCTCTGTTGCAACGCTGACGAAAGCGAACCGGGGACATTCAGTAACCGTTATGTCTTAGAGAAGAATCCACACCTATTGATTGAAGGTATCTTAATCTGTTGCTATGCAATGGGCATTGAGACGACTTATGTCTATATTCGCGGTGAATTTACGCTCGGTAAAAAGATGTTAGATGCTGCCATCAAGGAGGCTTATGAACAAGGATACCTGGGCGAAGATATCCGGGGTACAGGATTAAACGTTAACATCTATACACACCCAGGAGCTGGTGCCTATATTTGTGGTGAGGAAACGGGACTCATTGAATCGCTTGAGGGGAAACGAGGACAACCTCGTAACAAACCGCCCTTTCCTGCTGTCGAGGGTGTGTTCAGAAAACCTACCGTCGTGCAGAATGTTGAGACTTTATGCAACCTACCTTTCATTGTTAGTAATGGTGTTGAATGGTACACGCAGATGGGACCGACGTATGCCGATACGCGGTTTGATCCGCCGAAACCTGATGCCAATACCGGTACAAAACTCTATTGCATTAGTGGTGATGTCAATGAACCGGGTGTTTATGAACTTGAACTCGGCTTGACGTGCACAGAACTCATTGAGGTCGCGGGTGGTTTGCGTGGCGAAGAGGTGAAAGCGGTAATCCCCGGTGGCAGTTCCGCGCCAATTTTGACGCACTATGAGTTAGACACGCGGCTCGATTTTACCTCACTTACACTCGCTAAGTCGATGCTCGGTTCCGGTGGTATCATCGTCATGAACGAGACCCGTAATATCGTGGATTGCTTGCTCAATATTATGAAGTTCTATGCGCATGAATCGTGTGGACAGTGCACGCCGTGTCGGTGGGGTACACCGTGGGTGCGCGATATTGTTCAACGTATTGCTGATGGAAACGGACGGCAAAGTACTATCACACGCCCCAAATTCGGTATTGCTGAAAACGGTAGATGGGGCGATACCGGCGAAACGGAAGAAATTTACGAAGACTTGGATCTGCTGGAGAGTGTCGCTAATAACATTGCGAATGTAGACACGATGACCTGGAATACGATTTGTGTCTTTGGCATTGCTGTCTCGTGGCCAGCCGTGAGTTATATGCGCAAATTCCGACCCGAATTTGAAGCCGCCATTCGTGAAAGTAAATTGGTTACCCTGCCTGTTGCTGAGGCGACAGTCCCACCAGAGGAAAACTACGCATATCAACAGCGGTTTGTTCCGAAAGAGTTTGCTGACCTATAGGGCTCGCCGCTTAGTCTGGGAATAGACGAAATTCATTCCTTGTCTTACGTTTTCACTTGTATATTGTAGAACAAAAGGCGTAGCTCGTAATGAAATGGAGAGCGGGTTCGATAAAAGAGTGTGAGATTCCAAGTCCACATTGTTTAACCGCAAGGAAAAATTAAAAAATGGCATTTGTTAAACTGAATGACCTTGAGATAGAGGTTGAAGATGGAACGAATGTAGTCGAGGCAGCAAGGCAACACGGTATTGAGGTGCCTCACTACTGTTATCATCCTGGGTTGAGTCGTCCTGCGAATTGCAGAATGTGCCTCGTTGAGCCACACGAATTCTTTCCACCTGCTGGCGCGATTGTTCCGGCACGGCAACTCGCAACAGGATGCACAACGGTGCTGAGAACAGCACCTCCTGAAAGGAAACTTGACGGAAAGTACGACTCCATTGTCTATACAGATAGCCCGCGCGTCAAAAAGGCACGTGAGGACATACTTGAGTTCCTACTTGTGCATCATCCGCTTGATTGTCCCGTCTGCGATCAGGCTGGTGAGTGCGACTTGCAGGACTATTCCTATCGGCACGGACACGATAAGAGTCGTTACCTTGAAGTCAAAAATGTTCCGCCCAAAAAGGACCTCGGTCCAGACGTACTCCTCTATTCAACGCGCTGTGTTGTCTGCACCCGGTGTATCCGATTTGCGGAGGAGGTTTCAGGAACCGGAGAATTAGGCTTAATTAACCGCGGCTCCCACGATGAAATTGATATTCCGCGAAGCCACGAAGGCGTTCCTTTGCAGGTATTAGATAACAAGTTGGCAGGAAATGTCGTTGACATTTGCCCCGTCGGTGCATTGATTAGCAAGGACTTCTTGTTCAAGTCTCGTCCGTGGTTTATGGAGAAGGCGGACAGTGTCTGTTCAGGATGTAGTGTCGGCTGTAATATCACTGTAGAGTATAAAGCCGATGGCGTATACAGACTCAAGCCGCGCTTCCACGAGGATATTAACCAGCATTGGATGTGTGACGATGGTCGTCTCGGTTACCACTATGTGAATAGTGATGACCGTCTCCAACTCCCGCTTAAACGGGTAGATGACGAACTCTCTCCGACACATTGGGCAGATGCTATTGCAACAATCACAGAAAAATTGTCAGAAGTGGAAGCTGAGGATATCGTTGTTATCGGTTCCGCGCAAGGCACGAATGAGGATAACTACGTTCTGCAGCAGTTTGCTCACGATGTCCTGAAGACAACACAGTTGGGACTCTTCGGACAATCGCCTGGTGAAGAACACAAATTCCCACAATTTACAATTGAAGCGGACAAAAATCCGAATACCGCTGGTGCGCGAACGATACTCGGTTCCGCGAACGGGAACGTCGTTTTGGAAGGCGACGCGCTTTGGGAGAAGGTCTCAAATGCCAAAGTGGTTTACCTCGTTAGCGGTGCATCTGAACGAACCCTTGAGGATGCCGAAAAAGCTGCATTAGAGAGCGTCGATTTTCTTATCGTGCAAGACGTTTTGCCATCAGAGGTGACGCAAGTGGCAGATATAGTGTTGCCCGGAACGACTTTCGCCGAGAAAGACGGCACTTTCACCAATTCGACCGGTTGGGTGCAACGGATTCGCAAAACGATTGATCCACCGGGTGAAGCGCGTATAGATTGGGAGATCACACAGCAGCTTGCCAAGCAATTGGGCGGTGAGATGAATTATCACTTTGCTGGTGAGATCGCACTGGCAATTGCTGAGAATGTGCCTGGCTATGCTGACGCAACACATCAGAAAATTGGGGATGCGGGAATTAAGTTAACCTAAGCCTGTAGCCTTTCGGCACTATCAAGAAGGAGAAAATATGCCTCTTCTCGTTTTAATCCTCAGTTCAATCATTAAGATTGTCATTATTGTCCATCTGCTGCTTATTGGTGTGATGGCAATGATTTGGTCGGAACGTCGGGTGAGCGGATGGATGCAGGATCGGTTGGGACCGAATCGTGTTGGACCACAAGGGCTGCTCCAACCCATCGCAGACGGGCTTAAGTTCATGTTTAAGGAGGACCTGATCCCAGATCACGTGGATAAGCCACTTTATGTACTCGCACCAGCAATGTTGTTGGTTCCAGCACTTGTTACAGTCGCTGTTGTACCATTTGGGAATGCTATCACACTATTTGGATATGAAATACCGCTCCAGATTGCGGATGTCAACATCGGCATTCTGTATGTATTGGCGATAACGTCGCTTGGGGTCTACGGTGTTGTACTGGGGGCATGGGCATCTAATAATAAATATTCACTCTTGGGCG
Organism: Candidatus Poribacteria bacterium; assembly: GCA_022821965.1. Classification (GTDB taxonomy): domain Bacteria; phylum Poribacteria; class WGA-4E; order WGA-4E; family WGA-3G; genus WGA-3G. Next base: position 38,568 of record JAJECN010000028.1, read on the forward strand.
GTTTACGTTCGTCTGCACAGATGATTAGTTACGAGTTGACCCTGGGATTGGCGATTATTGGTGTATTGATGCTGACAAGTTCTCTCAGCCTTCGGACAATCGCAGTAGAACAAGGGGCATATCCGTGGCAGTGGAACTTCCTAATTCATTTCCCCGCGTTTCTCGCATTCACGACTGCTATGTATGCGGAAACAAACCGGTTACCGTTTGACCTCGCAGAAGCTGAGCAAGAGCTCGTCGCGGGGTATCACACCGAATACAGTAGCATGAAATTCGCGATGTTTTTCATGGCAGAATATATGAACATGATTGTCGGTTCTGCCGTGACAGTAACGCTTTTTTTGGGCGGATGGCATTTCTTCGGCTTGGAAAATGTCGGAGGTCCTGTGTGGAGCGGGCTTATTTCGTTCGGTATCTTCTTCGTCAAAACAGCGATCTTCCTATTTGTGTTTATTTGGGTCCGCTGGACGCTGCCTCGATTCCGCTACGATCAACTTATGAACTTCGGTTGGAAATTCCTGTTACCTGTCGCCTTGACTTCAATCGTTGTAACCGGCATTTTATGGATAGCCACCGGTTCTCGTTTGATCGTCGGTATCGGCAACGTGATTGCGGCGTTCATCGTTGTGTCAATTGTGGCAGGGCTGCTTGTCATGAACAAGACACCTGAGCCAGCAATACAGGATAGCAACCGGCAAATTACCCCCAGCGCACTGGACGCGATAGAGTAGGAGGCGTGCGAATGAATCCAGAACAGATACTATTTATTTTCTTTGGAGCGATCTCGCTAATTGGAGCGATTGCCGTCATCTCGTTTCGACATCCAATTTATAGCGCGCTTTCGCTGATTGTAACGTTCTTCGCACAAGCAGGTCTTTTCGTCCTATTGGGCGCGCATTTCGTTGCGGCTGTCCAAGTAATCGTCTATGCCGGTGCAATCATGGTCCTATTCCTCTTTGTGATTATGCTCCTGAACCTCGGTACACTCTCGGCGCAAGGAGCTATTGGAGGAAAACTAAAAGGTTTCGCTATAATCTTAGGTATTCTCTTGGCTGCCGAGGGCATCTATATCGCAATGAATGCACTCAACGATACAGCGGTTGCTTCCGCAGAAGCTGCCGCGGAATCGGTAACCACGACCACTTATGACATTGGCGAACTTTTGTTCACCAAGTATCTCTTGCCGTTTGAGGTTACCTCGCTTATTTTGTTGGCAGCATTGATTGGCGTTATCGTCTTGGTAAAGCGCGAAGGTCAAGAAGAAAATTAAATGCGGTAGCTTGACCGAAACGCGAGGAAAATTAAAAATAGGTAAGGTTTTATCTTTACAGTATCAAAAACGTAGCCTGTAATGTAATGGAAGGCGGATTACGCCGGGGGATGTCAAAGTCCCAAAGCCACTTGACCGAACCGCAAGGAAAATTAAAAATATGCCATTAGAATATTACCTTGTTTTAAGTGCGCTCCTGTTTACAATCGGAGTCATCGGAGTCCTCATCCGCAGGAACGCTATTATCATCTTTATGTGTATTGAGTTGATGCTGAATGCGGCGAATCTCGCCTTTGTAGCAATCAGTCGGAGTCTCGGTGAGGCAACTGGACAGGTGTTCGTTTTCTTCGTAATGACCGTTGCTGCCGCTGAGGTTGCAATTGGGCTCGCAATCATTGTAAGCGTTTTCAAACATCGACAAACGATTAACGTGGATGAAGTCAATTCGTTGAAAGGCTAAAGTTAGCAATCAGTAGGCAGCCGTCGGCTTTCGGTATGTGGCAGGTGCGTCCCGTTTGCACACCACAAGCGATTCTTTACTGATAGCCGATAGCCATAAAAGGATAAAATATGTCAAAAGAACTAATTGTTGTCTTGTTAGTTGCCCCGCTTGTTGGATTTCTGATTAACGGGTTATTTGGAAAATGGCTGAAAGGTAACGAGAAACTGAGCGGGTGGATAGGTGCGCTTGCAGTGCTTGTCTCTTTAGTCTGTTCAATTATCGCCTTCACCAGTTTGAACGGCGGTGCCGCCCCGTTTGATGAAACGCTCTATGAATGGATTACGGGCGAGTCGTTCGCTTTCAATATCGGCTTTCGCGTGGACGCGTTGACAGCAGTCATGTTGTTGGTCATTACAGGTGTCGGTTTCCTCATCCATGTCTATTCAATCGGTTACATGCACGGTGATGAAGGATATACCCGTTATTTTGCCTACCTGAATCTGTTTGTTTTCGCAATGCTAATTCTTGTCCTCGGCAACAACTACCTGATGATGTTTGTCGGATGGGAAGGCGTTGGTCTCTGCTCTTATCTACTGATTGGGTTCTGGTATGACAAACAATCAGCAACGGATGCTGGGAAAAAGGCGTTTATTGTGAACCGGATTGGTGACTTCGGTTTCTTGCTGGGGATGTTTACGCTGTTCGCAGCCTTCGGAACCCTCGATTTCGCGACAATGTTTGATGACGCTGAGGCAGATAATTTCCAGAAGGTCTTTGGTGCCAGCACGCTCGTGGTCGCAACATTGCTACTCTTCGTCGGCGCAATTGGTAAATCAGCACAGATACCGCTCTATGTATGGCTACCCGACGCGATGGAAGGTCCGACACCTGTCAGTGCTTTGATTCACGCTGCGACAATGGTGACAGCGGGCGTATATATGATAGCACGCTCCGCTGTGCTTTATGACATCGCGCATACCGGCGAAGTTGTCGCATGGATTGGCGTTTTGACTGCGTTTTTCGCTGCAACGATAGCACTTGCACAAAACGATATTAAACGCATCCTCGCTTATTCCACTGTCAGTCAACTCGGATATATGTTCGTTGGCGTTGGGGTTGGTGCTTATGCATCAGGTGTTTTCCACTTGGTAACGCATGCCTTCTTTAAAGGACTAATGTTCCTCACCGCCGGTAGTGTAATGCACGCGATGGCGAATGAACTGGATATGCGGAAGATGGGCGGTTTGAAGGCGAAGATGCCGATAACACATTGGACTTTTTTGATCGGCGCACTTGCCATCGCAGGATTTCCCTTTCTCAGCGGCTTCTGGAGCAAGGATGAAATTCTACATAGCGCGTGGGGAAGTTCACCCCTCATTTACGGTATCGGGTTAGTCACAGCGTTTCTAACAGCGTTTTATATGTTCCGTCTCATCTTCGGGACATTTTACGGTGAATCTCGCGTTGAACCCGAAGTTGAATCGCATCTGCACGAATCACCGCCAGTCATGTGGCTGCCGTTGGCGATTTTAGCGATTCCTTCTGCTGTGATCGGTTTGCTATTGGGCTGGGGTGGACATGAGAGTTGGTTCCATCATTTCACGAAGAGCGTTTTTCCAGAGGCACATCATGATGCATCGGGGAATGTTCTCTTGTTTATGGTAATTTCCTCAGTCATTGGTTTGGCAGGTATTGCGTTTGCATGGACGCGTTATAGCAAACGGGCACCGTCTGATGAACCTACCAATGCGATGCATAAATTTGTCGCAAATAAGTACTATGTTGATGAGGTTTATAACTCGCTTATTGTGCAACCGATCAAGAATGCTTCTCACTATCTATTGTGGCGGATTGTAGATAACGGCGTTATTGATGGAATTGTCAATGGCGTGGCTGCTATCATTCGGGTAATTGGTGGAACATTGCGACGATTCCAGACAGGACTCGTCCAGGCTTACATCGTGTCAATGGTTTTGGGAATTGTGTTATTCCTTGCCTACTATCTGTTTTTTGCGTAAGTTATTTATATGAGGTGTTGTGTACGCAATTCTTCTTTTTTTCGGAAATGTGTTAACAGAGGAAGAAAATGGCAAAGAACACTTTTCGACCGCGGGATATAATTAACAAAGAGGTTGCTGGTATCTGCGGTGTTGCCAGGTTAACAGATAAAGCACGAGCCGCACATGCTGGTGAAATCGGAAGTTATAAGTACGGTGCTGAATCCACGCAGGATACAGGAATTTTGTCCTTTCTCGATATTTCAGCGGAGGCTTTCCAGGATGCTGCTGTGCGTATTGACAATGATGTCAAGCTTGGGGCATGGATTCTGGATAATTCTAAGAAGTCATCTGAGGAAATATCAGCGTTCAATCGTAAGATGAAATCTTGGTGGCAAAACAACATGCCGAGTGACGACTTTTCAAAACGTCGCCGCAAATTGGGGCACGAAAAAGAAAATCGCCGTCGTTTTTGGCATTGGTACTTCTTCGGATGGGGACCTTGGAGATGAATGGGGTGGAATGGCTTGCAGTATTCACTGTTGTGGTGCTACTTGGTGGTATCGGAGTATTGCACGAGATGCCATAAACAACACGAATAAAAACTAACCCGTTATTAAATAGTTGTCAGTTATTAGGTAAGGGATTTTTATGTTCTTGGAGTACGCCAAGTTAGGGTAGGTTTGTATAAACGAGTCTCTTAACCGATGACTGACAACCGATAACCGATAACCATTAAAACGGAGGTTTCCTTGTTACTTTCGATAGTCATTTTTTTACCATTGCTCGGTGTGATAGCAATCGCATTGCTCAGAGGATTCGGTGCAACCGCTGTGAAAGGCATCGCACTTGTCATTGGGCTTCTGACGTTTGTTATCTCGTTGGGACTTTATACCGGGTTTGACGCAACCACCGCAACATTTCAAAATGTTACCCAAGAAGAGTGGATCCCCGGTTTAGGCACAAAATACCACATCGGCATTGATGGTATTTCGCTGTGGTTAGTGTTGCTCACAACCTTCCTGACACCAGTGTGTATCCTTGCTGCATGGAATTCGGTGGAAAAAGGGTTGAGCGGTTTTATGATGTCGCTTCTCGCACTCGAAACGGGGATGTTGGGTGTCTTTTGCGCTTTGGATCTGTTCCTCTTTTTCGTCTTTTGGGAGTCGATGTTAATCCCGATGTACTTCCTCATCGGTATTTGGGGTGGGGAACGTCGGATTTATGCCACCGTGAAGTTCGTCCTTTATACGATGGCAGGCAGTGCGCTTATGCTCGTCGGCATTTTGGCACTGTACTTCCAAAACGGGAACAGCTTTGACTTCACGACGCTCAGTGGCCCGTTTGAACATTCGCATCTGTTGTTCCTTGCGTTTTTTATTGCGTTTGCGATTAAGGTGCCGCTCTTTCCGTTCCATACGTGGCTTCCAGATGCCCACGTTGAAGCCCCTACGGTGGGGAGTGTAATCCTTGCCGGAGTCCTGCTGAAGATGGGAACCTATGGAATCATCCGATTTTGCCTGCCGCTTTTCCCGGATGCTGCGACACATTTCACACCGTTGATAGTGACCCTCGCAGTCATCGGTATCATCTATGGTGCGTTGGTGGCAATGGTGCAACCGGATCTGAAAAAACTGGTGGCATATTCCAGTGTGAGCCACCTCGGTTTTGTTGTATTAGGACTCTTTTCAAAGACCTCCCCAGGTATTGAAGGTAGCGTGCTACAAATGATTAACCATGGTCTAAGCACAGGTGCCTTGTTCCTTTTGGTCGGTATGATTTATGAACGGCGACACAGTAGAATGATTGTCGATTTTGGGGGTTTAGCGAAGCGGATGCCGGTCTTCGCTACGATTTTTATGATTGTGACGCTATCCTCAATTGGGCTACCGGGTTTGAATGGGTTCGTCGGTGAATTTATGATACTGTTTGGCAGTTTCATTACGGATGCTTTCTCGAAGTGGTATGTTGTTTTTGCGGCAACAGGGGTAATTCTCGCAGCCGTGTATATGCTGTGGATGTTCCAACGGGTGATGTTCGGAACACTGGATAAGACAAATGAAGAATTGCCTGACTTGAACGCACGCGAAATCGTTGTGATGCTCCCATTGCTGCTGTTCATCGTCTGGATCGGCGTTTATCCAAAGCCTTTCCTGAGTAAGATGCAGAAATCGGTGGGCCTTGTTGTGACAAAGGTGCAGACTGAACCTGCTATGGGGCGCGCTGAAAAACAGATGCTGCGAGACCCACAACTCGTACTACAGGAAACGCAGCGCGCACAGCGTGAAGATATTGAAAAGGAGGCAGAGACGAAGTAAGTGAAGTTTAAACTTGCATCTTGTCTTATTTTTTGTGTAATTTTCGGACTTGTATTATCTGTTTCAATGGAAGCCTTAGGGGCAGATGACCCGCATGGCGGCGAAGGCGCACATCATGGTCATGGCGTAGATGGCGCGAAATTGCCCATCTGGAGTATTATTCCGTTCGTCGGTATTTTGCTATCCATTGCCATCTTCCCACTTGTGTTAGATTCACACTTTCTCGTCCATCACGGCGGGAAAATGTCGTTGGTCTGGGCATCAGTCTTCGCCATCCCATATCTCGTTGCTTTTCGAGGAGAGGCTTTTTACGACATCCTGCACATCTATCTATTAGACTATATCCCATTCATCCTTCTTTTATGGGGTTTGTTCACGGTCGCGGGTGGGATTCTCGTGCGTGGCACGTTGCGTGGCACACCGATACTCAATACATTCTTGCTGTTAATTGGTACAGTCATTGCATCATGGGTTGGAACTACGGGCGCATCAATGCTTCTTATCCGCCCTTTAATCCGAGCGAATGCATACCGAAAGAATAAGGTCCATCTAATTGTCTTTTTCATTTTTCTCGTAAGTAACATCGGTGGTTCTTTAACACCAATAGGAGACCCGCCTCTATTCCTCGGATTTCTCCGTGGCGTGCCGTTCTTCTGGACAACTACGGCATTATTGCCCCACATGTTACTTATAAGCGTGGTTTTGCTTATTCTGTTCTTTATATTTGACACTTTGATGTTTAAACGGGAGGGAGGCGTGGTACCAGACGATGGAACCAACGAACCCGTTCGTGTAGAAGGACTTTTCAACCTCGTTTTCCTATTTGGTATCATTGCTGCTGTTTTAATGAGCGGTACTTTCAAGTGGGGAGAAGTCAACATCCTTGGCGTTCATGTATATTGGCAGAATATTGCTCGTGAAGTATTGATTGTTGTTATGGGGGTGTTGTCACTCAAATATACGCCCTTTAGTGGCGAATTACGTCAATCCAACGAATTTTCATGGGAGCCGATTGAAGAAGTCGCAAAAGTTTTCGCTGGGATATTTATGACAATTATTCCAGCATTGGCAATTCTGAAAGCAGGAGAAAAAGGTGCCCTTGCAGGCTTAATTGGTGCTATGCAACAACCGTACCACTATTTTTGGATTACTGGGGTTTTATCCAGTTTCTTGGACAATGCACCAACATATTTGACATTCTTCAATACCGCACTTGGAAAGTTACATCTTACCGAAGCTATGGTCCCTGAGATATTGTCTACACCTTTTGATTCATTGGCTGACAATGACCATAAAGAGTTTGTTAGGTTGCTGGTGGCTATTTCCGTCGGTGCAGTTTTCATGGGTGCGAATACCTATATCGGCAATGCACCGAACTTCATGGTGAAGGCAATCGCGGAACAAAGCGGTATCCGCATGCCGAGTTTCTTCGGGTATATGCTTTGGTCAGTAGCGATCTTATTCCCGCTCTTTGTGGTTGTAACACTTGTGTTTCTCCGTTAGTTAGCGAGCTGCTTGTAAGTGCTGGCTTTGACCTCAATTCTTGAACGACTGCAGTAGAATTTTTTGAAAGTTTCCAGTGAATGACAACTACTGCAGAAAATGTTGTACGCTGCAAAGGAAGTTAAAAAATGCCAATAGAGATTAACTGGCAATTACTGATGCCGGAACTGGTTATCGCTTCAACGCTGCTCATTGTCCTCGTTTTTGACCTGTTTGACTCCATCTCAAAAGCAGTCCTTGGCTGGATGACGATCGTTGGGGCTGGGATCGCGCTGTGGGTTTCCATTCAGATGCACCATGCTGGCACAGTCGGTACCCAATTCAACGATATGTTTAAGGTGGATAATTTCTCGCTCTTCTTCAACATCATCTTCCTCGTCTCCACAATTTTGGTTGCGCTGATTTCGATGAGTTATTTGGACAGAAATGACAGGAAGCAGGGACCTTATTATCTACTTATTCTGCTGGCAACGCTGGGTATGATGTTGATGGCTGCTGGCAACGAACTGATTATCGTCTTCCTCGGTTTGGAACTGATGTCGTTGTCGCTGTATGTGTTGGCGGGTTATTTTCGAGAAAGTCCCGCTTCGAGCGAAGCAGGGATGAAGTACTTATTGCTCGGTGCGTTTGCGAGTGCGTTTTTCTTGTACGGAATTGCGCTAATTTACGGTGGTGCCGGCACAACAAGCGTACCCGCAATTGCCGAGGCAATTGCAGCCCCGAATAAATCGCCTCTGTTGTTAGCAGGGATGTTCCTACTTATCGTTGGGTTTGGGTTTAAAGTTGCGATTGTTCCCTTCCATCAGTGGGCACCTGATGTTTACGAAGGTGCTCCTACCACGATAGCGGCGTTTATCTCCGCGGGACCGAAGGCAGCTGGATTTGCAGCGTTCCTCAGAATTTTCATGGAAGCGTTACCGAACCTACAAGTGGAGTGGGGAAGTGTTCTCATTGTATTGGCGATGTTGACAATGACCGTTGGCAATGTTATTGCAATTGCCCAAACGAACATCAAACGGATGCTCGCGTATTCCAGTATTGCCCATGCTGGTTATGTCTTAATTGGATTGGCGGCTGCAAATAACGATGGAATCTCCAGTGCGATGCTTTATCTACTCATTTACTGTGTGATGAACATCGGTGCCTTCGGTGTGGTTATCTTAGCAAAGACAGAAGATGGCGAGAGCCTCATGATTTCTGATTACGCGGGTCTTGGGCTCCGAAAACCGTTACTCGCTATGTTTATGACGATAATGCTCTTGTCGCTCGCCGGTTTTCCACCTACTGCAGGTTTTGTTGGTAAATTATATATCTTCAAGTCCGCAGTTCAAGCGGGGCATATCTGGCTCGTCATTATCGGTGCTATCAACACCGCAATATCTGCATTCTATTACCTGCGCGTCGTCGTAACGATGTATATGCGTGAGCCGGAAGAGGAACTGACCTTCACGTCGTATCCGAGCACACTTGTTGTGGGATTGGTCCTCGCAGCGATTGGGGTGCTGCTTATCGGCATTCTGCCATCACTCATGCTCACGCCAGCACAAAATTCTGTATTTTAATGGCTTTCAGCCATCAGTTATCGGTTATCAGTAATCCCTTTGTGGCGGTTAAAATGTTATCAGCTGCTACAAGATTCTCTTGCTGACTGTTGGTTACTATAACAAGGACAATAATTAAAAAAATGTCAGATGTTAGATTAGGTTTTATCGGCACAGGCGGCAACATGAACCGTCATCTGCGTGAATTAACCGAGATCGGCGGCTCAACATTCGTCGCCTTCTGTGATATTGTAGTTGAGAAAGCGGAACAGGCTGTAACGCAGTACGGCGGTACAGCCTACGCCGACTATAATGAGATGCTTGCACGTGAGGAATTGGATGCTGTCTATATTTCAATTCCGCCTTTTGCCCACGGTGCACCTGAACGTGCTGTTGTTGATGCTGGATTGGCGATGTTTGTAGAAAAACCGGTGCACATGGATGCCGACGACGCAAAGCGAATCGCAGCAGAGATAGAAGAAAAAGGGATTATCACTGCGACTGGGTATCAGGAACGCTATCTTGACATTATTGACAAAGCACAGGAACTCCTCGCTTCTCGGCGCGTCGGATTCTTTATGGGCTATTGGATGGGCGGCATGCCCGGTGGATGGTGGCGCGAGAAAGCAAAATCCGGTGGACAGCTCATGGAACAGACGACACACGAATTTGATATGGCGCGATACCTCTTTGGCGAGGTTAAAACCGTCTATGCTGTCGCACGCTACGATTTAATTCCAGATACCGATTACGATATTGAAGAAGCGTCTGCGGTCTCTTTACAATTTGAAAGTGGTGTCTTCGGCATTATGTTCTCCGCATGCTTCACAACGAATGGGATGCGGCGTTCCGGTTTAGACATTTTCTGCGAGGACGGGTCGCTTGAATACCATCTCCGTAGCGCACTTGTGCTCTCTACTGCCGATGAGAAGACCACATGGAACCCACAAAACAATTGTACAATTGATATGGATAGTACCTTTATCAACGCGGTCCGCACCGGAGACGGGAGTACAATCCGATCCCCCTACGCTGATGCCGCGAAAACCGCTATTCTATCTATCGCTGCCAATGAATCTCTGGAAACAGGGTTACCTGTCCACTTAGGATAACTGAAGACGTTTGCTCGTTATACAGGGCCATTTAGTTTTTTTGTAGGAGCGACCTCTCGGTCGCGATTTTCCAACCGGAACGGTCAGGAAGCTGAAAACTAAATAGCCCTATTATTATCTAAATTTCCGAGACTAAAACCTCGCCATTTATGGCGGGAATACAGTCTCGCCCTCGTGAATTAGACCGCGGGTTTTTTGTTAAAAAGATTTGGCTTTTTGTCAAAAATGTGGTATACTTAAGGTAGCATAGTCGGTAGAGAATGCAACCCTCGCCGCAAGGCGGGGTCTCTACCGCCACCGAGTTGCATCGGGAACTATGCTGAGATAAACTATGCGAAATAC
>JAJECN010000010.1 GCA_022821965.1 Candidatus Poribacteria bacterium
CGCATCGAGTATTTTATCACACAGGTGTATCATCAGAAACGTCCACATTCGGCGTTAGGGTATTTGACACCTATGGAATTTCAACGACAAACCTTATCTTAACTTTGCGAAATTGTGGTCTAAATAAGCGTATGCACTACACATATTACTTTTGCTTGTTCTACCTTGCTAAAAGAAAATTCTGGAAATATCTTTTGCACATTAAACATTATATGATGCGATAGTCCAAGCAAATTATAAGCTAACTCTGAAATTTCTATCATGAATTTAATAATTAATTGAGTAATAGTATAACCAAATGCTTCAAAGAATGGCAGGTTGCTAATTCGTGGATCTGCATATCCGCCATGTTGAGGAATATTATTATATTTAACGCTTGCATTTACCATTAACTTATCTATTTCACTAATAATGGATCTAAAATTATCCATGCTAATAATGGAATTAAGTTCAACTGATTCAAGATCCTTCTCTGTTTCAGGAATATGCAACGTATTATAGTAATACATTAACCCCTGACTAGATTCACAATATGTAATATTCACCTTCGTCATTAGATTTAAATTTTCATATATATCTGCAATTCTATGCCCCCCGCGCCCTGTAAATATTGGTTTAAAGTTTGCTATGGCAAGCGTTTTATATATAAGTTCAATTGCCAATCCTAAAGATCCGTAGCTGTAAGAAATAGGAGTAATATCGTCTACTCCATGCATAAAAATTTTTCTCTCGCCAGGATCAGCCTTATAGTTCGGATGTTCAAGTTCTTCTAATGCATTCTTTATATGAAGTTTTGCTTTTGGTATCCAGTGCCTAACTTCTTGTGGAGATACATAATGTTGCATAATTCCATTCCTATTTATAACCTAAGTTGCCACCTGCGGAAAACGCGACAAACACCAAGTTTTCCTAATCCGCGTCATCCGCTCCAATCCGTGATTCAACCAACCGCACGCGCCCCGTGAGGAGCTGCTGCATCATGCCTTGTTTGATGGCGATAGTTTTATCCCTGTGTTGCTCCAGTACAGTGATCTCGGCATCCATATCGGAGAGGACAGTGGCGATGGCGCGTTGTTCTGTAATATCTTTCGGTATAGTAAAAGAAAAAGTCTGGAAAGTCGGCAGACGTAGCGAATCAACAGTTGCCTTTACCGTGTTTTGCATAGCGTGTTTACCGAATTGCAAGACCATGATGTAGTAGATTAATTTTCCAAACACACCTTCAACGAATCGATTAATCATGTAAACCCGTTGATGACAGTCAAAACGACCATTGATATAGTGAAAAATGTTTTCAATGCCGCCTTCACCTGGAACGAGAATCGCTTCACCGTCAAAGCAATAACTATTAATTCGTTCAACAATTGCCGAACGAACGAATAATGGATATTGTCCATTTTCATCTTTGTCTTCGTTGTTTTTACTACCTGTTTTTATGGTAGCAATATCTCCCAACTGTTTTATTTCCCATTTTCCGCTGAAGCCCGGCAGGTGCGTCTTGCCAGTGAGGAGTTGCTGCATGGTGGCTTGCTTGATTGCATGTTTCTTGGCGATGAGTGCGTTCAATGCGTTGATTAACCCATCTATATCTGACAAGACTTCGGCAATGGCACGTTGTTCTTCAATCTTAGGCGGGCAAGGAATCTCAATCAAATTGACATCTCTGCTATTAATAGCAGGATAATTTGATCCTGATAGTATTTTGTCAATCTGGTCATTCACACCTTCACTAAATAGTTGGGAAAATAAAAAATAAGGAATGGATAAGCCATGTTTGGCACGAAGGACAGCAAAACCTGTTGAGCAAACCGCATTTGCTACTTGTTCGTGAAAAAAGAGATGTGCCATAAGATTTGGTCTGACTGTTGACATTAGCACATCGCCATTCCGAAGTATACGTTGCGCTCTTGAAGGTGCAGTCCGAAAAACCTCTTCAGAATAACCGAGTAATTTTCCGGAATCAACTTGCTCAAGTGTGATATAATTGAACTTGTAGTCGGGATTTGTGTTGCTTGAGAAATTCTGTGGATTTACATCTGAAATATCCGCTAACCGCTTCGTTTCCCATTCTCCATTAAATCTTTGCGAATCTGTTTTTGCTACACTCATGACTACTCCGTTCTCATCATTTTCAAATGTTCTTCAACCCTTATACTATATCCTTCCACTTCCTCCGCCAAAACGGGCAATGGCTGTGCGTAGCGTTCCTCTAATTCCTTCACGCGTTCTGTGAGATTCTGTGTCAACCGCTGCACTTCACCGATAATTGCTGCATGGATTATGGCGAACCATTTATCGTCAATTACAAGTTGTTTGATTTCCGTTTCGGTGAGTGTTGCGTAGCGTGCTAACACCTGTTCATCCAAGGCAAGTTGTGCTTCCTTCACCGCCTTGTCCGCTTTAGATTTCGCCTCAATTAGCGATAAGCAGTGTTCCAGTGCATCGTGTTCTTCATCGCTGTCTTGGGTCCCGTTGTATGTCATTAGATTGGGTGTGAGTTCTTTGAGTCTTGCGTTTACAGTGGTCTTTGTAACGTTTCCACTGTCGTTGACTACATCCGTGAGCAACCCTTCGTCACCGGTGTGTTCTTCAATATATTCATCAAGTTTTTGCTCAGTAGTCTCCAGCGCGCTTTGGCGTGCGTCAATTTCTGCTTGTTCGTCGGTAAAATAGCGGGCAACAATCAGAGATGGCGGTAATAGGTCCATCTTATATTTTTTTTTCTTGATAGTAAGGTCCGGGGTTTCCTTGAGGTCTTTGTCTTGGATAAGGTCGCGCGGTTGCGATGCTTCCACCCATCCGTCTGTGGTGATGAGATACACATCGTCCTGCATCACCTCATCCCAATAGTCCATCAGTTTTTGGTAAACATCGTAAGGGTCAAGCAGTGGTAAATTGTCGAATTGCATCAGCAAATCTTCCGACAGTGCATCAATAACATCTCTTGGTTTAGTATTCGCATCCATACCACCCAACAGCGGTTCGTGTGTGCTACGCCACATCTGAAAGACAGAGGTTACCTGCTGCTGGTAGTCTGTGAACTCGTTATGTGAGAGGATGGTTGTTTTTACGTGTTGCGTTTCCACCTGTGGGTCGCTATAACCGGGTCTGCCGTTTGCTTTGAACAACTCTTGGCGTAATGTAGGAAACACTTCCCAATAGTCGTCAAGTGCGTCAATATTGGCGTTTGGGATACCACCGTTTAGATGCGCGTCGAGATCGTGGAGGTCTTCGGGGTCGCTGTTGTCAATATAGCGCGGGATATTGAGGTTATAGTCGTTGGCAGCATTAGTAATTTCAGATTTCGGCACTATTCGGGAATATCCGTCGATTTCGGTCTGTTTGTTGAAAACGGACACGATTTTATGGATGTCTTGTGCGCGGAGTCGGTTTTTGTTGCCATCTTTGAGGAAACCTTTACTCGCGTCTATCATAAAAATGCCGGTGCGATGGTCAGCATTTTCCTTGTCAATCACGATAATACAAGCGGGGATCCCAGTCCCGTAAAACAGATTGGCAGGTAAACCAATAATGCCTTTGATGTACCCACGTTCGATGAGGTTTCTGCGTATATCCGCCTCCTTGTTACCGCGGAATAGCACGCCGTGTGGTAGGATGATTGCCCCTTTGCCTGTGCTTTTGAGGGATGCGATGAAGTGTAGTAGGAACGCATAATCGCCATTTTTGGCAGGCGGGATACCGTATTCAAAACGTGCATATTCGTCCTGTTTAGGATTGAATCCGGTCGTCCACTCTTTGTCAGAAAAAGGTGGATTTGCGACAGCAAAGTCGAAGCGTTTGAGACCGGTGGCTGAATCTTTATCATTAGGTGCGGATAGTGTGTTACCGTGACTTATCTCTGCTGTTGCATTACCGTGAAGTATCATATTCATTCGTGCGAGTCCGTAGGTTGCATTGTCCTTCTCCTGTCCATAGATACTAAGCCCACGCGGTGCTTCATCAGCTGCCTTGAGCAGTAGTGAACCGGATCCGCAGGTCGGGTCGTATATCGTATTTATCCTTTGGGTATCAGGCCCAATGCCGATAACCTTCGCCATAATGCGAGAAACTTCGGCAGGGGTGTAGAACTGCCCCTTGCTTTTGCCAGATTCTGTCGCGAAATGCCGCATCAGATATTCATAAGCATCTCCGAGTAGGTCATCACCTTCAGCACGGTTGGCACTGAGGTCAAGGTCGTTGAATATTTCCACGAGTCCAGAGAGGCGATCCACCATCTCTTTGCCTTTGCCAAGTTTATTGTCGTCATTGAAATCAGCCTGATTAAAGTCGCTTATTTCTTCGTTTGCCTCAGCAAATTTATCGATAATCTGGTTGATCTTATCGCCGATCTCCTTGTCGCCTTTCAATTTCACCATATCGGTGAAACTTCCACCTTCTGGCACTTTTATGACCTCTCGGGGATTTCTTTCTGCCTTATCAGAGACATATTTCATGAACAGCAGCGTCAGGATGTAGTCTTTGTATTGGGAGGCATCCATGCCACCGCGCAGTTTGTTGCAGCTTTGCCATAGTTTTGCATAAAGTTGGGATTTTTTGATTGCCATACCTGAATCCTTTGCTTGTGATGTTAGGGGAATTATAGCATAGACCGGGGGAGCAAGTCAATGGATTTAAGGCTGGATAATGGGAGTGTCTGTCAAAGTTCACCGATGCAGAACACGGTATTCTTTGCTTCTAAACTCCGAATTTCGGAATAGTGGTAAACTTGGGTAACTTCCACTTCATTTTCAATGATAGCAGTGGGGCGTTCGATAACGAAGTCAGCGAAGTGTAGTGCGTTGAAAGCAACGTAAGCGAGGCTAAACATCTCAATCTGCCGATCGTATCGCTTTGACAGATCTGGAAATAGAACAATTCCTGTATCAACTTGGTAGATGCCCGCGTTTTCATCTATGTTCATCGTTTTAACCGGACACTCGATAATTGCCTGCTGATGCGTATTGGTATCCCATATTTCTGTGTGCGTTACGATGGGTAGACATTTTTGTGTCGCCTCAAGAATGGCTGCGTTGCTATCAAGTACTCGGACCGGCGATGCCTCTTGAACATTAAATAGGGCACCTCCCCAATAATCCTGCGCCGGTTTGTACTCGACGTAGTTATCGTTGCAGTAAGCATGCCTTCTGAATACGGCTATATGTTCTGTGCCAAAAACGGGGAGGAAGTCATAGTTTGGATTTATGAAAAGGTTTTTCTCGGCAAAGGTGTGTTCGCTTTTACAGGAACCGCATTGGTAATAATCGCTGAAACTTCCATCTGTGTTATCTATTATGCGGCATCGAGATTCGACCCAAAAGCGGGGTGCATTCCCGTTACCAACAGAGTTAATGAAAGAAAGTCCATAATTGAGGCAATTCATTGATTTTCCTCTCGGTGTGGTATATGATTCGTTAAACCCATTTTAGTCCAACAGTGTTCACCTGTCAATCGGAATTTCTTGTTTCATCTATCCCATTTTGCTTTGTGTATTGTGTTGATTGGCTTTCGTCATTGAATGGTTTCGGCGTTTGAAAACCTATCGGCATTTCCTTTTGAAAATTAAAAAACGCCAAAACCCAAAACGAGGCGGATAGCTCCCAAGAAAATAGCTACGGCACAGAGAACACACCCGGCAATAGCGTATTCTTTACTTGATGATAAGACTATGGCAACAATACTGAAAAGCAGTCCAAATACTGCGAACGGAATGTTAAGATAATTGAGTGAACCGAAACAAGGAATAAAACCTATGACCATTCCAAGAATAGCCAATACACCCCAAACTAAACTGATGACTGATAGTATATTCATTTTTTCTCTCCAAACTATGATAAAGCGTTATTACTGCGGAACACCGTTCCCAGATTTTAGAATTCCTTGGACATTGTGCCCGGCGCTGTTAGGAAACCGCGCCTACCGGGTGGGTTTCCATTATCACCGCGGAGCATTGCTCCCAAATTTTTAATAAAATGTGTGGTGTGTTTTATGGTAATCACGGCACAGAACGTATTGAGGGCAAATACAGAATAGATATAGAGGCTTAGCGGGTTCAAGCGATATGCTTCGGTGAAGTCTCCGCGTGAGATGGCATAGAACGCGGTGGTCATCCCGCAGAAAACACACGGTTTCTGAAATTGTAATTGCCATTTGCCTTCCGGGATGAGCTGCGCTAACTGGTGTTGTGGCACAATAAATGGGAGGGCAAGCACAGTAAAAATGCCAGCACTCAAGATAAGCCATACCAACAGTCCAGCCAACGTCAACTCGTTTCGCCTGCGGTCTAACACGTTACACCTCTTCTGGATCATTTGCTTCTGTTTTTCGGAGTATGATATTTCCGCCGATAGAACGGAGCCGCAGGAGCGATCCGCCACCATTAATGGTTCCATGTAATTGATCGGGTTTGACAGCACCTTCCATCTCCGCTACCACCGGGAATTCCGTTGTCACTGAACCACCGAGCACTTTTGCTTCCACCGTCGCAGCGATATCTGGAATGAGCGAGACATTTATACCGCCACCTGCTGTCTCCAAATCCAGTAGTAAGTTTTGACTTGAAGATGCCTCTTGGAGTTGGCAGCGAATGGAACCGCCAGTCGTTTTCGCAAGGACAGGTCCATCGTTTTCTACTTCTATACCACCACCAGCAGTTTTCAGGTCTGCCCCACCGTTGCAGCCACGCAATGTGATACTACCACCGGAAGTTTTTCCATTGATAGCACCCGTGACATCAGTCATCTGGAGGCTTCCCCCTGAGGTTTTCGCTTTGACATCGCCGGTGCCACCCTCAAGTGCAATATTTCCACCCTTCGTTTGAAGTGTTACATCCCCATTAAAGCCCTTGAGATTGATATTCCCAACTGATGTTACACCATCAATGCGTCCGGTAATATCTTGAAAACGGAGTCCAGCACTGAACGTTTCTGCCTTTACGTCTCCTGTTATATTCGCGACAGAGATGTCGTCACAAGCAGTTTTCAAATCAAGATTATAGTGCCGTGGCACGAGGATATCAAACTGAACATCAAGATCGTTTTTCCGCTTCGTCCACCGTTTTGCGTTTCCTGTGAACTTCGCCTCAATTTTAACATCGGAACCTTCATGCGCTATCTGAACATCAAGATTCTTAAGGATTTCCGCTGCCCGTCGATTCGCCTTTATTTGCGCGGCGCGTTGAATGTGGACCGAGACGGTATCGTCCTCTGTGCTCTGTACGTCAATCCCGCCGCAGTCAGCGTCAATCGTTAGTTTCCCACCGGAGACGACAGGAAATGTTTCGGCGATGTCTTCCAGTGTACTTTCGGTTAGGAAGTCCGGCACAGCCTTGCGAATCAGATCCCCAAGCGGTTTGTCTGACAGTTCTTCTGTCAGATTCTCCATGAACCGTTTTCCGAAAAAACTGTCAAGCCACCCTCTGAAATCCGCAGTTGTATCCAATTCTTCATTGAGGTACGCTGCGAGTTGATGGCAGGCAATTCCGATTTGACTGAAAGACGCATCTTCGTGAAGTTCGTCAAAAAGTCCGCCAGGGACCGCGTCGAGTCCATTCAAGCGCGTAAGCACATTATTGAATTGAATGATGCATCGCGCTTCGCCACCGCTGAATGCCCCTGTTAATGCCGCGTCTTCTGCGATCTTCGCGGTGTGCTCCAGCATGTGAAAAAGTCCTTTGAGTTCCTGTTGTCTCTGCTGTTCCATGATTTTTACCTCAATTTATTAGTGCAGTCCGGTGCGGTTGTAAACCTCGCCAGCGAAGGAAGCTGCATAAATCCTATCCATAATTACGACATATCCTCACTGTAGCCATGTCTTTCCAGAATTGTTTTGAGCAGCTCTTTCGCTTTATGGAGCCGCCACTTCACTGTTGTCAGTGGGAGAGATAGGAATTCAGCCATCCGTTTCTGTGGCATCTCTGCCCAATAATAAAGTTCGATAACCTCTTTGTAGTCTGTGGGTAACTCCTGAATTGCGTCCCTGATCCCTTGTTCTGTCAATTCACGCGTCACAATG
This sequence comes from Candidatus Poribacteria bacterium, assembly GCA_022821965.1. Taxonomy (GTDB): domain Bacteria; phylum Poribacteria; class WGA-4E; order WGA-4E; family WGA-3G; genus WGA-3G. The sequence continues at coordinate 8,011 of JAJECN010000010.1, forward strand.
TCAGCGGGATCAGCAGCCGATGTATCCGCTGTCCTGTTTAAGTAAGGCTCCATATCCTCTTGCGGCTCATAGCGACTGATGCTTTTGTAGTAACGCAAGGCACGGTTACGAGTAATTGAATGGAGCCACGCCCCAAAACGGTTCAGATCAGTAAGTTGTGGCAGTGCCTCAAAAGCCCGTAAAAACGCATCCTGCACGACATCCTCTGCGTCGGTAGGGTTCCGAACAATCTGTCGCGCGATCGTTAGCATAGCACGCCGGTAACGGTTTACCAATACATCAAATGCTTGTGTATTTCCAGCAAGTGCGGCAACGACTAATTCAGCATCATTCGCATCGATTAATTCGAGATTGTGTGGTATCTGCTCGCGAGCATCGCCTATAGGCATGAAAACTCTCCCTTCTTGCCTATTAGAGACATGGTCACACAAAAAGGATAGTGAAAAATATGTTTTCCGCAAAAAGGAGTGAGTCGTGAGCCGGAAAGAGAAAGCGTGTTTAACCGCCTTTCCAAGACGTAGGAGGGTCGAAGGTCGGGCGGTTTTGTTTCTGTATGCTACGAAGTCGGTCTATAGAGCATCACCAAACAACCGCCGAGTGCAGCGAGCAAGATGCCCGCGACAAACTGCCATCGGACGGCTCCCCAACCTCCTGCTGGTGGATGTGAAAGCGTCGCAACGACAGCGTTCACAATCGGCGCGCCTGCAAAAACAATAGACATCACGACAGCAGGTCTGCCACCTGCTCCAAAGGCGAGTAGAACGCCAAACGCGCCGATAGCACCGACAAGTCCCGCGACAAACGACCAAGTGATACCTGCACCTGTAAATTGCCAGCTGGCTCCGTTAAGAACGAGCATCAGTGCAGAACCGATGACTGCTGCAAGAAGGTAAGCGATCCCCACAAAGAGGAAGGCTTTGTAGCGCACATTAGGATCCACCTTAAGGTCCCCCATAGCCACCTGTCCCTGATGTAGAAAAACCCCGTACAGTCCCCATGCTGAGACGGTCATGAAAACAAAAATAAGCCATGTTTTAGTCATAATCCATTTCCTTTTGATTTTTGCGACGAGCGCACTTCCGAAGCGCGCCAGCAATTGAAACACTAAGTATACTTCTCAAAGACTTTCAGGAGTTGTTCTGCTACGACTGCATCGTTAAACTTCTGATGCACGTTGACTTTCCCGATTTTCCCAAGGGATTCACGCCGTTCGGCATTGTTAAGGAGTTCCATGATACCCGCCGCAACTGCTTCAGCAGATTCCGGCTCAACGAGAATTCCGCCCTCGGTTGCACCAATCATCTCTGGGAACGTACCGTGCTGAGGTTGGACAACCGGCACGCCGTTGGCAAGCGACTCTATGATGGACAATCCTTTGGACTCCCGGTAAACGGTAGGGACGGAGAAAACATGTAAACGGTTAAGGAAATCAATCTTCTGAGTGCGTGTTACTTCACCGTGGTGCAAGAAACTGTCCGATAAACCCCATTCATGAATTTGATTCACGAGTTCCTCAAGATAGGGTTCATCTTTCTTTCCAAGGTATCCGGCAACATGCAGTTGAACGTTATCAGCACCGAATGCCTCCGCGACCCTACGGAACGCATCTACTAAAATATGTAATCCCTTCTCAGGACAGATACGTGCCAAATAGCCAATAATGAAGGGAGGCGGTTCCGGTTTTTGAACAGGTATCCCATGCCCATCCATGTTTAATCCCAGCGGGACCACGTCAATCTTATCGACAGGAACGTTAAGATACGCGTCCGCCATAAATTGTGCGTAGTAGTGACACGGTGCCACAAAACCATCCGGATCTACAGCACGTTCTCGGAGAAGAACTAATGCCTCGGCTTTATATGGCTCAATGAGATCTTGCAGAAAGATGTCTTCCCCTTGAAGTGCACAAATAACCGGTACATCCAATGCCTTCTTTATTTCTCGCGTGAAGCCTACCAACATAGAATTGGTGAGATAGACGACATCCGGCTTATTTTCTTCGGCAAGCCACTGCACTAACTTCGCCAATTCCTTCTTTTGATACCCTTGTTCGGCGCGGAGCATTGATACTGTGAGTTGTCCGAGGTCTTGAGCGTCCGTTGAACTACTGAATCGTGCCAACCCGTTCAATAGCGTCGGATTGTCGAGCAGTTTGTCTAATGCCCACGGTGTCCGCCTAAAAATGGAGAGTTTTTGCTGCAGATAGACGTTGACACCCCCGAAAAAAACGCGGTCCAGGCTCACATTTACCTCATCTGTTCGGGTGGGCGTGTAGGTTGGAATCAAGGCAACGTTATGCCCTTGCTGCTTCAGGACCGTGGCTACCATATTGTCGTGGATACAAGTTCCGCAGTACATGCCAGCAGCCCCTGCAGTAATATAAGCGACTTTCATGTTTTCTGTAAGAATGTGAAATGGTTCTCCTCTGTTTGCAGTGGTTTGTACGCGAGGTTCGTGAAACTTGTGTGTTTCCAAGCTGGTAGCAGGAGCATAGGGACACAAACCTTAAGAGATATAGTATACCAGACCCTCTAAAAAAAGTCATTTTTATTTTTCTTTGACTTGTAGCAAGTATATAGGACGCTGGCACGCTGGCAAACAAATTTGCATTTTCTCTATAATTGTGGTATTATTAATGTTTGGATTTAATCGATACTCTAAAGAAAAAGGGGAAGGAGAAACACAATGTCAAGAGTCTGTACGATCTGTAGCAAACGTCCGATGACAGGGAATCAGATTAGTAAATCACGACGGCATACAAAAAGGCGTTGGCTTCCAAACCTTCAACGGGTCCGTATCCAAACAGCGGAAGGAACAAGACGGGTTCGTGTTTGCACGCAATGCCTGCGGAGCGGGAAAGTTACTAAAGTTATCTCAAAGATGCCTCAAATTGTATAGAGAACTGCGATTTGGAAATTGCCGCTACTGAGAAAAATTTAGGACTTGCGAGTGACGCGCTGTACACCTTTTAAGTGTCGAATCGCTTGCAGGACTTCATCCAACTGCCGAGCACCTATCACATCTATCGTCAGATTATCAGAGGCTTCAGAATCAATATGAACAGCAGAAGGTTGGAAGGTTCCGCTGCGGATATTCACCTTGTAATGTGCAATAGCCGTGGTGATTTCACCGAGCATACCGGGTCGGTCATTGCACTCGACGAGGATTTTAACAGGGTAAACGAGAGGTGGGTGGTCTCCATTTTCGGAGGGCGGCTTTTCGTGCCATTTGACACCTAAAAGTCGTTCCGGTTCATCAAGGATGCGGATACAGCCTGCTCTATGAACAGAAACGCCGCGTCCCCGTGTGAGGTAACCGATGACTTGATCGCCCGGAATCGGGTTACAGCACTTCATAATCCGTATCATGCCCAGATCAATGTCATTTTCAAGTTGGATAGCCGGTGGTGATTCGAGTTTTTGCTGTCGGTTTGTATCTTCGGAAGGTTCGGTCTCTGGTTTCGGCACTTCAGGCTTTAACAAATTGACGACATGGGTAGCAGATTCATCCGCATTGCCAATTCGGACGAAAAGTTCCTCAATATTTTTGAGTTTGAGTTGCTTCGCAATGTCAAGCAGTTTCGGGGAATTGAGATAATCACGCGAATTAAGATAGGAAACCCGTAACTCCGCTGCGAGCAATTTCTTGCCCAATTCCAATGCCTCAGTCTTATCCTTTTCACGAAACCAGTGATTGATTTTAGTCCGTGCCGTAGCGGTTTTGACATACGACAACCAACTCCGGCTCGGTCTCCCATTCGGTCGTGTCCGAATATTGACCTGATCTCCGTTCTCAAGCACACGTCGAATCGGTGCAACCGCACCGTTAACCTCCGCGCCGACACAGGTGTGCCCAACATCCGTATGAATTTTATAGGCAAAGTCGATCGCCGTCGCGCCAGCGGGTAACCTAAAGAGATCTCCTTTCGGCGAAAAGACATAAACCTCATCTTGGAAGAGTTCCAATTTCATGGATTCCACGAAATGATGCGGGCTATCTTGTGCCTCCTGTATGTCCTCAAGTATCTGCTTATAACTCGCGAAAATGGAACGCCCCTGTTGGCTCCTCGGTAACCCTTCCTTATAACTCCAATGCGCAGCAATGCCATCTTCAGCAATCTTATGCATCTGATACGTGCGAACCTGGATTTCAATAGGTCTGCCATTATCAAGAATCGTGGTGTGGAGGGACTGATACCCGTTTTTCTTCGGCTGCCCAATCCAATCTCGAAGTCGATCGGGATGGTAATTCCATTTGCTATGGAGCGCGCCGAGGGCGATGTAGCAATCCGCTTCGGTTTTAACGAGGATTCGAAGACCAATTAAGTCTTGGATTTCACTGAAGGGCGTTTTTTTCTGCTGCATCTTCTGATGGATGCTATAGATATGCTTCGTTCTACCGTGGACGTCGGCGAAAACATTCCGTTTTTCGAGTTCTCCGCGAATCTGCTTAACCATCTTCTCACAGTATGCCTCTCGCTCAGTGAGTTTCTGGTTCAGAAGTTCGGCAATTTTCCGGTATTCGATGGGATAGAGATGCTTAAATGCTAAGTCTTCAAGGCGGCCCATGATACGCCAAAGCCCCAATCGATGTGCGATCGGGGCATAAATTTCCAATGTCTCCTTTGCAATGCGTTGACATTTCTCACTTGAGAGGAACTCCAGCGTTTCCATGTTATGAAGGCGATCCGCGAGTTTAATGAGGATGACCCGCATGTCTTCCGCTGTCGCCAACAAGAGTTTCCGATAGGTCTCGGCTTGGCGTTTCCGATGAACTCGCTGTTCAACTGTGTTTTTAGCAGCCGGGGCTTGGGAAGCGATACTGAGTTTATACTGTCCGATCTTTGTGACACCCTCGACGAGATTGGCGATATTGGCACCGAACCGCACCTTCATCTCTTCGCGCTTGATGCCTGTATCCTCAAGGACATCGTGCATGAGTCCGGCACAGATTGTGTGTGTATCGAGTCGGAGTTCAGCGAGTATCTCAGCAGTTTTGAGACAATGTGTAAAGTAAGGTTCCCCAGATTTTCGTCGTTGCCCTTTATGTGCCTTTTGTGAGAAACGGTAGCAACGCTCCAGCAGCTCAACTTCTGCATCCGGGTTATAGGTTTGAATCTGACTGATTAGCGATTTGACACTCATTTTCTTGACGCAAAAGTATGCGCTCCCACATAGATTCGATGTTCTCTTTTAGTTGAAACTCGATAAAAGACGGACTTGTCTGTTTTATCCATTCCCCTCTCAGATAAGTCGGAGAATGAGACAAGTCACTTTTCTCAGCAGGAAGGAGTTGGACGCGTCTGTGCCCCGGTTCTCCATCCCGTGTGATGCACTGCAATTCCTCAAAGATGGTAAGTCCAGTTTGAAGTGTTGGTAGTGTTCCGAGTTGACCTTTCAGCATTTCCGCTTCAGGGTATCCGTCCGCACCGTTTGTCTGTATAGCTTGCCGTATATTTCCGTACAACCGACGCAATTCGTCATCTGCCGGATACTTTTTAGAGATCCAAGTGCGCATCTCCACTTCATCTGTATCGTTATAGATGAGATGCAAATAGGAAGTCTCAGTCGTCACAAAAGCAGGTTCACAACGTTTTAAAAAGAGGTTCTCGCTTGGTGCGAGGTGACAGAAAACAACGTGTTTAACAAAGGGAAACGCACTCAAATCCGAAAAGGTGCTACTCGATGCTATTGTTCGGAGCTCACCGTTCTTTAATTGTTCCAATAACGCTGCTTCCTCTGCCTCCGATATTGTATCATCGTGCCGCGCGATTCCTTCAATGTTTTCCGGTAAGAGCCTTGTGAGCAGCAGCTCTAACATCTCTTCATCTCGTACGTAAATTATACAAGATTCCTCTCGCTCAAGCAACTTTAAAAGGTAATTCTTTTTATTAACGTTTCTTTTGTCAACAAGTTTTACAGAAGATTCATCGCTGAGCTTGGGAAATACATCCCAGTTCATGTCCCTGCCTTCGGAGCGTACTTCCCAGTCGTCAAGGAGGAGCTGTACGGAATAGGTGCCTTGCCACTCGTTAATTTGGGGTGAAAAGGCAATATCGAGCGACATATTAGGACGTCTGAAAGTGATAAGTTTTTCACCCGCCCCCCATTTAATTGCGCGCCGTTTTATCGTACCATCACTGATAAACATTTGCAGGTGATTTTTCTCTTTCCCCATTTGGGAGGGGATGCCATCAACTTTGACGCGCCGTGCACCAAAGACGGGTGATGGATTGTCCTTTCCAAAGGGCTCAAATTGTTCAAGCTCCTTTAGCATGTCTAACGTCAAAAGCGAAAGATGTGTTTCAAATTCAAGGTCCAACTTGGGTTGCAGTGCCTCTTCAGATAGATGCTCACAAGTGTATTCGTTGAAAGCCGTTTTGAATTTGGGGATATTTTTTGTCTTGAGCGTCAATCCTGCTGCTGCGGCATGTCCACCGTGTTTCACGAGCAATTCTGTGCAGGCAACAAGGCTGTCGGCGAGGTTCATTCCATCAATACAACGTCCTGACCCATTTGCTTCATCGCCGTTAATTGCAAGGACAATGACAGGTTTGTAATAGGTTTCTTTCAAACGAGAGGCAACGATGCCGACAACACCTTGTGCCTTTTCGTTCCACTTATCACTGGCAACAACGATCCCCTTTGTATCATCTTCTACTTCTTTTTCGATTATCTCTTGTGCTTGATCTTGTATCTGCCTTTCCAAATCCTGTCGTCTCTGATTTGTCTCGTTGAGTTGAGAGGCAATACGGGTTGCGACATCATCGGAATCGGTGGTAAGGAGGTCAACCACTTTGTGGGCGGTATCCATCCGTCCGGCGGCATTGATACGGGGGCCCAACTTATAAGAGAGCGAGTAGCCGTCAAGAGGTTTGTCAATTTTGTGACCGGCGGCTTCGCATAAAGCATTAATCCCCGGACGTTCGCGCTTGTTAAGTTCGGCAAGTCCTAAACGGCTCAAAATCCGATTTTCTCCAGTCAACGATGCGATGTCCACGACGGTCCCCAACGCTACCAGATCAAGCAGTGATTCAAGAAATGCGCTATCGTCTTCTATCAATCCTTGTGCCAGTTTGAAGGCTAAACCGACACCAGCGAGTTCGGTATAAGGATATTCGTTCCCCGGAACCTTCGGTGAAATCAAGGCGTGCGCGGGGGGCTGTTCCGCCTCCGGTTGGTGGTGATCCGTGATAATAACATCCATACCAAGCTGATTGGCTAACGCGACCTCCTTGACTGACGTGATGCCGCAGTCTACAGTAATTATCAATTTAGCATCGTTCTCTTGGTGAATTTTTTTTACTGTGTCCTCACTTAGTCCATACCCCTCTCCAAACCGATTCGGAATATAGTAGTTGGCGGGAACATCTATGTGACGGAAGACATTGAGCAACAGCGCAGTTGCGGTCGTGCCATCGGTATCGTAATCACCATAGATGCATATCTTCTCACCCCGCGCGATTGCTTTGTGTATCCGTTCTATGGCTTTGTCCATATTCGCTAATTTAAAAGGTGGATGGAGTGCGTCAAAAGTTGGGTAAAGGTAGGTGTGCGCTTCGGTAGCAGTTTGTATCCCACGATTGATAAGGAGTTGCGCGGCGAGCAGAGAGATACCGAGTTCCGATGCCAATGCTAAACTGCTCTCAAAATCTGAATTTCTGAACCGCCACTTTTTGGAGGAGGGCTTTCTCATGATGTTCTTACCGGTATTGGAGACAGGAAACCTGGTTATGCTATGGTTCTGACTTATGAAGTTTTTTCTGGTGTTCGGCGATGATTTTCCCTAATTCTCTCAAGGCATCGTTAACGGATTTCGCGTCCGAGAACATTTCGGCTACATCGTCGTCAAGCCGAACCAAATTTGTTCCTGCGTGGTATCGCTCCGCATATTTGCCTCGAACTCCTTCACTGAAATCATATTCATCGAGCATATCTGGATCATGTTGATTGGATGTTGCTTGACTCATAGGTTCTCCTTTCGTAAGATGTTGCATTCCGAACACTCTGAAAGTATTATAGCCGATTTAACAACTTATTTCAAGGAGAAACAGCGTCTACATCTCCACGCTAAAGCATGGAGTTTTGACGCTGAAGAATATGATAACAGGTTCGCTTTTGGAAGTCAAGTTTTTGCGATGTTGCTCTATTTTCCTTTACCGGTTGGAACATTTCGCAAATGCGACGTGAGCATAAGCAATACGTTAATCTGAAACTGGAACTTCAAAACTTTCTCGGGTACGCATGTCATACCCTCTCGTCCCGGGGGGCGGCTTAATGGAAAACCGAGATTCAGGAATAGGTTCGTTAATCCGAATGTTTGTGAATTGCACCGTTGTTGTTTTGACATCAGTTTTTGGACCTGTCTGGTCATCGGTTTCGGTAGTAACCCACTTGGCAGATTCCGGGAACCAGAGGTCGGGTGCGACCTCTTTGAACTTGAAATCCTTCGTTATAGCAATCATGGGATTAGCAAACACATAGCGTTCGGGCCGGTAGCTTTTCTTTGGATTTAGCCACAGTTCTATTACAACACCGAACATATTCCCTTTAACATGGTACACATCGCTATCGTTGAAACGTACCTCTTCAATGCTTTGGACATCAAGTCCATCAATAAGCATTACGAGAGATTCTTTTCCACCACTGAGGTCCCATCCCCAGAAGCGAGGATCATCAGATGGGTCATCGACGATTTCGCTTCTGCGACTCATCATCATACCGTTAAATGTTTCCCTGAGTGTCTCAAATGTTTCGCCATCATAAGCGTATTGCTTTGTCCCTGTAATTGGAAGGTTCCGGTCAGGCTCGTACTGAATAACATCTCGTGTCACAACGCATCTCATTTTGCGTCCAGAAAACTCGAAAGTTCCTTTCCATGTACCACTGGGGGCACGTCCCATTCCAGGGAGTTTATCAGAGGCGACACTGGTAGTCTCCCGAAGAAAATCAACGCGTCCGCTTTTAAGCAGCCCATCGTAATAGGTAATCCCTTCGCGAATCAGCTGAAGCAGCTCTTCTTCATTTTTTGATAGTACGAGCGGGGCTGCCGCTTCTTCATTTTTAGCAAGCACTTCAGGATCTATCTCACTTCGGATTAAGGGAATCTGGGAACTTGAACTATCCTCATGGCGTTGTTTTGACACTTCATCAAAATGATAGAGTCCTATGGTGTCAGTATCTGTGTTGAACGCACTTGTCGGGACATCGTAGTTTCCTTTATAGCGGACAACACTGCTGATCCGCAACTCATCAATATAGACTCCCGAAGCGAAACGCGTTTTGTCACCCAGAGGTGCTGGCATTTCCGTCAAAAGTGGCATACCGCCAAGGACAAGATGATTCTTATTTGGCACTGGCAGTTCGCTCCCATCATCTCCACCTCCTAAAATAAGACCATTGCTGCCGATAGCAGCACCGCGGTCGATTGTCGCGACATAATGCACCCACTGACGGATCGGCAGACTTTCTGTCTGCGTCACCATTGAAAAGTCTTTAGTTCCATTGGAAAGGATTTTAGTTCCATTGGAAAGGATGCCGAGCCGAGTATCCATCACATTATCTCTATCTTCGTCTAAAGGCAGCCCAATCATAAAGCAGCTGAATCGGTCTGTTTGACCGACGAGAGAAAAGCGGACTTGATTGGGCAATGTCTCGTCTACATAGATCCACGCTTCAATTGTGAGTTCACCGGTGAGTTCAGGAAACCACGGTGCATCCGTTTGGACTTGCCCGAGTTTAGGGTTCAGTTCAAGCCAACCACCACCGGCAGGAGACGGTTCGTGCGGTGCTGCGAACAATATGATCGGAGTCATTAAAATACCAATTAGAATTGCCCATGTGATAGTTTTCATGAGATAGCTCCTTATCTGTTTTTAGAGAGTTCAGACGCGAAATGCTCCTACTTTCCAACAAAAGCAAAAATCGGAATCTTAACAAGGTGCATCTTTGGATGGTTCGTCCGGAGTCGAACTTCGCCTTTCAGAACACCCTTTGCTAAAACTGATGGCAACGTTAGTGTTAATTGATAGTTGTTACTGTCGGCTTGTCGTTTTACCGTAATTGTTCCGATATCGACTTCGATCTTCTCAATCTGGAGTTCGGTACCCGTTAAGTTTTTAAGCACTAATACTTTCGTATTTTCTTCGGTGGAATTAATGCGCCCGAAGAAAAATTGGTTAGGCGCGAGTGTGTAAGCTTGATTCACTTCCCCCGATATGGGCAGCGTGATAGCTCTCATTTCTCCTTTGTGGTCAATGTATTCAATCGTGAGTTTCTCGTTAAATCCGCCTTTGGGCATCTGGTTAGTTTCAAAATTCAGTTCAATATCCGCGGTGCGCCACGGATAAACGACATTGGCACTACGGAGGACGGGTTGAATCCATTCCTGTGAACTTTTAATATTCTGAATCATCAGAGCCGTCTCACGGGGATTTTTTAGCCCAACAATCTTCTTTGGCTGCGATGCCCCGGTGCTTTCCACATAGATGTTCTCAGGGACAAAGACAACGGGGAATTCCTGAGCGCGCCCAAAAGAGACAAACGTGTACGGACGTTGCGGTGTATCCGTTTGAATATGGACAGTTTGAAAAGATGTCCTATAGGCTGCAACTGCAGTCGAACCGATCCCCAAAACAGCACCTTTCCCTGCAGGAATGACACTTGTCTTTGGCTCAGCGATAACCGTATGTCCCGTATTACCTGCGACAGAGACGATTTGTATCGGTGCATCACTTCGATTTTTAAGGCGGACAGGAAACTGATATCCTGCTAAATCTTGTTCCGCGAAGCCGTGCTGCAGTGTGATTAAGGCATCTAAATCCAGCAACGTGGGTGAAACATTTAAAACCGGTTGTTTTTGCTGACGTTGACTTTCCGAGAGGGCGAGTACACGTCCCGTCCAGAGATCCAAAAATCGATCTCGGGAGACAACGGTGGCTGCCTGATATAGAAGCCTATTGGGTGTATCAAAGAGACGCGCCCACTTTTTGTTTGCATATTCAACGACGATGAAATGTCCAGCGGTAGGGTCCGCATTTGCAGGGTTTTCGTCTTCAAATGTAGTCTTGAGATGCGCAATGACTGGCGTTTTAAACTTTCTGAGTTCTTCATAAGTGAGATTGTGTTCTTCCAACTCAAGTCCAACCTCCTTGGCAGCATCAATGAGATTCGCAAAACCGGTGCCATGATTCCCCTCAGTCTTCTGAATAAGCGTGTTTTCGACTTGCACCGGTGATACTTGAATGCCCAAGATATTGGCAAGATGGTAAAGGCTGGTAACATCAGAGGTCTGTTTGTCCTCAGCGGCGAAAGCGAGCGGGAGGACAAGTAGAACGATAAGAAGGGAGATTAGGACTTTCATAATTTCTCCTTTTGCCTGTAAAAGGTAGAAGTTATTCCATCACTCCTACCCACACTTCTTCTCCAAGCGAGATGTGAAATAGACCGCGTTGTTCAGTAGCGATGTAAAGTCTGTCGTTGCTAACAATGAGGGATATAACTTTACCCGGAACTTCTGGAGAAATCTGTTGCCATTCGGTTTTCAAGCGATAGACCCCCGTATCGCCAGCACCATAAACCGTGGTACTATTTATAGCGAATCGGTCTATGACAATACGTGTACCCATTGTATCGGTTATCACGCGCCAGTCTTCTCCATTCTGTGAGGATAAAACGCCTTTATTAGTTGCGACGTAAACCGTTCCGCCTGCAAAGACTATCTCGTTGAAATGCGTAAAGCGAAGCGGAAGACTTGATGTAATGTCCTTCCAACTGTCTCCACCATCAAACGATTGAAAGAGTTCACCATTCCGTTTACCCACATAGACAATTTCTGCTGCAACCGCTAACTTGAACCCTTTATCCAATTCGCCATCAGGTTGTTCACTAGTATCTATCAATCCTGTGTTTCGCCATTCCCGCTTATCGGGTTTCCACTTGAAAAGCCGTCGCTGGCATTCCATGTAGAATGCCCCGTCACTGACAGCAAATCCTCCAGCTTCCCAATGTTTTTTCCTAAAATACAACGTAACCGGTAGACTGTCACCTTCCTCAGGATCATCAGCGAAATGCTCCTGTTTCACTTCTTCAACGCTCGTCCATAACTCATAGGTTAAGGCTTCTCTTGTCCACACATTAAAGGATGCTGATCGCCTTGCGAAAGCGGGTATCTTGTGAACAGGAACGAACGCATCACTATTCAGCGGTAAATGAAAAACGCGTAAGTCGTCCTCTTCAGGTATAATTCCATAAAGAGCGTTGTTAGTTGCTACCAACCTTGAATCAAGCGAGAAATCGCTTTGAGGCTGCTCCTTTTTTACAGACCTAAGCGTAACGCCGCCCGTATTAACTGGAACGTTTTTCCACGACGTACCCCCGTCAACTGATTGGAAAACATCGCTGCCGGTGTGCATGTAGAGTCTGTCATTGAACGCCACTAAATCCTGCATTCTGGTACCAGCCACCCCTCTCATAAATGGTCGCCACGATTCACCCGCATCAGTTGTCCGATGAACACCGGAGGGACTAACATTGTAAAACGTATTCTCGTCTATTGCTACAGTTGAAAAACTATCCAGCGTAAACAAATTTCTGTCGAATCCGAGGTGTGTCCAAGTTTGTCCGCCATCCCTTGAGCGTAATTCAGCGACACCGAGCAGCAAAAGGGTCTCACCGTCAACCACAAGTTTTATACCTGTTGGTGTTCTCACAAACGGAGACTTATTTTTCGGTGTTATCTCAGTCCACGACTCTCCCAAATCAGTCGAATAGAAAATTTTACTTGAACTCGCGTTGTAACCACGCACTATTTGCCCGGCATCCTTTAGTCTTGATTCAAGCAGTCCTAAAGTAAAAAGATCGTGACCTGTTACGACATAGAGGTTGTTTTCATGACTCACTAAAGAATGAATAACTTCGGATGCAGCCACGGACAATTGCTCCCAAGTGCCTGAATTGAGGCGGTAAAGTCCGGTGTTTGTGCCAGCAAATACTGTATTTTCTATCGCAGCTACCGTCGTAATCGTTTGATCTATCAGTCCATTGTTAAGGAGTCTCCACTGTGCACCAGCATCGGTAGAGCGGAAGATGCCTTTATCTTCAAGGGCGAGATACATTACGGGAAGGGATTGTGATCCGTGTCCTTGTGCCTCATCTGTTATGATCAATCCAATAGCACGCCCCTTTGGTCTCGGACATAATTCATTCCATGTTTCGCCATCATTCGTTGAAGTAAACACTTCATCAGTAGAGACAATATAGAGAGTATTCTCGAATTCTGCCATAGGCATTCGGGACTCACTGATTGGAACGCTGGTGTCAATGAGTGCCCATCCAGTTGTCCCATCTGTCAATCTGTAGATACCTGATGATGTAACGGCGTAAACGGTTTTTTCAGGTGTAACAAAGATATTAAAGGCGTTACCACCTTGAGGTCCATCTGTATGGGTCCACTGTGAAGTAGAAAACTTGGCGGAATCTTCCAGCGTATTGGCTGCTAAAAATGTCTCAGAAACTTGTAGTCCGTTTCCACTACTTTTACTGGGGATAGAAGCACGTCCAACTTGATTTCGTACAGCTGGTTTTGCATCAATATCAAGCGTAATATGGGCATCAATGATTTCAATTGTGGGTTCAGATTGTGCTTCAAAACTATATGGATGTTGAAAACGGGCGAGGTATTGATTGCTAACACCGAGCAATAACAGAATCAAGACGGCAGCTGCGCCAAATGCCGCCCACGGTAGCAGCGGTTTCCCTACCGGAGAGGGGGTCTGTTTTATATCAGCAACTTGTTGCATAATGCTTTCGGTGAGATTGGCAGGTAAGTGGATACTCCCAAGCGTTTCGCGAATCAAGAGCTGCTCTTCCTTCCGTAAACGCTTTTTCGCTCGCCGAAGCCTACTTTTAATCGTGTTCACTGACACCCCTAAAAATTTCCCAATCTCTTTTGCTGTCATTTCACCGAGATAGTAGAGTGTCACGACTGTGCGTTCACTCTCTGGCAATTTTTGGAGCAGCCTTTGGACGATTTCATAATGATGATCAGAGACCTCTGACTCACGTTGCTCCGATATATAATGCGTATAAGAAGATTGCTCTATCTCTTCGAGTGGGGTGTTTTCCAACGATTGCGTCACCGACGTATTTTTTTCGCGCCAATTAATGCAAAGCCGATTCGCGATGACATAAAGCCATCCAGCAAACAGATTGGGATCTTTTAGTGTTGCAAGGCTTTTGTATACTCGGAGAAAGGTGTCCTGCGTAATCTCCTCAGCGATATGGAAATCCCCAATTTTTCGCCATACAAGCGCGTGGACACTTTTTTGGTGCTTCTGGACCAAAATACTGAATGCCTCGTCATCACCTGATAAAATTCTGCGAATCAGTTGAACATCGTTTTCTACCATCAGGATTCTCCACGATTAATGCGTAGCGTTGAAACCGTGTATATCTAAAACGCTGTTTTACCCTTTATAATTTAAAGACCAGAATTTGATTGGAAAAGGGTGCATAATTTGAAAGAATTGTAATAATCTTAATTTTACAATAAAATCTGAAAATATGTTAGTATTTTGGAAAACAAGGTTCCTCCATGCTCCGCTGGTGGGGTTCCTTAAAGTTGCATACCGATAACTGACAATTGATAACTCATATCGGAGAGATTTCTAACCCCGATCCGTTCTAAAAAGTGAATGGTTCTGGTGTTGTCAGAAAATATAACTTGACAAAATAAATCGTTTATGGTATTATTATAGTGTCCTGAATCGCAACTCAGCAGACACAGCAAAAAATCCGCCATATATGACGATGTTTTTGCAACGCCTTCATCAAGTGAGCGAAGTCGCCCCTACATGGTATGGAGGTTTTTATTGTAAATCAAGCGGAAAGGAGTTTTTCAACATGACGTATGTGATTTGTGAACCGTGTATTGATGTTAAGGATAGTTCGTGCGTTGATGTATGTCCAGTGGACTGCATCCATCCCCTACCGGATGCTGACGAGTTTGAAGAAGTCAATATGCTTTACATCGACCCAGAAGAGTGTATCGATTGTGGTGTATGCGAACCCGAATGCCCCGTCGAAGCTATCTTCATGGAAGAGGATGTCCCCGAAGAATGGGAGGAGTTCATCGAAATCAATGCGGAATACTTTGAATAACGGAGAGTAGAAGCAATCCTTCGATCGCGACTCACTAAACGGTTGTTGATTTGCGGGACCGCCTGCGGTCGCACAAATTGGCAACCGTTTTTTTGCTAAACGGGAAGCCATTTTGAGGAACCATCATGCAGCAATTTCAACCAACTCGCATTGAAAGAAGCAGTAAAAGCCTGAAAATCGAATGGAAAGATTCGGACCAAAATGAATTGTCCTACCACCTTCTCCGACAAAAATGCCCGTGTGCCCGCTGCGATGCCATACGATTAGGAAAAGATCCTTTTCAGATCCTGCCCTCTGACGATTTTTTTGAAAACCTATCTCTTGTGGATATTCAGCGAGTCGGACGCTACGCCGTACGGTTGGTATGGAGCGATGGACACCGGACTGGAATTTACACTTTCGAGTTTTTACGTGAGTTGAGCGAAGCACAGCCATGATTTAACCCAAATAGTGTTTAGTGTCTGTGCAGTTTTCTGTGAAGGTATAATACTCAGATGTTTTTGCTTTACTTACCGGTTTGTTTAAGTCTGCTCCAGAGGGTTGTCTGCTGCCCCTCACTGGGTGATACTGAGAGAAGGACTTTTGGAACCCACTCGGTAGAACCTAATACTAACCCTCTCGTCGCCTCAATTGGTTTCCCAACCCCACCGTCTATTGCGTTTACGATGCAGACAACCGGCTCCGCAAAATCGTCAGCTCCGAGAACCGGTTTCAACGGTCCTATCACTTCCGACAAAACATAGGCAATCCATTTGCCACTCGGCGACCATACAGGTTCAGAGGTAAAAGTTTGTTGATCTAACCATGTGAGTTGGCGCAAGTTTTTCCCAGTTATGTCAATTCTGAAAATATCCATTCCTCCTTCGGCGCCTTTAGAGATAAAAGAAATCTGCTTGCCATCCGGCGACCACGAACATCCCATAGAAGTCGCATCTGCGAGATGCTTCAACCCTTTCCCGTTAGCACTCATCACAAAAAGAGATGTTGAAACAAAGGCAATTGATTGACTGTCCGGAGACCAAGCGGGTTTGGTACCCCCTTTTTGCTTCGTCAGTTGCATCAAATTTCCGCCATCTACATCTATTCTATAAATATCCCTACTCCCGGCACGCTCCGAGATGAATGCGATCCATTTTCCATTTGGAGACCATGCAGGCGACAAATCTTTGGTAGCATCGAAAGTCAACCGAAGGTCTGTCTCCCGCCTTACAACATCCATCACGTAAATATCAAAATTTCTGTTTCGATACGTGGAATAAGCAATCGAACCTCCATGGGGGGCCCAAGTGAAATCGCTCGAGCGTTCCAAATCTGTTAAAATGCTTTGGCGTATCTCTCCCCGAGTATTCATGAGCGTAAGATGAATGTCTTCGCCTTTTTGAGAAATAAAAGAGATGACATCCCGCGCAGCTGACCAGCCACTACTGATGAATAGACAACTGCTGAACAACACTGTCGTCCCTAATACTATGTAAGTTCGCATACGTTTCATATCCACAAATTCTCCTCTTTTGGTTTCCTAATAAAAAGCGCAGGAAATGAGTGCTACATACGCCTCGCTCGATTTACTGAGAGTCACTCTGACTCAAATTGGGTTAATTTAGGGTTTTACTATGCCCCTAAAAAAATAGGCGAGGTTAAAAACCTCACCAACGGAAAAAGTGTGGAAGATGTCCAGTGGGTTACTCTGATAACAATTGAGAGACGAGATAACAGTTCGGCGTTTTTTGGGTAGCACCGAGTTCTCTACTAAGGTCTTGACACACCCGCCAGTAGCGCGTGTAATTGAGTGGGCGGAATTGGCGGCGTTTTCCGATGAAGGTTTTGTGGCAGCAGGCTAACTCATTGCTGTTTTGAATTGGGTATCCCCAGACGCGGCAGATGACTGGACGGTGTTCATAAACGGAGCAGACACCACCGATGAGCATAGGGCATTCGCCTTCAGGGGTGCCTTTGACCACTTCAATCGCTTTCATGCCTGCATCCGGCATTATGTCTTCAGCATCGTAGCCGTGCGCTTTTAATTTTTTGATGCTCCGTTCCGCCTTCTGGTGAATATGTGTGCGGAGTTCGGCAGGGAGTGCGTCCAACCCTACCTTCAGATCACGAGCTTCGACCTCACTTATCGCCATTGTTGAGGTGTTTCGGCAGCAGGAAAAACAGTCAGAAGGGCACGGCACGCCTCCCGACTCCTCGCGCAAACGTTCAACATCGCGTTGAATTTCATCAACGAGTTCGTAATACGCTTTCATAGCAGCACCTAACCTATGGAAAAGTTGTGGATAGCATGCCGAAAGATAACAACCTTTGCCCCGTTCTCTAAAATGAGCTTAATCTCATACGGACTGACCCAATCTATAGTCCCGCGAAAGATTTCACCTTCGCGGAGGTGAACCGCAATCGGGGTGCCATTTTTTCGGGCGTTTTGAACGGCTTCCGTATCAATCTCAGGTGCCTGTGCGTCAGGCGCGAGTTGCGTCAATTGCTGTGCCTTCACAGCGTCATCAATACCAACAGAAGCCTGAACCCTTTCCGCATCAACATCTTTATAGCAGTATTTAACATCTGTTTTCGCGACGTGCTGTTTCTTTCCATTGCTGTTGAGCGTCAAAGTAGAGAGTGTCATTTCAAGGACGGTAGCAGGCATCTGCACGTGTTTATACAACGCGAAAAACATAGACGTTTCAAAATTAATCTGCTTGAGAATGTAAAGGTCGCCAAAGCTGAGTTGCTTTGAAGACGGGGCTTGTTCCTCTCGTGATTGTGCTGTGGAATCGTCAGCATCTCTCGTTGGGGTGTTTTGAGGCTCTGTTTTGGACCCAGAAGGTGCTGCGGGTGTATTACGGTCTCGGCGACTTCGAACGGGTCTTGATTTATCGTTTTCCTGATTAGTGTCGGTTATTGCCGCATCACTGAGAAGTTGTCCCTGATTCTGAGCAGGAAAGCCAGCATAACCGCGTGGAATAATTGCCTTTCCCTGCCGCAGCCATCGGCGTTCTGTCGGTGTCAATAATACTTCGACATTTTGGGCAACGAGTCCCTTCTCGCCTTCAATAATGTTGTATTTTACGCGCTGCCCGACACGGAGTTCTTCATATTCGGGCTGCTTAATAGCGGAGCTGTGTAAGAAGACATCAGCGTCACTGCTATCTTGTGCGATAAACCCGAAGCCTTTATCAAAATTATAATACTTAATCCGTCCTGTAGGCATTATATGCTCCTGTGGTCTTGTCCCTTTTCAGACGGGTGACGTTAACCATTCGCGTTCCTGCGCGAGCATTCCTTTTTTTACAAGGGGAGCCTGTGAGCGGGTCCCCAAATCTGTCAGAGCCGTTCAACTGTTGTAACCTCGCACACTTCAATGTATCCGAGCAACCGTTGGATCACAACTCCTTATTATATAAAGTACCAGAAAGCCATACACTTAATTAATAGCACTGCAGAATGTAAGGTTTTTCTTGACACAACACTCTCGCTCTTTTATAATAGAGCGAACCTCATCTCGCTTTATAGCAAGTGCCGCCCTATAAGACCGAAAAGAGAGGCAAATTGCCAAGACACTATATATTAAAGCATAATCCAACACATTTGTCAAGTACGAGACGACAGACCTGCCGGTTTCAGTTTTTAAAGGAGACTTTAGTATGGCAACCACCGATTTGACACATCACATCCAATCCATCCGCCTTGTTGATACACACGAGCACATGAAGCGCGAAGCCGAATGGGTGGAAAATGGTCCCGATATCCTCCAAGATCTGTTCGGAAACTATGTTCCAGCCGACCTGGTAACAGCCGGTGCCTCTCCAGCAGCGATGGGTAACCTGATGGATGCCTCCCAAGACATTGCATCACGGTTTGAAGGTATCCGAGACGCGTGGGAAGCGACACAGTTTACTGGATATGGCGAGGCAGTCAGCCTCATCGCGAAACACATCTATGGACTTGACGAACTGACAGGCGATGGACTCGCGGGTGCCGATAACTTAAAGACGCTTCGCACTCCCGGTAAACGTTATCACATTTTACACGACATCGCGAATCTTGACCACATTCAAACAGATGACTTTAGTTGGCAGTGTACACCGGACACCTCCGGTCCCGATTTTTTCCTCTATGATCTTTCGTGGGCGACATTCTGTGGCGGACAGGTCGATCCGAGTGCTATTCACGCTGAAACAGGCGTTGAAGTCAACGACCTCGCATCACTAAAAAGTGCTATGGAGGCGATCTTTGCCAAGCACGCGCCGTGCGCTATTGCCGTAAAATCGCAGCACGCTTACAATCGCACGCTCAACTGGATCGAAAGGAGCGATGCAGAGGCTGCTACTGCACTTAACGCCGTACTTACGAAACCCGCTTCAGATATTGACGAAGCAACGCGGCTCTGTCTCGGCGATTGGTGCTGGGCGAGAGGTGTTGAACTCACGATTGAACACAATCTTCCCTTTAAAATTCATACTGGCTACTATGCGGGTAACAACCGAATGCCAGTGCGACGTATCCCTGCTGGCAATATGTGTGCGCTGTTCACTCGTTATCTTGACGCGAAGTTCGTCTTGATGCACATCGCCTACCCTTACAACGATGAATTGGTCGCGCTTGCGAAACATTATCGTAACATCTGGGTTGACTTCTGTTGGGCATGGAGCATTGATCCGTATAGCTCGCGTGATTTCCTCCGCCGATGTATTCATGCGGTGCCGTCAAATAAACTGTTCGCCTTCGGTGGCGATACAGGATGGCCCACCAGCGCGATGGCTTATGCGATTCAAGCGCGGAACGAAATTCGACGCGCGCTCGAAGCCGAGATTGCGGACGGTTACCTCACCGAAAAACAGGCGATGGCGTTTGCGACCCGGATTATGAATACAAATCAGTACGACTGCTTCGATATAGGTGGCACTCGCTCAAACATTGCGAAAGCGGCGTAAGTTATGCGTCTCGTAAAGCCTTCAGACTATCTGTATAAGGCGCGTGCGCGACACCTTTTTCCGTAATAATCGCCGTGACTAATGCCGCAGGTGTAACATCAAATGCGGGACTATAGACCTTCACACCTTCAGGTGCTGTCAGCTTTCCGAAGCCTTCTGTTACCTCTTCCGCTGCCCGCTGTTCAATGGGAATCTCTGCTCCCGTTTCAAGGGCGAAATCCAAGGTTGAAGTCGGCGCGGCGACATAAAAAGGGATACCGTGTGCCTCTGCAAGGATAGCAACGTTATAGGTGCCGATCTTGTTCGCGGTGTCACCGTTTGCCGCAATCCGGTCGGCTCCGACAATAACGCACTGGATTTTACCCTCTTTCATGACCTGTGCTGCCATGTTATCACAGATAAGGGTTACATCAATGCCTGCTTGCATGAGTTCCCAAGTGGTGAGACGTGCGCCTTGCAACAGTGGACGCGTCTCATCAGCATAAACTTGAATTTTTTTACCGGCTTCATGTGCACTGAACATAACGGCTAATGCTGTGCCGTAGTCAGAGGTCGCTAACCCACCGGCGTTGCAGTGTGTTAAAATAGTATCGTTTTCATTCAGCAACGCCATGCCGTGCTGCCCGATAGCACGACACATCGCTTTGTCCTCATCAATAATCTCCAAAGCCTCAGCAAGTAGCACCTCTTTGAGTTCTGGAATCTGAAGATGGTTGTTCTTTTCTGCTGTCTGTGTCATCCTATCAAGTGCCCAAAATAAATTAACAGCTGTTGGTCGCGACGTTGCCAGATAATCGGTAGCGGACTTGAGTTCAGCGGCAAAATCATCGTAGGTCTCCGCCGTGGAATCCCATATTCCGAGCACCGCGCCCAAGGCACCAGCAATACCGATTGCGGGTGCACCGCGCACACGTAGCGATTTAATTGCTTCCCAGGTTGATGGAAGATCATCGCAATAAATTTGCTTGAATTCGTTGGGCAACAGCGTCTGGTCGATCATCCGAATTCTGCCATCCGCCCACTCAATTGTTGAGACTGCCATTTTTCGGTAAGGTTCCCTCCTGAAAAAAACGAAGTATATTTGAAAGAAATAGACAAAAGATTACGGTTGGTGTTAAAAGATGATAGCACTTTCCATGTCATAGGGCAATCAAAATTCACGGTTCAGCTTTTTGATGTTAAATAGGACATGTTAGATGCCCAAGTTCGTTGGTTAAACGCAGGTTCTCAGAATAATCGACTGGGCAATCGATAACCGAAGGGACCTTCTGACTGAATGCATCTTTGAGTATGGGTACCAGTTCGTCACTCCCTTCGACTCTATAGCCCTTGGCACCGAAGGCTTCGGCGTATTTAACAAAATCGGGATTCGTGAAGTCGATGTGTGCGGGTCTGCCAAAGCCGTTCATCTGTTTCCACTCAATAAGTCCGTAAGCCTCGTCATTGAAGATAAGCGTCACAAAAGGGACACCTGTTCGGACGGCGGTTTCGAGTTCTTGTGAGTTCATCATGAACCCGCCATCACCGCAGATTGCTAAACATTTACGCTCTGGGTAGATAAGTTTGGCGACGAAAGCCCCAGGTAGTGCAATGCCCATGGAGGCGAACCCGTTAGAGATGATGCATGTATTGGGTTGATAGCACGGGTACATGCGGGCAATCCACATCTTGTGTGCCCCAACATCGGAGATGAGAATGTCATCTTCAGCGAGAACGGAGCGGACATCACTCAGGATTTTTTGTGGTTTCATCGGGAACCCAGCATCATCGCGATGTTGGTCGAGTTGATCGAGTATGATTTTCCGCAAGGTGTTTGAGGCATACTCTGAATCTTTAGGATGGATCTCTTGGGACATTAGGTGTCTGAGGCTCTGTCGAATGTTGCCGACCATTTCAACATCAGTGACATAGGCGGCATCACTTTCGCTCGGTTCCGTGTCAATATGGATAAGTTTCTTATTCCGATCAGGATTCCAGAGACGAGGATGGTACTCGACAATATCATAGCCGATTGCGATAACAAGGTCTGCCCGGTCAAACCCACAAGAGACGAAATCGTTTGCTTGCAATCCGACACTGAGGAGCGAGAGTCGATGGGTCCACGGAATACTGCCTTTGCCCATGAAGGTGTGTGCAACCGGAATATTTGTCATCTCAGCGAATTGCGTCAGAATTCGAGAGGCACCTTGACGGACAACGCCATTCCCTGCCAGGATAATGGGTTGCTTAGCATCGTTAATCAGCTGCGCGGCGCGTGCCAAACAGGACGCAACGGGTTCTGCCTCACTCGGAAAATCGTGTGGTACGGGTTCCGCACTGACTTCCATTTTTGCGACATCCTCTGGAAAATCGATGTGTGTCGCACCCGGCTTTTCTCCCATCGCGACCTTAAAGGCTTTGCTGATTGATTCCGGTATGATTTCAGGGAGGTGGAGGAGTGTATTCCATTTTGTCATCGGTTTGAAGACAGAAACGACATCCATATATTGATGCGATTCTTTGTGCATCCTGTCGAGGCTTGCTTGTCCGGTGATTGCAACGAGCGGTGCCCTGTCCATATTGGCATCAGCAACTCCCGTGACGAGGTTCATGGCTCCGGGACCGAGGGTAGAGAGACAGACACCGGCGCGCCCGGTGAGTCGTCCGTAGACATCCGCCATAAAGGCTGCACCGCGTTCATCGCGGGTCTGAATAAATTGAATATCGGATTCCAATAAGGCATCCATTAAATCCAAGTTCTCCTCACCCGGTAATCCGAAAATATAATCAACGTTTTCGTTTTCTAAGCATTTAACGATCAGTTCTGATGCTTTCATAGATGCACTTCCTTGTGTTTTTTGAGTATAGGAAAAATTTGTTTTTTCTCTCTGAATTGCTTACTATTAATATAACAGATTGAATTTAGAATTGCAATTTTAAAGTAGCAAACGTATAAGGGGCACCGTACAATAACGTCACAAATAATTATGGCAAAGAAAATTATCTATCTCTACATTCTCGTTCTATTTGTAAATTCGCAACCCGTCTTTGCGCAAAGCAACTCAGACGACTTTTCCTACATCACCGAAACACCGGGAGAACTGATTGTCCGTTTACATCCAGATGCCTCCAGCGAGCAACTTGAAGCGTTAAGTAGACGACTCGGTGCGGTGTCTATTTCTCCCATCTTTCCACCGACTACGCCTGGTGGACAACACCCACGACTCCGCCGTAATTATCTCATCCGATTTCCAACAGGGTGGGTGCTGGAGCCCTTACAGCGACGGTATGAACGGCACGCTGCAATTGAGGCAGTTGAGACGAACCGTCTCAACCGGTTTTGTGCGGAAACGGCACCGAACGACCCAAACTATACAGAACAGTGGAATCTAAATTTGCTAAACATGCCGCAGGCATGGGAGATTGAACACGGAAAACCACAAGTGACAGTGGCAGTTGTTGATAGTGGTATAGCAACGCAACATCCAGAATTTCGTTTGCAGCTTTGGGAAAACGTCGGTGAGATTCCACAAAACGGCATTGACGATGACGGAAACGGCTATGTTGACGACAGAAACGGATGGGACTTTAGCGACGCACCGACCCTTCTCGGCAGTGGCGATTGGACAGAACGCGATAATGACCCTGAAGACGAGGGCGGACACGGGACACATGTCTCTGGTATCATCGCTGCGGAAGCGAACAATGGAATTGGAATTGCGGGAATCGCCCAAAATTGTCGTTTGATGCCTGTAAGGGCGAGTTTCAAATTTGGAGGTGGCACGTATATTCAGAATGACGATGCCGCTGCTGCCATCGTCTATGCAGCCGATAGCGGCGCAAGTGTAATTAACATGAGTTGGGGAGATACGGTGCGTGCCTTCATTATAGAAGATGCAATAGAATACGCTTACAATCGTGGGTGCGTCTTAGTCGGTGCAGCCGGAAATTCAGCAGTATCGGGTTCTTACTATCCCGCGGCTCTCAAAACCGTCGTCTCTGTTGCAGGAGTTGGACAGGAAAGACAGATGTGGGACGGTTCTAATTTTGGTGCCACAATTAACATCGCCGCACCGGCCGAGGAAATCCTCAGCACAGCACTTAATGGAGAATACCGAAAGAGGTCCGGGACATCTATGGCGGCTGCCCATGTCTCTGGCGTTGCTGCGCTTGTCCTATCTGCAAGTCCACACGCCACTCATACAGAGGTTCAAGAGAAACTAATTGGGACTGCGAACCCACTTTTCATTACTGAACTCGTTGGTGCCGGTTCACTGGATGCACACGCCGCACTCGCCGCTTCAACGCCCTTCATCGCACGGATCAACACCGAGCGGACATTCCAGCAAGCTATCGAAAAAATTGAAATCTTCGGCAGCGCAAGTGGTGTTGAATTCACTGCCTACTGGTTAGAGTATGGTATCGGCGAAATACCGAACTTATGGTTCCCTTTGGGAGCCGTGCAAACCGAACCGAAGTTGAATGCTTGTTTACACGAGTGGGACACTTCCACCTTAGCAGAAGGTGGGTATACACTACGACTCAGCGTTAAATTGGTAGACGGAGATATCAAGAGAGTTAAAACAGTTGTTGATGTAAGTCACAGATCTCCACTTATTTTAAGACATGAATCGCAGCCATGGCTTGCCGGAAGCAAACTGGAGCCAATAGTGATGTGGGAAACAGAGGAACTCACCACAGGCAAAATAGAACTCCTCACGGCAAATGGAAATATTGATAGAACGGGACACTCAGACGCAGAGAATCTGCTTCATATTGTCAACTTGTCCGACTTGGGTGTTCCGCCGGATGTCTATATGTACCGCTTGGTAGCGCGAAATCGTGCAGGATTCTTTCACATTGATAACAACAACGGTGGGTTATATCGGATTGAAGTGCGGAATCCAGCAATTCATTCATCGCATCTCTCGCAAGTCGCATCTGCTGATCGTGGGTTGCACGCTATTGCTTCGCCAGTGGATATAAACGGAAATGGAAGATTAGAACTCTTCGCTGTCGAAATGGATACCGGTACCGCACAAATTTTTGAGATAGGAGATAACAATACCTACGAACAGGTCTTTTCATTCACTGAACCGCTATGGCTCTGGGCGACAGCGGATACAGATAATGACGGGCTTATAGAGATATTGTGCAACGCTTCAGGCACGGCATTTTTGTTGGAGCAGCCCACACAAGGTGAATTTCCAACGGAACGTATCTGGGAAGCGCGAGGGAGCTGGAGTCGGACAATTGTAGATGCGGATGCAGATGGTACGCCTGAAATCTTTGCGCGCGACGATGCGACCAATTCTATTTCAGTATACGAGGCAGACGGAGATAACAATCATAAAGTTATAGCCACTCTTGAAAATCCCACAGGAGGAGACAACGGACTTAGTGCGAATTTTGCGACAGGCGATTTTGATGGCGATGGACGGATAGAAATTTTAGTCGGGGACAGCGATGGAGAGTTGTTCATATACGAGGCAGTTGGAAATAACCAATATAGACAAACGTGGGTAAGTCCACTGTCCGAAGGGATTCCGCAACTTTTTGCCGCTGGAGACCTTGACGGCGATGGAAACGCAGAGTTCGCTATCTGTGCGAAGACGGGGACTCAAGTTGGTACCATAAAATTGGATAATCGGTACTATCACTGGCTTTTGACGGTTTTCAGTTCAGAAGGTGATGATACATACCGTCCTGTGTGGCAGCAGCGTATTCGTGATATACATGACAGCGGGAATGGGATGACTATTGCGGATGCAAACAGTGATGGACGAAATGAACTTTGTATCTCTGTCCAACCGAATTTCTATCTCGTGCAATATGACGGGACAACGTATCGACCTATCTGGCACCATTCCGCAACAAGCACTTTTGAACCGATTGTGGCGAATCTAAGCGGAGATGGCGAAAATATACTGCTATTCAATAGCAATAACACTTTGACGGCTTTCAATCGGAGCTCAAACGGCAGACTTTCAGAGTCATCCGAATCGGTATCTGTTGTGCCAACCCATCACCCGCGGCTGCTTACCGCTGTGCTTTCACCGCCGAATCAACTTCTGCTGCAGTTTGACAAACCAATGGGTGTCTCAGCGACACACGCTGGACGCTACCGTCTGTATAGGCAAGAAAACATGGAAAACGGTTCGGATAGTTATACACCGCGCTCAGCAATCCTCGATAAGACACAAAAACGGGTTGTGCTTACATTCTCATCTGAGGTTTTCCGCACTGGAAATTATTATCGGATTGAGGCATTGCAACTTTCGGATATATATGGTGCTGATCTCGCAGACGATGCCAAAACTTTGACAATAACGCTCCCCGCACCAACGTTGGCAGCGGCGATTGTCTACCCCAATCCGGCAAAAGAATGCAATCAGGTTACCTTCGATAAAATACCGGTGGGAACTAACATTTACATTTACGATGTCGGTGGGAACTGTATCGCCTCATTTACTCAGACAGAACATGAAAGAGATAGGAGGGTTTGGGACCTCACAGGGGTCAGCAGTGGTATTTATATCTATGTTCTTTCATCTGAAAGGGATCAGCGCGTCGGCAAGCTTTCTATCGTCCGCTAATACCATTTCTGATTAAAATTGTAGCATAAACTTTTAGTTTGTGTTTCTTTTGTAGCATAGACTGTTAGTCTGTGCACTAAAGGGCGGGTAATGCGATATAAACTTTTAGAAATGGTATAAGTTTCGATTACCGCGCTACTGTCCCGCATTAAGAGGAACAAAGGCAGGGTTGAGTTTGAACACGTTTCGGATTGCTTTCGCTGCCTTTTTCCGTTCGTTGGCTTTGAGTGCAACTTGTGCGAGATGATAGTGTGGTTCAATAGCATCGCTTTGCAGATCAATGGCACGTTCTAAAGTTTTCATTGCCTTATTCACCTGCCCCCGTCTTGATAAAACCCAGCCAAGGGTATCATGATAGGCGGCGACATCTGGGTTCAGTGTCACTGCTGTATAGGCTAATGCTTCAGCGAGTCTCAGGTTGGGGGCAGTTTGCAAAACAGGATCCGTAGACAACAGCGGTAAAATTTGCGAGTCTGCAGATAAGATGTGCGGATAATTGTCTGCATAGAGACGCGCAAGGTTATTATATGCCTCGCCATATTTAGGGGCAAGACGTATCGCCTGCTCGTAGGCACGTTG
Organism: Candidatus Poribacteria bacterium; assembly: GCA_022821965.1. Taxonomy (GTDB): domain Bacteria; phylum Poribacteria; class WGA-4E; order WGA-4E; family WGA-3G; genus WGA-3G. Next base: position 35,257 of record JAJECN010000010.1, read on the forward strand.
TGCCTCTAATACACGTCCGAGTTTCATGTACGCTATACCAAGGATATTGTAGGTTTCATAGTCACGTGTCGTTCTTGCATTTATCGAAGTAAGTGGATACACACCAGCAAGCGAAGCTTCGGCGGCAAATACGTCGGGGTTGTCATCCTCGCGCGCCTCTAAAAAGGTCTCATACGCCTCAGCGGCGAGTGCATACTGACCTTCCTTGAAGTAGGCAAACCCCAGTTTTCTATAGAAGTTAATCGGTAAGATACTGAGATTCTTACTCAATTCATACGAATTAATGGCTTTCCTATAATACCCTTCTTGAATGTAGAAATCACCTTCTGCCAAAGAGCGTTTTACCAACTCCGGTAGCTCACCTTCAGAAAGCCCAATGAGAGATAGCGGGCTTAACTCTACGCTGCTATATTTCTGATATTGGATAAAACTGATCGTAGCGATAATGAGAGCAGCCCATAATAGCAGATAAACACGCGTTCGGTATATCCACTGTTTGGAGAGGTACCTGCCCGGGTGTATCAGCGTGAGAAAAAAATTCTCACGGGGTGGTTCTTCGAGGGCAGTTCCTATTGGATGATACGGCACAGTGTCAGCATTGGGGGCTAATACAGGAAGGTTAACCGAAGAACCCGCGAGACGAGTGGATCGCGCGATGGATTCTGCCAAATCGTCTATTTCCTTGTCCGCTTTTTCTCGTTGTGCCGATTCCGTATCAGTTGCTACCTGCTCTGTAGGTGCTTCAGGATGTGTCGGATCCGTGATGTCGGTTCCCTCTTCTACAGATTCCGCTTCACCCATAGCCTCAATCGGTTCCTCAGTTATCTCTTCTGGTGCCGCCACATTTTCCTCGTCTGGGTCAATAGGCGGATTTGTAAATGTCGCCTCTATGGAAACATTCGGCTGTCCCTCACCAGGTTCAGCTGCTGATACCTCATCTGTCACTGTCTCCTCTACCTGTTCTGCAAGAGGATCGTCGGATGCCTCTGTTTGAAACCGCTGTGTGCTGTGAGCGGATGGAATATCCGATTCCGGTGCTGTTACTTCCACTTCTGGCACAACCTGTGAATCCCCAAAACTTGCTGTTGGTGATGGTTCATTTACATCCATCTGTTCATCCTGCTGCTCAGGTTCAAATGTCTCTGGAGATACTGAAGGACTTCCGTCAGCATAACGGGTCCGAATGCGTGCGATACTTTTTTTCACCTCTATCCGCGTAAGTATAGAACCCGTAGTGGGGATCGATTTGAGCAGAGGAAGGGCATCAGGTGTAGCCAACTCACCAATAGCTTCAAGTATTGCCCAAAGCGTAAGATCGTTTGACTCGACCTGCAATGCTTCAAGTAGCGGCTCAGCTGCGCGAGTTGCGTCCAGCTGCGCAAGTGCTTTCGCAGCTTCGCGCCGTATCACCGAATCCGAATCAGCAAGGCACTCAATTAGGGCTCTTATTCCCTGTGGATTGCCTTCTGCAACAAGACTTGTGATCGCGCTGCTGCGCACAATGCTCGGTTGTGTAGTGTCTGTTAAATTCTGGATGAGTTGCTGAAAAGATAACATAATTTTTCTTTACGCAAATTGACCCCTATTACTATTCTTAATATACTATCCCCATTAATAAAACGATTTTTATAGAAATAGGGTTTCAAATCTCCGCGACAGGGCAGGGACTCGTATCCAAAGAAAGTGTAAATATGGCGAATTTTACAATGAACCTAACATTTTTGAGTTGTAAGAGGGAACTCCGATTCCCGACTGAAACTGATAACCCTCTTGTAGGAGGGGTTTCTAACCCCGATTTTAGAACGCGCGTCTAAGCCCCAGCAGGGCGACAGGCATATAGTCCTTGATTTTTTTGGCAAAATATTTACACACCCACAACATTCACCGTATTACAGATATGTAGAAAGTGGTTTCCCTTGTTTCGTAGTCTATATTTCAAATTGATATTTCAAATTGATTTTGCTCTGAATTTGTGCTATACTTGTTGTATTATCTTTTAAAGGAGGATAGAACTGATGACACAAACTTATACCGCTGTTATCCAACAAGACGAAGGTTGGTGGATCGGTTGGATACAGGAAATTCCCGGAGTCAACTGCCAAGAACGAACTAAGAATGAATTGATGGTTAGCCTTAAAAGCGGGCTTGAGGATATTTTGGAACTTAACCGGGAGGAGGCGATCGGCAGAACGGAAGGCGAGACTTTTGAGGAAGTTACAATCGTGCTATGAAACGGAGATATCTGATTCAACATCTTAAAAGGCACGGTTGCTATTTTATTCGCGAAGGTGGTAGCCACTCGATATGGGGACGTTCAGGGGACAGAGTCAAGGCTGCGATCCCCCGGCACACGGAGATCGCGAATCGCCTAGCGAAGGACATCTGTAAACAATTACGGATCCCACCTCCATAGTCAGACACACGGGGATCCGTTACAACTGAACTTATTTGAACAAGTGTTTAAAGCCGAATTTAACAAGTTAGAAACAGATTTTGCACTCTACATAGTCTTCTTGTTGTTCAGTCGCAAGGGCATCCCATCCAGAGCTCCTACCTCTTACATCCCACGCTTGCAAACATTTTTTTATTCCTTCTAACAACCACGGCGGATTTACTTTAATAGAATCAGAAGAAAAACAGGGCGCAATCACTGACGACCAGTAATATTCAAAAACTCGGACATTTTTGCTAAGAAAAAGACCGCTTGACATTTCCAAGCGAAGTCTGTATCATAGAGCATATATCTTTTCAACACACATCGGAGAAATTATGCGAAACAAACTTTTCACACAGGTCTTCTTACTCATTGTCCTGATACTACCGATTGCCATGTTTTCGCCTGTATTTGCCGACTCGCATTCAAAACAGGGCGGCACCCTAATATTCGGTCGCGGTGGTGATTCTGTCGGATTAGACCCAGCCCTTGAGGAAGATGGGGAATCCTTCAAAGTCTGTGATAACATCTACGACACACTCGTTCAATATAAAGAGGGGAGTGCTGAACTTGAGCCAGGTCTCGCCAGAAGTTGGGAGAACTCAGAAGACGGTTTGACTTGGACTTTCCACCTTCGGCAAGGCGTAACCTTCCATGATGGAACTCCATTCAATGCCGAAGCTGTTCTCTTTTCCCTTAACCGACAACACGATAAAACCCATCCGTTCCATAAGGTAGGCGGCAGCTACATTTACTGGATAGCCACAGGCTTGGCAGAGATTGTCGATAAAATTACCGCTGTAGATGACTTTACCGTCCAAATTCGCCTTAAAACGGCTTATGCCCCTTTTATCTATACGATTGCAATAACGCCTTTCTCCATTGTTAGCCCAACAGCGGCGCAAAAATGGGGCGATGAGTTTTCCAACAATCCAGTTGGTACCGGTCCGTTCAAGTTTGTGCGGTGGGACAGAAAAGATAAAATCGTGCTTGCGGCAAACGATGACTATTGGGGCGGACGTCCTATGTTAGATAGGGTTATCTTCCGTTCTATTCCTGATAACTCGGTGAGACTTATTGAACTTCAGCAAGGAAGTCTCCACGCGATGGAGTTCCCAAATCCGGACGATTTGGAACAGATTCGAGACGATGAAACGCTTGAGTTGATAGCGCAACCGGGGATGAGTATCGGTTATCTCGCAATGAATATGGACAAGCCACCTTTCGACAATCTTAAAGTCCGACTCGCGATAAACCACGCCATTAACAAATCAGTGATTATTGAATATCTATATCAGGGAATGGGCATCCCCGCGAAGAACCCGATTCCGCCAACACTCTGGAGTTATGACGATTCGATCGAGGGGTACGCTTATGATCCAGAACTGGCAAAGCGACTCCTCACTGAAGCAGGATACCCCGACGGTTTTGAGACGACACTCTGGGCATTGCCTGTCCCGCGCCCCTATATTCCTGACGGACGCGCGCTTGCAGAGGCACTGCAATCCGAACTCCGGAATGTTGGCGTTGAAACAAAAATCGTGACGTTTGACTGGGGCACCTATCTTGAGAAAACGAAATATGGGGAGCACGATATGGCAATGTTAGGATGGAGTGCCGATTTCGGTGACCCAGATAATTTCCTCTATTTTCTTTTAAGCAAATCGTCAGCGGAGAAGCCTGCCGGAAATATCGCATTTTATCGCAGCGATGAAATGCAAGACGTTTTAGAGCAGGCGAGAGCAACCTCGGATCGAGAAAAGCGGGTTTCGCTCTACCAAGAGGCACAGCAGATTTTTCATAAAGATGTCCCGTGGGTTCCGCTGGCACACGCAAAACAGATTTTAGTGATTAACAAAAAAGTCAAGAATCTCAAACTCCATCCGTTGAAGTGGAGGTACTTCCGTCAGATTTGGATTGAGGAATAATATGAAAAAATCCGTATTTCGTGTAGGTGTCACACCGGACTTTCTGGGTCCCGATGGCACCTCTGATTTAGATAACTTTGCCGGTCCGCTTTTTGATGGAGCCGGTCTACAATGGGAATATATTGCTGAAAATACACCCGTATTACAAGCAACACAGGTGCAGGATTACGATGCACTCTTAGTATTGGGTACGGGTATCACATCGGAGACGTTCACAGGTGCAGACAAATTGTCTATCATCGCTCGATTCGGTGTCGGTTATGATAAAGTGGACGTGGAAGCCTGTACTGAAAACGGTGTGCTGCTAACAATTGCCCCTGACGGTGTTCGCCGTCCGGTTGCTACCTCTATTATGACCTTTGTCCTATCGCTGAGCCACATGCTGTTGATAAAGGATCAACTCACCCGTGCTGGCGGTTGGAGAAACACACAAAACTATAGGGGAATGGGGTTGGTTGGCAGAACGCTGGGGCTTGTTGGTATGGGGAACATTGGGAAAGAAGCGTTCAAACTGGCAAAACCTTTTGGGATGCACCATATCACTTACGATCCGTACGTCACACCTGCTGAAGCAGCAGAAGTCGGTGTAGAACTCGTTGATTTAGATACTTTGATGCGAACCGCTGATTTTGTATGTGTCTGCTGCCCGCTAAATGAAGAGACGCGAGGGATTGTTGATGCAAGACGTATCGGCTTGATGAAACCGACGGCTTACCTCATCAACACCGCACGCGGTCCAATCGTTGACCAGAAGGCACTCACAGAGGCACTCCAGAATAAACAGATTCAGGGCGCAGGGCTTGATGTCTTTGAGCAGGAACCAATTAGCGATGACGACCCGCTGTTAAGTCTGGACAATGTAATCCTTACACCGCACAGTATCTGTTGGACAGACGAATGCTTTGAAGGCAACGCCAAGAGTGCGTGTCAGAGTATTATCAGTGTGGCTTCTGGGCAAATCCCTTCGTATATTGTTAACCGCGATGTTATAGACAGTCCGAAACTACAGCAAAAGTTGGCAGGATAAAACTTGAGTGGGAAGAGGAACATATCATGCAAGTTGATCGGCAACAGTTCGCTGAGGAAGGTTACAACATTCTGCGAGGGGTCGTGCCGAAAGCAGAACTTGAACCGTTGCGTCGTAGTATTGAACACATGGTCAATCGGAGAAAAGAGATTTCCGCGCAACGACGTTTCCCCAGTGATCCAACAGGTGGTGATTGGGAGAATTCTGCGCAACCGCGCCTGAAATTTGATACTGACTGTGATGAAATGTCTGCCTCTGCGATCGAATTTCTGTTCCACGAAAATACGTTAGGCGTTGGTCAGCAGCTGATGGAAGCAGAGCACGTTGTACCGCACCAATTCGCCTGCATCTGTAGCGGAAGCCGAGATGCTGGTCCCATGCACTGGCATCGTGACATCGGTCCGGGTGAACCGGCTCCACTGCGTGGCATGATTTCAAATATGGAGCATCACGGACCCAGCTATCTTCAGTGGAACATCGCCTTATATGACGATAGCGTTTTCTGGATTGTCCCTTGCAGTCACCGGCGAATCAACACCGACGAAGAGCGCAAACAACTCGCAGAGAATCCGTCTGTTCCATTGCCCGGTGGAATACCTGTTGAACTGAACGCGGGAGACGGTGTTGTGTATACACATCTGCTATTGCACTGGGGCAGCTACTACAGCAGCAAGATGCGGCGTACACTGCATCCGGGTTATCGTCCATTCGGATTTGCTGCACTGCCCAATGTTCATTGGCGACACTGGGAACCGGGATTCTATCATTATCTTTCAAGTCCAGTGCGAGAACAGTTTGAGGCATGGGATGCCCTCTTTTTTCAGGAGTTTGACCAGATAACAGCTATCTTCCATAGCATCATTAAGGGAGATGCAAACCGCTTCCGCACTGAACTGGAGGTGTTGCATCCATCGCCGCGCGACCAGATGGTGAGCATTGTTATGCTTTCAAAACTGGCTGGCAAATTGTATAACCTGAAGCACACAACTGCCAACCCAGCTTCCTTGTGGGGTAACAGTCGAGACATCACTTATCTCGGAAACCATTTTACGCCTGAACAGACAGTCGGACTCTGGCAACAATTCCAGCCACTCGACCAAAAACTGAAACTTCCAGAGGAGACATACCAACCCGGATTCCAACGAACATCTGACTATAACCCGAACGATATGCCCACGGACTTCAGCGTCGAAGACTTTATTACCAGTTGGGAAACCGCAGCGATTGTTGTTGATCCATAATCCGATAAAATGTGGAGGGACATCATGCTTACAGAACAGCAAATCAAGCATTTTCACACCTTGGGATTCCTTATTTTTCGGCAATCACTCAACCAAGACGAGCTGAACACAATACACGGGGAGTTTGAGGCAGCAATGGAGGCGGCATATCGTCACGCGCCATTTGATGGAACGCGTAGACACTGGCTGCCAATGATGGGACCCGAAACACCATTCTTCGCGAGTTTGCCGGAAGACCCACGGTTCTCTGAAGTGGCAGAACAACTGTACGGCGACGATGTATTCTTCGTTGTTTCAGATGCAAACCGTTACGTCGGCAACACAGGGTGGCATCCAGACCATAACGCCGATCCGACCCAAGACTGCTACGGGGTGAAGTTCGCCTACTATCTCGAACCTGTTGATGCCGAAAGTGGAGCGTTGCGGTTGATCCCAGGTTCTCATAAAAGGTCGTTGCACGACGATCTGCGGGAGAATTTGAATGAACTGGGATTGGAGATTTGCGATGTTCCGGGTTATGTCTGCAAATCGGAACCGGGAGATGTTGTTGCTTTTGACATGCGTTGCTGGCACGCAAGTTGGGGTGGCAATGATGACCGGCGGATGTGCACAATAGTTTACTATAACAATCCGAAGACCCCTGAAGAAGATGCTGCCACACGCAATCGCGCGCGAAGCAATGCGAAGAGTCCTGAACACTTTAACCGACCGGGTACCTCACTCTACGATCCACACTGGGTTGCCAATCCAACTGGCAGTGAAAGGCGACAACGTTGGATCGATCGGTTGCGTGAGTTGGAATTTCTGGGTACTGGTTAAATGTAGAATATTTCCCCATCTCTGTTGTGGATGTTTTGGTTGTTGGGTTAACCCGTGTTAGATTGCCTTATGACTTGCTTCTGTCTTTCCCATCCACAACACTACCTTGTCTTTTAAAGCAGCTGATGCTGCCTTCCATAAAACATTTCTATCTGCCAATTTGCGGAATTATGCAACCTTTCCCACTCGATTCGCGTCACTTGGTCAAAATCGGGTGAGTGCCGAGATTTGAAATTCAAGTTTATCCGTACCGATAGGAGAGATTGACATTGATGAAAAACAATGATGTGGCATTGGTTCGCCGCACGCTGGCAGGTGACGAAACTGCCTTCGCGATGTTGGTTGAGAGATACCAAAAACAGGTGCACGCGACAGCGTGGCGTACAATTAAGGATTTCCATATTGCTGAGGACATCGTCCAAGAAACCTTCCTGAAAGCACATCAGAAACTTGAGACGCTGAACGATCCGCATCGATTCTCTGCGTGGATTAACGCCATTGCCACGCGCTGTTGTCTCGCATGGTTTCGCGAGAAACGCCTGAATTCCGAACTTTCTGAGAATATAAACATCGCCATGAGGCACGACGACCCGTATTCCGGATATCTCGCGGGGGAGCAAGCTAAAGAGGCAACGCAAGAACTACGCGAGATCGTTAAAGAGTGGCTTGCGAAATTGCGGGAAAGTGAACGCACAGTCGTTACCCTTCACTACTTCGATGGCATGTCCTGCGAAGAGATCGCCGCTTTTTTAGATGTAACGACCAATACGATAAAAAGTCGGCTCAGCCGTGCGCGGCAGCGATTAAAGAAACAGGAACTTCCAGGGCAATCTACTCCTGGCGACTTTCAAACTTTCGCGACACTAAGTGAGGTAGCTAAAATGGAACGCAATATCAAGGTCAGCTTTAATGCCGCTACCGAAAGTGGCAATCAATCAGGAGATGGAAGTGTCTCTTTAATAAGAAACGATGCGCTTTTACGAGTTAAAAGTCTTAATTGCGGTTGGGAAGGAGACAGTCAATTTGAGTGTGTGCTAACAGCTTTGCTCGGAACGGCTATTACGCCTTCTGTTCTCAGATTTCCGATAGTTGTAGGTGATACTTGGACTCAGGAAGGATTTTGGAATTCGCAAGTGGAGACGATCTTGGATGGTCATGAACAAGTAGAAGTGCCCGCTGGTGTTTTCCCTACGTGTCTGAAGCATAAGAGCATCCTTACCGACATCGATTCGCACTCACAGAACAGCCTGCTTATCATTAGTAACGACAAACGCTATGAGCCAAGTGACAGGCAGATGAGTCCGTTCGTTAACGGCGTGCGTTATTTGTGGTTTGCTAAAGGAATTGGACTCGTGAAAACGCGTTATGAGCATGCCAACGGCATCACAACAGAAATAGAATTAATGGAATATAGAACCCCGGGCAAGACAGAAGAATATCTGCCCTTGCAGATTGGTTCTACGTACACATATAAATCGCGTAGTTCCTATCTCGACGAAACGATTATTGAAACGTGGCGCGTCACGGAAAACTTTTGAATCCGAGCGGTATCTATTTGAAGAGGACAGACGTAGAAGCGAAACCTACCTACGCCTATTGTAACTGGAGACAAAGTAATGCTTTGGGTAATTATTAGAAGAGAAATCACAGCAAATATCTTAAGTTTCAGATTCCTGATGGGGTTACTCATCTATTTTTCCCTGATTGTGACAAATCTCTTTGTTTTGACCAGAGGTTACGAGGACAGACTGCAAAGCTATCAAACGGCTGTACGAGAAAACGAAGATCGGATAAGTCAAGTAACGAGATACTCTGAATTCGGGCTCACTCACATGTTAAAATGTGATAGAAACCCGAAATTACTTAGCATTTTCAACGAAGGCGTGGATAAGAGAAAAGGAAATACAGTGACGGTGGCGCACGGATATGTTCCCGCCGTTGCTGAACAACACGGTTCTGATAATCCGTATCTGAACATTTTTTCTTCGATTGATTTCACGGTAATCTGCCAAGTGGTGATGAGCCTGCTCGCGCTACTCTTCGCTTACGACGCGATATCACGAGAAAAGGAAGCAGGGACTTTGAGGTTAGCACTCTCTTGCGCGGTTCCGAGACCAACGCTGCTTCTGGGAAAATATATTGCAGGAATGGTATCTATTTCGCTTCCGCTTATTGCGAGTTTCGTTGCTGGCTTATTGGTGATACAATTTTCCCCCTATGTCTCCTTCAGCGGTTCAGATTGGGGACGAATACTGTTAATCTTTCTGCTATCTATGCTTTACGTCTCGCTCTTTTTTCTCATCGGACTTTTTCTTTCCACTCGAACTGACCGACCTTCTATCACGCTCATGTTCTCAATGTGCGTCTGGGTGCTTTTCGTGCTTATCGTTCCAAATCTAACAGTTTTATTGGTGGAACATGCAAGTCCGATACAGTCAGAGGAACCGTATAGAGAGCAGGCACGTGACCAGTGGAAGCAATATGAAGCCGAAGTTAAAGACTATTTAGAGAAACGAGGGGTTGAGGGACCACTCGATCGCGCCAATTTTGGTGGTGTAGGTGCTCGCTCAGGTGTCAACGACTATGACAGTGGTGAGACAGTCCAAGTGGGTGGTTTTGAGAACGAAGAAGGTGTACCCTTTGCCCAAGAATGTTATGGATTCAAAGAAAATCTTCGTGCGCAATACGCAGATAGGATATGGCAAATACGTAAAGAGTATCTCGACAGAAATCCGAACCGGCAATCTCTATTAGCACTGAACATATCCCGTATATCTCCGGCAGCGGTTTATTACAATGCTGCTGCAATTTTTGCGAAAACAGACTTGGGTAGTTTCTGGCGATTTATGGAACAGACCCGGCAATATCGCCGTGAATGGGTTGACTATCTAAGAGACGAAAAAATATTCTCTTCACGCAGATGGTTTACGACTGAATTTGAAGACCCTATTGACTTGAGCAGGATTCCAAGATTTAACGGACAGGGTGAAGACATCGGCAACAGTCTGCAACGCGCGTCATTGGATATTATGATACTCGCTGTATTAAACATGCTGTTCTTTATGGGCGCGTTCATCTCATTCCTACGCTACGACGTTGTATAGTGGTGGTTCAGGGTTTGCAAAGGAGCCAACATGATCTGGCACATAGCAAAACGAGAAATCCTTGATAATTTGACGCGTTTTCGATTTGCACTCACGCTTATTCTGATAATGGTGCTGATGGTGCTGAATGCTGTGGTATTTGTTAGCAGTCAATATCCTCGAAGGATCGCGGAATATTCCAAAGATACCAACCAAGCCGTCGAATCACTCAAAACGAAAAGCAGTAATTTAAGTGAACTTGCAGTAAAAGGTCCAGGATATCTACACAAACCGGTTAGTCCATTAACCTTCATTGCAATGGGAGAGGATGCAAACTTACCCAAGCGAGTTGAAGGGGCTCCAAGTGGCGGCTATGGTATAGGTATGACAACACCTGATTTTAGTTTCAGCTACTCTTGGTCGGCAAACTGGTGGCTTCAGTACCCACAGCATACATCCCGTAAAAACGATTCGTTGCCAAACTTCACGGAATTGGATTGGACGTTTATCATCGGGTTGGTTATGAGTTTTATGGCGATTCTGTTCACTTACGATGCAATCTCTGGAGAACGTGAAACAGGCACGTTAAGCTTGCTCATGTCTAATTCCGTGTCACGCGCGACCGTGCTTCTGGGAAAATTCATGGGTGCGTTTCTCACGATCCTGATTCCGTTGTTTATTGGGGTACTGCTGAACTTAATGATCGTCAATGCGTCAAGATTAGTGTCGCTTAGCGGAGGCGAATGGGCGCGGGTGGGGATAATCTTTGTTGCTTCTGCTGTCTACATCTCAATATTCCTATGGCTTGGCCTGTTTATTTCAAGCCAATTTTCTAATTCGTCAGGCAGTTTGCTGACGTTGCTGTTAATTTGGATCGTGTTTGTGGTGCTTATCCCGAACACCATGGGTGTATTGGCAAGCGGCTTCCAGCAAGTGTCCTCAAGAAGCGAAATTTCTCGCATACAGAAAGCAAGAGAAGACGAAATTGATAATCGCTACAAAGAAGGAGATAAGCTTTACAGAATAGGTTCACCTTCTGACACGCCACCTAAAATTGAGGTGTTAAGGCTATGGGCTGACTACCTCAATGAACATGCTGATGCAAAGAGCAGACTTCTAGATGAACATCTAAATAAACAGTTTGCACAGGTCGAGTTTACGCAACAAATTACGCGACTATCCCCGGCTGCTATCTATAAATATGCGGTAGAATCTCTCGCCGGTACGGGATTTGCCAGACATAAAAGGTTCGTCCAACACGCGCGCCGCTACCGACAGCAGTTCGTTGACTTTATCAAATCGGAAGATAGAGGAGACAACGACAGTTACCACGTTTATCTTGTAAAAGAAGGGTTATCCCAAAAACCAGTTGCCTTTAATAGCATTCCTAAGTTTTCAGAACAGTTGACTGTGCGTATCACCTTTGGAGGGGCACTGTTGGATCTAACGTTGTTAGTCTCGCTCGCGCTCCTCCTGTTCATGGCGGCAGTTTTAGTCTTTATGAGAATTGATGTTAAATAGTCGTGATTCGGAGATTGATTCTACACCGGCTGTAGCAGATCCTTTTTGACTGTTCCCACCGAATGTGCTATCATTTTAATAACAACATATTCCGTAATATCGTAGAAATATATCCCTACATGTATTTGATTTTCGCGTCTGTTGGATTAATCGACAGACGGACGTGGTGGGTTGCCCCAGTTCCCGTTTTTATCCTCTCCACTCACGACGACACCTTCTTTATCCCAGCGGAAGGATGCTTGGACATCAGAAGTACAGTAGCGTAATGTGAGACCACACCGTCGCTTCGGTGAGGGGTTGGCGTTTGATCCGTGTAAAAGCAGGTCGGTATGGATAGAGATTTGACCTGCCTTGAGTTCAACATCGACGGGTTCGCCGTACTGTTCAGCGTCTTCAACGATTTGACCCAACACGCTGTTGTCATCGGGTGTGCTATGTCGCGCGGTTAAATGTCCTATATGATGCGAACCTGTAATAAACCGCATCGCACCGTTTTCAACAGTTGCGTCGTCAATCGCGAGCCAGACGGTAACGGTTTTTGAGGGAGTGAGGGGCCAGTAACCGGCATCTTGATGCCAACCGACGGTCTGCGAATCGTGGGGCATCTTGCAGAAGTAGTGCGCACCCCAACCGATAACGTCTTCACCAATCAGGTCTTTCACACAGGCGACGATCTTTGGGTGTGTGAGCAGGTCATAAACCTTCCCGTATTTTATATGTGCGGAGATAATCGAATAACTACTTCCGCCGTCTGAAAGAACGTTTGCTAACAGGGCATCAAAGTATTGACGGTGTTCGCCAATTTCAGCTTCATCGAAAATGGGGATGCCTTTGATATAACCGAAGCGGTTGAAATCTGCCAACTGTTCTTGGGTTAGTACCTTCGGATGTTCCGTGGTGCTTGGATGAAATTGGAGATCGCGCCCCATTTCAGCGAGTTGTTCCCACGTCGGCATGATTTTGTCGGTTTTGTAGGTTACGCCTTGGTTTGACATTTGTTGCTTCACCTTGTGTAAATTCTGATTTCATTCTACCACAAATACGACGAAAATGGTATAATATATTAAGTGTTCGGTTATCGGTTGTCGGTTATCAGTAATTAGAAAATCTTTCTATAAACAAATCAATCATCTAACTTTCCAAAAATCATATTACAGATCATATCTTGAAATTGAGGTAATTAATGGCGCATGCATATACCCCCGGTCTTAAGGTCACCGAGGGAATGACAATTCAAAAAGAACGTCGGCTCCCGCTTGAAGGTGAAGTCCTCGTCGAAACCGGCACAACAGTTGATGCAGAAGATGTTGTCGCGAAGGCAGATCTGCCGGGCAATGTTCAACTGCTAAACGTTGCTAATCTGCTCAGTGTCCCACCTGAAGAGGTTGCGGAATATATGCTTAAATCTGTGGGTGAAGCCGTCGCAGAAGACGAGGTTATCGCCACGACAAAAGGACTCTTTGGACTTTTCAAATCGCAAGCACTTTCACCGATCGACGGCACGATTGAAGCCGTATCGGATGTCACGGGACAGGTTATCCTTCGCGAGCCGCCCATCCCTGTGGAAGTCAAAGCCTACACAAACGGCACGGTAACGGAGACTGTCCCCAATGAAGGTGTCACAGTGGAGACTTACGGCACTTACATTCAAGGTATTTTCGGGGTTGGCGGTGAAACGGTTGGGAACTTAGTCGTCATCTCTCAATCGTCGGGTGATGAACTGACGGTTGAACAGATATTACCTGAGCATCGAGATAATATTCTGGTCGGTGGTTCTCTTGTTACGACCGAGGCAATTCAGAAAGCAATCCAGCAGGGTGTCAAGGGCATCATTGCTGGCGGCATTGATGACGCGGATCTGCGGAAACTTCTCGGTTATGAACTTGGAGTCGCTATTACCGGCTCTGAGGAAATCGGCATCACACTCGTTATTACGGAAGGGTTCGGGAAGATAGCGATGGCGGAGCAGACGTTCACACTCTTGAAAGCGCGGGAAGGCATGAAAACCTCCATCAACGGTGCGACACAGATTCGTGCTGGGGTTGTGCGTCCAGAGATTGTTATTCCGTTGGTATCGGACACTATAGAAACGGAGGAAGAGAAGAAGGATGGAAATTTGGACGGTGTTTTGGAAATTGGTAGCTTAGTGCGGATCATTCGGGAACCGTATTTCGGGCAATTGGGACGTGTCACGGAACTGCCGGTAGAACTTCAGAACTTGGAGACGGAGGCACAGGTGCGGGTGTTGCGGGTTGAACTTGCGGACGGTCAACAAACGACACTTCCTCGTGCTAACGTTGAAGCGATTGAAGAATAGTTGTCAGTTTTCGGTTATCAGTAAGAAAGCGTTATTTCTGGAAACTAACAACTGTAATTCGTTCTCAGTCCATTACGTAAATCCTAATCTTTATAAGCATTCCTTATAGCAGTTCCAGCGACTATGCCGAGCCCTGTGAGAAATATGACTAACATAGAAATTGCAAACCATTCCATTATAAGTCCTCCAATTTGTTAATTTTGCGATAGGCAACGCTGTTAACCCAAATAGTTGCCAATGTGACCAAGAATGCTGCAATTACCCCAATTGTAAGGAGAAGCGGGCTGGCTTTTCCATAATTCTGAACGCCCCACGCAACAAGAGAAATGTCCGCTGCAAGCAAGATGGCGAAAACCACTTTTAACCAGCCAATTTCTTCCTTAACCTTATCAATGTGTGCCATAAGTTAGTATCTCCACATAGTTAGTATACCCTGAAACGTAGGTTTCTTGCAAGAAAACATTATCAAACCAGGGCTGTGGTGATGCGTTTGTAAGTCTTGTGTTTACTAAAATGTCTACTTACTTTTATAAAGTTGGTTTTCATACCACTTCACATTGCCGGTGCTGAGGCCGCTCGCGACGATGTCCAATCTACCGTTTCCGTTCATGTCTAAGACGTGCATCTGCCCGACACCTAACCCACCATCGTCAATTGTCTCTTTGCTCCAGCGATTTTGTGTCAGATTTTCTGGACGGTAGAGGTGCAAACTTGTGCCTTCGCCGTTGTAACCGCAGATGACTTCAAGCACACCGTCGTCATCAACGTCCACGGCGGCGAGAGAATGTCCGCGATTGAGTGTATCGTCAATGAGATGACGCTCCCACGGATCGGTCCGTAGATCGCCGGTGGCTTTATACCAGACGAGGTTGTTTCCATGCCACGGCTCAATCGCTAAGATTTCGTTGATGCCGTCGCCGTCAATGTCTGCAGCATAAGTATCGCTACACTCGCGGTCATTGATGATCCACTTACCCCAGTCGTCGGTCATGGGTGCTGCAGGCGGTTCATACCAGATCAGTCCCTCCGTGCAACTGATTAAAACATCATCGCGACCATCTTGGTCAACATCGTTAATACTCAAGCCGTGGTTGATGTGGAGAGAATCGTCGAGGAGGTGGGATTGCCAAGTGGTTACTTCTCGCGGGGTATCCGAAAGCTCATAGCACCAGAGAGAACCCGGACTGTGCCATTCGCCGGGTTTGCCATCTTCGCCGCGGATGGAGGCAACAATGAGGAAAGGTGCTGATGTTGACGCGTTTCCAGAGAAATTCGCCAATGCGATGCGATGAATGAACGGGACATCAGCGATACGGTGGCTCGTCCAGTTTTGCCCGTCTTGTGCGGGTGCCTCAAGCCAGTGGAGATAGCCCTCTGCAGCGTTTACCCCGCGGTTGAAACCACTGCCAACGATGAGATCGGGCGTTCCGTTGTCGGTCAGATCATAAGGAGCAATAGTGATATGCCCACTGTCCTGATCGGTTACGAGATGTCTCTTCCAATGAGGTGCCTCATACCAAGCAATGATCGGTTCGCCTGTAGAGCCAGCGATGATGTCAAGTTGTCCGTCTCCGTTTATATCGGCGACGGCAAGCCCATAAACGCTTTTGAAGGTGTTATCAAGTAGATGTCCTCTGAATTCCACGGCTAACCTCCTCACGCAACAGCATACACCGTGCGCCTCCCGTTACTTTAGGGATTGCGGAAAAATCTTAATATTCCAGGCTCTATCTCGTACCCGACACTCGACCAGAACGCAACAGCCCCTGGATACTTCTCCTCCACAAGTGCTGTGATGCGTTTAGCACCCTGTCCCACTAAACATTTTTCGCCTTCCTTGACTAAAGCGCGTCCGATGCCGCGTCGTCGGTAGTCAGGATGAACTGCGATTCGATACATATTCCCGCGCCATCCATCAAAAGTAGCGATTAAGGAGCCAACGATGCGGCTATCTGCCTCAGCAATCAGCACGGATGCGGGGCTTTCTATCGTATTTTGAATGTCTGTGATCGTATCTGTGATGCTCGGAGATGTTCCTGCGGTTTGCCACAACGCGAGGAGTGCTTCTGCCTCTGCTAGACCGCACTCCCGGATTAAGAAAGTATCTGTGTTGTCCGACAAATTCATATCTTTAGAACAGGAGTAATATAGATACCAGAAACTAAGCAAAATCAAGAAGTTGCTGCTTCCAGCGGAGCGCGCTATATGAAAAGGCGAGGTTACAAACCTCGCCAGCGAAAAATAAACCGTTCTACGAGAGCAGAAAATCTTATTCGTCAAGCCAACTCATCATGCTGCGGAGATTCTTGCCGACCTCTTCTATTTCGAGTTCTGCCTCCTGCCGGCGGAGCGCGCCGAGTACAGGTTGGTTCGCCTCATTTTCTAAGACCCACTCCCGTGCGAAGACACCTTCCTGCACGTCCTTCAAGATTTGGCGCATCTTGTCTCGGACGCTGTCGTCAATAATCTGCGGTCCACGGGTGAGATCTCCAAATTCGGCAGTATTGCTAATATCGTTCCGCATTTTGCTCAATCCGCCGGAGTAAATTAAATCGACAATCAACTTGAGTTCATGGAGACACTCAAAGTAAGCCATCTCTGGCTGGTAACCCGCTTCAACAAGTGTGTCAAAGGCGGCTTTAATGAGTGCAGCGGTTCCGCCACAGAGAACGGCTTGTTCACCGAAGAGATCGGTTTCGGTTTCCTCACGGAAAGTTGTTTCAATGACCCCAGAGCGAGTACCGCCGATGCCTCTGGCATAAGCGAGCGCGACATCGCGTGCGAGACCAGTTGTATCTTGATGGATGGCGATGAGGCATGGCACCCCGCCACCGCCTTCAAACACTTCACGGACGAGGGAACCAGGTCCCTTCGGCGCAATCATTGCGACATCAATATCGCCAGCAGGCACAATCTGCCCAAAATGGACGCTGAACCCGTGTGAGACGAGCAGCATATTGCCTGCTTCCATATTTGGAGCAATCTGGTCGCGATAGACAGCTGCGTGCCGTTCGTCGGGAATGAGTACCTGAACAATATCAGCCATTGCTGTGGCTTCTTCGACGTTCTTGACGGTCAAGCCTTCCGCTTCGGCGCGCGCTTTTGAGCGGCTGCCTTCGTATAAGGCGACGACAACGTTTGCACCGCTGTCTTTGAGGTTTAGCGACTGTGCGCGTCCTTGCGCACCGTAGCCGACAACAGCGACGGTACGCTCTTTCAGTAAGTCAAAATTAGCATCACTATCGTAATAAATCGTTGCCATTTTTTTAATTTTCCTTTCCACGCAGCATCGCTATTTTGCCGGTGCGTGCTAACTCAAGGATACCGTATGTATTGAAAATATCAATCGCGGCTTTCAATTTACCCTCATCACCGGTAATTTCGAGGACAAGGGAAGCAGGTTTCATATCTATAACCCGCCCACGGAAGACTTCCGCGACTTGTAGAACCTCGGTACGTTTTTGGGGATCATCGGTAGCGATCTTGATAAGAACAAGTTCTCGCTCAACATGCGTTCCAGCGGTGGAGAGGTCAGTCACCTCAATAACGTCAATGAGTCTGTTTAAATGGTGGTAGATCTGTTCAATTATCTGTGCGTCACCGTGTGTGACAAGGGTTATCTGCGAAATGCTTTTGTCATGCGTTTCGGCGACGTTAAGACTGTCGATATTAAAGCCGCGTCCGCTGAAAAGTCCTGCAACACGTGCGAGGACTCCGAATCGGTTTTCGACTAAAACGGAAAAGATGTGTCGTTCTTCTGGGTGCATTTTTTTATAGTTTTCGGTTCGCCTGCGGCGCAGGCTTTCGGTTTTGACCAAGAACTCGCGCCTTAGCAAAATTATCTGTAGACGAGTTCTTGGTCAAGGTTATCAGGGAATAGTTGTCAGTTTTCGGTTCGGTTTTTCTACGAAAAACCTTTCAGTCATCAGTTAAGAGGTGTTTTTGATACGGTGTTTCCCCTCATTTAACAGGACCCTCTTGTAACTGACAACTGATAACCAATAACTGACAACCATTAAAATCGTTAAGATAGCCCGCGGATAACATCTCCAAGTCCAGCACCAGCTGGCACCATTGGGAACACATTCTCCTCTTCATCAACGATAAAGTCAATAACCACAGGTCCATCGGTAATCCCTTTCGCCTTCTGTAATGCGGGTTCGACCTCGTCTGGGTGTTCAACCCGCAGCCCTGTGGCACCGAATGCCTGTGCAAGCAATGCGAAATCAGGATTATCGTGGTAATCGACAGCAGAATAGCGTTTGCCGTGGAACAATTCCTGCCACTGACGCACCATCCCCAGGTACATATTGTTGATGATGAAAACCTTAAGCGGCAGTTTCATCGTAATCGCTGGCACCAATTCTTGGATTGTCATGATATAGGAACCGTCTCCATTGATGTTGACAACGGTTTTATCTGGACATCCGAGCTGCGCACCGATTGCGGCGGGGAGGCTAAAGCCCATCGTGCCGAGACCGCCGGAGTTGAGCCACTGCCGTGGTTCGGTGAATTTGAAGTATTGCGCCGCCCACATCTGGTGCTGCCCGACATCCGCGACGACAATGGCATCGCTGTAATGCTCGTAAATCTGCTCAATAACATATTGCGGCATTACCTTATCGGCTTTCTGCTCATATTCAAACGGGTACTTCCGCTTCCATTCCTGAATCTGGTCGCGCCATGGGTCAATGTCTGCTGTCCCAACCTGTTTATTCAGTTCTGTCAGAACGCTCTTCGCATCACCTACGATCGGAACATCCACCGGTACATTTTTTCCAATACAGGAGGCATCGATATCGATGTGGATTTTCTTCGCGTTGGGTGCGAATTTACTGAGATCACCCGTAACGCGGTCATCGAACCTCGCACCGATAGCGATAACAAGGTCCGAATCAGTGAAGGCGTAATTCGCGCAACAAGAACCGTGCATTCCGGGCATTTCCATCGCTAAAGGATGCGTTTCGGGAAACGCGCCGAGTCCCATTAATGTAACAGTAATCGGAATCTGGGTTTTGAGAGTAAGTTGTCGCAGTTCCTCACTGGCATTGGCGAGTACAACGCCACCACCGGCATAAAGCATGGGACGTTTCGCTTCTTTAATAAGTGCCGCTGCCTTCTCGATTTGCGCCGGATCGCCATGAACTTGCGGTTTGTAACTGCGGATGTCAACTGTTTCTGGATATTGAAACAGTGCTTCGTGCAACTGGGCATCTTTGGCGATGTCAATAATTACGGGACCGGGTTTTCCGGTCTTCGCGATGTGAAACGCTTCAGCGACGACATCTGCTACCTCATCGCAACTTGTGATAAGGTAACTGTGCTTACAGATCGGACGTGTTACGCCGATAACATCACACTCTTGGAAGGCATCGCTACCGATATAATGGGTGAAAACCTGTCCAGTAATCGCAACCATTGGTATCGAATCCATATAAGCGGTTGCGATGCCGGTGACAAGATTCGTTGCGCCGGGACCGGAAGTTGCGAGCGCGACCCCGACATCCCCAGTGGCGCGTGCGTAGCCATCAGCGGCGTGGGAAGCTCCTTGTTCATGCCGCATCGGTATCAATTTAACCTCGGTCTCGCTGTAAAGGGCATCGAAAATCGGCATCGCCGCGCCACCGTTCACACCGAAGATATATTCGACACCTTCCCGCTTGAGACTGTCAACAAGGATTTGCGCTCCTGAAAGTTCCATGCCAATTTTCCTCATAAAAGGTAGTAGGCACACTCCGTTGTGCCGTAACTCGTTGAAATAAAAAAACCTTCTCGTTCCAAACATGGAGACGAGAAGGACATTTGCACTGACCTTACCGTGGTACCACTCCAATTCCCTTTCTCATTTCCATTTAATGAGAAAGAGCACTCTTTGGGATGCGATAACGGGCATCACACCGGCTAATCCTACAATTCGCGATTCGGAGATCGCTCCTACAATTGTTCAGATGAGCAGCTCCAGGGCGACCTTCAGTCGTGGAAACTTGAGGAGACCTTTCAGCCGATGAGTCTCCATCTCTTGCAAGCCCGGACGACTTACTCCTCCCCTTCAACGCCTTTTCTGGTAATCTATTTAATTTTTTAATTACGCACACCGTTTTAGTAAGTTTCACGGACACACTAAAACGAATTATATTTACACTTCTTTAAGTATAACACATTTAAAGAACGATGTCAAAAAAAACTTAATTCGGCAGACATCCGCTATTTTGGGAGTAAAGGGTAGGTCTGAAACGCTGTTCGCGCCTACCCCTCCCAAAATCCTAAACTTGTTGTGAAAAGTTAGGCATTCGCCACATAGAGTTCGTTGACTCGCGTCCAGTTGATGACGTTTGTCCACGCTTCAACGTAAGCCGGACGGAGATTCTGATATTTCAGATAGTATGCGTGTTCCCAGACATCGATTCCGAGAAGCGGCGTATGTCCCTGCATGATCGGGCTGTCTTGATTCGCCGTGGAATAGATTTCTAACCCACTGTCACCAAGGACAAGCCATGCCCAACCGGAGCCGAAGCGTGTCGTTGCGGCTGTCACAAACTGTTCTTTCGCCGCTTCAAGTGATCCGAAAGCACCGCTTATTGCTGCAGCGATTTCTCCACCGGGTTCACCACCGTTGGGGCTCATGATGGACCAGAAGAGTGAATGATTGGCGTGTCCACCACCGTTGTTGATGAC
Source organism: Candidatus Poribacteria bacterium (assembly GCA_022821965.1). Lineage (GTDB taxonomy): Bacteria > Poribacteria > WGA-4E > WGA-4E > WGA-3G > WGA-3G. Next base: position 56,302 of record JAJECN010000010.1, read on the forward strand.
GGCTTGACGCTTGTCTTCCGGGACCTGATCAAGGTTACTGAGCAGTTCGTGAATATCCATATCAGCGAGATCACCGAGTCCCTCTAAAGCAGTGTTGAGGTTGTTGACGTAGCCTTGATGGTGTTTGCCGTGATGGATTTCCATCGTTTGCGTGTCAATATGGGGTTCCAAAGCATCATGCGCATAAGGGAGCGCTGGTAATGTGTGTGCCATTTAAAAATAGCCTCCTATTTTGTTTTTTTACTTGCGCTTGCGAGTTTTGCGCTAAGGGGCGTGCAAGCAACGTTCTCAAAAAATCTAAAAGAGTATAACAGATTTGTCAGAAGTGTGCAAGTTTTTTCTGAAAGGTGAGATTTCAAACATTGTGAATAGGAAACGGTGGATGGAAGGCTAATCATCCGATTGGCTTACCTCAGAAATTACACCAACACGGCATACGCGCTTATAGGTGCAATAACTACAGGGTTCCGTTTTGTTACGGGGGGTAAGGGGCTTGTCACCATGCTCTTCAGAATCTACAAAGCCGTATTCTTCAGTCTCTATAAAACCATCTTCTTCAGACCCCGAAAAGGTTTTGACGCGTGTGATGAGCGGGAATTTCCCGTTAGAGATACTGTCAACATACTGTTGAATGTAACCACGGGTCCGGGTGAGTCGTTCGTTGAACAGTTCATCATCCAGCAGCTGACCACTTCTGGAACCCACCGACCTCCAGTCTGTGCCGTTGTAAGCACTGTAGGCAACTTCGTTTAAAGACTCCTTGCCAATACCGAGTTCAACTGTACATTGGTCCAGCCTGATTTTATGATAGAGTCCGGCTGCCGAGTCTAATCCCGATAGTCCATTCTCTTCCAGCAATTTTTCTGTGATTTGAAGGTAGATTGGGAGTTGGAGACTCCGTCCATTAAGAATCTCCGGCATTCTAATTGTGGAGCTGCCAGTCTTATAATCGACAACATTAAAGACACCGTTTCCAATATCAATGCGGTCAATTCTGCCCTTCATGCGTACGCCACCGATGCGGATTGGTTTCGGACAACTGAGTTCAGAATCCGCCGAATCACCCGATTGACCGAAGTTAATTTCAAAGTAGTGCGGAATAACGGGTAAATCATAGGTGCGTTCCGCTTCAAGCCATTTATGCACAGCAACGCGAAGTTTCTCTATGTCCATTTCCCAAAAGAGGTTACCTTCACCAACAGGGATCTCCTTGCGTAGGCTGCGGTGTTCCTCAGATTTGGTATTTAACATTTCATCTAATTGCTTTTTCGCGTCTTCAAAAACCTCCTCGCTACATTGTCCAATACTCGGATATCCTTGTTCGCGGCGACTGTTGTAGAATGCGCGGAGAACATCATGAAGCAATGACCCTCTTTCAAGGCTGGATAACTCATCCTCTGTCTCGTCCTCTTCAATATGGAACCTCAAAACACCATCAACAAAGTACTGAAACGGACACTTTGCGTAAGTTTCCAATTCTGTGACGGAATAAATTTTCTGCCGCCGATTTTCCAACCGTGCTTGGCTTTGGTTAGAAAGCATTTCAGCCATTAACACGCCTTCATAAGCCAAATGCTCGTGTGTTTCCTCGCGACTTTTTTCAACCGCAATTACATGGTCTATCAGAGAACGCATGTCTGCTAAGTTATTTGGGAATTCTTGGTTGGATGGCGTAGGTATAGTCCATACGTGATTGCCGTATGTACTGAGAAAACCGGGAACGCTACCTCGTTCAGGATTCGCGACTTCAATCGTCTCAACGTCGGCGATTGCTTTTAATTGTCCAAGAAACGGAGAGGGGATCAATTCTGCTTCACGCTCACGTTTCGGGACAAGGAGATAGAGTCTTTCGCGAAAGGACTTCAGAACCCCATAGAATATGAACCGATTATTGTACAGATGCTCTTCTTCATTTCGATAGGGATGGTCTGGAAGCAATGGATCAGGACGATAAACTTCTGGAAATTTGCCTTCTACAAAATCACATAAAAATACGGTATTAAACTCCAGGCTTCTCAAATCGCTAAGTTGAGCAATTATTTTGACAGTTTCTCCTTTTGTTATTGCTCTGTTTTGATAGTTTGTGTGTTTTGCAATGTGATGGAGTTTTTCAACATATTCATCAAGAGGACGCAATCTTTCGCTTTCCGATTTTAACACGCCACAGAGTTCTTTTACAATTCTATCGAATTGGCGATATGCTTCTACTTCGCCTTCAACAACATCTGAATTTTCCCCAAGCATCGGGTTTAGAATACGCTGGATGACCTCACCTTTCTTAAGTAAGTCATTGACATATCTCTGAAACTCATTGGGGTGAAATCTACTTGTATGTGATGCCGGTTCAATACCAGAGAAATAGGGCCCATCTAACGGGGTTCGACGGAGTGACAGCCGGGAAAAGATGGCTTTGACAACCTCCGACTTCGTCAATGGCATGCTTTCTACAAGTGAGTAGGGAATTTCGTAAGCTGCAAAAACCTCAGCGATGCGTTGTTCATACTGACTCATATTGTAACAGGCAACACAGATTTCACTTAACTTGCAGTGCCCCTCTGAGACACGTTTTTGGATCAGATGCGCAATCTGTTCCACTTCTTCGGAACGATCAACTGGTTTCAACACTTTAATGTGAGGAGCCGCAATTCGGGGCGCGCGGGGATTATCTGTTTGAAACAGGTTATTGGCGTAATGTTGATGCCGTTCGGGTTCACGCTCAAAGTCCGGATCGATATTAGCATTTACGGCACTAAATTGCGAGACAAGATTGATAATATTTTTATACAGATCTTCGTTTTCTTCACTACAATCGGTTCGGAACCACATCTCTATTTGAGGCATCTTGGCAATGTGAGTCAAGATTTTAATATCGGCTTTGGAAAGAACGGTAAACCCTTCAACAACAACAGTGTTGACTTTTGGAAATGCCCCACGCATAAACTGCGAATTGAAATCGTTAGCAAGGTACAGACGCTTGCCTTGTTCATCTATCCATTGGTCTTTGAGTTTGGTTTCATAATCGTTATAAATGCGAACAAGGTCATCCTCGGTTGAATTCTGTGATTTGCCATTTCCAATATTTAGCGTATTCTCTCCGTATTCCTTAAGACGGTTCATTGTGTCTGCGATGAGGGAGAGTGTACTATCCGGCACAGGGATGTTTTGGCTGGGACGGAATGTATCATAACGGTAAGCCTCAGGATCGTTGGATTGAGAATTCGCTATCTCATGCAGCCAAAGTTTTTGGATGCCTGCGGAAATGTGAAATTTCGCTGGGCGGATTTGGTTATATAGCCTTTGAATGAAACTTCCAAGTGTATGGACGCGCAAGTTGGCAACCGCGCGATTTGGATGATAACCGACCAATTCACGCTGACGTTTCAAACGCGCGGCATCGGTCGGAACAATGACAACAAAGGTATTCGCCTCATCGTTTTCAATGCGGGTTTTAAGGATTTTTTCTATATCTCGCATTTTGTCACAGCAAACGGAGCATACCTACTATCTTACCTGGGTGCCGAGCGGCATTTCTGTTTCAAGGGTTGCGAGGACTACGGAGTCACCGCTCCCCGCGAGAACCATACCTTGCGACTCAACACCGCGAATGGTGGCAGGTTCTAAGTTCACGACGACTATTACCTGTTTTCCTATCAAGGTCTCTGGTGTATAGTGTTCAGCGATTCCTGCGACTAACTGCCGTTTTTCAGTGCCAAGGTTGACCTGCAATTTAAGGAGTCGATCAGCTCCTTCAATGGGCTCAGCAGCGAGGATACGTGCGACCCGAAGATCCAACTTTTGGAAATCAGCAAAGGAGACCAAGTCAGCTGTTTTTTCTTCCTTTTTTTGCTTCGGCTTGGCTGCTTTTTTCGGTTGCGGTTGTTCCTGTTTTTTGGTATCAACGCGTGGGAAAATAGGTTTACCTCTGCTAACTGTTAAGCCAACAGGTAAACGTCCCCATTCTGCGACAGTATCAAATTCCGGTAAACCGATCTGTCTCTGAATTTTCTCAGCGGTGTCTGGAACAAAAGGCGAGATTAGCACAGAGATGAACCGCAATGCCTCTAAACTATTGTAAAGGATCGTGCCCATTCTCGGTTTCGTCTCCGGTTTTGCGAGGGTCCAGACCTGCGTCTGTTGGACATATCGATTGATGCGCCGCACAAACTCCCAGATAGTTTCTAACGCAGCGTCGAACGCGAACACACTTATGTGCGCGTCTAATTGATCAATAGTAGTCTGCGCGATCGCTTCGATTTCATCGTCGAATTCCCCCGGTGTTGTCGGTGTGGGAATCCGCTCAAAGTTCTTGTTGACTAAACCGAGGACGCGATTGAGCAGGTTGCCGAGATCGTTCGCGAGATCAGCGTTGTAGCGGGCGTGCAAACGGGCAGGGCGGTAATCACCATCGTTGCCGAAACTAAATTCGCGTAGGAGGTAATAACGGAATGCATCCAATCCGTATTGCGCGATGTCTGCATCCAAGTCAACGAAAATACCTCGCGTTTTACTCAACGCTTCGCCATCTTTCGTCATCATCCCGTGTGCGACGATCTGCTTGGGAAGTGGTAAGTCTACAGCCATCAACATTGCGGGCCAGATCAGCGCATGGAAGCGGGTGATGTCCTTCCCCATCATGTGGACATCAGCGGGCCAAAAAGTGCGATACTGCTCGCTATCGGTTTCATAACCGAGTGCTGTCATATAATTCATCAATGCTTCAATCCAGACGTAGACGATATGCTCAGGATCAAATGGTAAGGAAATTCCCCATGAGACAGAGGAGCGAGAGATGCTTATATCTTCCAATCCGGAATCGAGTACACTCAAAAGCTCATTACGTCGAGCTGCTGGATAGACAAAGTCTGGATTTTCATGGAAATGCGCCAGTAAGCGATCTTGATACTTGGAGAGTCTAAAGAAGTAGTTTTCTTCTTCGAGCCATTCCAAAGGCAATTTATGAATCGGGCAGATTTTTTCGGCTGTCAATTCTTTTTCTGGAACAAACCGCTCACAGGGGAGGCAATAGTGTCCTTTATAAGTCCCTTTGTAGATATCTCCGCTGTCGTAGAGGGCAGTGAGGAATTTTTCCGCACCGCGTTTGTGCATATCGCTTGTCGTGCGCATGAAGATGTCGTGTGAGATATTCAGCCGTTTCCAAAATTTGATAAATGTAGGTGCTATTTTATCGCAATAATCTTGTGGGGTAAGTCCTGCCTCTTCAGCGGCTTTATGTATCTTTGCACCATGCTCATCAACGCCCGTCAAAAAGAACACCTCATCGCCTTTGAGGCGGTGATAGCGCGCCAAAGTATCTGCGACAATGGTACTATAACCGTGTCCCGCATGCGGTTCATCGTTGACGTAGTAGATGGGTGTGGTGATGTAAAATGCACTCATCGTCTTTCCTTCTGTTTTTTTTGGGGTTCCCGTTCAGTCAGCATTGACTCATTTGTTAAGAAATTATACCACGAGAAAGCCTCTTTGTCAATCTCTGTTTCTTGGCTATCAGTCATCGGCGGTCAGCAGTCGGTAGTTCGTCATCAAAGGAGAGGGAACACTTATTTGAGTAATTTCAAACACATAACCTCTAAAGCCAAGGTAGCGTTTGTGTTTGTGTTTTCGATGAGGGATTTGGTGTCAAAGATAGTCTGGATGGCTTGCTGTATGCGCAGCCGAGAGTAGCGGGGAACAATCGCTCGGAGTTCGTCAAGGGAGTGAACGTGTGCTATGAGTTCGCTGGGCGCGCCCTGTTGTAAAAAGAGAAGATCGCGATACCACGTCACCAACTCATTTAAAGTCTCTGGGTTATCTTTGAAGTTTTCAGCGAGTTTGAACGCGGCTAATAGATTTGTCTCTTTGAGGATTTCTGGAACGCTCTCAGTGTGTATATCGCCTTTTTCAAGTTGTGTGAGTGCTTTTCCGATTGCGCCATCCGCTGCAATTGCGAGCGTCGTTGCTTGATCTGGTGCGACCGAAAATTTATTCACCAAAATTTCTGCTAACGCTTGTGTCGGCATTGGATGAAATTGGAGGATTTGGCACCGAGAACGGGTCGTAGGGAGCAATGCTTGGATGTTTGATGTAAGCAGAATTAAAACTGAGGCTGCAGGTGGCTCCTCCAACGTCTTGAGCAGACAGTTTTCCGCCTCTGGGTTCATCCGTTCTGTGTCTGCTAAAATATAGATTTTTCGCCTCGCTTCAAGGGGCTCATAGATAATCTGTTTCTGCAATTCTCGGATTTGTCCGATCTTCAGCAGACTCCCTTCAGGTCGGATGAACTGTAAATCCGGGTGGTTCCCGGAATCTACTTTTCGACAGGCGAGACATGTTCCGCACACCTGTCCCTTCCCAATAACGGGTGGGGACCCCGGTTGCGCCCCTTGTTGGCAAAGAATCAGTTGCGCAAAATAGCGAGCGACCGTTTCCTTTCCAACGCCTTCCGGTCCATAGAAAAGATACGCACCAGCAATACGATCCGATGCGACGGTTCGTTGGAGTTGTTCGACAATTTGTTGGTGTCCTATGATTGGATTTTGCATTTTTCCTTCTTCATAACTTTCGCACACTTTACAAGCGTTTCGTCGTTTACCATACGTAGTCTTGATATTCAGCTAAGATCGCAGCGTGGACAGTATCTGGAGACTGTGTAGCGTCTATCAGTTTGATACGATGTGGGTTCGCTTTCGCGACGGATAGGTATCCTTCGCGAACCTTCCGATGAGATTCCAACGACTCTCTGTCGAGACGGTCGCGGGGCACGCCTCCTTGCTGTTGGCGTGATAGTCCTATCTCTGGAGACAGATCGAGGATAAAGGTGATGTCAGGTGTCAAGCCGTCAGTAGCAGTGTGATTTAATTGGTGAATAAACGCAAGGTCGATGTCCCCGCGATAGCCTTGATACGCCACAGTAGCATCAATAAACCTATCACAGATGACGGTTCGCTTCGCGTGTAATGCGGGACGTATGAGTTCGTTGACGTGTTGTGTGCGTGCGGCAGCTATCAGCAACAACTCTGTCATCGGTGTTATTCCATCTGATGTCAGAAAGATATCGCGAATTTGTTCAGAAATGTGTGTGCCGCCGGGTTCACGGGTGAGCAGAGCGTCCGGTCCCAGAACAGTTGCCAAGCGTTGTGATTGCGTCGTCTTACCTGACCCTTCTATACCTTCAAATGTAATAAAAATTCCACGTTGTGCCATTTTTTTGTTGTTCCTTGCGGTTAAACGACGTGCGATGGAACATTGACGATCCTTGATGACGAGCCGGCCGAGCACTACGTGTCGGACTCGGTTTATAGATAAGGGGCAAATCAGATAAAAAGCACCCACATAGGGTTTTCCCCAACAGCATAGGTGGTGAGAGGAGACAATGCTCCACTTTCCCGATTGATGCGGTAGGTAGCGAGTTTTCCTGAACCCTGCCCACCGACAAAGAGATAATTGCCAGTTCCGTCAATGTTGAAAACGCGCGGGGTGGGTTCGGTTAGTTGATGCCCGATGGGAGTTAATTCGCCGCTCTCTTCATCGATTGCGAATCCTGCAATGCTGTCGTGCCCGCGATTGGAGACGTAGAGAAATGTTGCCTGTGGATCGATGTGAATTTGAGCGCAAGTATTATCCGCATCAAAATCTGCGGGGAGCGTAGAGAGATCTTCTTGTAGGTCTATCAAGGTCCCCGGGTGCTCTTCTTCCCACAAGGTGTAGGCAGAGACGCTCGATCCTTGTTCATTTGAGAAATAGAAGATCGGTTTACTCGGATGCAAGCAGAAATGCCGGGGTCCAATCGGGGCACCCGGATTGAGATTTCCTACAGGATTTTGCGTAAGGGTGCCTGTATCCTCATTGAAATGAAACTGATAGATTGCATTTCGAGGGACAGTATGCGGGACAAAGGCATATCGGTTTGAGGCATCTGTTTCGACACAATGGGCGTGTATATCGGTCTCGACCGTCTGAAGCGGTTCACCTTGGACAGTTTTATCGTTGCCGATTGTATGTACAGTAACTTTGCCAGCACCGTAATAGGCGGAGAGCAGAAAATTACCGGTTTTGTCTGGCGCAATATAACACGTATCCGCGTCCAGCTGGACTGTCCGCAAGTGTGAGAGGTGTTTTGTCTCTTCATCAATACGAAAACTTGCGATCTCTCGGCTGGAGCGTAGACCAGCATACAAGTAGTTACCACAAGGTGAAAGTGCTAACGGACCCGGAGAACCGGTGACATCAATATTTTTCTGAAATTCGATGCTACCATCAGAAGCATCAAATGTGTAAATGGCGATTCTGTTTTCTCCTGCTATGGAGAGATAGACATGCGTTTGCATATTTTTAATTTTCCTTGCGGTTCGTTGAAGTGGGTTTGACCTTTGACGTTCCTCCCCGTCTATCCGCCCTCCATTTCATTACGGGCTATGTGCGCATTAAAACTTCGTGGGTATGGCGGAAAGAGGAAACACCACTTCCTTTTTTTACGTCGGATTTAGAAAAATGCCAGCGGCACCCATACCACCGCCGACACACATCGTTACCATGCCGTATCGGTGATGTTGCCTACGCATTTCATTAATCAAGCTCACAGTGAGTTTTGTGCCTGTGCAACCGAGCGGATGCCCTAACGCGACTGCCCCGCCGTTGACGTTTACTTTTTCAGGCGGCAGCTGTGCCTCCTCAATTACGGCGAGAGCTTGTACAGCAAATGCTTCGTTGAGTTCTATAACGTCTATATCAGCCAAAGTTAACGCTGCAGGTGCAAGTGCCTTCGGGATTGCAGGCACAGGTCCAATTCCCATGATTTCGGGCGAAACACCGGCTGTGGCGTAACTGACAAAATGAGCCAAAGGCTCGTAACCTTCCGCTTCCGCGCGCACCTCAGACATGAGGACGACAGCGGCGGCAGCGTCACTCATCTGAGAGGCGTTGCCAGCGGTTACAGTTCCGTTTACATGAAAAACAGGTTTGAGAGATGCCAACGCTTCTGACGATGTATCTCGGCGGGGTCCCTCATCCGTATCAAAGACCGAACTGTTCGTTTCAGGAGCACCCTCTGAATTGAGAAGCGTCTCCTCTACCGTGAACGGAACGATTTCTTCTCGAAATTTGCCTGCATCAATTGCCGAGATCGCCTTGCGATGGCTCTGGTATGCATAAGTGTCCTGGGCAGTGCGAGATATATTGTATTTTCGCGCCAGATTTTCAGCAGTTAATCCCATACTGAGGTAGGCATCCGGGGCATTTTCGATGAGTGTAGGGTTTGGAGAAAGATTGGCACCGAACGGGACTTGACTCATGCTCTCTACTCCACCCGCGATAACCACATCGGCACGCCCAGATCGAATCTGCTCAACACCCATCGCTATCGTTTCTAAACCGGATGCGCAGAAACGGTTGATCGTAATGGCAGGTACGGAAACCGGAAACCCTGCACGTAAACTTGCGATGCGGGCGACGTTGTAACCCTGCGGTCCCTCATGGGTAGCGCAGCCAATGATGACATCATCTATAGTATCCAAGTCAAGTTGTGGGAGTCTACCAACTGCCCCGCGGAGCGCAGCAGCGGCGAGTTCATCGGGGCGCGTGTTTCTCAGCGTTCCTTTTCCCGCTCTTCCTACAGCTGTGCGCACCGCAGATACGATAACTACGTCTGGTGTCGTTTGCATTACTTTTTACTCTTCTGGAGTGTTGCTTCTATCCTCGCGTGCGTTTCCTGTTCCCCACAAAGACTGAGAAAGACTTCATGTTCCAAGTCAAGCAGATACTGTTCGGTGACGAATTGTGGAACCGAAAGTGCGCCGCCACACAGGACGTAAGCCAATTGATTAGCGAGGTGCTGTGTATAGCCGTCAATAGCATCCGCTTGCCGAAGGAGATGTGTTTGTAGATTGAGACGAGCGATCCCCTCTTCACCGAGCACAAATATCTGTGGTGGTTCCGGTGGGTTATACCCTGTTTCGTGCATTGAAAGGACCAATCGCTTGGCATCTTCAAGATGTGTTTCCTGATTCGATGAGATAGCATCAGTCTGACGAAGGTAACCGAGCCCTACTGCTTCTGCAGCGTTTTGTGAAACTGTGGATTCTCGGATTGTCTCAAAAGCCTTATTAACATGCGGAAACAGGTCCTGAATTGGCGCAGGCAGTGTCTGTCCGTCCAAACATCGGAGTGCCATCTCCTTAGTGCCACCGCCACCCGGAATGAGTCCAACGCGGACTTCAACCAGACCGAGGGAACTTTCAGTAAACGCTTGTACTGCATCTGCCCCAAAGGCAAGTTCGCAACCACCCCCAAGTGCCATGCCCGATGTTGCAGCAACAACCGGTTTTGATGCAGTCCGAAGTCGTGTACAGACGGCTTGTAGTTTTCGGAGTGTTTCCGAAATCGCTTCCCAATTTTTGCTCTTGGCACGCTCTAATAGGAGAATAAGGTTGAGTCCCACCGAGAAATGCTTCGCCTCTGTAGCAACAACCATTCCCGCATAATTCGTTTCTACTTCGTCCAACGCGGCATCAAACATCTCCAGCATTCCGTCCCCGATGATGTTCAACTTGCTATGCAGTTCAAACCGAGCAATGCCATCGCCGATGCCTATCAAACTGGCATCTGCATTGGAGATGATGGGTTTAGTATCTGTTACTTTTAACATTGACATCTTAACAATTTACCTTAGAAGCATTCTCAAACTGTTCGGTAACGAGGCATTACGCATCGAAATGGTAGACGATTTCATCGAACCGATCCGCTGCGAAAGTGAATAGGAAAACTAACTTCTCGGTGCCGGTGCAACGGAGTGAATGCTTTGCATTAGAAGGTATGAAAACCGATGCCCCGGGCCCCAGTGATGCTTCGCTATCATCTACTGTTACATATCCAAAACCACTGATGACATAATACGTTTCCTCGGGTTCGTGGTGATGGAGTGGGAGTAGGGTCCCCGGAGCCATCTCTGCTATTCCGGTGCTGAGCCGACTGCTGGGTCCACGTTCACCCGATACGAGGATTTTCCAACGGACTGGACTTCTGGTAGCGAGGTCTGGATCGTCCCACGTTTCCCAATCAAGTTCCGCTTGGTTAAGGATAATAGGTTTTTGTTTATTCATAAGTCATATTCTAACAAATTGAAGGGTATTTTACAAGACTTTTCCGACAACGCAAACTCAGATAATTGGCAAAGGTATTGTTACTTGACAAAAGATAAGAGGCTTGCTAAAATTATAGAAAACGTATCGGAAACTTTCAAAAACAATTGACAGAGACTTCGCGCTCTTATGCGAGTGAGGGACCTTCCGACACTGATACGGAGGAGATCATAGATACCCTAGCGGCGCAGTTTTTATACGTGGTCAGAAGGTGCCACCCCCGTGGCTATTTTTGAATTTCTTTCCGATTCAACGGCAAACCAGGATCGGCATGAGAAAGTTCAAATCTATCTCGGTGATATGGGGGCTGAAGAGTATTTCATCCATCAACCTGAAATGAAGAAACCGTCGGAATTTCGGGGGTGGCGGCGAAACCCAGGGGGGGATATTGTCGAAATCATCCCTGATGCCCAAGGTGGCTTGTTCAGCGAAGCGTTAAATCTCTATTTTCGGTGGGAGGACCAACTTGATACCCACGTCAGGCTTTTGCGCCCGTATCTACCTGATGGCACTCCGATTACGACTTCAATGGAAGAACAGCACCTTCGGATAGAAGAACAGCATCTTCGGATGGAAGAGCAGCAACTTCGCATGGAAGAACAACACCGTCGGATGGAAGAACAGCACCTTCGCATGGAAGCAGAAACGCGCGCAGCAGAAGAGACCCAACGGCGACACGAAGCAGAAATTGAGATAGAACGTCTCCGTCGGCAACTTACTAATCGCTAAGATAACCGCATTTAAGGGTTTTATCCCGTCACAGCACCTTCGGAAGCAGAAGAGACTGAGTTCGCATATTTTGCCATGACCCCGCGAGCATAGCGCGGTTCAGGTGGTGTCCACTGTTCAAAGCGTGCTTGAATTTCTGTGTCGGAGAGTTGAACGTCGAGTCGTCGTTCCTTTGCATCAATTACGATTTCGTCCCCCTCTTGGAGGATAGCAATTGTCCCGCCTCTTGCTGCTTCGGGCGCGACGTGGCAAATCATGAAACCGTGTGTTGCACCAGAGAATCTGCCATCGGTTAAGAGGGCAACATCTTCGCTCAAGCCTGCGCCGACAATTGCTGCCGTTACGCCCAACATCTCGCGCATACCGGGACCACCGGTGGGTCCCTCATAACGGATAACGACAACATCACCCGGTTTAATCTCTCCGCCTTTGATAGCAGCAAAGGTATCCTCTTCCCGTTCAAAGATACGCGCGGGACCGCGATGGAGCGTTTTGTCCTGTCCGGCTAACTTGATGACACACCCATCCGGGGCAAGGTTCCCCCTCAAGATCGCAAATCCACCCGTCGGTTTGAGCGGTGCATTTACTGGTCTGACGACCTGTTGTCCTTCAGTTTCAGTAGCTGCGTTTGCTTCTACACCTATGGTTTTACCTGTGACGGTAAGTTCGTCAGTGTGGAGCAAACCTGCTTCTGCCAAGCGTTTTGTTAAGAATGGAATGCCACCCGCTTCATAGAGATCGGTGGCGACAAACTGTCCGCCGGGTTTGAGGTCCGCCAATACCGGGGTTCTTTGACTAATGGCATGGAAGTCCTCAAGCGTCAACGGAATCTGTGCTTCGTGTGCGATGGCGAGGAGATGCAAAACACCGTTCGTAGAACCACCGGTTGCAGCGACAGAGGTAATAGCGTTTTCAAGCGACTTACGAGTGATAATCTGACTCGGTCGCCGATCATCAGCAAGCATGTCCATGACAAGTTGCCCAGCTTTGTATGCCTCCTGATCCTTGTCTTCTGCGACGGCGGGGACACTTCCACTTCCCATCGGGGCAATCCCTAACATTTCAACGGCTGTTGCCATAGTATTGGCAGTAAATTGTCCGCCGCATGCCCCGGGACCGGGACATCCCTTACTAATCAGATCGTCCAATTCTTCGACGGTTATTGTGCCTTCTGCGTGCTGCCCAACTGCTTCAAACACATCTTGGATGGTGACATCGCGTCCCTGAAAGTTGCCCGGCATGATTGAACCGCCGTAGAGGGTGAGCGACGGAATATCTAACCGTGCCAACGCCATGACGGTGCCGGGGACGGTCTTATCGCAGCCACAGAGGGCAACGACAGCATCAAACATATTGCCGATGGAAACTAACTCAATCGAGTCGGCGATGATTTCCCGACTGATGAGTGAGGTTTTCATACCCTCAGTCCCCATCGTGATACCATCGGAGATACTAACGGTGTTAAATTCAAGCGGTGTTCCGCCTGCAGCACGGATACCCTCTTTGACTTTGGCGGCAAGTCTTCTTAAGTGGAAGTTACAGGGACCGATTTCGATCCATGTATTGGCAACCCCGATAATCGGCTTGTCAAGGTCTTCGGGTGATAACCCGCCATCGCCAAACATGAGCATGGTGCGTGCGGCGGCGCGGTCGGGGCCATCGGTAATCGCATAACTTCGGGGCTTCAGCTTATTGGACATTTCTTTGTGTTCTCCTACAAATTGGTAGACAAGCAGAGGGCAGCCACAAGGGAACACGGTTTCCCTACAACGCCGAGATTTAGAGATCGAAACTACATGGTAAATTCGTAGACAAGTTCTCCATCTGGAGCATCTTTGAGTCGTAAAATAATAGTGCCCGCTTTTTGTCGGTAAGCTGTCTGGTACATTTTCTTGATTGCCGTGAGGTCAAAGCGATAGTTCTCCGTTGGATATGCTTCGCATGTGTCGCCGTTAGCATTGTGTGCAATGGAAGCGTGCAGTTGAACGGGGAACGATTCAAGAAACGTATCCGAAACGACGAGTGTGAATTGGTGATCTTCACATCCTCCACTATAGGATACACTGATATTCAGCGTGTCATCTGTGATAGCAGCAGAATTTAAGGCATATTCGTCGGTTCCGAACCTATCTCCTGCATCACCAATAAAAACAGGACCTGTATAGCCTGTTTCATCTGCATCAACGCCACCTACAACGACAGATAGGCCATCATCAGGGCCCGTCTGCATCTGGTCGTTTAACTGCTGACACCCTATGGAAAAAATGAATACACCCAAGGCATGTACAATGACGTTTTTTACTTTCATATTTAGGTCTGTTTTAATTCACCAACTACTATATACCGAGCCAACTACTAAGCACACCGCCGTATTTCGCGATGAGACCGGCAAACACCACAGACACCATAGACATTAATTTAATCAAAATGTTAAGTGAAGGACCGGAGGTATCTTTGAAAGGATCTCCAACGGTATCACCAACAACAGTTGCTTTGTGCTGTTCTGATCCTTTTTCACCGTATTCGTCCTTGTGGCTACCCTCTTCAATAAACTTTTTGGCATTGTCCCATGCACCGCCAGCATTTGCCATCATAATTGCGAGAACGAACCCAGTTGCCAATCCACCTGCCAGTAATCCTAATACACCGCCGACATTAAAAATTAGACCGACAGCGACAGGTACAATGATGGCGATGAGTGATGGGAAAATCATTTCCCGTTGTGCACCAACTGTTGAGATTTCGACACATTGTGCGTAATCTGGTTTTTCTTCGCCTTTCATGATACCGGGTCTCTCACGAAACTGACGGCGGACCTCTTCTACCATAGCACCGGCGGCGCGTCCGACGGCTTTCATTGTCAATGCACAGAAGTAGAACGCCATTACTGCACCTATGAACAGTCCGATGAGGACTTGTGGGTTCATCAGGGTAACATCGTAGTAATCCATGAATTGACTGACGGTGACTTTCAGCGTCTCAACTGTGCCTTCGCCTTCAATGTCCAGCGTATCCTTGCCTGCTAAATGGATTAGACCGTATCGGATTTCTTCTAAGTAGGCAGCTAAGAGTGCAAGTGCCGTTAGCGCGGCTGAACCGATTGCGAACCCCTTGCCGGTTGCGGCTGTTGTGTTACCGAGTGCATCCAACTGATCTGTACGTTCTCGGACACTTTTATCGAGTTCCGCCATTTCGGCGTTTCCACCGGCGTTGTCTGCGATGGGTCCATAAGCATCTGTAGCGAGGGTAATACCGAGCGTCGCCAGCATACCGACAGCGGCGATGCCGACCCCGTAAAGCCCCATCAGGGGTTCGGTTGCCCCACCGGGGAGGTAATAACTGATAGCGACTGCAGCAACAATCGTTATGACTGGAATCGCTGTTGATTCCATGCCGACTGCGATGCCTTCAATAATCACTGTTGCGGGTCCGGTTTGTGCCTGCTTGGCAATGGCACGCGTTGGAGCGTAATCGTGAGAGGTAAAGATTTCGGTGACTTTGCCGATAATCAAACCTGCTACAAGCCCTGCGATAATTGCCCCCCAAATCTGCCATAGGTTTGGAAGTCCCAAATACATAAGAATGGGAAGTGAAACGACCGCGATGCCTACAGCGCTTCCGTTGATGCCTAAGTTCAGGGAACCCATCAGCTGTTTCATCGTCGCGCCCTCTTTTGTTCGCACCATATAGATACCCAAAATGGAGAGGATCACGCCGATACCGGCAATAATCATCGGTGCTGAGAGATACTTCAACTGGAGGGTAAGGTCATTGTGGTCTCTGGCAGCAACAGCTGCGACACCGAGAGCAGCCGTCGCGAGGATTGATCCTGCATAGGATTCGTAGAGATCCGCTCCCATGCCTGCGACATCACCGACGTTATCACCGACGTTATCTGCGATGGCTGCAGGATTGCGGGGATCATCCTCTGCAAGTCCGGTTTCAACTTTTCCGACAAGGTCTGCACCAACGTCCGCCGCTTTGGTATAGATACCACCACCAACACGAGCAAAGAGTGCTTGGGTTGAGGCACCCATACCAAAACTGAGCATAATCACCGTAATTTGCGGTAGCGGATTTACTTCTAAAAATCCGGGCAGTATCTTGGGGAACAGATAGTAGAGAATGAGAAACCATCCGGTAATATCAAGGAGCGCGAATCCGACGACTATTAATCCCATAACTGCGCCAGCACGGAACGAAACTTTTAAGCCTGCGTTGAGTCCTTGCATCGCGGCACTTGTCGTACGTGCCGAAGCATTGGTCGCTGTCTTCATGCCGAGGAAACCGCAGAGGCCTGAGAAAAAACCGCCTGTGAGAAAGGCAAACGGGACAACTTTGTTCTGGGCATCAAGGACGAAAGCCATGAAGATAAAAATAAGGCAGAGGACAACAAAAACGATGCCTACCACTTTGTATTGTTGTCTGAGATATGCCATCGCACCATCGCGCACAGATTGTGCGATGTCTCGCATTTTTTCATTGCCCTCGTCCTGTTTCATCACAGCACGGTAAAAGTGATAAGCAAATCCCAAAGCGATAAGCGCACCGATAGGGGAAATCCACCATACCGGTGGTAGAGCAGGTTGGGGGTCTGTTTGGGCAAAAGCCTCGGTGGCTAAATTTAGGATGGGTAGGAGTACCAGAAATGATTTCCAATTTAGCCACCCTCTCTTGCAAGTGATATCACGCATTAAAAACCTCTCTTTTTTTAATTTTCCTTGCGGTTCGATGAAGTGTATTTGAGCATTGAAGTTCCTTTCTATAGAGCTGGAGAAGCACCCCAGCAAAACCCCTCCATTTCATTACGGGCTTACGATCTTTCGCTAAGAAAGAGGAATTTCAATACAATCTTTCGCTGAAAAATTCGATTTAAATATTTTAAGTGCTTGACCAACAAGATAGAGCGAACCTGTAATACAAATTAAATCTGTTGGTGCTGCGTCAGATAACGCCTTCTCGATCGCTTTTTCCGGCGTTGAACATGTAGTTACTCTCTTGCATATACCCTTCCAAGTATACTGTATCTCTTCAGCAGGCATCACACGCGGGTTATTGGGAACTTGTGTCGTAATCACGGAATCTGCTGTTTGTGAGATAATGTCGCCAATTGCTGTCAGGTTTTTATCTTTCATTAAACTAACGATAAAGGTCACCTGAGTGTAACGAAAACTCTGACGGATTGTACAGCATAACGCCTCCATCGAGACCGGCGAATGTGCACCATCAAGTATAATAATCGGTGAGGACATAATTCGCTGAATTCGTCCACGCCATTGCACATTCTTAAATCCCGCGTAAACGCTGGTTTTTGGAATTATGTATCCTTTCTGTTTCAAGCATTCAATCGCTGCAATAGCCGTTGTCGCGTTTACAAACTGATGGTGCCCTAAAAGTGGTATAGTGAGTTGCGAATAACGCTCCAAATCCGTTTCCACGTCAAATTGCTGTGCCACAGGGACACCATCGGTATCCTGAACGAGGCGGGGAATTGATACACAGGAATTTTTCCCAACTAAACCCTTTGCTTCAAGAATCGGTGCCTTGCGTTCACCTGCCACTTTTTCAAATACAGCCTGTGCCTCCGGATGCTGCGGAGCGAGTGCCAATGGACACTCCTGTTTAATGATTTCCGCCTTCTCGCCTGCTATCTCAGTATAAGTTTCGCCTAATATCGCAGTGTGCTCCAAACCGATTGGTGTAATAACAGTTGTAATCGGCGTGACAACGTTCGTTGCATCGAGCCTACCGCCCAAACCGACCTCAATAACGGCAAAGTCAGTTGCTTTGTCGGCGAAATAGGAAAAAGCAAGTGCTGTGTATATTTCAAAAAACGAAACACGTCCGAATTCAGAAGCGGAAACAGTTTCTATCGCAGGCTTGAGTTTCTCAATATAGCACGCAACGTCTGCTTCTGAAATTAACTCACCATCTATACGGCACCGTTCTCGCGGCGTAATGAGATGCGGGGATGTAAATAAGCCCGTTTTATAGCCAGCATGCGTAAGCACCGATGCCACGAGTGCAGCCGTGGAGCCTTTCCCTTTGCTCCCTGCGATGTGGATAACCTTTAATCTATCGTGTGGATTATCGAGCAGTGCCAGTAATAAGGATATCCTGTCCAGATTATAGAACCGTGCCTGCCGTGAAAAATCGGGACTTCTTTCATAGTCAATAAATGATTCGATATAGGCGAGTGCTGCTTCATAATCCATTTTTTAAGTTGCCTTACGGTTCGGTGAGGGCGGGATGTGTCAAAAACGTTCCTCTCCGTATATCCGCGCTCCATTTCATTCCGCGCTATATCTCATAATAGTTGTCAGTTTTCAGTTTGGTTTTTGATTGTTAATTCGTCTTTTGATAACTTTTGTTTCTTCAGTTGCGTAACGACGACTACAAGAACAGACTGGACAATCGGAAATCTCTTTTAACTGATAACTGACGACTGACAACCGATAACTACTCTAAATATTCATAAATCGGGAATTGTTCACAGAGTTCTTTGACTTTCCCCCGGATTTGCTGTTTGATAGAGGCTTTCTGCCTGTTTTCAAGCGTCTCCGCGATGAAATCCGCAACCTGGAGCATCTCATCCTCTTTCATGCCGCGAGTTGTGAGCATTGGCGTACCGAGACGTAAACCGCTCGTTGTTCTCGGTTTCCTTTTGTCGAAAGGAATCGTATTTTTATTCACAATAATTCCGGCATCTTCCAAGTGATCCGCGGCTTGTCGTCCACTGAGCTTCTCATATTTGGAGGTAAGATCTATCAGCATCAGGTGATTGTCGGTTCCACCGCTCACTAATCGGAATCCATTTTCAATTAATCTCGCAGCGAGTGCTTTCGCATTTTTAACAATCTGTGCCTGATATATTTTGAAAGCGGGTTCACTCGCTTCCTTAAAGGCAACGGCTCTCGCAGCAATTGTATGGAGAAAAGGTCCACCCTGTAAACCCGGAAACACAGCGCGATCAATCTTATCCGCGTGTTCGGCTTTACACATAATCATGGCACCGCGGGGACCGCGTAAGGTCTTGTGTGTTGTTGTGGTGATCACATCGCTGTATGGAGCGGGATCCGGATGCGCGCCACCAGCAATAAGTCCCGCAATATGCGCTATATCTGCAAGTAAGTAGGCATCCACGGAATCAGCAACCTGTCGCCATCCGGCAAAATCAAAGTGTCGAGGATAGGCTGTCGCACCAACAACGATAAGTTTCGGACGATGCTCCTTAGCAAGACGCATGATCTCTTCCATGTCGATACGCTCGGTTTCAGCATCTACACCATAAGCAGCAATATTGTAAAGGTGTCCTGAGAAGTTGACACCAGCACCATGCGTGAGATGTCCACCTTGGCTGAGAGACATACCGAGAATTGTGTCACCCGGTTCGAGCAGCGCGTGGTAGACCGCCATGTTCGCTTGGCTGCCAGCGTGCGGTTGGACATTGACGTGATCAACGCCGAAGAGCCCCTTCGCGCGCGCAATCGCGAGCGATTCAACATCGTCCATAAACTGGCATCCATTATAGTAACGCTCACCGGGATAACCCTCGGCGTATTTATTGGCGAGAATGCTGCTTTGCGCCTCCATAACAGCACGGCTGGCGTAATTCTCGGAAGGGATTAGCATGAGAGAATCTTGCTGACGTTTTAAATCTTTGGCGGCGATTTCAACAATTTGTGGGTCGACTTCACCTAATTTGGATTCTAATGTGTTCATTCTGGTTTACCGCTTGCAATTAAAATATGAGATGGTATTGTGTTTGTAGGAGTTAAATTTTAACACAAATTCACCACAAATTCAAATTTTTCTAATCTTGTGGTCTAGAAATAATAAGACTTACACATTTCCTCTTAAAGTCTCTCTGATAAGGGGGTTTAGGGGGTAAAAATACCGATTTACTGAAGAGTCGGGCATCGGAGTTCACGTTACCGGATCCGGATTCGGAAATCCCACCTACAAGAGAATTGAATGCTTCTGAAGACCATTGACATTGCAGTTGCATTATGTTGCAAATCGTGCTAAACTGATAGGTATTAGAACTTCGTAGAGAGAGGCATCTATTTGTGCATATTATCAGACGATTGCGGAACAGAAAATACCTGATTGTGTTCATATTTCTGCTTGTGTGGGGATGTGATTCACAGCAAACGAACCAGACCGATCAATCCGAAACACAACAAGAGCCCACCTCTGAAGTTACGGAACTTGTTACCCCTCCTCCACGTGCCGAAGATTGGCATACGTTCATGCACGATTTAGGTTTCTCGGGGATCAGCCCTGATAAAAACCTCACACCACCGTTGAAATTGCTTTGGAAATTCAAGACGGGTGGGCCCCTCCATGCCTCTCCAGTAATTGCAAACGGGATTTTGTATATCGGTTCAACTGACGGCAAATTGTACGCCCTCGATGCAAAGCAGTGGGGTGTTAAATGGGTTTTTGATGCGGGGGATGCTATCCGCTATTCTGCGACGGTCTTGGGGAATCAGGTTTATTTCAATGCTCGGAATAACAAAGTTTATGCATTGGATACGAAAACAGGCGAGAAACTGTGGGAGTTCAAAACAAAAAGTTGGATGGATGCGCCACCAATCGTTTCTGACAATAAAGTTTATGTTGGCGCGTTTCCGTCAAAAATCTATCTCTTAAACGCGAGGACAGGTGAACTTGAAGCGATGCGTGAACGGACAGTCCGCATTCGTGGCATTGAATATGGGTGTGCAAAAGGCGTGTTCCGTCCTATCTTTCCGGAACACAATGCGAATCTGTGGCGGGATCAAACAAATGGGAGTGAGAGTTATCCTGTGACAGCAAACGGTATCGTCTATATCGGTGCACGAGACGGTCATCTTCACGCGTTTGATGCAGTATCTAAGGCTGAAACTTGGGCATATCAACTCGGTGGCTTTGTGAGTGCTGCGCCTGCTATCTCTGATGGCATCCTTTACGCTGCCTCTGGCGATGGTAACGTTTATGCGTTTACAAGTGCAAGCGAGGTTACAAACCTCGCCAGCAAAGATCGTGAGGTTACAAACCGCGCTAGCGAGAATCGGACAACAGATACGCGACGGCAGGGTGTTGTAACGCATGACGCTGCCCCCGTTTACACCAGAAAAGGCGGGGTTACAAACCCCGCCAGCGAAGGGGCTTCCGTGCTGTTAGAACTCAATGATGGCGTGAACTTGCCAATCGTGCAAGTTTCGGGTGGATGGTATGAGATTGAGCTCCCGAACGGTGTTCGCGGATGGATGAACAAATTCGCCTTCGGGGACTTTGAAGAAACAGACGACATCATGTTCAATACGAATTTCTGTCGCAGCGAAGACCAGTCAACTGTGGCTCCGTATAAGGTGCAATTGATTGAAGGTGCGGAATTCCCTCGTTGGAGTCCTGATGGACAGTTTATTGCATTTTTGAAAAGGGGAGACTTAGGGAGCAGGTATTGGCGTGCGAATGAATTGTGGATTATGGATCGGAAAGGTGAGCGTGCCCGAAAACTCTATACTGGACAGTTTTACAATCCGTCCGTTTCTTGGTCGCTTGACAGTAGACTTTTGGCGTTTGAGGTTGACGAAAATGGCGAACGATATATCTATACAGTGGATTGGAAGTTTGGGCGGATTAGACAATTGGCTCGTGGAGATGGACCCGCCTTTTCACCGACATCCAACCGTTTGGTGTTCAGAAGACGTGAGAAAGGACTGGATGTTGTCTATCGAATCAACAGCGATGGTAGCGGTTTAGGGGCTATTGCCCGTGTTCCAATTGAACGTCCACAGCGTTCTTATACCTATTTGGATGCGCCGTCTTGGGCAGCAGATGGCACCCGCGTCGCCTTTGGCGTGAACAACTCAAAATACGTCGGTGTCCGCATCCAAGATATAGAAGGTCAACGCATAAAAGAGATCCAGACGCAACATCAACAGGTACATCAAATCAATTGGTCAGCAGATGGCACACAACTGGCTTATGTCCTGTCCGGTGGCAACCGTCCCGGTCAACTGTTTGACAAGCAGCTGCACCTATCAGAAACGGTGTCAACTTTAACGCAGATTCTGAAACATACATCGCCGTCGTGGTCACCAACGGGTAAGCAGTTGGCATATATGGAACGTGAGGACTGCGTGGGCATCCGCTGGAAGGTCTGGGTTTACGATCTTGAGAGCGGTAAGAAATTCCCTATTGCCCGCACGCCGATGAAACTGACTTCCGTTGTTTGGATGCCGGATGGTGAGCATCTCTGCTTGTGGCAAACGTCGGATTATCTGCGCGATAATGCATATAAACCGGCACTGACGAAGGGTTGGATTGTGCCAATTCTCCAGTAGGGAGACCAGACCTACGAGAGGAACGGCGCGGTTGGAGACCACGCCGCTGAGAAAATTACTTTCGTATCAACATCTTTCGTGTGGCGGTGAAATCACCTGCGGTTAATGTATAGAAATACACGCCACTCGCGACAGGCTCATCGATCTCGTTTTTACCATCCCAGTACGCCGCCCGGCTGCGCGACTGATATACACCACTTGCCTTATGTCCTAAGGATAAGGTTTGGACTAAACTGCCATCCACGGCATGGATGCGTAGCGTTACATCCGCTGGCATGGACAACTGATACGGGATCCATGTCTCCGGGTTGAATGGGTTCGGATAGTTCGCTAACAGTGCCGTCTCTTTAGGAGTCAATGTTAACAGCAGCTGCTCCAAGAAACGGATACCGCGTTGTGAGATTGCGTTTGTGAGACTTAAGTGCTGTGCTTGCGTCAGCCACTGCTGCACGGTCTCTGGAGAGAACTGGGAGAGATGGACTGCAGCGGGAGCATTGGCTGCCATCCCTCCGAATGCAGCAGCGACAGCGACGAGGTCTCGAATGTCAACTGTCCCATCGCCGTTGACATCTGCAGGGTGCTGACCCCTAAAACCGAAGTTTGCAGCAACCGACACCAAATCTTGGATATTTACAACACCATCATTATTAACATCTGCCTTAACACGGGCATCGCTGATGTTAGGACTTACGGCGGAAGGAGTTAGACTCCATAGGAGTACCGTCCCATCGGAACTCCCACTTGCAAGGATTGTGCCATCAGGACTAAAAGCGACACTATTGACAGGACCGGTGTGTTCCGAGAATGTGTTGAGGTGTCTGCCAGTCGCTGCATCCCAGAAATGCACGGTGTTATCCCAACTCCCACTCGCGAGGGTGTGGCCATCAGGACTATATGCAACACTTGGGAACCAGTCGGTGTGTTCCGGGAGTGTGTTGAGGAGTTGGCCGGTTGCCGCATTCCAGAGACGCACGGTGTTATCGAAACTCGTACTCGCGATAGTGCTACCATCCGGACTGTAGGAAACACTCCAGATCTGGGAGGTGTGTTCAATTGTGTTTTTGAGTCTACCAGTTATCGCATCCCATAAACGCACGGTGCGATCCTTACACCCACTCGCGAGGGTGTGGCCATCAGGACTATATGCAACACCGTAAACCTCATCTGTGTGTCCTACGAGTTCAGCTTTCAAGCCGGTTGCTGTATCCCATAAGTTTACCGCTCCATAACTCCCAACAGCGATTCTCTTTCCATCGGGACTATATGCAACACTCAAGCCACCGCCTCTGTTATCGGTGAGGTTCCTTGTGAGGGTTCCCGTTGCTACATCCCATAAAACTAAGTAGCTAGCACTCACACTAACCATGGTTTTTCCATCGGGACTAAAAGCGATACCAAGGGTACCGGCGGTACGTTCCGTGAACTTGGTTTTTGGGGTGCCGGTTACCACATCCCATAAATAGATCTCATTACCTGCACTAGCGAGAGTTTTTCCATCGGGACTAAAAGTGACACTATTGACAGAACCGGTGTGTCCCGAGAGTGTGTTTTGCAGTTGCAGCGAATCTTGTCCGGTGTTGGTGAATGTTATTGAGGCAGTTGTGCCACTGGTGTCTGTGGCTGCGTGGATAACGTCCGTTGTACCGACACCTGGCATGAGTTGCCATAGGCGTACCGTCTGGTCACTGCACCCAACGGCGAGGGTGTTGCCATCAGGACTATATGTAACATATCTGGCACCGTCGGGGTGTCCGACGAGTTTGTGTAGAAGGGTACCCGTGTGTGCATCCCAGAGCCACACCTGTGTCCCTCTTACACTAGCGACCATGTTTCCATCGGGACTATACGCGACACTGGAGGTCCAGGCAAAATGTTGAAGGGTATTTTGGAGGGTCCTTGTCTGGATATCCCAGAGAAATACCTCTGTCCCCTCGACACTTGCGATCCTGTTTCCATCGGGACTATACGCGATACTTCTGACTTCGGAGAAGTGTTCCAATTCAGTTATGTGTTCGCGCGTCTGTGCATCCCAGAAATACACCGCACCATAACCCCCAATAGCGATAATTTTCCCATCAGGACTATACGCAATAGCATTACCGCCTTCCCTGGGAGCTAGATCTAGGCGAGTGCCCGTCTGTACATCCCAAAAACATGTCTCTACACCAGTACCAGCGATGGTTTTTCCATCCGGACTAAAAGTGACGCTCTTGATACCCAGTCTGGCCCCCGTTAACTCGTTTAAGAGTGTACCTGTCCGGGCATCCCACAGACGCACAGGAGGATCGATACGACCTGAATCACTTGCACTAGCGATGGTTTTTCCATTCGGACTAAAAACAACACTGTTGACACTATAGTGTTCCATCGTGTTGAGAAGTGTACCGGTTGCCGCATCCCAGAGACGCACGGTGTTACCGGGATATCCATCTCCACTAGCGATGGTTTTTCCATCCGGACTAAAGACAACACTATTGACATAACCGGTGTGTCCTACGAGAATGTTTATCTGCTTCGGCAACTCTTGGGCGAAACTCGTTGCCGTGTTGAGGGTTAGAAAAGCAAATAGAACTATCAGTAAAGAAAAAACGTTTCTTATTTTCATGTGCTTTTGTCTCCTTTACAGATTTCACTCCTACGGGGTTCAAGAGATTGATGGAGCGATTTTCTACATAGAGGTTTCCACCCCTACGGGGCTAAAATAGTTATCAGTTAAACAGACGCTTTCTTTAACTTCAGACTTCTTGTAACTGAAGATTGAAAACTCTCAAAGACGCAAGGACTTGGATTTCACGGCTACTCAGGGGCTTTGTATTTCGGATCGTCGAAGTATTTCCGAGTATCCCATTTACCCGTAACGACGAGTTCATTCATGTGCCATCTATTCTCCCGTTTTGTCAGGTAAATATAGGTGTTATCAGCCGTTTTTGCACTCGCTTCACGCCAAGGAATCTGGACATTCTTACGACGGATATAAAATTCTGTCAATAGAGGAGTCGAACTCAATGGAGAAAATCCTCCATTACACACGTTATAAGGGTTCCTTAACGAAACTGTGCTCAATAACTTACGAGGTACTAAGCCCAACTCTCCACCGCATAGAAAGACGAATCTGATAGTAGAAGGATAAAAGTACGACGCAACAGTTTCAAAATCTCTTGCCTCCCACGCATTATAAACTTCGGTGTAGACCTGTTGAATGGCTGCTGTTTCTGTAGGAAAATCAATTGGAGTACTCTCCGCCACTTCCTCCTCTGGTACTATCTCTACCCACGATTTATCTACGTAAGGGGCAGTTGGAAAAAAGACGTATTCGACAAATCGAGCAAGGTGTTTTTGTTCTTCTACTGTTAGTTGGTTTGTTCCCCCATCCGTTTCTGTCTCATCTGCCCCGCAACTGATAAGATTCAAACTTGCAAAGCCTGTTACCAACAGGATTATCACGGGCAGTGCCCTCACAAAAAACAGGGACATTTTTTTCTGATTCATGATTACCTCAATAGATTAGTAAGCAAGCCCGTTGAGAGTCAGTAAAACAGTTATGACCTCATTTGTTAGTTCAATGTAATTCCTTTCATCAATTTCCGTTCTGGATGCGTTACCAAAACTCACCGTCAGGTCAACGGAACTGTGAGGAAAAAACTCATAACCGATTCCTGCCGAAACCGCGAGTCCTGTTGCTCGTGCCTTTTCCAATTCAAGGGGTGGGAACCAAGTCGCTAAGGTTGATAGCCCCACGGAACTTGAAAGATAAAAGTTTGATTTGTTGTGAGGATAGATCGTCACTCCCAAACCAGCTGTGCCATTGGCGATGACCGTGTCCCGATAAAGATTGCGCAGAGGTATCCACGCGATTCGACTTGTATAGTAAATGAGGACTTGATCAGTCAAACCGTGTCCGATTCTGAAATTAGTTATAAAAGCTGATTCCCTGCCTCGTGCCTCCAATCGAGGTCCTTCGTACGCATTTCCCCAATATTCGACAAGAGATTGGGTATAACTCGCCATCCCAGTACCGACACCGATTCCGCAGATAAAACCTTCACGGTCAGCTCTGGTACTGAATATCCTTGCTCTGGCACTATACACGATTGTTGAGGGATTCCATAAACGGGTTTCTCTCCCACTTGCACTTGCCAGTGTCTTCCCATCCGGACTGTAGGCTACACTACTGATATTACTGATATGTCCTTCAAGCATCCGCTTAAGCGCACCCGTCTTGGCATCCCATAAGCCGATGGTTTTATCCCAACCTCCACTTGCCAGGATCTTCCCATCCGGACTGAATGAAACGCTATTGACAGTGCCTGTATGCCCTTTGAGTTTCCGTTTGTAGGCACCCGTCTTCACATCCAACAAGTGGATTTCCTTCCCACTTGCACTTGCCAGGGTCTTCCCATCCGGACTGAATGAAACGCTATTGACAGTGCCTGTATGCCCCTTAAATATTCGCTTGAGCGCGCCTGTCTTCACATCCCATAAACGAATAGTGGCATCCCAACCCCCACTTGCCAATGTTTTCCCATCTGGACTGAATGAGACACTTAAAACTTCATCCGTATGTCCTCTGATTGTTCGCTTGTGAACACCCGTCTCCGCATCCCACAAACGGATGGTTTTGTCTCTACTCGCACTTGCCAGTGTTTTCCCATCTGGACTGAACGAAACACTCCAAACAAAAGTCGTGTGCCCTTTGAGCGACTGCTTATGCGCACCTGTCTTTACATCCAACAAGCGGATTTCTCTTCCGCTTCCACCTGCCAGTGTTTTCCCATCTGGACTGAATGAGACACTGCTGACACCGCCTATATGCCTTGTTAATTGCGGCAACTCTTCACCACTGTCTGTATCGTATAGCCAAATGCCGATGGAACTCGCAATTGCCAGCAGCCGACCGTCTCGGGAATATTGTATAGCAGTGATCCTACCTTCCGTGAGGTGTGGGTCAACCTCCTCAGGTAAGCTGAATCGTGTGTATTCTTGAGCGAAGCTCGATGATAGATAGACACCTAAAAACAGAAGGAACGTCAAAACAATAAAAAACACCTTCGTTTTCATGCGGAATTTCCTCTTTTTCTAAGAATTGAAGGTTCAGTCCGCATCTCCTCTTGTGTCAGTTCGCTGGTGGTGCCATCCCCTTCTAACACAAGAATAACCTCCACTGTAAAGCCAACTGCTCGGTCTGAAGATTGAGGTGTATTGTTTCCTTGTCCTCCAGCATCTGAAAACAGTGTAACCTGATCGAAGTAATCTGTCAGTGGGAGGGACTCTGTTGTTTCATCGGTGGGGACCTGCGCTGCTCCTTGTGTTATGAAAGCAACAGTTGTCAATGTAAAAACGAAATAGAGATAGTATCTTTTCATCGTTCACTGTTCTCCGAAATCCCTATTGGAACGCGAATTTGATAGTAACAGTATTAGGACTTACGCAAAGGCATTTGGGTAAGTCCTAAAGAATCACAACTAACGTGGGTTTGATAAATAATTGAGTGATTTTTTCTATAAAGAGAATCCTTTTGATATAATGAAGTTATCACATTTCAACTCAAAGGAGTTCTCTGATTTTTCAAAACGCCGCCTCAAATAATGCGACCATATCCTCTTCCGTACACTCTCTCGGATTAAATTTGTGACAGTGATCGAGCATCGCATCCGCGCCGAGTTTCGGAATCTTCTTTCGATCCAAACCAGCAGCTCCGAGACCAGTGGGCATATTCAGTTCTACATTGTATGCCTTGATTTTATCAATGGCAGCACGCCCTGCTTCATCGATATCCATCTTACTCGTATCTATCCCTAAAGCACGCGCTATCTCGGCGTATCTCTCTTTGGCATGGGAGAAGTTGAATTCCATGACAGGCGGTAGGAGAATCGCGTTCGCTACGCCGTGCGGGATAGGGGCATCCGTAGAGAGTTGATGTGCCAGAGAGTGAACCGCGCCGAGTCCTTTCTGGAACGCAAACGCTGCCATACAAGATCCAAGAAGCATCTCGCCGCGCGCTGTTACATCACTACCGTCGTGATAGACCTTTTGGATATTCGCGCTCAACATTCTGAGTGCCTGCAATGCAACCCCTTCAGCGATAGGGTGATATTTCGTTGCGACATACGCCTCAATACCGTGTGTGATAGCATCCATACCTGTAGCGGCGGTGAGCGCAGGTGGCATGCCGAGCGTTATCCCCGGATCCAGAAGTGCTATATTCGACATGTTGAACGGCGTAACGATTGCCCGCTTTCGCCATCGATCCGTCGTGTTTAACGATGTATCCGTAATGATCGAACCCTGTGAGACTTCACTGCCGGTGCCAGCCGTTGTCGGGACACAGATGAGTGGCGGCATATCGTCGCGAATCCGTTCAAGCCCCCCAACATCAGCGTAGTACGGCTCTAAAGGTGGTTCATGGGTCGTCAAGAGGCGGATGGCTTTGGCGGCATCCATCACACTCCCGCCACCCACAGCAATAACGACATCACACGCTTCGGCTTTGTAGGCTTCCACACCATCTGTGATACTGATGTCCGTCGGATTCGGTTCAATATCTGAATATGTGGCATGCGACAAGTTGCTTGCGTCCAAGGCATCCACTGCTTTAGCGAGAATACCCGCATTGATAACGCCAGCATCGCTTACCAAGAGTGGTTTTTTGCCATCAAACGCTTTGACATGCTCACCTAAATTTTGGATAGTTCCATCGCCAAATTCGATTCGCGGGGGTAAAAAATAATTTTGCATTTGAAATTTTTGCATAAAGGTAGCGCGAGACAGCAAAACCCCGCGCTAAAGATTATTCATAACAGTGTTCAAAAACTACTTTACGGATTTGAGATGTGCCCAAGTTGTTGCGAGTTTACTTTTGGCATCAACCGGTAACGACGGTCCATCAGGCCCATAAACAACGACATCGTCATACTTTGCAACTGTGCTCCACGTCGCTAAACCGACTCTCCCGACACCGCCTTCAGTGTCGTCGTCAACTTTTGCGACCTCTTCATCGTTGAGGATGACTGTGTAACTTTTAGGTGTATTGACGATCTTGATGTTATACCAATCTTTCTCATCTATGGTGTGGTTGCTATTAGCACCGGCTTTGCCGCCCCACGATTCAACTTGTGAGCGTGAGTTGCCCCAACCGCCAAGATTCCACCAATATTCCAATGAAGGTTTAAGTTTCTCCATACGTGGCGGATGGTCTTCAAGAGCCTGACCACGGGGTTGCATCAAGCCTTGGCACCGGAACATAATCAGAAAACCTTCAGCACCGCTGATTTTGCTGCCTCTCACCTCGAAAGTGTAATCGCTCCACTTGTCATCCCAAAATTCGTCAGCGACAACGCTCATGCAGTTGGGTGAATTCTGGAGTTGATGGTATTCATCAGCCTTAAGTTCCCATTCTCCAAAGAGGGGGACCCACTTGTCTTCAGATGCCTTTGGATCATCAAAATTATCTTCAAAATAGGTTTGCGACATCGCAAGTGCAGCAATGCCGAGCGTGATTGTACAAACAGTAATGAACACATTACGTCTGTTCATAATAGTATTCTCCTTTTAGTGTGCATTGGATATGTAAATCCAAGCACTTCTCAATTATAGTAGAACCCATCTTTCTGATTGTTGCTAGTTAATTGCTGAAAACTGAACGGTTCTGAATCCATCCAAATTTCGGTTTAACTTAACAGAATGGTATTATTCGACACTTCCTTAGACTAAACTATAGTTTGGGCAATTTTAAGAGTTTCGAGTAGTTGAACTCAAGAGAACACCAGAAGGGACCCTCTCAGATTTTGTAGACTCCCATAGACACGAAACACAGCGCATATAACACACTGAATATCACTCATGAAAACCACAGAAACGCCGACATCTACATTCTTAGATCGGAGGGTGAATCGGAGGTTTCGCTGCTCCCTAAAAATGCGATCTGCCCACGCTACGTCTATTGCAGCGTTGATTTTGATTTTCCTGAAAACCTCCGATCTATGCGTCCTTTTTTATCGGTTTCCGGTTTCCGTTTTGGATGCTTATCTGATTTTTCGAGGCGTTAGACATCCGTCCGAACTTTTGAGAAAAATCAGTAATGTTTTGAAAATAGGGCATGAACCGCCCTGAAATTGTCCAAACTATAGTAGACTAAAGGCTGGAGATATCTTTCTCTTTTGTGAATAGATCGTTTCTACTAGAGAAACCAATATTAGCCTTGTGAGCCAAGGAGTTTTCGTGGACTTACTACTGGAATTATTATCTCCCAGATACTTTTGCGTTTTGGTGTAATAATGGCAATATAAATTCATTAAGAAAAGCAGCTCTTGCATAAAACGCTTTACCTGGACCTTTTGTTCTGGGTTGGATATATTTACCCATATATCCGTGAAGTTCAGAAAATTCACCGTTAAGTACCTTATCTCTAACTAAGTTATAATCAGATTCTATTTGTTTGTAAATTTGCTGATTATCATCTAAGTCAAACATTACCGCTCCATAAAAAACAACTTCTGTTTGATATGGAGCTTCCCAAATTGTAGTGGCTATTATCATTTTTCTTAATTTCGCCAGCAAACCACTATCTTTAAAACTAGATTTCCTAACATCACTTTCATTAATCATTGTTATAGACATAGGATATCTAAATTTGAGTTCACCGTTTTTAAATTCTAAAGCGGTTGTTTTCAGTTCCCAATCCCCAAAATCAGGCTTTTTTGAGGAATCTATAGTTCCACCCAAATGCCTTTCTACAACTTGACCTGGCCACCCTTTATTGTATCCGCCGTTATTAGAAATTATTGTGACACCGTACCCATCGGCAAATTTACTTAAGTCTTTACCATTAAGGTTGGATAATTTCTGTATTGCTGTTTCTCTTTCCATTATAAAATCCTTTCCAATATTGCTTTCATTGCTTCTTTGGTAAAGTAAAACTGGCGGACGTTATAACCCCCGCCATCCGTAAACAGCTCAATATGCCTTGTTAGTTATCCCTCTGAGATAGTGCTGGGAAGATAAATTTTTCAAGAAAAGATTTTCTGGCATAAAAAGCTCTCGAAGTACTTCCATGCCCCGTACCTTTTGTTCTGGGTTGAATGTATACACCCATTTTGCCGGTAAGAGCAGAAAACCCTTGTGTACAAATTGTTTCTCTGACTAAGTCATAATCCGCTTTCACCTGATTGTAGACTACTGGATCATCTAAATCAAAAGTTGTTACACAATATAAAATTGATCTTTCCTCTCGTTGACTTTCCCAAATTCTCGCAGCTACAACCATTTTTCTCAATTTGGTTAGCAGATGACTATCCTCAAAATCAGTTCGTTCGACGTTATAGGGATCGATCATTGTTACTGCCATTGTCTCTTTAATTCTCAACTCTCCATTCTGTAGATATTTTAAGGGAACTGTTTTTAGTTCCCACGACCCAAAGTTAGGTGCTTGAGCCGAATTAATAGGCAAATCTAAATGCCTTTCAAGGACATGTCCCGCCCAACCTTTATTTTTCTTTTCACCCTTAAATACAGTGACTTCATATTCACTGGCTAACTCTCGAAGGTCCTGACCAGCAATCGTTGATAATTCTTCAACTGCTTTTTGTCTTTCCATAGCTTTCTCCTATTACCAATTATTGTTAGAGCCATCTTCAAATAATCTATGAGGCAATTCATTAAGCCTGTTTTGATCAATTCCGATTGCGTTGATCGGCTGCAGCTGCTGTAGTTCTCATCTCAGAGAATGGATCAAAAATGAGATCGCCTTCATTAGTACCAACTAAAATAAGCCGATTAACGACCGCTACAAGCTTTTGTGATGGATGTTTCCAATACTTCCGCTTTGAGGCTTGGTTATCAAAATTTCCCACATGGTTCGCATCTGCTTGTTATTGCCCATCGCTTTCATCTTTTCATAACTGAACGCCCAATTTACGCGAATAACCTTGGATTTCAACCAAAGAGAACAGGGCCAAACTGAAAATCTCCAGACATTCTTTCATCACACGTGTCACATCCGAGTGAAGTCGTGCGCCCAATCTCCTATTACTCTTGAGATAACAAGGGTAAGACGAACTTTTTAAGGAAAGATATCTTTGCATAAAAGGCTCTTGAGGTGCTTCCATGTCCAGGTCCCTTCGTTTTAGGCTGGATATATTTGCCCATTCCGCTATTAAGAGTAGAAAATCCTTGAGAGCGAATTGTTTCTTTAACCGAATTATAATCGTCTTTTATCTGATTATAGACCTCAAGATCATCTAATAAATCAAAAGTCGTAACACCATAAAAAATTGATTTTTCCTCCTGTTTACTCTCCCAAATTCTTGCCCCTATGACAACATGCTTTAATTTGGTAAGTAAATGACTGTTTTCAAAATCGGTCTGCCTAACATTATTAGGATTAAGCTGCGTTACTTGCATTGGCTCTTTAACTGTCAGTTCTCTGCTTTTCAGGGGTCGTAGAGAAATCAGTTTTAATTCCCATGATCCAGCATTAGGTTCTTGAGAGGAACTGATAGGTAAGCCGAGATATCTTTCAATTACATGACCTGCCCAACCTTTATTTTTTCCTCCGCCCTTTTTAAATACAGTGACTTTATACTCATCAGCAAGTTCTCGGAGGTCCTGACCAATAAGGCCTGACAATCTCTGAATTGCTTCATGTCTTTCCATAACTTCCCCCTATTACCAATCGTTATTTGAACCATCCTCAAATAATTCACCGAACAACTCATCAACCCTTTTTTGAGCAATTTGATTATACGCTTCTTCCTTCTCAATCATTATCCATCTCCGGTTGTTTTGTTTGGCAACAACTGCTGTTGTTCCAGTTCCAGAAAATGGATCAAGAATGAGATCATCTTCATTAGTTCCAGCCAAAATAAGCCGATTGACGACCGCTGAAGGCTTTTGTGATGGGTGTTTCCCATGCTTTCGCTCTGACGGTTTGGTAAGCGGAATTTCCCACATGTTCCGCATTTGCTTGTTATTGTTCATCGCCTTCATTGTTCCATAATTGAAAGTCCAATTTTTAGCTTTCTTACTTTCATTATTGACCGCCCAAATGATAAACTCAGTAGACTCAGTAAACATTCGGCAGGTAATATTAGGCTGGGCGTTAGGTTTATACCAAACAATTTGGCTTATAATCCGTCGGTTGAACAAACTTTGAAGAATAAAACCGATTGTAAAGATGCAATGAAAAGACCCAAAAATGAATAAATTGCCGTTTGTCTTCAGCACCCTCAACACTTCAGTAATCCAATCAACAGTGAACTGGAAATAATCATCCTGGGCAAAAATATCCCATTGTTCCTGCATCGTGACGTGAGAACTAAATGCCCAACCTAAACCTTTCTTTCTCGACATATTAAACGGTGGATCGGTGATACAACAATCAAAAATTCCATCAGGAAAAGATTGCATAACATTTATGCAGTCCCCTGACACAATTTGATTGACAGGAAGTTTCTCGGTTCCGCCCAAAAGAGTTGGTGAACATCCAATAACTTCAGAAGATGGATCGCGTATTTCACCCCCTACTATTTCCGGGGATACCTGTGTGTTTTTTAGTGGGTGGATTCCAGTTAAAAGATATTCAATCAACTGGGTCTTCTTCAACGATGAATATCCTTTTAACCCACGTCCCTTGAGTTCTTCTCTTAACTCCTTTACGCGCATTTGGTGGTGATTTACCTGTTTAATAGGGTTCTTTAATGGATGAATTCCAGCTGAAAGATATTCAATCATCTGTGCTTTTTTTAGTGACGAGTATCCCTTCAGTCCACGTTTTTTAAGTTCTTCTCTTAGCTCTTTGTTTAGCATTTGGTGGTAGTTCATAATTTGAGAGTGTTCCTTCATAATTTTTGTCAAGATCTCGTCTAGATCTCAGTCGAAAAAGTGGTTAAGCCTATTTCAGACTTCACTAGTATATCACGAATTGTAGATTTCATTATAGTTAATGATTGAGCGAAAATTCGGCTGAATTGAGCAAGACCCAATAGAGGTCTTCATAAGCCAAGTCTTTGTTACGATAGAGACTGCGCTCCATATAGCGTTTGAAATAGGTTTTTTCTTTAGTCGTTGGCAATCGAGAGAGGACATTGAGATAGATATACTCCAATCGGTCTGCGGGTTCGCGCCATTTTACCAGTACGTAATTTATGAAGCTGCCGTGTTCTTCATGACTCGCACTGTCATTTACCATATCCCCATTAATCATCATGAGTGCCTGTGGCACGGTGCCGTTGAAGGCTTCAATTTCCTCCATCTCGCCGTTATCAAGCAGAAAGAGAAATTTTTGGAGATGTTCACGTTTCTTTTCTTCAAGCGAGCGTAGCATTCCCCTGCGGTCTTCGCCCCCTTGCTTTTTGATACCTTCCATTTTAACCTGTTGTAGCCTTTCAAAACCGGTGGCTTGCAGTAGAGAATAGAAAAACTGTTCAGCAGTTAGCGGTTTGACGTAGGCATGTGAGTAATAGAATTCGTCATCCTCGTTACTTTTATTCGTTTGCGATGTACGTTGATACGTCTCTGAATTCAGGATTGTCCGCATTAAGTGTTGTAAATCGTAGTCGTGAATCACGAAATCATTTGCGAGCCACTTCAAAAGTTCAGGGTTCGTAGCTTGGTTTTCTTCTCCGAACCCATCAACGGGTTCGACAAAGGCACGTCCCAGAAAGCGTTTCCAAATCCGATTCACGAGTGCCTGACTAAAATACGGATTTGATTTATCGGTCATCCATTGTGCGAGTGCTTCGCGTTTTTTAAGGCGTGAACCTTTGTATTCCGTTCCATCCAAAAAGTGTGGGCGGACATGCTTCTCAAGGTCTCTCACCCAAATCGAATCTTCCGGTTTGTTGGTAAGCAGAAAATTGTCGATCCTCCTCTCATTACCAACCATATCCATACCTTCAATAAACCCTTTCTGCTCACTCTCAATACCAGTAAAGAAGGCAGCAATGCCGTAGAAATCCTCTTGGCTCCATACTTCTGTTTTATGATCATGGCATTCTGTACACTGCATAGGGAGTCCTAAAAAGAGTCGGGAGGCATGCGAAGTCAGAAAGACAGGCGAACGCTCGTAACGCAAAATATAGTTTCCCGCGCCGTTGTCTCGTAATTCCCCATCTGCGGCGATGAGTTCCTGAACAAACTGGTTGTACGGCATATTTTTTCCCAAGGCATCCCGGACCCAAAGTCTTAAGCCGAGGTACTGGCTGTCGGTATCGCGCCGCCTACCGATTAACCAATTCACCCACAACCCGGTCCAATAATCAAGGTAGTCTTCACTGTCAAACAGTGCCTCAATCTTTTTCTGACGTTTGGTTGATGAACCGTCCTTAAGAAAATCCAAGACCTCTTCGGGGGTTGGAATTCTGCCAGTCATATCAAGATGGACGCGACGCAAAAACTCTGTATCCTCGGACATCTTTGAGGGTTGAATCCCTTCCCTTTTAAGCACGGCATTGATATGTCGGTCCAGGTGCTTCGTGCTCGACGAAACCTGTCGTGTCGGTGCGACCGTAGTTTTGGTGCAACCCAACGTCAAGAGGGGAAAAATAAGGAGGATAAGCAGGTAAAAAATGGGCGTTCCAAAAGAGGTTTTCACAACAAAGAATCTCTCGGCTTAGCGTTTAATTAGGTTGGACCAGTATTCAGATAAAGTACAACGCCTAAGTAGTTTAATTTTAACCCAATCATTCACAAGACATCAAGGAAAATTGCCAAAGCTACGAAGGCACGAGTCGGAGATTGCACAAAAGAATGGTCAAAAAATGGATACTAAGTCCATCGAACGCCTGTCGGAATGATACCAACATCTTCGCCGCGACGCATCGCTTCAGCAGCATCAAGGATACTCGCCAAGTCGTGTTGTGGTTCATAGTCCAACAGCGTTTTGATTTTGCTTAAATCAAATTCAAAATGGAGAGGTTGCGGGAGTTTCACATCAACAAAATCCTTATGGTAACGTTCAGATAGGTATGGAGCGACCTCTTCATGTTTGAAGACACCGTTTCCACCGAGTGTGAATTCTTCGCCGACTGCGGCATCTTTTTCGATCCCTAAAACCAACCCCTGCACAATATCCCGGACATCGGTGAAGTGCTCTTTATAGGGTTGTCCATTAGGATTGCGTTTGAGTATGAACTTTTCTTGCCCATCCCAGAGGCGTTTGACGGTCTCTGCGGTCTCTAACTCAGTAGAATCGTCACCTTTATAATTCTTATATCGGTTATAGATAGGACTAAAGACAAACTGTTTTGGCAAATCGTCTTCGTTGAGAAATTCGCTCGGTTCAATGACAGTTGTGAATCGGAAGACTGTGGAGGGCACACCGTATTGGTGATGATATGTCATACACAACTCCTCGCCAATCCATTTGGTAAGGAAATAGGGCATGTGATGGTATTTAGCGACCATGTCCTCGGTAATCAGTTTATCGAAAAACCGACCTTTTTCAGTGAGTTCCCAATAAATCGCCTCGGTACAGGCGTAGACAAGACGATGGATATTCGGATTGAACTCGCGGATACACTCTAAAATATTGAGTGTTCCCATGCCGTTGATTGCCAAGTACTCGCGGTTATTAAAGGGACCCCCGAAGGCAGCAGCGATATGATAGATGGCATCTACCCCATCAACGGCTTTCTTGACATCCTCGTATTCGCGCAAGTCACCGAAGACAGTCTCTACACGCTCAGCACCATCCCATCTGCCGACACGATTGACATCACCGGGATAGACGAAACTGCAGATATCGTGTCCTTTTTCCAACAATTTTTTGACAAGATTGGACCCAATACGACCTGTGCCACCTGTAACTAATATTTTCATTTGTTGCTCTACTTTCGCTATGAAGTCTCCAAGAATAGGCTAAAAAGTAACGGCATATCCATCGGTTCTCGGATCAGAACCTCCGATGAGCGCGCCAGATTCAGGATGAACCATAATTGCCTGAGCACTCCCGGGTCCACCCCAATCCCCAACGAGTTGAAGTTCATGTCCTTTTGCCGCTAACCCCTCCTGTGTATCGGAAGCGAACCGGGTTTCTAACTGAAGGTCATTGGAACAAGTGTGTGGGATGGTGGATTCCATCGGGTTCTGTAAACTGCGCCACCGTGGCGCGGAGACCGCTTCCTGTGGCATCATTCCGAAGTCAACAATATGCGTAACGAGCTGCAGATTTGTCTGAACCTGTGTATCTGCACCGGGTGTGCCGCATGCTAAGAAGGGTTGACCGTCTTTTGTAACGATGACGGGGTTCATGGTGTGACGGACGCGCTTGCCCGGCATCAAACAGTTCGGATGTTCCTCTTCCAGATGCCAATAGGTCATACGATTGTTCAAAAGGACACCTGTGTCGCCTGCGACTAAGCTGGAACCGAATCCTGATTGGATACTCTGCAATACACAAACAAGGTTTCCGGCGCGATCCGCTGTGCAGAAACAGGTTGTATCCTCGTGCGCCTCTGGACCGCCAGCAGGAACATCATAGGCTGCTTTACCTAAGTCAATCCGTTCGGCTTGTTCAGCGGCGTAGGATTTGGATAACATCCCTTCTATCGGAACATCTACCCACTCTGGATCTGCCATATATTTTTCTCGATCGGCGAACGCAAGCTTTTTTGCCTCAACCATCAGATGAACGCTTTCGGCGGTATTGCATCCCAAACTTTGCAAATCAAATAACTCAACCATGTTCAATTCTTGAAGCAGAATATGTCCGCTTGAATTGGGAGGCATCTCATAGACTTCGTAACCGCGGTAGTTGACATGTATAGGTTCAGCCCAGTGTGCATGGTAATCAGCGAGGTCTTCGGCGGTCAAGAGTCCATCGTGAGCGCGGCTGAATTCGCCAATAGTTTTAGCAATTTCGCCTTTATAGAATACATCTCTGCCATGTTTTGCTACTTTTCGGAGTGTGGTACCGAGATTAGGGTTGGCGATAAATTGACCGGCGGGGATCGGTTCACCATCGTTTGTGAAAATAGCACGACTGTCTGGTTCAGCGGCGAAACGTTCGTTTTCACCTCTAAGTCCACCAGCAAGTCTATGACTGACGGGAAAACCGTCTTCGCAGAGCGAAATTGCTGGCGCGAAAACATCTTCTAATTTGAGTGCACCGTAGCGTTCATGCGCGAGGAGCCATGCGTCAACAATCCCTGGCACCGAAACACTCCGTATGCCTTTCATTGGGATTCCACCATCCTTGAGATAGGTTTCCCGTGTCGCAGCACGCGGGGCGGGTCCAGTTCCATTCACCGCTTCGACCTTCCCGGTTTCCGCCCAATAGATGAGGATAAACCCATCGCCGCCGAGTCCAGAGCCAGCAGGTTCAACCATACCGAGTGCGACCGCTGTTGCGATGGCTGCATCAACGGCGTTGCCACCCGCCATCATCGTCTGAATGCCTGCTTGTGAGGCGAGTACGTGTCCAGAAGTAACCATTCCGTTCCGACCCATCACAGATGGTCGAAACGCTGAGCCGTGTGGAGATTGCATTATGAAGCCTCCGTTTTTAAAATGGCAGTCGGTTAAGGGGTAGTGTGGGTAAGTCAAAACCTTTCATTAGTAGTTTCCAATAACCAACCGCCAACCGACAACTGACAACCGATAACTAATCAAGCAAGCATCTTCTTGGCGAACGCTTCAACATCAACGCGTTCATGCGTTCGTGCCGATTCATTGCATGCTTCCATAAGTATCCATGTCCCCAGGGTTGTGTCTTGCATCCAGTCCCGATCCGTGCCGTTGGCAATCGCCTGTGCAAAGGCATCGAATTGGAGTCGATCATCTTCTATGAGTCCTGCGTGTAAATCTTGGAGATTTAAATCTTCAATGGTTTTGCCGAGTCGGAAGAGTTGTAGTTGTCCTGCGTCTCGTCGGAGGTCTCCATCTTCACCGTGGAAGGTCCAACTTCCACTCCAACCGAAGGACCCGGCATGCCCTGCCCGCGTTCCTGCATAGGAGAAAGGGGCACCGTTTGCGTATTCCATGAGGGCGTTGCCCCCAGCTGTCCCCCAAGCTTCGATTTGCCCAAGCTCCGGGTCACGACGGTTGTGAATGTGCGCTGTGACATACTTCGGAAGCCCTTTCGCTGCAACAAGTTGATCGAGTTGATGGCTTGTACCAGCGTGGAAGAAAAGTCCATCCACATAAGCATCGGGCTGCCGAGAATCAGGACCCGTGTATAAATTTTGGCGAATCCAGAATCTACACTCCCCGGCTAACATTTCACCGATGCCGCCCTCTTCGCGTAGCCATTCCCGCATTTTCGCTGCGGCAGGGTTCCATCGCTTATTTTGACCTTGGACGAGCATCAAGCCAGGGTTCGCCTTGTGTGCACGAATAATATCGTGGAATTCTGCTTGTGTCGTTGCGATCGGTTTGACGCAGAGGGTATGCATGCCGAGATTTAGACTTTCGACAATTAACTTGGCGTGAACCGTTGTTGACGCATAGATAAGACACGCTTGGGCATCGTGTTTCTCTTTTGCTTCGGTTATCGTCGTGTAGATACGTTCTTCCAAGCCTTCAGGCGCACCGTTTATTGATGCTACACCTTCCCGTGCTTCTTCAAGGTTGATGTCCACACACGCGACAGGTTCTAACCCGTGCGAATTGACCTGTGCTTGCAAACGACCGTGCGCGAAATGGGTACATCCAACATGAATAGTAGGAATTGGCATTCGTGAAACTCCTTTAATGACTATCAGTTATCAGTTGTCGGCTATCAGTAACTCGTTTGTGTCAGTTAGGAACATTCACAACTGCCACACACTCTACTAACCACTAACGACTATTAGAAGGGTTAGGAAATTTCAACGGCAGGTGGGTTGATGAAATCGTGATATTTCTGCGCTACTTTCCCATGGGTTGCGTCGCCAGCGTGGATAAGGACACGGAAGCGGAAGTGCATCTCTTCACCCTGTTTAAGCGTGTAGGAACCGTCTTTAGAAGGGTCTTTTTCAAAGGTGCCACCTCCGAAAATATTGGTTCCCATTAACCCGTAGTTACGCACGTGCCAGTATGTCGGATAGCGTGGATTGACAATATGATCGAACACAGCAATCCCAACATGCGTTCCGTCAACCACACCAGAGTAATCGCACCAGTTCGCACGTTTACCCCAAGTTTCTGGCTGATTGATACCACCGAAAGCATTCTCTATCTTCCCGCCATCCGAAGCGTTCATCGACGGATGTACCCGAATTGTGATAATACCGCCCTCCTTGGTATCTCCGAAATGGACATCTCCCGCGGAAGCGATAAAACTCAGATCTAAGTCAAGAATTGCAGCATCCTCAGGTAGGTTGTAGATACGGAAGTTTTGGTTATCCGTCATCAATACGTCCCCTGCCTGTGTTTGCCAACTATTTTCGGTGTAAATTCTACCGACGACAGTCCCACCCTGTTTTTGTGTGAAGTTTTGCGGCACGACTCGTCCAGAATTACCGCCTTCACCCCACAGGTCAACATCATTGACTTCACCATAAGCGACATAGAGAGAGCGGTGATGGCGGTGATCTGTTGAGATCTCGCTTGTTTCACCACGTGTTACTTCACATCCATTGGGACCGTGAACAGGAAAGAAATAGGGGCGGAACTGCGTTTCAGCATAGCGAAATGTTGTGAAGTGCCGGTCATTGAGTGTAACGACGATCGTTTCGGCTTCGTCTTTTAATTGAACACCTGTCTCTCCAGCGACGCTTCCCTCAGAAAGGGTATAGGTGCGTGAGTCACCGGCGGCAAGTCCATTAAGTATCCAAGTTAAAGTCGTAATGCCATCTTCGCCAGCGTAACACTGCGCTGAGATGACATCACCGGACGCAACATCTGTCAAGATGACGGCATGATCGTGAAGTTGGCTCACGCCAGGATGCTCAAGACTCACACTAACCGGACACCCGTCTCGGTCGTGAAAGCCAGCGTTGACGGTGAGCGTCGGAAGGTCCTGATTTGCCATAAATCTCCTTTTTCGTATCTTGGTTTCTCTTGGAAATTTTCCCAAGAGCGAAGGGGAATCACTTTGTCTGTCAGAGCCATTTCGTTTTGATTGCAGCTATCGTCGTCGTGAGCGAAACTAAATGACTTCATTACTTTTATTAGCTTTCCTCAGAGGTTAGGGCGAGGATTCCCTCTTCTTCACTATTGTAATTCTCAAAAACGCTCATTAAGCGACCGAGGATGAGAAGGTTGCGGATGTGCGCGCCTGCGTTGACGAGCGCAGTACGTCCACCTTTGCGTGAAACAGTCACGTTCACGGAGACCAACGTACCGAGACCGCTACTATCCATGCGGGTAACATTCTCAAGGTTAAAGATAACCTTTGGAGAGTCAAAATGCTCCTCCAATTCCTCATTAATTTGTTCTCTAATTTCAGCATTTGCTGCACCGATCATGCGTCCGGTGGGGCGAATAACAATGACCCCTTCTCTTTGACGTATTTCTGCTAACATCTATTTTCCTTTCTTAATTGTTCGTGTTAAAAATTAATACGGGCTTACGAATTATACCCTAACGAAGAAATTTTCAATACGTTAATATAGTTGTTTTTAAAAACTTTGTCAAGATTTTTAGTGCATTTTTAGGAACTATCCAGTTTTTGGAATATGCGCTATCTGCTGGATAGAAAGAAAAAAGGATCGCTTAGATTTCAAAACGGATTGTTTTCAATCTCCTACGCTGCCCAATCCTGACATAACATTTCAGCTTGCTCCAAGACAGTTTTAGAAGCCTGCTCCCGCTTGTCAGGTGGGTAACCGTGTTTAAGAAGGATACGTTTCACCAGCCTCCGTATATTCGCGCGAGCACTTTCCTTCATTGTCCAGTCAATACTGACGTTCTGCCGAACAGTCTTTACAAGTTCAACAGCGATAGCTCTCAAGGTTTCGTCACCTAACACTTTGACCGCGCTGTCGTTAACCTCAAGGGCATCATAAAATGCTAATTCCTCATCTGAAAGTCCTAAATTATCGCCTCGTTCTTGTGCTTGACGCATCTCTTTTGCGATTTGGATGAGTTCTTCAATTACTTGTGCTGCTTCAATTGCCCGATTCTGGTAGGTGCGAATTGAGCGTTCCAGCATACTGGCAAATGAACGTCCTTGTACAACATTTTTCTGTGAGCGAGTTCTAATTTCATCATTCAGCAGCCTCTCTAAAAGTTCAACCGCCACGTTTTTATGGGGTAAATCTTGGACTTCTGCCAGGAATTCATCAGAGAGAATTGAGACATCGGGCTTCTCCAATCCCGCTGCAGTAAAGATGTCAACCACTCCTTCAGAAACGACCGCTTTGGATACTAACTGCTTAA
Source organism: Candidatus Poribacteria bacterium (assembly GCA_022821965.1). Lineage (GTDB taxonomy): Bacteria > Poribacteria > WGA-4E > WGA-4E > WGA-3G > WGA-3G. The sequence goes on from JAJECN010000010.1 coordinate 98,792, forward strand.
TCGCCTGTTCTGTCATTTCAGCTTGTGCTTCTTCTGGCGTTGAGGGTTTTGCCAAAACGCTTCTTACCGCCTGAAAAAAAGCGACATCGTCGCGTATCTCGGTTGTTTTCTCATCTGGAACAGCCAGGGCAAACGCTTTGGAGAGCTCGGTGACCGTGCCTAATAAACACTCTTTGCCATCTTTTTGCGTCAATATATGTTCTTGTGCTGACGGTAGTAATCTAATCCGATCTTCAGCGTTTCCAGTCGTCCAAGATGACCAGTCAAAACCGTGAAAGAGTCCGCAGCAGATTTCGTATTTCTCCAGCATCACAGCAACAGCATCAGCTTTATTAAGGGTAGCATCTCCTTTTCCACCACTCTGAGTGTAATTCTGTAATGCCTGTTTTAGGTGGTAAGCAAGCCCTATGTAGTCTACAATCAAACCGCCGGGTTTGTCGCGGTACACACGATTGACACGGGCGATCGCCTGCATCAGTCCGTGTCCACGCATCGGCTTGTCTACATACATAGTGTGAAGACTCGGCGCGTCAAATCCGGTTAGCCACATATCACGGACAATGACAAGTTTCAGCGGGTCATTGGCATTTTTGAATCGGGTTGCCATCTGCTCGCGCCTTGCCTTGTTTCGGATATGTGGCTGCCATGATACATCATCGGAAGCAGAACCTGTCATCACAATTTTTATTACGCCATTCTTGTCATCATCGTCGTCCCAGTCCGGACGGCGTTTGACAATCGCCTTGTAGAGGTCAACACAGATGCGGCGGCTCATACAAACAATCATTCCCTTACCGTCTATCGTTTCCAACCGTTCTTCAAAATGTGCGATTATATCATCGGCAATAAGTCCCAGTCGTTTTTCGGTTCCCATTAACTTTTCAAGTTGTGCCCATTTGGTTTTAAGTTTTTCCTTCTGTGTCACTTCCTCTGTCTCAGTAACTTCCTCAAATTCTGGATCAATGTGAGGCTTTTCATTCTCGTCAAGTTCAATTTTGGCGAGGCGGCTTTCGTAGTAAATTGGAACAGTGGCACCATCCTGAACCGCCTGTTGGATGTCGTAGATGCTGATGTAATTCCCAAAAACAGCGATGGTATTACGATCCGTTAATTCAACTGGCGTACCGGTAAACCCGATAAATGAGGCGTTGGGAAGGGCATCGCGTATATGGCGGGCGAATCCATCAATAAAGCCGTACTGGCTACGGTGCGCTTCGTCCGCGATAAGCACAATGTTTCGTCGGTCAGATAATTGCGGAAAACGGGTTTCCTCACCTTCAGGAAAAAATTTTTGAACTGTGGTAAAGACGACTCCACCAGAGGCAACTTGCAGAAGTTCGCGTAAGTGTTGTCTGCTTTGTGCCTGTGCCGGTGTTTGTCGTAGAAGTTGGTGACATCGCGCGAATGTGCCGAATAGTTGATCGTCCAGGTCGTTTGTGTCAGTGATAACAACAAGGGTTGGGTTTTCCATCTGTGGATGTTGAATAATGCTGCCAGCGTAAAAAGCCATTGTCAGACTTTTACCGGAGCCTTGCGTATGCCATACGACACCGCACTGCTTATCTCCGTCCAGAGATGATGCTTGAACGGTTGTATCCACTGCCGTCTTGACAGCATGGAATTGGTGATAACCTGCGATTTTTTTGGCAATCGCACCGCTCTCAGTTTCCTCAAAAACGATGAAGTGTTTAAGATAACTTAAAAATCGATGTTTCTCAAAAGTTCCCTTAATCAATACTTCCAGTTCTAATTCGGTTGATGGTGCCTCGTCCTCTCCCTCAATTGTCCGCCACGGCAGAAACCATTCCGTATCAGCGGTTAAAGATCCGATACGCGCTTCTAGTCCGTCAGAAATGACGATCGCTTCGTTGTAGGTAAACAGCGTAGGGATTTCCTGTTTGTAGGTCTGGATTTGGCGAAACGCAGTTAAGACGGTGGCCTTTTCATCGGTCGGATTTTTGAGTTCAAGGACAGCTAAGGGGAGTCCGTTGAGAAACAGTACGATGTCCGGACGGCGTTCGCTTGCTTCTACCACTGTGAACTGGTTAACTGCCAACCAATCGTTGTTTTTTGGCGTATCAAAATCGACGAATCGTACGCGTTCACCGCGGATTGTCCCATCGGCTTGCCGATATTCTACCTCTACACCATCAACCAACATCTGATGAAATGCGCGGTTGTTCTGAACCAATGCTGGAGAATCTGGATTAAGCACCTTGCGGATCGCTTCTTCCTGGGCATCAGTGGGTATTTGTGGGTTTAAGTGGGCAACGGCATCTCGCAGGCGGTTCTCTAAGACGACTTCGCTGTAAGTAGAGCGTTCAGCATTGGGTGTGTCTGGGGCGATGTCGGGACCGTGTAAAACGGTATAGCCTAACTCAGCAAGCCAGTTGAGAGAGGCTTCTTCGATATCGGATTCGTAAATTGTATTGCGATTCATGTTATTGTCCTAATGTCCCCTACACCAACAATTCTTTCCCTACGCATGCTTTGATTCCTTCAAGAAATACCTGAAAACTTTTCGATCTGTTCCGACTTGGTACCATGTGTTGTGCAATGTTCTGCGCTACTGTAGGTTTAGATATCCGTCCTCTATAGTAGTTTTTCTGTATCAATAAATGTTCTAATGCTTCGGACGTGCCGCCCTTGATTGCGTCTGGATTCCTATATTTTGCCTTAGATTGGAGATTTATTGGGATTCTTGGATAAGCCGTGTGCATCGCTTCAACATCTCCAAAAAACCACGCCTCTAATTCTTCTATTGCCAACCGGTTGACGACTTGAAAATCTTCGTTTGGAGCCGCGCTGGACTTTGTCACAAAGCCAGCCTCGTGTGCTGCTGCCTCTAATCTTTCTTTCAATTGGTGGCAGTCTCTTCGGTCTTCATCAATAAGCACAATAATTCGCCAGTCGTTAGGTATCCCTTGGAGTCCTTTCAAATGATTTGGCAATTCTTCGAGCATATCTTCCTTTCCTTCAAATACATGGAAAATACAAGTGACATGGGGTGAAAGAATCTTGGGTAAAATGTGTTTTAATGCTTCCTCAGCAGAAGGCTCCTCTAAGAAGAATTTAATGTGCATCCAAACTTCGCTTTGGGCCTCCTGCATTGGTCAACGGATCACCGAATTCAAATAATCCTTCCATCCAGAGTTTCCCTAATTTCGCACCTGCTTCCAAAAGCTGCTCTACTCCGAGCATATCCGAAGCGCGTTTGCAGACTGTGAAGCCTTGCTCATCCCGATAGAGTACCCACACCTCATCAGCACTCAATTCGTTGACAAGGTGAGGTGAATGTGTGGTAATTATGAATTGAGAGCGCATTAACGCCTCAATGCACGCCCCGACTAAACCTGTCAGCAGGCGTGGGTGCAGGTAGTTCTCGGGTTCTTCAATGCCGATCAATTGCGGCGGTTGTGGGTCATGAAATAGCGTCAGGTACGACAGCAGCTTCAATGTGCCATCGGAGGCGAACTTCGCCAAGATAGGTTGTTCAAACGGTGCATCTTTAATTTGTAGGCGGCGGCGACCACTCATCATTAATTCCGTGTCAACCTTTTCTAAACGAGGCACCTGATTTGATAGGGAAGATATAATTTTCTCCAAACGTTCTGGGTATCTTTCCTGCAAGTATTGGATAACATTGGGCAAATTGTCACCTGTTGTGGACAATCGCTTTTGCGGTCCATCGTTGGTTGCTTGGCGCGTGGCATCGGTAGAAAGGTCGGAGAGATACCAATCTGTAATAAAGTGCCGAAGGGCACTGACGCGCGGGTGATGTGTGGATTGACCAAACATACTTGCTGCGATCGTTGTGGGATCGTCGAGTTGTTCATCGATAGGTTTATCTGTTTTATCTGGTGTTTCACCAGGAATTACACTGCCTTTTCCGTGATGAAAATTGAGGAAACGCACATGTTTTCCGCGACTCCCGCGCCGCCATTGCAGCCACTCGGTTTCAACAAAGGGGCCTTCAGCATTTTCATTAATGGAAAGATGATAAGTAACAATTGGGGTTCCAGGTTCCTCACGATATTTCAACTCAAATGCAATTGGTCCATCACAACCGCGTGTTCTCAGTTCTTTAAAACCTTCTCTGTTGTCTAAAGCACGGCGCAGCCCGTCCGTGAAACATTCAGCGAGGAACGCAAACACATCAAAGAAAGTTGATTTGCCACTACCGTTCGCTCCTAAAAGGACTGTTAACGGTTTAAGTTGTTTCAATTCTATATCCTGTAACGCTCGGTAGTTTTTTACACGCAATGCCTCAATATGCGGCACCGATGGTCTTTGTCCAGTTGGAACTAACAAACGTTCATGGAGCAATTCCTCAAATTTCTCATCAAATTGAGTATCATTCGTAAAGTCAACAGAAACTCTTTCTTGGAGAAAATATGGCGTTTTTTCTTCTCCGAACATTGGGCGAATTATGGGAATGAATTTGTTAGGTCCGAGATCTTCAACAAGTTTACTGGTCACAATTATCGCTTCATAGCCAACACCGCCTTCACCATCGTTTGCTTTTCTCACGTACCTGTCCGTGCAAACAACTAGAACCCAGTCAGAATCTCTAACACCAGATTCCATAAATTGTGTAGAGTCCTCGTCTAGGTCGGGGTTCCCCTGATAAAGTATAATATCAACGCCATCACGGCGTAATTGCGCAGCGAGTTCAAATACCCATTGTTTATGTGCCTCAGAATCCTGAGAATATGAAATGAACACTTTAGGATTTTCCGCCATCTATTACGCCCTACATTTTATCAATAATACGCTTAACAAATTTAATATTATTCGGAAATCAACGAAACTAAACGACACAAACCTATCCTCATCAAATTCTACAGCAAGTCTTGATCTGAAAAGGCATAAGGTTATTCCAAGGGTTTGATTAATTAGTGAGTAAAGTTACCGCAAACCCTCAAAGATACGTTGAAAAATATCAGTGAGACCCAAAAGAGGTTCCGGATTAAAAGGTTTCCTGTACTGCAATAATTGGGATAATTGGTTTTCGGCCAAGCGACACCAATTTTCCCATGAGTTTTCCATCTGCTCACGCGTGACATTTAAGCATGTCCATAATTCCGTAAGTGCTTCTGGATTACGACGCAGTATGGAAGTCGCGCGTTTTGTTATATCGTAGTCTTCAAAAAGGAAAGTCAACGGGATATTAAAAGGATAATTGGAATAATTGTTTAATCTATCTTGCCGGTCTGAAGCGATTAACGCTGCTAATTCATGTATATTCATTGCCATGTTATAAGTAACCAATGATGTTCGGTATTCCAATTGAGTTTCAAAAATCGAGGATAGCCACTCCCATCTTTTATAAGCTTTAGCGAGGAAGTCCCAACTTTCTATAACATTTGCACTCCGTCCTCCACTAAGATTCGGAGTTTGTCTCCTAAGTTCTTTTATCTCCCAAGCACAGAGGAACTTTGTTCCATCTGGAATGGGAATTTTAACACGCGCAAGACCCAGGGCAAGGTCTATCTGATTTGTACTCAAACTGACACATCCGTGCAAACTAAAATAGACATATCCTAAGGCATTTGGAATGTTTACCCAAGTTGTGTAACCAGCGGGATTCCAGCCTGCAATGTTGAGCAAATCATCAAGTAAAGATTTTTGATTCCTAAATTCCTCTCTTCCAGATTCAACCCCTACTAACGCAACAATCATTAAGGGTGAAACAATTTCAACCGCTTTATCTACAGTCTGGACCAATTGCTCTTTGCTTTCAGGTTTTTGGTTATCCAATTCATCTTGCCGCCATTGGATCAAAGATTCAAATATAGGTTTCCGAATTTCCTTGATGAGTTGCCGCCATCCAAGTGTATCACCAGCACGCACGAGTTTAGACGCTATTTTGTAAGTTTCTGATGCAGATTCAATCTGCTCCGGAATTTCCGTCAGTTGTAGGTCTAATTCCGCAGAAGAGAATGGGTTTTTTCCCAAAGGCGGTTTCTCTATAATTGGCATTTCGTGGAGTTCACGAATTAATTTTTCACATTCCGCGTCAAATTGAGTGTCATTTCTAAAGTCAGCATAAACCCGGGTTCCTAAGAATGTTGGTGTTTTTTCTTTTCTTAATGCTTGACGGATGATAGGAATAAATTTGTCTGTCCCTAAATTCTGAACAAGTTCCGCGTTTACAATCATCCGCTCGTAGCCAACGCCACCTTCGGCAGTATTCGCTTTGCTCACGTACTTGTCCGTGCAAATGACCAGAACTCTATCAGCATCTACAATACCACGTTCCATGAATCGTGTTACATCATCTCCCAATCCGAGGTCCCACTGATCAAGTATTGCATCAATACCGTTACGACGAAGTCGCGCGGCGAGTTCGGAGACCCACTGTTTATGCTCTGGAGAGTCATGGGAATATGAAATGAACACTTTAGGATTTTCTGTCATCATTTTCCTCCAATATCCCAGCTGCATCGTCTACGTGGATTTCTCCAGATAATAGTTTTGAAAGCAGCCTGTCTCGGATTTGGGAGAGGGTATGAGATTGTTGATTGTTCATCCGAATTTTCTTCATTAATGGTTTAACAATTTTGCCAAACTCCTGAACAATTGGTACAGTAGGTGCCGCAAACTGATAATAATCAAAGCACGACGCTGGTACACGTTGTCGTCCAGTCGTGCCTGTCATATTATGAATGGCAAAAACACGCAGACTATCGCTCCGGGCAAGATAATAACCAAATTCAACAGGGAACGGAGGTTTAGGTCGAAGGATTATATATTCGGTTGATCCCCATCCCACCTCGTCCTCGCGTAGAAAATCCACAAAGCCCGTTTTACCATTTTCAAGGCACGGTGTAATCCTTGCCAAAAGGGTATCCCCGTTAATAAATTTTGTGCCGGAATTAAACTCCCGGGACGTCCAATTATCAGGTCTGTGTCCTTGCGTTGGTAGATTCTGCATTGGCAAATAAGGAGCAATTGTTTCCTTTTTCAAAACGCGACGCGGATTTACTTCTATCACTTCAGGTAGCGCAACAACCTTCCATCCTTCTGGAATCTTCCGTAATGGAGAATCCTGAAACGCTGATGGGAATAGTGCAGCGATTTCAGGATTCATGCATGGCGGTTTGTGTCCTTCCATTTTTGATTTTACGGGGTCAAAGTCTACAAACCATGACTTGAAAATTGCCCGTGCAGTTGCTTCTAAGGTTTCATTCATTTGTCGGTTGAGTTCTATTTTTTCATCAAGCGTGCCGAGGATGTGAGCGATATGATGTTGTTCAGAGAGAGGTGGAAGTGGAATTTCAACCTTTCTAAGTTCACGCTGAGAAATGCCCAAAACAGTAGTACCTGTGGATCTTGCCTTCAACTGGTTTTGCACAAATGCTGCTTGCATTGCAAACTTCAGATAAGTATTGTTTAATACATCTGGTTTGCCTCTCAAAGTGATAAGTCGCTGACCAAGCGCAACTTTACGATTATCAATTTGGGCAATCTCGCCCAAAGGTGCTTCAGTCGTCATAACGACATCACCCGGCTCTGGCAATCCCCGATTCATCCATGAATCATAACCTTCGGAAGCAATGAATTCGGTAGGAGGCATTATCCGACCATCTTTGACAATTTTAGCCGTAATTAGCGGAACACCAGAAGGCGTTTTGCGCGGGGTCTTACCGCGATAATCAATAATCGCTTTCATGCTATCCTCGACAGATTGAAGTTGCCATCCATCGGGAAAATCAAACGTCATAATCTACCTCTGAGAATTGTTTTCAATCTACTTTAATAATACGGAGCGCGATGGAAAACCAAAGCATCTACAATTTTGGTATCATCAGTCGATGCATCATCCCCATAGAGTGCACCACCGTGTTGACCTTCCCAGTCATGCTTTCCGGCATCTAATTCTATTTTTGTGGTGGAAATTCTTTCTGGCAAAATATCGTCATAGCCATCCTCATAGCCATTGACAACAACTCGTAAATCGTCCGGATATTTTTCGAGAAATTCCATTAATTCTTTTACTGTCATTTTTTGTTTCCTTTGGTATAAGGTTGATACTCCAGCAGTGCTGATTTACCAACGACGGCAACGATGCGTACTGACAGCTCTCTACCATTGGTATCGGTGAGACGCAAATCCTCTCCAAGGATAAAATGAACAGGCTGTGGTTGTCCTTCATTTATGGCGATGTTAGAAGCATACAGATAGGTTCGGTCTTGGGCATCTCGAATCGGATTCAAACGTCCGGATACGCCTGGAATGTTTCCTGTTGCTTCGGGAAAGATTATCGATCCACCCTCTTGGAGACTCCGCATTTCAATTGCAAGCCCTCCTTTTGCTGGGACCCAGTCATTTTCAAGGTGTGCGGCAAAGCCGGGAGCGGCTGCGAACACTGTCATTGGCAGATGTGTCGTGTGGAGATCAATCTGCACGTTACCATTCTCATCGGTAGTTGCGCTGTTCCATGTTTTATTTGGAAATAGAACTAAGAGTTCAACGCCAGGTAATGGATTACCGCTGTAGTGAGCAAGGATACGAGCGGTTGCTGGTGTAAAATTTGTATCGGCAGCGGGAAGTGTGAGGACAAGATCTGAACCATCAATGAGTTGATACTGTGGTGATTCTCCACTTAACGCTTTCGTTTCGCGAAAGATAATTGGCACACCATCTCCGCGCCGTTCCATGAAAAATTGTCGGTCATCTGAGCCGTGTATATTTCCAACAGACATCCTTCCAAGCATCGAAGTGAGAGCTTCATTGCGCGTTGATTGTCGGACATCCATGCTTTCAATAGTGAGGTTGTTTGGCAAACCCCCGGGAGAATTTATTTCAAGCCGATCTGCGAACATTGAGAGTCGAATTCGACTTCCGCGAATTTCGTAGTCGCGGTGGGCTACTGCATTGACGATCGCTTCAAAAAGTGCTTTTTCACTGTATTGTGGCAGGTCAGTACGAGCCGGATTCTTGTATGCTCCGATGCGCATATTGCGCACAGCAAAGGTAACTGCTCCAGCAATTTGTTGGTTCAGCGGCCCTGTAATTGTTTGGGCATCTATCTGGCCGGAGGCGCGGTCTTTGCCACGGTAACAGGTTGCGGAGATGCAGGCGTTGGGAAGCCAATGCTCGGGAGAGTGACTGCACAACAGTAACCCCGCTACAGTAGCGTGTGTTATGCCGTTTTCGTCTTTAATTAGAAGCCCCATCTTTTCCAGTGCCAATTCAGGAGCGGTGGCACCTTCGGCACTTAATAAAGGTTTCCAAAGAGATTCATCCAATGATCCAAAACCTGTTTCCGGAACCGGCTGTTTATCAAACCAGAGGAAGCGTGTTTGGCCTCGCTTCTGGGCAAGACGCAACCGTTCATCACTAGTCATTTTGCGTTTTGAGCTGCCGACACGATGGTAGCCACCACCAGGACTATCGTGCAGCGCATATCCTTGTGGTACTTCAACAAGCAGGAACGGTTTGCCTTCTTCTATTTCTCTACGAAAAATAGCAGGACGAATTGAGGGTTTAATCGTGTCAGTGCAGATCTCGGTCAAGAGTCTTTCCAATTCGTCCATTTGCTCGCGCGACATACCTTGTACATCACCGCTGTTGGTCACGCCACACAGTACTACTCCGCCATCCGTATTCGCGAATGCAGCGAACTCGTCCGCCAGATCGTCCCGGCTGGGACTCCTCGGTTTGTTTTCCGCGAACACAATTTCTTTGAATTCCCAACGGTTATCTTCACCTAAGCGTATGTGGCGTTTGATTTCCTCGTCACTGAAATTCATTGCTCATCTCCAAATCCGAGCATTTGCAAATTTTTCGCGATAGCGTCATCCAATCGCCTTGCCTCTGCCATCTGTTTGGTTAATTTCTCAGTCAGGTTTGCCATTATATCCTCAAATTGTTCGTCGTCCTCTTCCTGCACTTCGGCACCGACGTAACGCCCGGGAGTTAGGACGTTGCTGTGTTCTTGAATTTCAGTAAGCGTGACATTTTTGCAGAAACCAGGCACGTCAGCATATTCACCAGCACCTTCATCGCCGCGCCATGCGTGATAGGTTTCGGCGATGCGTGTCATTTCTTTATGAGTGAGTTCACGGTGCACACGGTCAATCATCTTCCCTAACCTGCGCGCATCTATAAAAAGCGTTTCGCCCGTGCGTTTGCGAAAATGGTGATCTTCTTTGTTCCTGGCGATAAACCATAGGCAAACCGGAATAGACGTGGAATAGAAAAGTTGACCGGGCAATGCGACCATGCAATCCACCAAATCGAAGGCAACGATATTTTTGCGAATTTCGCCTTCGGTTGCGGTATTGCTACTCATAGAGCCGTTCGCCAAAACAAACCCAGCGATGCCGTTCGGGGCAAGGTGATAGATAAAGTGTTGCACCCAAGCAAAGTTAGCATTGCCGGGCGGGGGCGTGCCGTAGACCCAACGTTTATCTTCACGCAACCTGTCCCCACCCCAATCGCTACTGTTGAAGGGTGGGTTGGCGAGAATGTAATCAACTTTCAGGTCAGGGTGCATATCGTCGTGAAAGCTGTCGGCGTGTTCCTGTCCGAGATTCGCCTCAATGCCGCGAATAGCCAGATTCATCAATGCCAATTGCCGCGTGGTGGGGTTGGACTCTTGCCCGTAGATAGAGATGTCGTCGCGCTGCCCACCGTGTGCCTCAACAAACGCTTCGCTCTGGACAAACATTCCGCCTGAGCCGCAGCACGGATCGAGAATCCGTCCTTGATAGGGGGCGAGCATCTCAACAAGCAGCTGCACAACACAGCGGGGTGTGTAGAACTGACCACCCCTTTTGCCTTCGGCACTGGCAAATTGCGAAAGGAAGTATTCGTAAACTCTGCCCAATATATCCTTTGAGCGATTCTCTTCTTCACCTAAACCGATTGTACCGATGAGATCGACAAGCTCACCGAGGCGTTGTTTGTCAAGCCCTGGGCGGGCGTAGTTTTTGGGCAGAACACCTTTGAGCCGCGGGTTCTCCTGTTCAATTGCCAGCATCGCGTTATCAATGAGGTTGCCGATTTCTGGTTGTTTTGCATTTGCTTGTAAATATGACCAACGCGCTTCCTGCGGCACGTAAAAGATGTTTTCTGCCAAGTATTCATCTCTATCCTCCGCATACGCAAAACGATCAATTTCCTCTTTGATATAGAATTCACTGTCAGGATTGGCAAATTCTTGCAGCAGAAAATTGTACTTTTCCTCAAAAGAATCTGAGATGTATTTGAGGAAGATCAACCCTAACACGACGTGCTTATATTCCGCAGCATCCATGTTATTGCGGAGTTTATCGGCTGCTTGGTATAAGGTCGCTTCAAAACCGAGCGTTGCGCCGTTTTTATTCGTATTTGTGTTTGATTTTTGCTTTTTGTTTTTCATAACTTTTTCGATATTGTGGGGAACAATCGAAGTTAATCGTTGTTAAAATAATACCACACTTGGCATAGAAATTCAATGACTTCAATTAGAAAATATTTGCGTTGACTATCTGAATCAAGGATTTACGCGGAGGGCAGAGAGACACGGATTGAAGGGTGCGGTTGAAATGCACGTTGCAAATGTAAAGCAAAGACAAATTTGGTTTCCGCGTGTGGGAAACCAAATTTGGGCGAGTACGCCGCAAAACCGCACCTACCATTTTTGGGAACTGTCATTCAACGTCCAGTGGATGGCTGTGGTGGCCAGTGAAGTCCGCGTTGGCCCGATAAGGCCCGATTGGGAGATGGACGATACTCACGATCAGGCAAACCGATGAGTTTGCCATCTTCGACCCATTCCTCATCACTGCCATAGAGTTCACCGATTAAGTGATTCGTTAATCGCTCAAGCACTTCGGCATGCTCAGGTGAATCGGCGAGATCGTTCAACTCTCGTGGATCCTCTTCCAGATCGAAGAGTTGCCGGTAATTTCCGGTGACGTAATAGATAAGCTTGAAACGTCCCTCGTGAATCATTCGGGTTGCACTTCCGCCTTCGCCACATTCGCCATAGAGCCACTCACGCTTTTCTTCACCTACCATCGGTATTCCGTCCACCGTATCTGGGATCTCAATCCCCGCAAGGTGGAGAAGTGTCGGCATAACATCCTGCCATCCAACGAGCCGGTCATCAACCCTATGATGCCCTACCCGTTCATCGCCTGCGGCACCGATGAGAAGCATAGGGACATTAGCAGAGTCTTCATAATAGAGACGTTTTGCCCACATCTGATGGTTTCCAAGCATATCACCGTGGTCGGAGGTAAACAGCAGAATCGTGTTGTTTAACAGACCTTCTTCCCGCAAAGTTCCGATAACGACGCGCAATTGATGGTCAATATGGGTACAAAGCGCATAAAAGGCTTGACGGGCGGAACGGATTAGGTCTTCATTATAAAGCGAGTTCTGCGCCTGACGTGATCTGAGGGGCAAAGGCAAATTTTCGGTTTCTTTAGACCATTCACCGTGAAACGGCATATCCACGTCAATATCGCGATACATGTCCATGTAACACTGAAGGGGTGCCAAAGGCGGATGCGGGTGACAATAGGAAAGATACCAGAATCCGGGACGGGTCGGATCGCGGCGTTTAATCATCCGCACCATCTGCTGTGTACTCCAGTTCGTGACATGGCAGTCTTCTGGGAGGTGCCAAGGACGGTTGAGATAATCATTGTTGCACATCCCGTGAGCAAACTGCTGGCCAGCATACCCTCTGTCGCCGAGGAAGAGTTCATAGTCGTCAACCACGCCGTATTGTAATCTGCCCTCCTCACCTAACAGTACATCGTCAAATCCGATACGGTCACGTTGGGGATAGACGTGCAATTTACCGACGGCGTAAGCCTGATACCCCGCGTCGCGAAACGTCTGTGCAATTGTCGGTAATCCACCTATATCCTTCTGATCGTTGAAAACCCTGTCTTTGTGGGTCCGCGTTGTTGCACCGGTCATCAACGTCTTTCGCGCTGGAACACAGACCGGGCATTCACTGTAGCCGCGTGTGAAGCGAGTACCAGCACGAGCGATCGAATCAAGCGTCGGTGTCTGGATAGCAGGATGTCCACTGACACCCAGAAGTGAGTTGGGCCAATGGTCAGTTGAGATAAGCAGAACGTGTGGTTTGTCAGCCATAGTCATTCCTTTTAGTGATCGTAACGTGCAAAGTAGAAGGTCTTAAGCGGTTCATCCGTGTCATTGATAAGGCTATGCCCCGGATTTGATGAAGCCACGGAAACAGCATCACCCGGCATCTGGCGATAAACATTCCTGCTGACAACGTGGATACCATTACCCTCAAGCATATACCAGACCTCATCCATATCTGGACCGTGACCGTGTGTATCAGGCGTTTGCATGGCTTCAATCCGCACCATCAGTACGGAGTGGAGTGTTACCAAACCGTCGTCCGGACCGAAAATCGGATGTACGAGATGCGTCCAATGTCCCTGCCCTAACGGGCGTTCGCGATAGTTTCGGATGAGTGCATCCTTGCGTGGTGCCTCTGTACCGTCCGAAAGCACCTCTTCCAATATTAAAAACTCCAAGAGGGCATTTTCCGAGTTACTCAAAACATGGGTAAGTCCAGGCGGCACAAGGATAGCGTCCCCTTCCGTAATCTGCTGCTTCAAGTCTCCTGCTTCAAATGTGCCAGCACCGTCAACGATGTAAAAAATAAGCTGCCGGTCATCGAGTGCGGTGGGAACTGAGGCGATCTTCGGTTCAAGATAGCACCGAGAGAAGCTATCGACATATCTTAGGATCGCGCCCTCTTTGTCTGTGGCATCTTCTGTACGTTTGCTAAAAATCTCGCGTTTGATGATGTTGCCGTGTGTTAGGCTTGAAGGACTCTGTAACCAATGCCGCATATACATTGTAAAGCACCTCCGACGTGATTGAGAATTAACGACCCACAAGACTTAGAATATTATACATTAGCTTCGGGCGTTTTTCAAAGTGAGGTCTTGTTGTGTGTCGCTTTCTTGTGTGAGCTGAAGTAGTTCTTCTGTCAGTCTTGCTAACATTTTCAGTTTTTGTTCTTCATTTCTGAATATATTACTTCCCTCCTGCATCAACTCAGAGAGTATTTCAAGGAAACGTAAGAGTTTTACCTTCTTCTGTTTTTCAGCGTCGAGTCTACCGATGACCGAGGTGCGCTGTTTCGGCGATAGGTTGCTGTTGCGACGTATGATTTTCACTAAGTCATCAGAATCGACTTCATCGGTTCTCCAGTGTCCGTATAAAAATTTATGAACTGCACTGAACATAAAATCCCGGATGGCTTCATCACGGAGTTCTTGGGTATGAACATGGTAGAACCCATAGAAAGGGATGTCGGGTTTGAGTAATTCCGCACGATCGGTACTATGCAAATATAAGTTTATCGTCAGTGCGTGCTTTTTGTCTACCGAATTGCGGCACCTGACTTTGAGGATATAAGGCTTTTTTTTGTAGTGCGGCAGAAGGAATTCGATATAGATGCGTGCCCCATAGATCGAAAGCCTCATTGTTGCCTCAAGATCTTCAATATCAGCGATCCTTACGTCTGGGCTGGGGTTCTCCAATACGGCTAAGACATCGTTAAGCATTTTGTGATGTGGGATAAGTTTATATTCCTGCATTTTCCCCCTGAACAACTTAGTGCCGTAACTGTTGCGAACCGATGTAATCGGGATCGGGTCGTGCGTGGCAGCTTCAGGGTATCCCACTTCATTTCTAATACGATCGATGCCGAGATCATCGTGAATATCAGATAGCGGCTGCCTGACGATGACATCCATGTATTTGTTGATGTCTTTTTCAATCTTAAATATGTCCTGTTTGAAATGAGGTATCTTCTTTCGCAGACACCGAATAGATCCGGTCCATATTGTATAATGTCGCCCGCCCGAATCGCCTTGCGATACCAGTCTACTTTTCATTGGGATGCCTCCTAAACTCTATTGTCGGGACCCTCTCGGATCGTAAAACCTCGCGGGGTTCGGCGTGTTCTGCTTTTTTCTTTTTTCCGACGGCTGTTGCGGCACACAGGGGAAGTGATGAGCGCATGCGGGTGAAAGTGCTGCTGTCTTTCATGGCTCCCCCTTATTTCAATCGCGGGGTCGGCTTTACTAAATGACAGTCGTGAAGTTTTACAAAATAATACGTTTTGTCTGTCCCGCTGTAAGTCCCCCGCTGCAATATGCCTGCCGTGCCTGTGCCTTCTATCATCGAAAACGACAACCCTTTATGCCAAAGTCTACCGCTGATTTTTACGTCGTCCCCTTTGGAGAGGGACCGGAGTTTTGAAGCTTCTGAAGTATCAAAAAAACAATAGACTTCCGTCGGGATGCCATCAATAACTTCGGGCTGCATCCGAAGAGTATACCACCATTGATTGACATACTGTGCGGATTCTTTTTTCTGAATACGTCCTATTTTTCCTGTGAGTATAACGCGACGATACGCATATTTCTGTTCCGCAGCGTATGCATCCGAAACAAAATCTGACATTATTTCTTTTGGACTTACCGTCCATGTCACTTCTTTTTGGTTTGACGGATCGCAACCGCAGACAAACAGACAGAAGCATCCGAAAACGATCCCGTT
Organism: Candidatus Poribacteria bacterium; assembly: GCA_022821965.1. Classification (GTDB taxonomy): domain Bacteria; phylum Poribacteria; class WGA-4E; order WGA-4E; family WGA-3G; genus WGA-3G. The sequence goes on from JAJECN010000010.1 coordinate 114,350, forward strand.
GCCAATGGGCGTTTGTTTTTTCATAAAAAATCAATTCCTTTGTATATCAATTGGATAGACCCTGCTCGTCAAATTCGATTCGCATCATTCACTTCATTTTATCAGAAGATTCAACAATTGGCAAGGGAAAAAGTTCAGTAACGGGCAATAATGCACGTCGCATTTGGGGTTTTTGCAAACGCTAAAATCCAATGCGAAGAAAGTGTTTCTTCAAGTACGCCGCAGAATTTCCCTACTACAAACCAAGGCAGATTGAAACTTGATAAATCACTATATCTGCATTACAGTAGTATTTGTTAGATAGGGGGAATCAAATTCTGTCATGCAGTCTGCGTTGCATCCCGGAACTGGAAAAAGGCGTACCGATAGCGGTTTGTTTAACCGTATAGAGAGTGAGGCAACATCCGTCAGAATAGCGGCAATCTGAGAGGTTGAAGCATCGCCCGGTATCGGAATTGTATCCAGCCCCGTCCCACAGACAGTAGAATAGAGGAGGAGGCTGTCAAGGTTAAAATAGCCTGCTTCGCTTCGCTCTCCCAAACCTACATCTTCAAGGACAGGGAGCATTAATCCCGAATATCCACAGAGTGGCAGTTCGAGGGATTGGAGTGTACGGGTCAGACCGGCAGCGACTGTCAACGTACCGCGCTCGCCAAAATAACCGGGAAGCTGTTGTTCCATGGCGTAAGCGATGCTTTCATTTCCCATCGGTGCAAGTGACGCGTCTATACCAACAAACTTTATGCCCCATTCCTGCCCCAACGTTTGTGCAAGGGCAACAATCTTTTGTCCTTCCGCTTCCATGACGGTTTTCAGGTTCTGCAAGCCGACTTCTAAATTCGGAGCATCTGTGAAAGCGTCTTGCACGAGGTCCACAGCCTGCCATCCGATGCTGAAGTTAGTTCGAGCGTCGTGCCAGTATGCTGCTGGGAAGAAGGGCGTATTTGGTGGACAGTTCATTAACGCTGCAAAACGAAGGTTTCCGTAGCCAGCATCGGTGCGATGGGCGATCTGTCGAATGATGTTTGCAGTGTTTTCAGTGATATCCGATGCCATACCTCCAGATTGCGTCGTAAGGGTGACGGTGGCGTAGAGCATCTCACTTTGGACAATCACATCGGCGACACGAGCAAGATGGGTTTCTGTGTATCGCTTTTCTGGTAGGATTGTCCCTAAGTTTAGGAATTCAATTCCCAATGCTTGGGCATCGGACTCTAATGTAAGGATTGCGTCTATATCGCGTGCCTCATCCCAGATTTGGCAGCTGACACGTGTCGTTTGGACTTCGTAACCGTTCGCCTCGAAGCAGGTTCTACAGGCGGTGTTAAATTTTGCCGCACGTTGAAGTTGGTAAGGGGAAAAAGGGAGTGGAATGCCTGTCGTGATCGTTCGAATTTTCATGTTTTTTAGTCATCAGTTGTCAGTCATTAGTTGTCAGTTACAAGAGGTTTGGGTTACACAAAGCCTTTTTCCCTGTTAGCTTCTAAAGAGGTATCTTCTCTAATCAAAGGAAACCCACTTAACTACTCTCACTGTGAGGTATGTTAACTGTTAATGTTAACTGATAACTATTCAAGCGGAATCTTTGCCATAAAGTCCGATGTGTCTATAACGTTCGTATCTTTGTTGGATGAGCTGTTGAGGAGTCATTTGCATCAATTCGGTGAAGTGTTTTCGCACCGCACGTTTGACATTGCGTGCAGAAGCCTCTGCATTTCTATGTGCCCCACCGAGCGGTTCCCGAACAACTTGGTCAATGATTCCCAATTTAAGCAGATCTGGGGCGGTAGGTTTATAACCTTCGGTTGCCTCTGGTGCGTGTTCGCCTTTGTCCTTCCACACAATACCACTGCAGGCTTCGGGTGGCGCGACACAGTAGACGGCATACTCCATCATCAAAACACGGTTTCCGACTGCGATTGCCAAAGCCCCCCCACTTCCGCCTTCACCGATAATAACGACGAGAATTGGGACACGCATCGTCATCATCTCCGCAAGGTTTTCAGCGATCGCCATCGCCTGTCCATATTCCTCAGAGCGAAGATCGAAATGTGCTCCTGGCGTATCAACAAAACAGATTACGGGACGGTTGAACTTATTTGCTAACTGCATCAACCGTCTCGCCTTGCGGTAACCCTCTGGATGTGTGTAACCGAAATTCATCTCCTGCCGCTCTTGAAGGTTCGTGCCTTTCTGCTGTGCGAGATAAACGACGGGTTGCTCGTCAAACCATGCGAAGCCCCCGATGAGCGCGCGGTCGTCGCCGTAGAGTTTATCACTGTGGAGTTCAACAGGTTCATCAAGGAGCGCGTCAATATAGAAGGAGGCTTGTGGACGTTGTGGATGTCTTGCCAACCGCACTTTATCCCAGCGACTTAAATTTTGGAACGTCTGTTTTGTTAGCGTGTCCGTATTCTGCTTTAGTGCCGCAATACCCTCCGTGAGGTCTAACTCAGGATGCGTTTCCGAAAAAGCATTTAATTGGGCGAGATGCCGTTCCAACTCAATAAGTGGTTTCTCAAATTCCAATTCTGTTGTGTTCATATTTTCGGACCAAACAATATTAAGAAAAATTTTTAGGTTTTGAGGAAGGATGGAAAAAAGGAAAGTTGAAAGAAATGTTGTGTTGACTATCTTCCCAACTTCCATACCTCCAATTTTCTAATACATCTGAAAGCCAAAAACGCAAATTTAATATTCAAACTTGCTTATCGATGATAGGGTGTTGTTATTTCATATTATACTCTAAGACCTGCCTGAAAATCAAGAGTTAATCAAATCTAAAAATGATCGACAGGTTAATTCAGTGAGTCGCTTTCCGAAGTGCTATCCACGTGCAGATTCCTATCCCAATAAGGACGAAGGCGAACGGTAAACCGGATATAAGCGTGGCAGCCTGCAGCGACCGGAGCCCACCACCGAGCAAAAGTGCAATTGCAACTAACCCCTCGGCAGTACACCAAAACACACGTTGCGCTGCTGGCGCGTCCATCTTGCCGCCAGCGGTGATCGTGTCAACAACCAGTGAACCAGAATCCGACGTTGTGACGAAAAAGGTGATGAGCAAAACAATGCTGACGAATGAAGTAAGCTGCGTCAACGGCAATTCCTCAAACATTTTGAAGAGGGCAACCTCATACGCCCCTGTCTCAACACTCTCCATCACACCGGTATAGCCATCAACGAGGAACTGGTGGATGGCAGTTCCTCCAAAAGTACTGAAGCACAAGAGCGTAATCAGCATTGGCAGAAGTAGTACACAGAACAGGAATTCGCGAACCGTGCGTCCCTTTGAAATACGGGCGATGAAAGTTCCAACGAACGGTACCCAGGTAATCCACCATGCCATGTGGAATGCAGACCAGTCATGTATGAAGTAGGAGTCCGTGCGCCCCACCCAGTTGCTGAGCGGTACAATTTTAACGACATAGGTGCCAAGTGCCCTAAAAAAGGTACTGAAAATCACGCCAGTCGGCCCGGCGACGATGACGAATGAGAATAGGACGACCATGATCCAGATGTTAACTTGGCTCAGCCGTTTGATACCGACATCAATCCCACTGAGCACCGAAGCCGTAGCGATGACGGTAATCAACACGATTATCGTCACTTCGGTAGTACTGGTTGCGGGAATGTTGAACAAGTAGTTAAGCCCTGCTGCCACTTGCTTCGAGCCCAGCCCCAGCGAAGGCGCGAGCCCGAACAAGGTCGCTAATACAGCGAGCGTATCAACAACGTGGCCGGGCCATCCCCATACACGCTCTCCGAGAAGAGGATAGAACGCTGAGCGCAGCGCGAGCGGCAACCCCCGGTTATAGGTAAAAAACGCGAGGGCAAGCCCAACGACAGCGTAGCCTGTCCAGGCATGGAGGCCCCAATGAAAAGCTACTGCCGCGAAACTTATACTTCGCGCTGCCTTGACATCCGGATGGTTCGGATCGGGCAATAGATGCTGCGCATCATAAACCTGTGCAGCATCGTAAACCTTCGTCATGTTGAACGGCGGGGTCTGAAAATGCTGGACCGGCTCTGCTATACCCCAATAGACAAGCCCGATAGCCAAACCTGCCGAAAAGAGCATGGCTATCCAAGTCAACGTGGAATAATCCGGCACCGCATTCTGCCCGCCAAGGCGCACCTTGCCAAGGGGCGAAACAATCAGGTACAGGCAAAACAGCACAAGCAGGCTACAAGTAAGGAGGAATACCCAATCTAAACGTGAAGTCATCCACTTCCGGATATCTTCAAAGACAACAGTCGCCTTTTCTTGGAAAACAAGTGCCACGAGGACAAAAATGAGGATGGTGAGACTGGAAGTAAGGAATACCGGTGCATTGATATCCAATCCGAATATCTGGAGATTATCTTGGCCAATCTGGTGACTCGTGTTTGTCTCAGGTCGCGATTGTTTTTCTTTTTTACTCATATCCTATTATTTGTCTCGGATAGAAGAATAGGTTGACGGCACCCAGCATGTGCCTACTACCGTAGGCGAATAAGGGCGGATATTTCCATATCCGCCCACCTAATATTCTCACAGCAAATTAGCCTGATTGACGCAGTTCTTTACGCAGTCCGATCCAAACACAGACTCCCATGCCTAATAGCACAATCGCGAAGGGGAAGCCCGTCGCGAGAGAAGCAGCTTGTAATGCCTTTAGCCCTCCGCCAAGTAAAAGTGCGATAGCGACTAAGCCTTCCGCAGTACACCAAAACACACGTTGCGGTACCGGTGCGTCAACCTTGCCACCGGCTGCGATGATGTCAATAATCAAAGAACCGGAGTCCGACGAAGTAACGAAAAAGATGATTGTTAACGTCATAGCGACGCAGGAGAGCAGCATTGTCCACGGAAGACCTTCAAACATTTTGAATAGGGCAAGTTCGTAAGTATATGTCTCAACGTTTTCGGTTACGCCCGTGTAACCATCAGTGAGGAACTGATGAATAGCAGTGCCACCAAAGGCACTAAACCAAATTAGACATAGTATGGTAGGTAGAAGCAGGACAAAGATTACGAATTCGCGAACTGTGCGTCCTTTTGAAATGCGAGCAATGAAGGTACCGATGAACGGTGCCCAAGCGATCCACCATGCCCAGTAGAACGTCGTCCAATCGTGAAAGAAGCCAGTGTCTTCACGCCCAATCCAGTTACTGAGCGGCACAATCTTCATGATATAGGTGCCAATCCCAGTGAAGAAACTGCGGAAAATGTAAAGTGTCGGCCCGAGAAGGATAATAGCCGCCAGCAATAAAAAGGCGAGAATTATATTGAACTGACTGAGGCGTTTGATACCGACATTAATACCCGTCATCACCGAGATCAACGCGATGGCTGTAATCAAGACAATCAGGAGAACCATGGTGACGGAGTTCGCTGGTATTCCAAATAGATGGTTGAGACCGGAGGTCACCTGTTGTACGCCTAAGCCGAGCGAGGTCGCGAGTCCAAAAATACCTGCGAATATGGCGAAGGTGTCAATGATGTGTCCGGGCCATCCCCAGATCCGGTCACCGAATATCGGATAGAAAGCAGATCGGATAAGGAGTGGTAAACCTCGGTTGTAAGCGAAAAACGCGAGGGCGAGTCCAACAACCCCGTAGATCGCCCACCCTTGTAAACCCCAGTGGAAGACCGTCGTCGCTATACCCAAGGAAGCCGCCGCTTGAACCTTGGGATCCCCAGCGTCGGGAACATTTTCAGCGTTGTAGACCGTCTCTGGATCGTAAACCGTTTCTGTCTCCAGCGGCGAATAACTACCCCCCTGAAAATAGGTAACCGGTTCCGAGACACCAAAGAAGAGAAGCCCAATCCCCACGCCTGCGGCAAAAAGCATAGCAAGCCAAGTTAAGTAGGAATATTCAGGCTTTGCATCTGCACCGCCGAGACGGATCTTACCGAGTGGCGAAAATGCGACGACCAGACAAAAGAGAAAAACGAGGTTAGCCGTAATCATGAACAGCCAATCAAGATTCGTGGTGAGCCAGACGCGGAGATCACCAAAGAGTTTTGTTGCCCCTTCTTGGAAAATGAGGGAACCGACGATAAAAACGACAATTGCGATACTGGAAATAACGAATACAGGTGTGAGGTAAATATCCAAACCGAATAACTTCTTATATTCCCTTTCCTGCATATACTGGGGTTGTTTTCCTTCTTCGTGCATTTTCAAAATTCTCCTTATTATTAGAGTTGATTTGGCGGTTTTCAACCGCGCACGGAACGAAGGACGCGCTTACACAGCGCGCCTCCGGTGGAAGGTAGCGTAGCCGATTAGAAATAATAACCGAAGTTAAAGTTAAGGCGCCAATGCAGTCTGTTGTTTCCGTTAGCACCGACGTGATTCACCCCTGTAAGGATATTCCCGTAGTCATCTCCGGTGTTACCTACAAAGAAATTGCCGTCGGAGAGTGCGAAATCACTATACACATACAGTGTTTCCAAGACTGTCCAACTCGCGCCAAGCGTCACGAGCATACTGGGGTTGTAGTCATCTACGGTTTTGAGGATAGTGCTCCATTCCGCATAAGGTGTAACGCTGTCAACCCATGAGATACTTGAGGTATCTATACCACCGTAACGCAGAGAGAGTGCAGGTATTAACCCTTTGGATGCGATGGGCCAAGCGAAATCATAAGCCCCCATCGGAATTAGGTCACCAGTGCCCCAGGGAGTTTTGTCAGTGATATTATGGGCATAATAGGAGAATTGCGAATAGAGCGTAAAGTCCGAGAACGAGTTTTTCGCGTGTGCGGAAACGGCGTAGTGGTTACCACTATCATCGTTCCCCACATTTGTCCCTTTCAGCAACCCGTATTGTAGCGATACACCGACATCAGCGATGTTCTCAAGTGCGTAGATGGCTCGGAGGTTAACTTGATGCTGCTCATCAAACCCATTTTCACCAGCACCCCACTCGACGTTTCCTTTGGCATCGGCTTTTTCTTCCCATTTGACAACATCATAACTGTATCTTGAACTCGCTAAACTGCCATACTTTACCAGTTGAGGGTCGGCCAGAGGATAGTAGCCGACATCAAGCGTCAGTTTACCAAAGGTGTCATTCCACCTGATCCCTAAATCCATGTCGTCAGCGAGTCCGACGTAAAAATGCTGGTCAAAAAACCAGCTCGTAGAAACGCCGTAGGCGGTTGGGCCGAAGGGCACCCGCACAATACCCGCTTTAACTGTGCTGGAATCACTAAGTTTATACCCTAACCATGCGGTGTGTATCATGCTGTAGCCATCATACCATCGGTATTCAAGTCTACTGATGATGTTGTTATAGTCAAAGTCGGCATTGAGACGGAATATCTCAAGGTCAACATCGCCGATCTTTTCACCTCGTGGATGTGGGTTATCCTCATCACCGTAGGTACCGTAGGCGTAGTTTACGCGCATCGCCCCACCGACTTTAATGGGGCTTTTCTTAGGTGCCGCAGCCTCAACTGCTTCTGCTGCCTCTTCGGTTGTATCAGCCGCCATCGCGAACGGAGAAACGATTAGCAAAAATGTGATGCCGAAACTGAATATGAAACTTATCTGTTTATACACCAGCTTTTCTCCCTTAGGTAAGTAATAATGTGAGTTAAGTTAGGACTTACGCAATTCCCTGGTAGGTGTGGTTTCCTAACCGCACTTATCGCGTCGTCATAGGCATAATTCCCCGATTTTGCGTAAATCCTGTTATAGCGTGAGTTTAATATAAGATGCCAGATGCGGAAAGGTTTCAAAAAATTCTGTGGCAAACTTATGTTGGAAAAATACCCGTTATCATAACTCTTCCGATTCTAAAACCCCTACATTCATGTTGGGGATACAGAATCGGCTAAAATGTTTCAACTCAGAACAAAACGAACAGAACTACGATTTTCCCTCGTAATCATGTTCCTCTTCCTCGTCGAGTCTGTATTTGTGCGATTGGCAAAACAAAGTAATAGCCGTAAACATTTCCCTAATCATCGGTCTACGCAATAAGAAAAAATCTAACATGCTTTCGATTTTTCCAAGGACAGTCCAAGCACGAAAACATAAAGCAAACACAAAGCCCATTAATACAAGGGCTACAAAATATGCTAAGAATTGGAGAATGGGCGTGAAGTCCTCGAAGAATTCAAAAATTGGATTCACATAAATTACCCCCCTTTAATTCTGTTGTTTGGGTGTCCTGCGACTAAAATCGACTATGGCTAACGTATCGGATTAGAATTGTTTTCTTTGATTAATTCTCGTATTTCGCTTTTAAATGTTTCAATTTGCCTAACAGCATCTTCGGCTTTCTTAATATCTTGCCTGTCTTTGTGCGAATACCATGCAATAAGTGATATAGGAATTGCAAGTCCTGCACCTATAAATGCCATTAATACTATAAATAAAGTAAAATTTGAATCTGTTCGACTTTCTAAATTTTTAGTAGACTCTTTAAGTGTAGCAATATCTTTCTTGATAGGTTCAACAGCATCTTTAACAATAAGTTTTATTTTGTCTAAATCCGCATCAGATAATTCCGAATGGATAGGCAATGAAATCGCACAGAATAAAAAACAAGAAATCAGAAATAATCTCATAATTAACTCCAATTCTAAAAAAGTATTATATTAATAATATAACATTTTTTAAGATAACGCTATAGAAACCCGCGAGTGCTACTGTGGGCTTTCTTTTTTTAATTTAGATGAAAAATCAATCAATTTTTTCTTGACTTACATTTTGCATAATGCTATAATATATTTTGAAGTGAGCAGGCAAAGGCTGCAACCTTTACCTGCTCTGTAAAATTAGACAGCTTTGATCTTGGCTATAACAGGATAATTCTGCCTAAGTTTGCCGGAGGGTGGTTTCACCCTCCACTATCCATTTTAATTTTAGCAGAATAATGTTTTTTGTGTCAAGTGAAAAAATGTCTAATCAGTTTAATTCTCTAAATATGGAGATGAAATAATGATTAGAATATTGTTGACAACAACTACAATTGCAGTTTTTGCTGTTTTTTTCGCATGCAACGGAGAATCTCCCCTTACAGAAAATGAACAAACTGATTCTTTTGCGTCCGCACCTCAACTTGGTGAACAACAAGCACAACAAGATGATTTTAATTTACTTCGCGAGATTGAAATTAAGGAGATCAAGCATGACTTCGCTATAGGGAGACTTGAAGTAAAAAATCTAATTAGTGGTAGAGGCGTGATAAAAGAGGATGAAAGAATACTAAATTGGCATCTCCAAGATGTAGAATGCAATTCTCACCTTGCTGATGTTGAATCTGTAGCTCTTTTTCTTGGCTCAGAACAGGCAAATGAAAGAGACTCTGATATATGCGCCGTATGGGGAATTCATCAAGTAATGTTTTTGCGCTTAGAAGTATTTAATGAAGGCAGTGTATATCTTAAGACTCCTTCTGCAAGGTATAAACTCGTCGATGAGCAACAAGAATTGATCAACTTAGATATATTTCCTGCCGATAAACTGGAGGCAGGCGATTTAGTGTGGATTTTCCGTGTCGATAAACAAAGAACAGAAAGAAGTGTTGCTCACATTCAATATGTCCTTTACTGGAATGAAACGCAACAATGGCAGTTTGCCGAATTTAAAGAGGTGAAGCCATGAACGATCTAACTACAAGGCTTTCGTTTCCAGATGATACATATATCGTAATTCTGCTTGTCCGTATCCGCTGGTGGTTTGGAAGGCGAAGCACAGACTCATTGTCCAAAGTGCTTGATATAAGTCCCGTTAAGATAAGTGAAATAACCCGTTCATCTGAATATCTTGATGAACTTAGATATTTAATGCGAACCGTCCGCAACCGAGATGAGATCGCAGAATGGATCGAAACCTACCCTGATATGGAAAACAAATTTTCTAAGCGAATGGGTATTGATGTGGAGACCGCACGACAATTGATCCTTGAACTCGTTGCTGAACTGGAAGGCGATGATGAACAGTAATATTTAACTTGACAACCACGAGAAAATGTGATATATTAACAAGTAGGTTGCCAGCCGAAAAAAGAAACGCCGGGGGACAAAAGTTATCAATCTTCCCGGTGTTTCTAACTATCTAAATTTTTACTCGAAGGAGAAGATTAATTATGAGCGAAAATAAAACTGCACTTATTACTCAACTTAGTGAAAGTTATATCCGTGTTGGAGGAACTGATAGATACGCAATGAGCAACAATGAAGGTGTTGCTTCAGCAAAACAAAATAATTTTTCCTCTGCACTTAAAAGTTTTGATGAAGCAATACGCCAAGACCCTGACTCAAAAGAGGCATACTACAATAGAGGGATTGCGAAAATCCAATCAGGATTTTTCGACATCGTCGGATCGTTCGACCTTTCCGAAGATTCTTTGGTAAGTGATGATGGCTTTGATAAGCTCCGCTACCTTGCAAAGATTCTCAACACTTTCCTCTGACATGTATATTTTCCCGTTTTCACTGTAGCATCCATTTTCACTATAAATTCTATTAGACATTGCAAAAAACCTCCTTTGTAATATCTAATATTAAAATGTGAGATTTAAAATTGCACGCACTACATAGTCTAAAGAATCTATGCGCTTGACGTGCAATTAAAACATGTTGGGAGATTGTAAAGAATCCCAACATGTTTTAATTGGTAATAAATATACTATACTAAAATATAGTTGTGACTTAATAAGTAATCGTGTATAATTAACACATATCGCAAAATTCAAAAGGGTAAATAAAAAATGTTTGAAAGTATACGCTCCGAACCAAGATATAAATCAGCTCATAATTACGTTTGGGCTTGCGATTATCACGTGATATTCTGCACCAAATATCGGAAACAACTTTTAACAAACGCTATACAAAATCGACTAAAAGAACTAATCCTTGAAAAACAAGAGGACTACAATTACACATTAACCGCACTTGAAACAATGCCGGAACACGTGCATTTACTGATTTCCATTGAACCGAAATATTCTGTTACTCGTATTGTAGGAAAAATCAAGGGCTATACGTCTTACCAACTTTTTCGGTGTGAAAGCCCCCTCCTTTAGGTTGGGGATGAAACACCGCCTTTGTGAATTAGACCAAAGCATTTTTTTCAAACAACACTTGACTTTTTTCGTGAGTTGTGGTTTACTATTAGTATCAAGTTGGCAGACATGATGAGCGTAATCGCAAGGTTACGTGTCTGCCTACCCACTCATTAGGGGTTAAAGACTTGATACTTGATAGTCCATGAAGACCTATAAATATAAGTTTGGCGATCAGTCGAATACGATACGCCTTGGCAACTTGCTTGACGATATGTGGCAAGTGCATGACTACTTCCACAAGTGGCAACGTCAGCGATATAAAGATGGGCTGCCGTATGCGAACGACGCGGCAATGTGTGCGCATTTGACCGATTTGAAGCGGACGACCCACCCGCATTGGAACGCCTTGCCGAGCCAAGCGATTCAAGAAGAACTCAGACGCATTGATGCAGCGTATGTGCGATTTTTCAAGAAACTTGGTGGTAGACCGAAAACCAAGAAACGACACAAGTTCAAGTCTATCACACTGAAACAAACAGGTTGGGACCTGAAAAACAATCGTATCACGCTGAACTTTCGTAAATGGGAAAGAGGTAAATGGCGATTTGACCGCGTGCCTTATACTTTCCATAAGCACCGTAAGTTTCATGGGACTATCAAACGTATCACGATCAAACGCGATACCTGTGGCGATTATTGGCTTTATCTGATAACCGATTTTGTAGATACCGAGTTCCTGCCGACAACGGGTCAGAGTGTTGGGGCAGATTTTGGTATGAAAGACGCATATTTGACACTTTCCACGGGTGAGAAAATACAACACCCACAACCCCTGAAAACTAACTTGAAGAAACTTCGGTCTCTCAACAAAGCATTGAGTCGTAAGCAAAAAGGTTCTAACGGGTGGTGGCATTGTGTGCGACAACTCGCACGCCTTTATCGGAAGATCAGCAATCAACGCAAAGACTTTCATTGGCAACTTGCTACCAAACTCTGCAAGGAATTTGATACCATTGTCATTGAAACTTTGAACCTTGACGGCATGAAACGGCTTTGGGGACGTAAAGTCTCTGACCTCGCCTTCTACCAGTTTGTTGAGATATTGAAGTTCAAGTGTCAAAAACATAAGCGTCTTCTCAAACAAGTTGATCAATGGACGGCGACAACAAAACCTTGTTCCGATTGTGGTTTTCATAACCAAAACCTAACCCTCTCTGATAGACAGTGGACATGCCCCGAATGTGGTTCATACCACGACCGAGACATCAACGCTGCGATAAACATTTTGCAGGCAGGGATACCTGTGAAAGTTTCCACACGATACGCCTGATCCTCGCTTTCAGAGTTTCAGGGAATTGCCTGCTGGTGGAGCGAAAATAAGACGGTGGACTCTTTGAGAAAACCGCAGTCGCTACGAAGCCAAAGCCCCACGCTTTAGCGTGTGGGTGGTATCACAGAATTATACTAATTTTCTATATTGGATTATCGAAATACGTAGATAATTCAGTGGACTGCAGGTATGAAAATCGATTTCTGATCGTGGAAGATGTTTCCTTACCTCGTCGATTGTCTGTCCACGTCAATTGATGAAAATTTGACAGGGCAAAGTAGATGTGGTATCATTAATATTGAAGTTTAGTCCCTAACGCTGATAAATCCAAATATTTAGCGGTAATCAACCGTTGTTGAAAGATGATTCTTTTACGTTCACGCTTCAGTTTGCATAGCATGTTTAAACCGCGTCCTTGTGGTTGGTCCAAGTGCTTACAGGGAGTGTGTGCGCGAAGGGATATAACTGAAATATAGACTAAAAATCATCATTTTTCATTTTTAAGTCCTGTTTAAGCCTTATGCACACCGATCCCGGCAGCATAAGGTTTTTTTTTTGCACAGTTCACAGATTTCCAAAATTTACGACTGTATTACGAAACGCAACCCAACGAGCCGTTTTGTTTTGTCGAAACAGACGCAATCGGCAATTTATTGTGTCTCAATAACTTATTTCGCAGAGCAATTCCAAAAAAATCCAGATTTTTTTACAAAATGCACGTTTTCCATCCCAAAATTTTGTCTTTAATAATTAAAGACTTGATGGTGTAAACGAGTTGTATTTTTGAATTTCAGAAAATCGACATCTGATGTATGGAGGCGCGACTCTATCTACCTGTGGAAGTTGAGAGAAATAGGGAGTATTAAAAAATGTCAACAGAGAATCCGAAGGCTGTCGGAAAGCGATTTTTAAAAGGTGTTTTCCCATACTGGCCCCAGATTGTTAAGACCGTATTATGTATGACCGCAATGGTTGGTTTCTCGCTGCTGATACCTCTTTTTACAAAATTGGTAATAGACAGAGCCATTACACAACAAGACCAAAGATTGCTCTGGATCGTCTGTCTTGGAGGTGTTGGTTCTATCTGTGTGTATGTTCTACTTTCTCTAATACGGGACCGATTCTACATCTATACAACAAGACGGATCCTACTTGATTTTCGGAATCGTTTTTTCCAGCACCTTTTACGTCTTCCGATGCCGAGTCTCACCAAAAGACAAACAGGGGAGTATGGTTCCATGGTCATTAACGATGTAGACGCAATTCTGACGAGTGCAACGTATAATGTTCTTCATTTTTTTACAGATACTTTGTCAGCAGTCGCCATAATCTCCATAATGTTTTACTTCAATTGGCGGTTGGCACTGATTGCCCTAATCGTTGTTCCCCTAAATGGGCTCACTTACGTCTACTTTCGACCCCATTTTCATAAAGCAACCCTAAAGAGACAAGAAGCCATGGCATCAACGCTTTCGTATGTACAACAGACCTTGTCAGCGATTCGACTGGTAAAGTCCTTTTCGGCAGAGAAGCATTATAACCGCTCCTTCTTTCGAGAATCCAAATTGTTGCTTTTTGCCCAAGCGAAGGTCTCAGTTCTGGAATCGATTGCAGGTAACATCAGTCAGTTTGTGGTGAGAACTCAACCTATCGTGATTATCTGCTTTGGGGGTCTGGAAGTCTTAGAAAACCGATTGACGATCGGTGAGTTGGTTGCCTTCTCGGCATATCTTGAATACCTGTCTGCTCCCGTATATCGTATACTTCATTTCCACCTTGGACTCGCCGCGACCAAAGCGGTACTCCAGCGTCTTTTCCAAGTTCTTGATTTAAGGGATGAACACAGTGGAAACGAAGATATGGAGAAGAAAAAACTTGACGATGTCGTCGGGCAGATTCAGTTTCAGTCTGTGCGTTTTGCATATCAAGAGGTTGAAGTTCTTAAAGACATCAATTTGGATATCCGTCCAGGTAGCATTGTCGCGCTTGTTGGTCCTTCGGGTTCCGGCAAAACCACACTGACGAATCTAATTCCGCGCTTGTATGAACCGAATGCCGGTCGTCTTCTGCTTGATGGACATGATTTGCAAACTTTAGACTTGAAATTCCTAAGACAGCAGATCGGAATTGTCCCACAAGAACCGGTTCTATTTGATGTGAGTATCAAAGATAATATCCGATATGGGTGCCCCTCCGCAACAGACGAGGAGGTTTACACCGCAGCGCGAGCTGCGAATATACATGAGTTCATTGTGTCTCTGCCGGACGGGTACGAGACACAGATCGGTGAACGCGGTTTTAAGTTGTCCGGTGGTCAAAAACAGCGTGTCGCTATTGCCATGGCAATCCTGAAAAATCCAAAAATTTTAATCTTAGATGAAGCGACGAGTGCACTGGACTCACAATCCGAGGCACTTATCCAAGAGGCACTCCAAAATGTCATGAAGCAGCGGACGACCTTTGTCATTGCTCACCGCCTCTCTACAATTAGGAATGCAGACCAGATTGTCGTTATGGATCAGGGACAAATCGTTGAAGTTGGAAATCATTCTGACTTGTTAGCGTCCGGCAAACTCTATAGCCAATTATATCGTGAGCAATTCAAATCCGTCTTAGATTCAACAGAAACGGAAGTTGAGTAGAAAACTCATGATACATCAACTATCTAAGAAACACTTATAGAAATTAAGAAAACAAATTGGTTGTATTCTGTGCAAAATATACCAAAAAGGAGCAGATCTTCATGAGCGTTAATGTAGGTATAATTATTCGATCTTGGAAATTTTTACTGAGTTCTATAGCTTTTTTTCTTGTGGTGAATCTCGCTGCCGAGTCTCAGACGATAGAAGCTATTAAATTCCACACGTCTCCCACGATTGATGGTAAACTTGATGATGAGTGTTGGCAACGCGTGCCAGCAGTTGAGGAATTCAAAATCGCTGAGTTGGAGACGACTGTTCCAGACAAAACTGAAGTATTTTTAGGGTATGATGGCGAAGCACTCTATATCGGTTTTCGTTGTGCTCAAGAAGAATCATCCATAATTGCGAATCAGACGCGAAGGGATGGAAGTTTTCAGTACGAAGACCATGTTGCCGTATATCTTGACACACACCATGACCGTCGCCGTTCCTATTGTTTTGCAGTGAGTCCACTCGGTACACAGCGGGATGAGAAACAGGGAGACTTAGGGTGGGATGGCGAATGGTTTGCCGCTGCAATGATAGAAGCATCTGTGTGGAGCGTTGAGATGAAAATTCCGTTTGACATGCTTGATCTACCACAGTCTGAAAAACAGACATGGGGACTTAACCTCGTGCGTCGCCATCAAAATCTTGATCGAACCAGCATTTGGGCGGACACCGGAGTCAATGTCTCTGATGCAAATCAATTCGGGACGCTGACAAATCTTGAATTCAATCCGAAGGATACTGGCAGAAAGATTCAACTCGGCGGATATGCCTCTGTCAAAGCTGAAGATGCTTCCACATCTGAAGCCTTCTCTGAACGATTAACAGGGGCAATAGGTGGCGATGTCGCTTATAAACTCACAACCAGCACCTCTTTCATCGGCACGCTAAATCCTGACTTCAGTCACATTGAATCAGAAGTTCAAGGGATCGTTTTATCGGATCTGGAGCAACGGTTAACCGACCGACGTCCTTTCTTTCAGGAAGATGGACGAATTTTTAGAGCACCCATCGCGCTTTTTTATAGCCGTCGCATTAGTGAAATAGCGTATGGCGCGAAATTAATCGGTAAAACTGGGAGGGCGACGTATGGCTTGATGGAGGTCAAAGAGAAAACGGACGACAGCCATAATGTTTTGCTCCGAGGGCTTTGGGATGCCGGTAACTCGTCCTCGCTTGGGCTCTTCTTTGCGTCGAAAGAGATGCCAGAGACACATAACAGATCTATCGCTGTTGATGGGTCCATTCGCTTACCTAAGGCACTGAACTTCGTTACAAACTATGCACGAAATTGGGAGTCGGAACACGACAGCACCCGCGCATTCCTTGCGGAAATATATCGCAGGGGGAATCCTATTGTTAGTCTTGCCTATCGCGACTTTACTGCAGGCTTTAACCCTGTCAATGGATACGTTCGACTCACAGACATCCGGCAACCCAGTTTCTGGGGCGTGTACCAGTGGCCCGTTGAGAAAGGGGTTTTGCGAACTATCAAATTTGAATCTGTCCAATCTGGGACATGGAACCAAGACGGGGAAAAAACACGTGGCCATCATTTTCAACTGATCGGTTTCGATTTGGGAGAAAAGATAGAGACAGGGTTTTTCTACAGAAACTGGTCTTACGATGTCCACTCAAATTGGGTGATTGCAGCGCAAACAACATATAACCGCCAAAAACCTGACCGCATTTTTGTCGTCTATCAACACGGTGAGTTTGAGGGTGCCACGGCAACCTTCGTCACGACCGCGATGAACCTAATCCCATTTCGCTTTTTATCTCTTGGAATTGAAGGTGAAAATCTCTGGCAGACATTTCCAGACGGGCACAAGACTCGAAATTTTTCTCTCCGCGCAAGTATGAATCTTGAAATAGGAACGGAAAGGTGGGTAACGGTTCGGCTGCGTTCAGCACGTGAACATAAGCCAAATTTCAACGCTGTCTTTAAATATACTTTTATCGAAAATCTTGTGTTATACATTGTCTATGGAGATCAACACGCCGAAGCGACAATCAACCAACTGTTTACAAAAATTGCCTTTAATTGGTAGTTCACTTTATAAACCTTAAAATAAACCTTAAACCTATTGTCGAGTGCGGACACTCAAAGCTACATTTAGGAGGGTTTCCAATGGAAAGAGAAAATGATGCTCAACTTATTCAGGATACGTTGGCAGGCGATGATGAAGCGTTTGATGTTTTGGTGCGAAAGTACCAAAAGAGTGTTCACGCCCTTGCGTGGCGGAAAATCGGTGATTTTCACTACGCTGAAGAGGTAACCCAAGACACGTTCCTTCGCGCATACAAAAACCTCTCGACGCTCAAGAAGCCGCACCAATTCTCTGGATGGCTGTATGTCATCGCAAACCGGCTTTGTATCAATTGGCTTCAAAAACAGAAATCTGTGATGCAATCCTTAGAGGACACGCCTATGGAAGAAATCGAGAATGCCTCGTATACACATTATGAATCTGAAAAACGTAAAGCAGCAGCTAGCGAGCATCGCCTTGAACTCGCCAAAAAACTTCTCGCCAAACTTCCAGAGAGTGAGCAGACTGTCGCCACCCTCTATTACCTCGGTGAGATGACGACCAAAGAGATTGGCAGATTCTTGGGGGTGTCTGTAAACACGATTACGAGTCGGCTTCAGCGTGCACGAAAGCGTTTACAAGATGACCAAGAACATCTCATCAAAGAGGTCCTCGGCGGCAGACAGATACCGGCGCGTTTAAGTGAGAGCATCAAGCGGCAAATCGCCGATATGAAACCTACACCTACGCCAGTTGGAAAACCGTTGCTACCATGGAGTGCCTTCGGCACGGCTGTGGTCGTGATTATATTGATGCTCGGGGTCAGCAGCCGATATCTTAACCGTTTTCAGAGACCCTACAATTTTGAGGCGGAATCTGAACCTACAATTGAAATCATTGAGGCACCTGTCGTTTTTGATGTTGACTCGAAACCCGATGTGCGAAATCAGGTCGGACGCGCTGTGTCCTCAGACAAAAGCACAGGGGCGAGTTTGCAGACTTTTGAGAACACCTCAACCTCTAATGCGCAAGACAATTCCGCTAAGTTTTCCAACGCGCAATGGATACAGGGGAATGCACCGCCAGGGGGATATGTCCGCAATATCTTTGCTGGACCTGAAGGCACCCTGTATGCTGTTTCACCAACAGGGCTGTACAGGTTTGCGGTAGGTGCGGCTGCATGGACACGCATTAACGCAAATATCCCGATTGATAAATCTTTTATGCCGATGGCAGCATATAAAGGCACCCTTTATATTGTCTCTGCTGATGCGATATTTACTTCAGGTGATAGGGGCGAGACGTGGAGTTCGATGAGCTCTCGTCCCAAGGGATATGCTGTTGGGCTCATCATACCGGATGTGCGACAGGCACCTATGACGATGTATCTGGCACTTCAAGATAAAGGGATTTTCCGTTCTACAGATGGTGGCGTAAAATGGGATCCCCTCACTGATGGACTGAGAAACAAAAGGATTTCTGCTATAGCAACTGTTGGCGCAATAGTGTTTGTTGGCACGAACCGCGGTCTCTACCGTCTCGATTCAGACATTTGGAAAAAGTTGCCGGTGGGAGGTTCACAAACTGTCTATTCCTTGGCAGTCTTTAATAATAATGTTTATGTTTCAACGGGGCCTGATTTGCCCCACCTTGATTCGGACATTTGGAAAAAGTTGCCGGTAGGAGGTTCACAAACTGTCTATTCCTTGGCAGTCTTTAATAATAATCTTCATGCTGAAACAGGTCCCGATCTATTGGGATTCACGCCAATAGAGGTAGGGAAACCAGCAGTGCCGAAAAGCGAGGCACATTCAGTCAGGATTTTCCATTCGGCTGACTTGGGAGCGTCATGGACCGAAATAATGCATATAGATAAACCTAACTCAAGGGCTGGCGCATCGGGTATAACGGTTTTAGCTGCTGGTGAAACGATCTTAGCCTTGGGAAGCACACACTCTCATTCGACAGATGGCGGACAGACATGGACAGAGTTAGGCATTGACACGGATATGCAGATGATCAGCAGCCTTCCAGCCGTAGCGATGAACGAGACAACATTTTACAAAGCGGGTGCATCCGGCATTCACCGGACAACTGATAGTGGTAAATCGTGGCATCTATTTATGGATGGAATAGTAGGAACAAGGGCAAACAACTTGGTTGTCTTCAACAATAGATTATACGCGCATACCGGCTATGAAGTTTATCAATCAACAGATGAAGGTGAGACTTGGAAAAAACTTGTGATCGCCGGGGAGTCTGCTACAGAGGGAACTACGGTTGCCCCCTTAAAACAGGATAGGTTCCGCGTCCATACCTCTTTCGATTCAAAGTTGATGGTTGACGGGAATATACTTTATTTCGTTTCACCTGAAAAGCACACCTTGCGAATTTACCGTTTATCTGTAGATGGCGATACGCTCATTCCAGTTCAAGACTTTTCTACATATAATCATGAATCATTATCTCCACTGCCTGAAAAAGCAGTGAAAATCAAGGCGATTGTCGTCAGTAATAATGTGCTCTACGCGGAATACGGACAAAGACTCTTCAAGTGGAAACTCGGCGATCCAAAATGGGTGGATACCGGATTGATAAACACTGATAAACACCCTCATGCGGATATGAAAAATGGTTTCAAGGTAGCAGTTTCAGAAGCAACCGTCTACGTCGGTAAGCGGGATGGTCGACTGTTTCAATCGCTGGATAGCGGAAAAAACTGGAAAGACATTACGCTAAGTCTGCCCCTTCGCTTTACGCACTTCAACGATATCCGCTTTGTAGGTTCAACAGTTTATATCGCAACGGACGCAGGTGTCTTGGCTTCACAAACCGGCGAACACTGGCACGTGATAACTGATAACTTGGGAGAGCGTTCCGTCATCAACAGATTTGCTGTAGATGGTATAACAGTTTATGCTGCTGGCGATGCCGGGATCTACCGTTTGGATAACCTTGGCAAGTGGAAGCAGATTTCTTCGGAAGTTTTAGGTGAAGTTATTTCTCTCGCCGTCATTAACAATCGCCTCTATACTGCCATTAATGAGCGAGGAATTTTTCATATCTCACTTGGCGAAGAATAGACAAAGGTATACTTCCAAGCTCGCCATGCTTACTCGACCCGGGGTTGTCTTGCAGATGGATTTCTCTGTAAACGGACTTTTGAGTCTTTCAACGGAAGTTCAATACGTGCGCCGTTGTGTAGATGTGATTCAATTATCCCAAAAATCAGTTCAGTGCTGGCATACGCGCACCGGACACCGCCTCGGGTCGGTTCCCCTGTATCCACTGCGTGAACGAGGTCTTTAATCAAGTTTGCTGTGCTACTGGTGTGTTCAAATTCGGGAAAGGTTTCGGGTGCCTGACATGCCCGCCATCCGGGTACATCTTGCTGTTTGCGGAGATGCCACTGCCAACCGTTGTTCCAGCATGTAACAGTTCCACCATCACAAATCGCTTCCCATTCACTACTCCGTGGCGTTAGCAGTGCATGCGCCGTCACACCATTTTCAAACTGGATTGTTCCGCCTCCGGAGGGATCGACGCGCAGTTCATCTCCATCAAAAACCGAATCGCCTTGTGGAAGATAACCTGTAACCCAACTTGCGGGGGCATCGCTATTCAGACGTAAAATCAGGTCGAGGTGATGGCTGGCTGAGTTGAAAAGTGTACCGTTTGAATAGATAATCAAGGTTCGGAGTTTACCAATCTCACCGCTGTCAATGATCTCTTTCATCTTGTCAAAACCTGTATGCCACCGGCGATTTGTGCCAAGGTTAAAGGCGACATTATTTCCTTCTACCGCGGATACCATTGCTGCGGCTTCATCCATGGAAGCTGCCATCGCCTTTTCCGCGTAGATGGCTTTCACACCGTGCTCCGCTGCATAAACAACAATTTCTGCGCGGTGCTCCGGTTGTGTGGCAACACTGACGATATCCGGCTGTTCTTTTTCAAGCATTTCACGATAATCGGTGTATTGGTTCGCTTTGGGGACACTGTATCGGTTTCCAAAATGTTCCATGACTTCTGGACGGAGATCAGCACACGCGATAAGATCGGTTCGTTCTTCGGCAAAAAAACCTGCAGCATGGGAATAAGGTAACTTAATCGCTTCGTAATCCGGGACTTCGTTATCAATAAATGCGCCCATCCGGCTGCAACCGATAACGGCGGCACGATACGTTTTCATGGGTATTCTCCTTGTCCTCAATAAAATGATTTGATGGGTCCTTCTACCACACGTGATCAATTGGTCAATTGGTAAAAGAATAACCAATTTCGTAAAACACGTCAAGAAAAATCAGTTTAATTTTTTCTTGACGCACAGAGACAAATCGTGTATCCTTTGACTTTTTACAAATGTCAGGTTGGTTGCAGCGAAAGAACCTTGAATCGTTTACGTGATGCCGCCTAAAGTGCATCCAAAATTGTATGTGGGTGAAAGATTATCACGTTTTATCATCGTCTGAACGAACGTCCCTTGAATCCTTCGCTAAAATTCGCGGTGATTTGGGGTAGGCAAAACAAAGGTAATTGAAACCTATGGCAATGTCTGTTTATGCGGGCACAACTTTAAGTGAAGCACAAAAAATTGTTGAAGGTGATTACGCAGCTTTTGATTGGCGGGAGCGTGCTACCTATCGCAAGGTGTATCTTGGCATGAATCCAGCGATTCGGGATGCGGAGAATGCACTTGACAACGACGAAGACAAACCTGCCGTTGTCGCATTACTACTCAAATCAGAGAAAATGCTTGTCAAAAATAGGGGCAGGCGTCTCAGTGCCATCAAAACCGCACGAATTATACCGGACGAGGAACTTCTCAAACGGACAGGATATCTCTTTGATAGCCAAAAATTGGTTGGGCTTCCCGAAGGTGTCGTGATGCGTGCGAGCAATGGTGTTTACCTTGTGCAGTGTGATGTGAATCAATATCAATGTTCGCTACGCGGAAAACGAGATGCGTTTAGCAGAAATCAACAGGTCTATGTCGGGGACCGCGTCAAAATTCAAGTGATTGATGAAAGGCATGGTGTCATTGCAGCCGTTATGCGTCGCAAGCGTCAATATAAACGCAAGGGAACACAATCTAAAGGGGTTATTCTCATTCCGAATCTTGATGGACTTGTCATTGTTTCTTCCGTAAAGGAGCCACCGATCTGGCAGCGAATGCTGGATAAATTCCTCGTTATCGCCGAAGCATCACGGATTGAACCACTTGTCTGTTTTAATAAAATTGATATGCTTGAAAACCGTTCAGAAGTGGACGCGATGGTCACACTTTACGAGAAAATCGGTTATCCGGCAATCGTCACGAGTGCAGCAACCGGTGAGGGAATCGAGGATTTGAAAGCGTGGATGAAGGGGAGGACTTCTGCACTCTCTGGGTTATCGGGCGTTGGAAAATCCTCGCTCCTGAATGCCATACAGCCCGGTTTGAAATTGAAGACGAACGCAGTGAATCCGAAACGAGGCGGAAGGCACACGACTGCTGCAACCCAACTTTACAAATTGGATTTCGGCGGTTTTATTGCCGATACGCCGGGGCTTCGCGAGTTGCACTTTTACGACATTGAGCGTCGCTTAATGGACCGCTATTTTCCAGAGATGAATTCGCTCCGAGAGCACTGTACAAGAGGTTCCTGTACGCATACTTATGAGGAAGGTTGCGCAGTGGAGATGGCGTTGAGAAAAGGCGACATCTCGGAGTTTCGGTATCGGAGTTATTGTGAATTTCAAAAATCGAACGATTAGTAAATTATTTCATTATGGAGTGAAATTTGTGAGTACAAAACTTTGCATTATGACGGCTTACGCCGATGAAACCTTAGCACTTCTCAACGTCTTGGGGCAGGATGTTGGTGATTCAGTTGATTGGAACAGTAGACTTCAGTTTGAAGGCGTTGATGGAAACAAGCAATGGGTCGTCATGCAGTCGGGCATGGGCAAAGTGCGTGCGGCATCAATGTGCCAGATGATAATAGACACGTATCAGGTGGATACTTTCTTTGAGTTCGGGTTTGCGGGTGGTTTGGTCGATACCTTGAATATCGGAGACATTGTGGTGATTACGGGTGTCTCTGAACACGATGTGCCGAATAGATCCGAAATTCAGCGTGAACAAGAGGTATGGCGGGAACGTTTGTTTCAGGCTTCTGCATCGTCAATAAGCAAATTTGCAACTATTCTATCGGCGGATCCCAATGTTACGATTACAAAATCCTCTGTGATTTGCGGTGATATGGACATATATAATCGTGAGGTGCGGGATAGGATTGCCACAGAGAGTGGAGCCGTCGCAGTCAATTGGGAGTCCTCGGCGATTGTGGATGTCTGTGCGATTAATAACGTCAAATATGTCGGTGTCCGTATCATATCTGACTTGTGTGTTGAAGAGGATAGCGGACCGATTCCGGAAGCGCGGGTTGAACGCTTACACGAATCGACTAAAGCTTACGTAAATGCTTTGGTGGACTTCAATAAGCACACGGAGATTCTGTCGGATGCGGTCTAATATGGAACTGATGGAAATACAGGTTGAGGTGCTATTCACACAGGATGAGAATAGATGCCTTCAATATATCAACGAATCTACTGGTGATACAAAAATAGCACCTCGTTTTTTCTTCGGAAACACTAACGAAGGTTCAATATGTAGGTTCCGACATGACCTCCCCGATAATGTAGTTACGCAGCTGAAAGAAGTTGCTGCCACTAAACCTATGCCTATGAATTCCCAGAAAATTCCAAGTATTCACAGGCAATTCAAGGAGATTCTTCAGAGTCATGCCCCGATTGAACGAGTTTGGATCGGTCCCGCGTATCGTTTTCCTGAACAGATTGCACTACCGACAAATGTTGTCCGACTCTCACGCGCAAACGCAGACGTTCTGAAGGGGGATTTTGCCGAAATGGTGTCGGAACTAAATAGTTCGCAGCCCTGTTTAGCGGTCGTAGAGGATTCGCAGACTGTATCAATTTGTCGAAGTGTTCGCTTATCATCGCGTGCCCATGAAGCAGGCGTTGATACGCTAACCGGTTATCGGCGGCGTGGATATGCAACGTCGGTTGTTGCTGCTTGGGCACTTGCTGTCCGTGCCTTGAACCGTATTCCTCTCTACAGCACATCGTGGGACAATGTGGCTTCCAAAGGTGTGGCGCGACGATTGGGCTTGGTGCAATATGGTGTGGACTATCATGTGACGTGATATGTACAAGGTGACATCCTTACATCACATTACACATCACTGTTTGACTTTCCGGTTCCGTGACAGTTGGATCATTTGTGGACTTGACATCTGCTCCACATTATGATAGGTTATAGCGTTAGTGCGTTTAAGATTGTGCCGCAAATAACCACTTCAGCGATTAGGAGGAAGACACCATGCAACAGACGACAAATCGATATAGAACTATCATGAAAAAAGGAGTTAGCAGCCAATTTCATCTCCTGCTTGTCGGCTGCATATTGTTCCTTACCTTTGCTTCTGTAGGTTTCACCAATGAACTGCGTCTGGTTACTGGAGTAGAATTTCAACCGCTTGCGTCAGCAACACAGCGGCTTATTGAGGCGTTGGATTATCTCGGTTCACCTCTGTCTGAGGACGACCTTTCGGCAATTGAGAAAGCCTTGGTCTCTGAAGACCATCAACAAGCGGTTATTGACATTCAGAAAACGCTTGATGCCCACTGTTTGACCGGTGTCAATATCAATCCTGAGAGTCGTGTGAAGGTTATGGAAGGTCCCGTCAATAAGGAACTAATGCAGCAGGGTTGGCGCACATTTTTGGTAAAGGTTCACAACGAGGCTGCCGTGACAGCACCGCTGGCGGCAGAGAGCGCGAATTCAGCACCGCTGTATAAACGTTCGAGCGGAAGACCTGATCCGGAGATGACCGTCCCTAAAAGCGAGATTCCGCACCGATTTCTCGATATTGAAGTCTATACGAACCCACCCTTGAAAGCAAGTCTTTCCGGTTTAGCGTTGGAATATCGGATCGTTCAACTTTACAGTCGCGATGCAGGCAAACGGGAGGCGATGCTCGGTTTCAACATCGGTCAGGGAACACAGGACATCGGATTCCGAAGTGAAGTGCCGATCCTATTCGATTGTGTGCCAGCGGTGGGGGTAACCTTGGAGGTCTTGGACTTTGATGGAAAACCGACGACTGCAGCTTTTATCATTCGTGATAAACTGAATCGGGTATATCCGTCGCGCGGACGACGACTTGCACCGGATTTCTTCTTTCATAACCAAATCTATCGGCACAGTGGCGAATCCGTCCTCCTGCCGCCTGGCAACTATACTGTCGAATACACACGGGGACCGGAATATAAGATAAAAACACAAACCGTTACTGTCCCGAATGCCCGGACGCATCAAGAGACCTTTCATCTGGAAAGATGGATCCATATCGCTGCGGAGGGCTGGCGTTCTGGCGATCATCATGTACACGCAGCCGGTTGCTCTCACTATGAAAGTCCGACCGAGGGTGTTACACCGGAAGACATGATGCGGCACATTCTCGGAGAAGACCTCAATGTTGGGTGTGTGCTCTCGTGGGGACCCTGCTGGTATTTTCAGAAGCAGTTTTTTGACGGCAAGGTTCATGAACTCTCAACCGATGATTACGTAATGCGATACGATGTGGAGGTTTCAGGTTTCCCCTCTTCACACGCTGGACATCTCTCATTACTGGGGTTGACTGAGGACGACTACAAGGGTGTTGAACGGATTGAGGAGTGGCCCAGTTGGGATCTCCCTGTCCTCCAGTGGGCGAAAGAGCAGGGCGCGGTGACAGGCTTCAGTCACAGCGGTTGGGGATTGAAAGTGGATGGCGACGAACTCCCCAATTACAACATGCCTCCTTTTGACGGTATCGGTGCGAACGAGTATATTGTAGATGTGGTTCATGACACTGTTGATTTCATCTCTACGGTGGACACACCTGCTGTTTGGGAACTGAATATCTGGTATCACACGCTGAATTGCGGTTTCCGCACGCGAATCAGTGGCGAAACGGATTTCCCTTGTATTTATGGAGAACGCGTCGGATTGGGGCGTATCTATGTGAAAATGCCTGCCGGTGCCCTTGACTTTGACGCATGGGTGGCAGGGTTGAAAGATGGTCGTTCTTATGTCGGAGATGGTAAAAGTCATCTATTAGACTTTACTGTCGGGGGCGTACCCGTTGGAGAAAAGACAGCAACTGGAGAGCTTAGCCAGTTGGATTTGGAAGCACCCAGCACGGTAACCATCACGGCTCGCGTCGCTGCACGGCTTGGCGAAACGCCTAATCTTGAGATAAAGAATCGCGCTTTGGATCAGCAGCCGTATTGGGACGTTGAGCGTGCACGCATTGCGGAGAGCCAGAAGGTGCCTGTTGAACTCATTGTCAATGGTCAGGCGGTTGAAACACAGGAGATTGTCGCTGACGGTGAAATCGTACTCGTTCAATTTGATACACCTATTGACAGATCGAGTTGGGTCGCGCTCCGTATATTTCCATCGTCCCATACAAATCCGGTTTTTGTCATTGTAGATGGTAAACCGATTCGAGCAAGTCGCAGAAGTGCACAATGGTGCTTGGATGCCGTGGAGGTCTGCTGGAACGAAAAGGTTGATCGCATCCGGGAGGAGGAACGCGATGCTGCACGCAAAGCATACGACGTAGCATCGCAGACATATCAGAAAATTCTTGAGGAATCTGATGTAGATTGAAACTGAAGTCAGAACTGAAGTGTATGAGGTCTCTTGAGAAAAGCAACCATTTAACGTGGAGATGAACTCGATGCGATACGATAAAAACAGATTCAAAATATGGGCACTCCCTCACCCTATTCTCTTACACTGGGTACTGAACCCAGTAATAATGTTCCAAGAACTGATTTTCGGACAACGACTTCCCAAAGTCTCGTTGGTTGACAAAGAGAGTGATAAACCTTGGATGGAACGCTCTTACATTCCCTGTCCGCACTGTGAAACGCTGAATGACAGCCGTTTGTGGGCAACAAAAGGAAATGCCTTTGGACATTGGTTTGGCTTTGTTTGTCCAAGTTGCCATCAAATAATTCCTTGCCTATGGAACATTTTTAGTCTCGCCGTATTGGCGATTACTTTCCCGCTGTGGTATTTCCCCGCACGGTTCTTCCACCAAAGATGGCTTGAGAAAGAAAAAGAGAGATTGGCGAAGGTCCTTGAACGTCCCCTGATCCAAGCAACGTCCATACTTTCGATAGGTTGGATAGGCATTTTCGCTTACGGTGTATCCTTCATGGTGATATGGGTGATTTGCGAGGTTTTGCGGAACGTTTGGAACGGAAGGGAATGGGATTTGAAAACGATGCTCGAAAGTTTGCCAATGGGGATGGTAGCTGGCTTTGCGATCAGTTTATTCCTGAGCTGGATGGAGAAAGACAAAGAGAAAGAAAGATTGGCGAAGGTTCCTGAACGCCCTTTGATTCGGGCAATTCGGGCAAAGTCCATAAATTGGTTTGAGTTAAGGTGGTTTTTTAGAGGCACTTTTTATTTTGGTGGATTCATGTGGGTAGTTTTCGGGGTGTGGGACGTTTGGACGGGAAGAGAATCGGGTTTGATGTTTGATGGGTTGCCAGTTTGTTTGTTATTAGGCTTTATATGGGGAGCATTCATGCAAGTTTTGGTGAATCTATTGAATCTATTGGATGAATCTAAAAGGAGGAAAGGCAGAAAGACCTGAATCTGACTGAGGAAGCCATTGGGGTATACAATCAAGTATTTTATGATTGACTATAATGTATGAAGTCTCTTAAAGAAGGGCAACCGTTTGGTACGGAGGCGAATCCGATGCAATATGACAAAAACAGATTTGAAATATGGGCCGTACCTCACCCCCTTGTCTTATTCTATGTACTGAACCCGCTAATAGTGTTCAACGAACTGATTCTCGGACAACGACTTCCCAAAGTCACATTGATTGATGAAAAGAGTGATAGACCCTTTTTTGAACGTTGTTACATCCCCTGTCCACACTGTGAAACGCTGAATGACAACCGTTTGTGGGCAAAATGGAATGGTTTTGGGCATTGGTTTGGCATTGTTTGTCCAAGTTGCCATCAAATAATCCCGTGTCTATGGAACATTTTTAGTCTCGCCGTATTGGCGATTACTTTCCCGTTGTGGTATTTCCCCGCACGGTTCTTCCGTCGAAGATGGCTTGAGATAGAAAAAAAGAGATTGGCGAGTGTTCTTGAAGGTCCCTTGACTCAAGCAGGATACATAAATTGGTTTTTAAGAGGTGTCTTCTTTTTGGGTGGACTTGTGTGGGTGATCTTCGAGATTATTCCACAGGTATGGAAGGTTTTGAATGGCGGAGAATGGGATTGGATAATGATGTTTATTGCGTTACCAATTTGGTTGATACCAGGCTTTGGGTGTAGCTTATTATGGATGCATCGTTGGCTGAATCGAAAAGGGAAAAAGGCGGACGGACATGAATCTGATTAAAAATCCACTATAAGGAGCCGTGTTATGAAACTTATGCCTCAAGAGGTTGAACAATTCAGTAGGTTGGGTTGAACGGATGTCCCCAAAACCTGAAAAACAATCGAAAAATCAATCCACTCCGTAGATGTTACGTCAAAAAAAACCGAGTGAAACCCAACATTTTTGTGGCTCCTGAGACGCTGATGGTATGAAGTTGGGTTTCACTGCGTTCTTGATCCCATACGATGACAGGCTGGATTTGGGAGGTATTTGGGGAACACATCAGTCTTTTGAGTTCCGTTCAACCCAACCTACGGGACTGAGGAGTTTCTTAAGAAAAGCAATCATTTGACCTGGAGATGAACCCGATGCAATATGACAAAAATAGATTCAAAATATGGGCACTCCCTCACCCTATTCTCTTACACTGGGTACTGAACCCAGGAGTAATGGTTGGTGAACTGATTTTCGGGGTACGAGCCGCCAAAGTCACCTTGATTGACAAAAAGAGTGATAAACCTTTGTTGGAACGTTCTTACATTCCGTGTCCGCACTGTGAAACGCTTAATGATGCCCGTTTATGGGCAAAAGGAAGGGCTTTTGGGAATTGGTTTGGCTTTGTTTGTCCAAGTTGCCATGAAATAATTCCGTGTCTATGGAACATTTTTAGTCTCGGCATATTGGCGATTACTTTCCCGTTGTGGTATTTCCCCGCACGGTTCTTCCGCCGAAGATGGCTTGAGAATGAAAAAAAGAGATTGGCGAGTGTTCTTAAACATCCCTTGATTCAAGCAGGAGACATAAATTGGCTTTTAAGAGGCACCTTCTTTTTCGGTGGATTCATGTGGGGGATTATGGGGGTTATTCCGCAGGTCTGGGAGGTTTTGAATGGAGGGGAATGGGATTGGATAATGATGTTTATTGCGTTGCCAATTTGGTTGGTAACAGGATTTATGTGGGGCTTATTCATGCGTTTTTTCATGAATCGAAAGGGAGAAAAGACAGACAAACATGAATCTGAATGAAGAAACCGTTAGGTCTACAATTAGGTATTTTTATAATCTACTATAAGGAGCAATGTGTTATGAAACTTATGCCTCAAGAGATCGAGCAATTCAAGCGCGTAGGCTATCTCAAAATCGAAGGACGCGTCATTGATGACGAGCATCTTACCGTGCTACGCGAACATTACGATGCCCAATTTTCACAGAGACGCGGCACAATCGGTGAAGGATTGCGTAACCTTGCAGTCGTCGGGGAATCGGAGAGCGATGAAGACGCTGATCGTGAAGAAGAGATGTTACAGATTATGGAGATGTGGCGTTTGGATGAGGAATATCGGAAGTTACTCTACCACGAACCGCTGTTAGATATCGTCGAGAGTTTAATTGGATCCGATATCCAGTTATTTCACGATCAGGCACTCTACAAACCCGCCTATCACGGCGGTGAAGTGTATTGGCACCAAGATAATGCATATTGGCAATGCGTCCCGCCCAATCTTGTGAGTATCTGGTTAGCACTCGATGATGCCGACGAAGAGAACGGGTGTATGAACGTTATCCCCGGCAGTTATTTGGAAGGATTGGCGGCGCACGGACGTGCTGAGTCAGAGAAAGGTAAATTGCCAGCGTTGTTGGAGGTGGATGCTGATGTGGATCGTGCTGTACCCGTGCCAGTTAAAGCCGGATGCGTAATGGTACATCACTGTATGACACTCCACCAAACGAATCCGAACCGCTCACCCCGAGACCGTCGGGCATTGGCTCTCCATTACATGCCATCCGGTACGCGGAATCGCGATGGTGAGGTAATGAAAGACAATCCGCTGCTCCGCGGTAAGTTAGTGTGAAAGCGGTGCCAATGGGTGAAAGGTGTATGAGTAAAATCTATTATGCCGTGATATCCGCGACAAGACTGAGGGTGTCCAGTGTTGAACTACACTCAGCCTTGTCACCAGCAATTCGGAAAATTGCGAACTAACGCAATCTTTAGGTTTGGGAGTCGGTCAATCGGCTTTAATATCAGCCCAGGTCGTTGTGAGTTTACCTGAAGGTTCAATATCAGCTGCTTTTTCTAACCCATCATTCATGAGGGTTTCAAGATCATCATCGTCCAACGCAACATTGAAGACGGCGACGTCGTCAACAATTCCAGCGAAAAACTGTCCCCATTGACCATGTTGTCCAGTGGCGAGATAGATACCTATTAAAAGGGGTTTATCAGTTAACGGATTCCTTCCTAAGTTTGGCGTCGTTATACCCTCGCCAATCTGATCAGCGTCGATATATACACCAAATTCTTCGCCATCCCAGGTAACGGCAACATGATGCCAATCTGTATCCGGTTTCCAAGGTGCATCTATAAAGTGAAGCGTACCGCCTGGATCATGCGTGTGATGTCGGATTCTACCCGCATCCCACCAAAATCCAGGAGCCCAGTCATCTTTGGTCACAACACCCATGCCACCCCCGGGCGGTTTATCTAATTTGAACCAAAGCGCAATCGTGTGTTCGCCTCCGACATTTAAAGAATCGTCGTGAGCAATTTCTACGTAAGAATCCGAACCGTCAAGGTGTAAACCCTTACCAAATTTGCCATTAACCCATTTTGCACCACCCTCAACCGTGCCATCATTACCTGTTCCAGAGGAATCTTCGACTTTGTTACCATTCCCCTCATCAAAGAGCCACATGCCGACGCAATCTCCAAAGTCAATTGCCGCAGAGCTGGTCCCTACAAACATCAGACTCATAACCATTAAACTGACACATAGCAGTTTTAACCTTGTAACTGTAGTTTGCATCTTTTGTTTCCTCCCTTATCATTCTCAAAACGAAAACTTTAGTCCCTGAGGCAGCAAGAATAATCTGGCTTTCCTCTGTACAATTATGCTACACAATACACAATTATATCATTTAGGTGTTTCACTTGTCAAGTTGCGATTTCCAATTTCCAATGTCGCAGGTAAGTGTGGACTCAAAAGACGCAAGCGTGATATAATCTCAAACATGTGCAAATACCCTTTCTAAGTTTAGTGCCTGTCTCCGACAACTTTAGGATGTTTCCTATTTATTCAACTTTTTTGACGGAGGTATTGATGTCAAACACCGAACTCAAGACCACGTTTAATACTGCCCCAACGCTCTATGAAGATGTCCGACCCGGGTATCCTGAAGAACTGATTCAGGATGTCTTGGACATCTCTGGACTCAGCGATCACAGCAGAATCCTTGAAGTCGGATGCGGCACCGGAAAAGCAACTCAACCTTTTGCGGGACGCGGATACGAATTGGTCTGTTTGGATATTGGTGCCGATCTGATCGCCGTCGCAAAAGAAAGGTTGGAAGGATTTCCAAATGTTTCATTTGTGGAACGAGCTTTTGAAGAGTGGAAATCAGACGAAAAGTTTGATTTGGTTATTTCTGCCACCGCCTTTCATTGGGTGGATCCAAAAGTGAGATACCTGAAGGCATCCGAAGTGCTTAAATCAAAGGGTTTCCTTGCCGTTTTCTCCAATCAGCATGTCAGAAAGGATGAGGGATTCTTTGCGGAAAGCCAGAGTCTTTATGATAAATACTACTCTCCGCTGACCATGAGTGGTCCTACACACGCCACAAACTTTCCCGGCGTGGAAGCCTTTCAAGATCCAATTAAACGCGTCTACCCGTGGAGCCAAACATATTCATCTGAGCAGTACATCAAACTCTTGGGTACGTATTCAGGGCATATCGCGTTGCCAGAGAAAAATAAACGTCTCCTGTTTGAGGGGATTGCCAATCTCATTGAGACAAAGTACGAGGGTCGGGTAACCAAACATTATGAAGCCGTTCTTGACCTTCGGCAGACGAAATGAATCGGAGAGAGGACAACAGAATGAAGATCACAAAGGTTGAAGTCTTCCAGATTGAGACACCGCGTTATTACGGTCATATATCGGGGCATGTTATTGTCAAAGTCCATGTAGACGATGGTCCCGTCGGATTGGGAGAAGCCTCGGACAGCAAGTCTGACGATTTAGGCGCAATCGCCAAACGCTACAACGATTTACTCATTGGACGTGACGCGACCCGTATCACTGAAATCAATGAGTTCCTACGGACACAGAATTTCGGTAGCACGGTTAGCAATCTACATCTCGCTTCCGCGATTGATCTCGCGCTTTATGACCTGAACGGCAAGGTCCAAGGCGTACCGGCTTACCAAATGCTCGGCGGCAAGATGCGAGACAGCGTCTATTGCTGTTATCCAATTTTCGGATGGCAGGTGAAGGAGGATTTTGAAAAGACCGCGGGCTATCTACAACGCTTGATAGATCTCGGACACCATCTCTTCCGTTATTATATATCCGGTGACAGTGCTTTAGATGACCGATTCCTGACTGAGATGAAATCCAGATTTGGTGAGCAGATTAAGCTTAAGCAACTCGACTGCTCCGGTCGCTTCAGCGATTGGGAGACTGCCCTGCGTTATGCGGATGTGCTTCGGCATCACGCGCCCTATCACTTTGAACAACCCTCACGAGACCTGCAAGTCTGTGCTGAGTTCACTAAACGTATGGATTTACCTGTGAGTCTGCATATCGGTAATTTGGAATACGGGTATGAGGCGGCTGAACGCCGTGCTTGTACTGTCTTCAATGTGGCGTGTGTGGCGGGAGGTCCGACCCATATCCGTCGGCTGTTTGCGGTGGCAGAAGCAGCTGGACTCGAATGTCTGATTGGCACGGATCAAGAATCCACGCTTGGGACAGCCGCGCAAATCCATGTCGGTGTTTCAATGCCGAACCTTGTCCTACCATGTGATCCGATGGGACCCGTCCTCTATACCGCATCTCCAGCGAAGGAACGCATCCGCGCAGAAGCCAGCCACCTCTATCCGCCAGAGGGACCCGGACTCGGTGTTGAATTGGACGCGGATAAGTTGAACACCTTAACAGTCGCATCAGCATAGAATTTCAACAGGTGTATAGGTATTTTTACATTTCGTCAGGGAACAAGAGCCCCACCACCGGGGGCGAGGGTGTTTCTGCGGATTTCTTCTAATATCCTCGCTCTTGTATGCTAAATTTATTTTAACTTGATAAATGTTGATATATATACTATAATGTATCTATAACGAATTTGAACCGTTAGATCATAGCAGACCACCCCTGCATAACCTAACCCAGATCTTCGATTGCTAAGCGAAACTGAACCTTTATACGTCTATTCTGTATCTCACAACCGAAAACCTGATACCGGAGTAGACAACAATCAACGTTTGATACCAGTAAGAAAATCTAAGGAGATAAAAATGACGGCTCTAAAAACTTCAAAAGAGAACAAAAAATGGTTCGCACAACGCTGCGGCGAGATGCTCCTCAAAGTCCTTCCAGGGAATATCTCCATCGTCCTTGACGACGCATTGGAATACCACGAGATGAAAAACACCCCTGAAAACCGACGCATTTTGAAAGAAGCTTATAAAACCGCGAATCCGAATCGCACACAATACGCCGCGAAAACCTACGACCCGTTTTATCAACTCGGCGCAGAAAAAAATGATTTAGGAGAAGAAAGGAGAAGAATTCTCGGGTATCTTGAAATTGATAGGCAAGTCAGTCTCCATGCGGTCCGAAAAGCGATCGCAAAGGCTTTTGTAAACGAGGAAATTTCTTCTCTCAATCCGAAACACCTTGATATATTTGATAAGCCGCATCAACTCTTGGATTGCATTTGCAGAGGAAAACTCAAGACACCCTTAGATGAGACAGACTCGGTTTTCAATCGTTTAAAGAAGCCGTCCCGCAATTAGAGGCTGTAGAGTCTACCATCAAAACGCGTTAGATGCTGTCCCTCTGAATCCAACTGAACTCGCAACTCTTTTTTTCTGGCACATGCCACGCTTACGAACCGTTGTCAAAAACTTTACACACTGATTTCAACTTTGAATTTGACAATGATCCCACGTTATGATAGGCTGCAGCATTAAAAGGGGATCAGTCCCTAATGTTTAAAAAAGGAGAGATTATGTTTGTTATTATTGCCCCAATTCAGATTAAAGAAGGCCACAGAGATGCGTTCGTCGAATCAATGATAGACGACGCGAAAGGCTCCGTTGAGAATGAACCCGGCTGTCTGAGATTTGACGTAATTCAGGACGGGGCCGATCCGAATCGGATCTGGCTTTACGAGGTTTATGTAGACGAGGCGGCGTTCCAAGAACACCTGAAAGCACCTCATTTCATCAAGTGGCGTGATACCGTCAAAGACTGGTTTGCCGAGAACGATTTTAAAGGCGCAGGCAGCGGAAGTTCCAACATTTACCCACCAGATGATGCTTGGGAGTAGCCGATTTTGATAGTGGACGCACTGTCCATAGTTTCACCCTCTGTCCAGCGGATCGTTGCGGGAGAGAAGGTCGTCGAAATCCGGCGTTGGTTACCACCGGATATCCCTTTTCTCAATCTCGTGCTTGTTGAGAATGAGGTTTACCTGACCGAAGAAGGACAGGAGGATCCAAACGGACTGGCACGCGCAATCGTTGACATTACGGGTGTGCACGAGTGGACACGCGAAGAAGCCGAATCGCAAGGAGTAGAGTGGATCCCTGACTATATCTGTTGGGAACTCTCAAATGTGCGGTGCATAGAGCCACCTATTCCTTGTGTTGCACGACGGAAAATCTATAAAATCGACATTAGCGCGCAACTATCTATTCGTCACTGAAATCGACTCGGTTTGTCGGTTGGAACACGAGAGGAGAGATGCTAACATGATGCGATTTACTGACGCACTTGTTAAAACGTACGAAAAATATGCGCATCAAAGAGCATCTCACTCTCCTGACGAATTCAAAATCCGGGAACGGTCAGAGTTTATAAAATTCCTGAAGGCTGAAGCGAGAGAGACGCTCCTTGAAATCGGGTGTGGACACGGTCAGGATGCACAATTTTTTCAAAGTCAAGGATTGCGGATTTTAGCAGTGGACAATACACCAACGATGGTGAAACTCACTATTGAAAAGGGAATATCTGCGCGAGTCTTGGATTGCTACGATCTCGACAAAATTAACGAGCGTTTTGATGCAGTCTATACCATGAATTGTCTACTCCACATACCGAAACAGGATTTTGATCAGGTTTTGGGTTTAATCTCAGGACGACTCAATGAAGACGGATTAATGTATCTCGGCATTTGGGGAGACCAAGACTTTGAGGGGATCTGGGAACAGGATAGATATGAACCAAAGCGGTTCTTCTCTTTCTGGAAAACAGAGGCACTTCTTGAAGTCCTACAACGATCATTTAGATTGGAGTATTACCGACGATTAGAGCCTCATGAAGGTAGGATATTCAATTCTTTTATTCTTCGTAAATATGGAGGTTCAAAATGAGACGTATAATTTCCTATATGCTGAGTACGGCACTCATTTTCATATTGGCCTTTGTGAGCAACGCGATTGAGGACGACGCAATGGTCCTTTACTTCTCCTTCGATGAAGGAAAGGGAAAAGAGGTTGAAGACCTGAGCGGTAAGGGAAATCATGGCACGCTTGAAGCCAATGCCAAATGGGAGAAAGACGGGAAGATTAATTCGGGCGTGTTTTTTGATGAACAGATTCAGAAAGGGGTCGTCGCGGCTCCAGCGTCTGATAGTCTGGCGATTACCAAGAATTTGACGATGGAGGTATGGGTATACCCGGAGAGTGTCGGCGATTATCGCAATGTACGTGGGCAGGCGGGACCCCACACGTATTATCTGAGTATCCATCAAGGTAGACCCTCCGTGTGGATGGGATGCCCCGGTGCAGGCGGGCGAACGTGGAACAGCGCAAAGAACGAGATTCCGACCGATAAGTGGTCGCACGTCGCCGCGGTTTACGAGTTTGATAAGGAGCTTCGGCTTTATATTAACGGCAAACTTGATAATACCTATAAAGTGCAAGGCGAAATTCCTGTTTCTCAAAACGATCATTGGTTCGGCAATCGCCTCGATGGTCCGTGGCCCTATGGAGGGAAACTTGATGAAT
Organism: Candidatus Poribacteria bacterium; assembly: GCA_022821965.1. GTDB lineage: Bacteria > Poribacteria > WGA-4E > WGA-4E > WGA-3G > WGA-3G. The sequence continues at coordinate 150,892 of JAJECN010000010.1, forward strand.
TTGTTATCTATAACCGGGTCCTGACTGAAGATGAGATTCAGCAAGATATGGAGCAGGTTTTGAGTGTATCGCCGTTGGATAAAGCTGCGACGACTTGGGGGCTGCTCAAAAGAGATAGAGATGTTGACTAAACTGATGCCGCAGCTGTTTACTTGGGCGGAAATTCACGGAGTGTCTCGGAATCAGGGATATAACTGGAATAGTTTTTTAGTCCGAGATGAAAGCAACTGTATCCGAGTATTGATAGATCCGCTCCCGCTGTCAGTGGATGAGATTCAACAAATTGACAGACTTGGCACTCCAACACATCTAATGCTAACCTGTGCCTATCATGAGAGAAGTTTGACAGAATTCAAGCGAAAATGGGACTGCCAGGTTTTAGTCCATGAGAATCAGGTAGATGAGGTTAAATTTACTTTTGACGACACGTTCGCGGACAGAGATATTCTTTGGGATCTCCTTGAAGTCGTGCGTGTACCGAATGTCCGCCATCGTGAGGAAGTCTGTTTCTACCTAAAAAATCACAAAGGTGCACTGATAATCGGCGATCTCCTCAGTGGTGGTAGAAAAGACAGCGGCATTCCAGATGGAAAAGTGGGATTTAACGCGCCTGAATATCTGGTGGATCTCGACAAAGCACGTTTATCCCTCAGCGTGCTGTTAAATTTTGAATTCAACCTCATGTGTTTCGGTCACGGATCGCCAGTTGTTTGTGATGCCAAGGATGTTTTGAAGCACTTTATTGAGTCCGATGCTATATGGGAAGACCTGGCCCAAAGACGAGAGAAAGGATTTCGTTTAAACCCTGAACTCAGAAAACTGCACTGCACCTAACAACGGATGCTGTTTTAATTCTAACGCGGGAAGATTAAAAAAGGTATGCTGGATATTAGATTAGCACAGTTAGATGATGCCGAAGCGATCCACCGAATATTACAGGAGACATGGGGAGAATCGCTTCTCTTTGATATGTTCGCGGATCACATTTCGTCACCTGAGCATCAGGTTTTTGTTGCGGTTGAGGCTGGCGAAGTGGTGGGTTTCCTTTCTGCATTTTTGGTGTTCAGTCCAACCCCTCGATGGGAAATAGATCTTATTATCGTTCGCTCAACAATTCAGGGAAGAGGTATTGGAACTTCTTTGATTGAGGAAGCCTTAACCTACGGTTCTAATCTCGGAGTACGTTGGGCGAAAGCATCAATCCGCGTTGATAATTATGCAAGTCAGCGTGCATTTTTCAAGGCGGGATTTACGACGGACACTCAAGTGCGTAGCCTCTTCATTTGGGATCCTCTGGCTTGCAAGTCCACCACGAATGTGCCCGAGACTGTCCATCTTATACCTGTCGATACATTAATGTATCGTGGGTTGTGGATTGAAGGGTTTGTTGAGTCCGAACTACCGCGGAAGGAACAGCACAATGTGATTCGTGCTGCTCGAAATTCTATTTTTCATGAAGGTCGCTTAAACACAGGTATATTTATGCCAGACAGTTTTAAACACACGCTTGCTCCCGACTTATTGACCTCTGCCACTGATTTCGGTCAATATCACCGGTGGGAGTATCCATTTAAGTAAGAACACAAAAAGGATTGCTATGACACAACCGTCTCTCCAAGTCGGGACTATTGTTCAACCTATTACGCATGTTGATGTGCCTCAAAAAACAGACTATGAAGGTAAATTTATTACACTATCACCAGTCAATCCACAAACTGATGTTGCAGAACTCTATGAATGCTCTCACGGATCGGATGTAAAGGAGCAAATCTGGACCTATATGAGTTACGGTCCGTTTGACGACACGCACGATATGCAGATGTGGCTTGAAGAAGGAGCGAGCTCGGAAGATCCACTCTTCTTTACCGTCCACCATCTTGAATCGAAGCAACGGGTTGGTATGGTGAGTTTCCTGAACATCGTTTCAGATATGCGCCGATTGGAACTCGGACACTTATGGTATTCACCGGATTCTCAGCGATCGAACGTGAACACGGAAGCCATATATTTAATGCTCTGTGAGGCTTTCGATAGATTGAAATACCGCCGTGTCGAGTGGAAATGCGATTCTCTGAATGAAAAGTCTCGATCAGCGGCACTGCGACTCGGCTTTAAGTTTGAAGGTATCTTCAGACAACATATAATCGTAAAAGGTCGAAACAGGGATACTGCGTGGTATTCAATGTTGGACAGCGAGTGGACCGCTGTTAAGAAGAACATGGAGATGTGGTTGTATCAGAACCCAGACCAGCAGCTGTCCTTAACAGCACTTAATAGTGGTAAATCCTGAAAGGAGACATATTCATGAGCAAATTGAAATTCGCTTGCCACCTGATCCAATTTGGTGGTGAACAGCAAGAAAATCCAGAAAAAGTGTTACGAGAAGTCGCCGATGCCGGTTGGGAAGGGGTTGAAAGCGTTCCTTTTGAAGATGCAGAGGGACTGGTTGAGATGGCGACGCTTGCACGAAGCCTCGGACTCCATATCGTCAACGCTGGCGGTGAAGGACTTGACAGGGTTAGGTTCAACATCACCCTCGGCAATAATGCTGCCGAAGTACCTTCATTGAGGCGTTCAGAATGGGGTGGTCCCAATCCGAGTGATGAAGATTTTGAGAACGCTGCCCGAACATTGGACGACATTCTCGCGTATTGTGATGCTCACAACATCAAAGGGTTCCACCACGCCCATCTCGGCACATTGCTTGAGACGGTTGATGACGCAGAACGCCTCTTGGCAGCGGCACCGAGTCTCTGGCTGCTGTTTGATACAGGGCACATGCTCGCTGCAGGAAGTGATCCGATGCAGGTCTTTGAGAGCGAAAATTTACGGAATCGGATTGGGCATGTCCATCTCAAAGACTGCCACGCAGATGACCCTGAGACATGGGATTACAGAACGCAGCGGTTTGGTGAGCAGGCACGTTTCGCGGAACTCGGTGCCGGAAACTTGGGGCTTGATGTCAAAGCCGCACTTGAAGGACTCGAAGCGGTCGGTTATGACGGATGGGTCTCTGTCGAACTTGATCGTCCGTATCCGCCGCGTCCAGCAGCCGAAGCCGCAGTCGTAAATCGAGAATATCTGCGGGGTCTTGGATATTAAACGGAGGCACATTCCTATGCTGAAGCGAATCAAAATTCAAGGGTATAAATCACTCGTGGATCTTGAGGTAAACTTTGAGCACCTTGCTGTGCTTGTGGGTCCCAACGCTTCAGGAAAGAGCAATTTCCTTGATGCTTTACACCTTCTATCGCGCGTGGCGACCAGCCGGACCTTGAAAGGAGCGTTTGACCCGCCTTACCGAGGACACGCACTGGAGTCGTTTACTTTTGGAAAAGAGGGTATAAAGAGCCTCTTGGAACAGGAAACGGTATCGTTTAGTATTGAGGTAGATGTTCAGCTTTCTTCCAAGATCGTTGCGGATGTCAATCGGCAGATTCAAGAAACGAGACGAACACCGCTGGATGGAGATGGATCTGTTGCAAAACGGTCACCACCTACCGTGCGCGCAGAAAATCTCCGATATCGGATTGAGATTGAGATGCTCCCGAAGTTGGGCATTTTACGTGTAGCAGACGAGTATCTCGCCGCGCTTAATACCAAAGGTGAGCTGAATCAGAAACGCAAGCCGTTCTTAGAACAGGTTGACAATCAGCTGCATTTACGGATGGAGGGGCAAGCGCGTCCAGCCCACTATGAGCGAGGTCTCAATTATAGTATCCTTTCAATGGCGCACTATCCGCCTCACCACCCTCACCTGGTTGCGATGCGACAGGAATTGGCAAGTTGGTTTACCTTCTATTTTGAGCCGCGTGAACGTATGCGACTCCCAAATCCTGTTAAGGAAGTTCATCATATCGGGTTGGTGGGGGAAGATCTCGCAGCTTTTCTTAATACTTTGCGAAGTCTCAATCCGCGACAGTTTGAATCTGTCGAAAAATCTCTCCATGCCATGATTCCTTCCGTAACGGGCATTGAAGTTAGTGTCAATAATTTAGGTGAGGTGGAATTGGCACTGCGTGAAGGCGAAAAACGGGTTTCTACACGGGGCTTATCGGAAGGCACCCTCAGAATTTTAGGGTTTTTGGCACTCGTTGGTGCCAAAGAACCTCCGGCGTTGATAGGATTTGAGGAACCAGAGAACGGCGTTCATCCTCGTAGAATTCGGCGCGTCGCTCAGTTTTTGGAAGCTCGCATGCTCCTTAAAGATACCCAGTTCATTGTGACAACCCATTCGTCGCTTTTATCTGACTTAATCCCTCCTGAATCTTTGTACGTTTGCCGTAAGGTTAACGGAAACACAGAGATTGAACCCTTTACCATGATGCATCTCGGACCGCTATGGAAGAGAATAGATATTGGGGATGTGCTCGAAGAAGAAAGCGCGTTATCTCCTTCTGAACGTATCTTACGGGGGGACTTTGATGCGTAATATCAGTCTGTTCGTTGAGGATACAGTCCATGAGGATTTTCTCGTGGCACTGGTTCAGCGGGTTGCGAATGCGTACAACATCGAAATCGACATCAAAGTTTCCAGTGTTCGCGATGGACATGAGAAGGTTATCACGGAATTAAAGCAGTATCAACAGGATTTGCTATACAGTACCGAGGAGTTACCAGATCTCATCATCGTAGGAACAGATAGCAATAGCAAAGGATTTTTGCAGCGGGAAAAAGAGATCAAGCAGGCAATCCCTAACTTGGTGGATCGTGTCATCAGCATGATTCCGAAACCGCATATTGAACGGTGGTTGCTTCTCGATTCAGAGGCGTTCAAGAAGGTGTTTGGCGAGGACTGCTCGGTTCCGAATCGGAAATGCGACCGCAATCGTTACAAAGGTCTTCTCCTACAAGCGATTCATGACGCAGGCGTGATTCCACTCTTGGCTGGCATTGAGTATACGAGAGACCTTGTCAATACTATGAATCTCCAGCACATGGAGCAGCGTGATAGATCCTTCCGAAGGTTTTTCAGAGCGTTGCAACACCAGTTTGGGGCATGGCAGCAAACAGAGAATTGATACTATGCTTACGTTTACTCCACTCCCGCCGCGTGCCTTCCAGCAGCCGGGTCCCCTGCAGCGTAGTACGTTCCACTCTCTTTGTCAATGTGAATCATGGAAGGCGCGGCAATCGCACCACCGTGTACCCTGAGTTGATGCCCGCGATTGGCAAGTTCTTCCCTGACGTTTTCGCTCACACTGTCATTGATAGTCAACGAACCTGCTTGTCCGAATGTCTGCGCACGGTTCGGATTCGGATCAAATGAATCTTCGTGATGTGCGGTGGCAAAACGCGGTGCTGTAACGGCATCCTCTGGTAGCATGTCGAACTCAACGAAATCAAGTAGTAAATTCATTGTCGCTTGATCTTGTAGATCACCACCGGCAACACTGATGGCTAAGATCGGCGCACCGTCCTTAAGAACCAATGTAGGCGTAAGTGTAATTCTCGGACGCTTTCCGGGTTGGATACAGTTCGGATGTCCGGGCGTTGTATTGAGACTGCGTAGACGGTTGCCATAACTGACACCTGTCGGACCGACCATTCCGCCTGCGTGGTAGACATTAGCACTCGGTGTTGCAGCGACGACGTTACCCCACCGGTCAGCAACTGTACAGGTCGTCGTTCCACCCACTCCAGGGCGAAAAACACCGCCCGCTTTCAATGGCTTCATGTTATCCACATCGCCAGGACGCACCTCGTGTGATGCTTTCTGCATGTTGATGAGCGGTCGGCGGATCTCAGTATAGGCATCGGAAAGTAGGGTGGATAACGGAACATCCACAAATTCTGGATCGCCATAGTACGCGTCTCGGTCAGCCATCGCCAGTTTGAGTGCTTCTGTGACCACATGCACGTAGTCTGCGGAGGCGTTACCCATCGTTTTGAGATCAAAGCCTTCCAGTAAACGCAGTGCTTGGCAGAGATAAGGACCTTGCGTCCAGGGACCGCACTTGTGCACCGTATATCCTCGATAGTTCACCGTCACGGGGTCTTCAACGAGCGTAACATGGGCAGCGAGGTCTGACTTACGGAGGAACCCGCCCTTGTCGATGTAAAAACCTTCCAAGGCATCGGCAATATCGGTATCGGCACCGTTCCGTCCGTAGAAATGATCGCTTGCCGCTTGGATTTTTTCCTCGCGGCTTCCAGACGTTTTCTGTTCCGATTCAACCATCCGACGCAAGGTGACTGCTAAATCAGAATGCCAGTCCGCCTCGCCAGCATCAAGGAGAGCAAGCGTGGGTGCGACGATGTCTTCAAACGTCTTCGTACCATACAACTTGAGTGTGGTCGTGCAGAGGTCAACAACCGATGGCACGGGTGCCATTTTGATGTCACCGTTCGGAATACCGTTCTCCATATACCAATCAATAGCGGTCTGTGAGAGGGGGGCACGCCCCTGTCCGGAGAGTGATTTCACTTCCTGCTTTTCCGCGTCGAAGATGAGGAGTGGCACCTCACCACCGATAGAACAGGCACCATGATCTGTGACGTTGAGCGCAAGTATCGTTCCCGCTGCTGCGTCTGCTGCATTTCCACCGGCTTCCAGAATCTCAATTCCTGCTGCAACGGCTTTTGCACCGCCAGCAGCAACGGCTCCAGTTTTACTAACAGCATTCCAACCAATTTCTTGCGTATTTGGCATCGGTTTCTCCTTTGCTTTATCAGAAGCTTATCCGGTTTCCTTCTTTGCATTAGAGCATAACATAAAATCTTATCTTATGCAATCCCTAAAGTACAGCGTTATTCAGTTGTCCTGTAAGAACGATCTCCAGATCGTACCCTCGTTCACTGCTGTAAAAGGTTTATGAGTTGAATAATGGTAGGAATTCGGTTAAAATATTGTTCAAGCAGCAAATAAAGGAATGGGAAAACGATGATCGAAATACAATCTCACGATCATGCAAGCGAGCTTATTTCACTTTCGGAGGCATATCTGGAACAGAACGAGAGTGAAAATAATCTACCTATCGGTTTAGCTTATAGGCTTGCTGAGGATCCACACTACTACGGACCCGAGTCGCCGCTTTTGTTAAGTATTTTGGAACAAGGGAAAGTCGTCGGTGTCGCAGTAAGGACCCCACCTCACCGAATCATCTTGAGCAGAATTGACACAAATATCCAGGTTGCTATAGTTCATCTTATCCGCTATCTACGTGGCATTGATACGCGAATACCGGGGGGCGTTGGGCCGGCAGCCGAAGCCCAAGCCTTTTCTGATTGTTGGATTGAAGACGAACATAGTGTATCACCCAGGATAGTTATGCGACTGCGTGTATTTGAAGCAAGACAGGTCACGGATCTGCCACTTTCACAGGGAAAATTACGCTTGGCACGTATGGACGACCATCTACTCATGGCACAGTGGTTTGTCGCCTTTTCGGAGGAAATAGGTGAGCCCGCTGATCTCGAGAGTGCCAAAAAACGCGCCGAACAGCACATCAAGGCTCGACGATTATACATTTGGGATCACGGTGCGCCGGTTTCTATCGCCGCCGCGACGCGTCCGACGAGAAATGGCACAACAATCAACTGGGTGTACACACCACCGGAGCATCGCAACAAGGGATATGCGACTTCGTGTGTTTGGTCGTTAACGAAGAAGATGCTTACAGATGGCTATTCATTTTGTAGCCTATTTACCGATTTGTCAAATCCAACCTCTAACAGCATCTACACTAAAATCGGCTATGTGCCAATAGGGGATGCGTTATCTTATGATTTTATATCTTCAGATGAACACAAGACGGATTAACACTATGTCTTCAGTTGGGGTCCAAGAAGTTCTCAGCGAAACTATGGCGCATCGCAGGCACAATCTCATCCCATTTCTGATGAATATACCTCTCAATTGTAGCATAAACTGTTAGTTTGTGCTGTATTGTGCCATAACTCACAAAATCGGTAATGCAACACGAATTTTTAGAAATGGTATTGGCACTAATAAAGGAAAAATATGGCTGAATACAAGATTGCGGTAATTCGAGGAGACGGGATCGGGGTTGAAGTGATAGAGGAAGGCATCAAGGTCCTCAACGCTATCGCCGATAGGTATGACATCAAATGGGACTTTGTAGAGTTCCCTTGGGGTTCAGACTACTATTTCGAGCATGGGCAGATGATGCCAGCGGATGCCCTTGATACCCTTGCGGAGTTCGACCAGATTTATCTTGGCGCAGTCGGGCACCCCGACATCCAAGACCATGTTTCGCTCAATGGGCTTCTGCTGCCGATCCGACGGAGGTTCGATCAGTACGTCTGTGAGCGACCGAGTGTCCTCTATCCGGGCATTAACACACCGCTCAAGGACAAGGAGGCTTGGGAGATTGATCTCGTGGTGATAAGAGAGAACACAGAAGGGGAATATGCCAACGTCGGTGGGTTTCAATACCAAGGATTCCCCGAAGAGATCGGCGTGCAGGTTGGCGTATTTACTCGCCACGGCTGCGAGCGCATCATCACTTATGCCTTTGAGCAAGCTCGTGCACGAGATAAGAAGCGCAAAGTCACTTCAATCACCAAGTCGAATGCGCAAGGCTACGGTATGATTGTATGGGATACAGCCTTCGAGCGAGTGGCTGCAAAGTATTCCGACATAGAGGCGGAATCGTTGCTTGTGGACGCAGCATGTATGGATTTCGTGCGGCGACCAGAGGACTTTGACGTGGTTGTTGCCAGTAATCTGTTTGGGGATATCCTCACGGACATCGGCGCGATTATCACCGGAAGCATGGGGTTGGCACCGAGTGGCAATATTGACCCGCAACGTCGATTTCCATCGATGTTCGAGCCGGTTCACGGAAGTGCCCCGGACATTATGGGGACGGGCATCGCGAATCCGTTGGCGGCAATTATCTCCGGTTCGATGATGTTGCGCTTCATCGGTGAGGAAGAAGCGGCGGAAACAATAGACGCAGCTGTACTAAAAGTTGTTGAAGAAGGGAAAACCCTTCCTCCCGACTTAGGTGGTCAAGCCACGACTTCACAGGTTGGCAACGCTGTCGTGAATGCGCTCGGCTAATGTGCTTTGGAAGAATTTTCCTAATGCTATTTTCATAAATTAATTTGCATTTCTCAATTAAATATGTTATCATATATAATGTAATCTTAAGGTAAGCAAATAGGTTCGGCGTAGTAAAACACAACGAAAAAAGGTTCTCTACATGTTTTCAGATTTTACGGATGCTAAGGTCGCGTAGAACTCAGGTAAATGCTTAGGGAAGTAATTTGTCACCCGTTAGATTAATGCGCGAATTGGGTTGCATGGAAGATGAATCTTTATGTCGAACTCACGTTTTTGAAAACACAATTAACCTAACATATTGGAGAATAGATATGGAACTCGGTTCAATTCATGACGCGGCAGCCAGCGGGGACCTCGATGCCGTAAAGAAAATCGTTGAACAGGACCCTCGTCTGGTTAACCAAGACGACAAATACGAATGGCGTCCTATATTTCATGCCGGATTAAGATGCCATTATGATGTTGTTAAATATCTAATAGACTATGGTGCTGATTTGGCAGCCCATGATGGCTATGCAATTCACTATGCTGGAGAAGTGCCAGACAATAAGGAAGTCGTATCATTACTCATTGCGTATGGGGGCTTGGATGCACATGCCAAACCATCGAGCGAAGCCGCGCGTCAGTTTATATACGCCGTTTTCTTAGCCAATGTGCAGCGAGTCAACGCAATGCTTCGGGACAGCCCAGCGTTAGTGCAGGAGCGTTACGCCCGTGGCGATACAGCCTTGCACCATGCTACTCGAAACGGTGACTTGGAAATTGTAGAACAGTTGGTCGGCAGTGGGGCGGATGTCAATGTAACATCAGATCACGCGCATTTTCCGCTGTACTGTGCAGCCGGTCATGGACATGTAAAAACGACGCGGTATCTTGTAGAACATGGCGCAGATTTGCAAGCCAGACTTGCTGACGGCAAAACGGTCGTTGAATGGCTAAAACAATATGCCGATAATGATCGTCGCTTGAAATCCTGTCTCGATGTCTTGGAGAGATGATGCCTCAAATGCTGCACGACGAACGCGCTAACGGTATGTTTTCATATTCGGCAGCACAGAAATGATATGTGGAAAGTTAACAACCTAACGGAGCAGTGATTTGAAAGCGGTCTTCTTTGATTTATTTGAAACACTCATAACTGAGAAAACGAGAACAGATTTCCAAGCAAGGGCTCCGATTCACGAGCGATTGGGCACGACTAAAGATCGATCCTCATTTTGGTGGGAGGAAAATGAGGATGCCGCGATGAGGGGGAAATTTCCTGATTGTCTGGCAAGGTTCACAGATATGTGTGTAGCGGTCGGATCGCCGCTCACGGAAAATGAAATTGTCATGGCTGCCCAAGAGCATGAGGTATGGAAATCAAAAGTCTTGAGTTGTGTCGAACCTCAGATATTTGAAATGTTGCGCAAAGTCCGAGCGCGTGGGCTGAAAGTTGGAATTATCAGCAATGCCTTACCAGAGGAGGTGCTCGCTTGGCGATTTTGTCCGCTTCAAGATCTCGTGGATCCCGTCGTGTTTTCCTGCAGTGTTGGGGTAATGAAGCCCGATAGGGAGATATTCGAGTTAGCGTGTTCACGTATGTGTGTCCAACCTTCTGAAGCGTACTTTGTTGGGGATGGCGGTTACGATGAACTGCGGGGAGCGGCATCTGTCGGCATGAAGGCGATTCAGGCGGCGTGGTATCAAGATCGAGATGTGGAATGGTCTGGTGCATCTCCTTTAGTACGGATAGACTCGATAGGAGACCTTCCTAATCTCCTGTGTTAGATTAAGATATGAACAAGGAGCGATGTAGACACTATTTGACTTTGGGAAGGATCAGAAGAGATGCCGCATGATATAGACTTGGCGAACCTTGAACTCCGCGAACTTACACCAGAGCGTGCCGACGATTTTCTTGACTACTTTGATGGGGATGCCTTCGCCGACAATCCGGAGGGAGCCTCATGCTACTGTTGCTATTTCCATTGGGTCGGTGCCAATGGCGAAGATTGGTCTTTGAGAACTGCCGCAGCAAACCATGCGTGGAAGGCTGAACTCATCCAACGCTGTGAAACAACAGGCATCCTTGCTTATCTCGACAACCGTCCGGTTGGATGGTGCCACGCAGCTGAAAAACGTTCCCTTGCGCACTTAGCTGCTATGGACGTTCTGGTGAGTCCTGACGACGAGTCGGTTGGGTCTATTGTGTGTTTCGTTGTAACCAAACGCTTTCGAGGGACAGGACTCTCAAGCCTTTTACTTGAAGCAGCGTGTGATCTGCTCGCCAAGCAGAACCTACGAATCGTGGAAGCGTATCCAGACCGTCGAGCGACCGACAGTTACGCGAACTTTCACGGCCGTCTTGATATGTTCCTTGATGCCGGTTTCCAAGTCCATCGCGAATTAGAAGGTGATATGTCCGGAATCGTGATTGTGAGACGAAACCTGACGAACCAGAACTATGAAAACAGCAAGACCACGACAATATTGGAATGATTATGCCTCGCGATTCAAAAACCGGAGTTTAGCGGAAACATACGAACTCCGCCCTCCCTATCCAGAGGAGACGTATAAGATACTTCTCAGTTTGCTTGGAGAATCGCTAGGGAGGATATTAGATGTCGGATGCGGACCAGGAAAGATAGCACGGGCACTTGTCGATCATGTAAACGGAATAGATGCAGTTGACTTTTCAGAAGAAATGATCCGAGTGGGGAAGTCGCTCGTTAACGGCAAGCATCCAAACCTCCGATGGATCGTTGGACCTGTCGAAACAGTGCAGCTGTATCCACCCTACGATATGGTGACAGCTGGTGCCAGTATTCATTGGATGGAATGGGATGTGGTTTTTCCGAGATTCAAGGAAATGCTGACGACAGATGGGTATCTGGTGATTATTGATGGGGATTGCCCTGTTGGATCGCCTTGGCATGATGCAGAACTTTCACTGATTCACAAGTATTCCACCAACAGACACCATGAGCGGATTGATCTGATTCAAGAGCTCGTGAATAGAGGACATTTACACCTGATTGGAGATAAAAAGACGACACCGGTGAGTTTCTCACAATCGCTTACAGACTATGTTCAGTCTTTTCATTCGAGGGAAAGTATGTCTAAAGAACACATGGGTGAGGAAAACGTCAAGGGGTTTGATACCGAACTATCGCATGTCTTGTCTGACTTTGTTGATGATGAAGGATTTCTCACTTTCCAATTAGAAGCAAGGGTTACTTGGGGAAAACCGCTGACATAAAACGTAAAGACTAAACATTCCACCAAATCACCATTGCTCGGTTTCTCACGGAAGACGAAAGTTCGGTCCACCATCTGTCGATTGGATAGTAAAACCGCTCCACCCCCACCACTTATATTTCCCTTTTCCGCGTGTATAGATCACCTGCGTCAGATGTTCGTCGGTAATTGTGATGCTGTAACGCTTCTCAACCGTCTCATTTCCTGCTGGGATCCGCAGTCGTTGAATCTGCTTCTCACCGCCCGCAATGAGGTTTATCTCTAACGGTTCAGATTCATTCGCGCTGAAATAGCAAGTCACTTCGTATACACCGTTGGGGAGTGCCACGCGGAAAACCCCATCTTCCCTGCTCCAAATGCTATCCTCGTCCGGCTGTGGAACTTCGGATTCGTTTCTGAAATCTTCCCGCTCCGATTCCGTCAGCCAACCGTATTGCCCATCGGTATAGACCGTGTCCGCATGAACAGCGATGTGTCCCGGTGCCGTCTGTCCATCATCCGGTTGCAAATCAAAGGCAACGGTGGGGCCACCATCCCACATTTCGGCATCCGGTGCTGCGCGTTTGCGGCGATAGAGGCGGTTGTAGTCATTGGAATCGATGAGTTCATATTCTTCCTCCAAACCGGTGACATCGTCGTACTCTGTCCGCCAAATGATGGCGTAATCGGCAGGCAATTCTTTTTGTTTGTATTGCAGCGGAAAGTGATCCGTATTCGCTTCATAGTTATCGAGGTAACCAATCCCCTTATGCGTTGCCAGTAGACACTCGATGTGCCCAAAAGGTTCAACGTATTTGGGTTGAAAACCGAGCGAATCTGAAAAACCGCCCCATTCCCCCGGTTCACTCGTGAGAATGGTGTCCTCCTCGTCCATACCCTCCAATGAGAGCGCGTTGGTGATGTCCCGATTGAGTAGCGTGTATGTGTGGACATTATAGCCGAGATGCCATAGGGATAGGACGATGATGACTCCCGCTACCGCATAGTTTGCGTAGCGATGCAGATTGACAGCGAAAAATGGAAGCAATACGAGGAATATGTACAGATGAAACCTGTCATTTATCCAACCACCGCTGTAGCCTGACCACGGGGATATAAAATACATCGCAGTGATGAAAATTGCCATGAGCAGGAACCCATCCATCTGCGTCACAATGCGCATCCAAAGTCGTTCGCCGGTCTCTTTCCATTCTTCTGATTTGTGGAATTGATAGCACTGTCGGATTCTATTGACCCCTGTAAGGACAAAGGCTATAGCAAAAAAGACTAACAGCACCCGTCCGATAAGTACGTGGTCGTCTCGAAAAGAAACTAAGGATTTCATGGAGAAGAAGTAATCGTTTAGCCATTCAAAACCCTTATGGTTGCCCTCACCACCATGAGCGTTGGTAAGATAGAAGTAGTAGGAGAACAGGATAAAGTAAGCAGGTATAAGGCTGCCTATGAAAGTCAGGGCAGGTTTAAGTTTCGTCAGCCCCTCCTTGAAACGCAGTGCCAGTGGTTGTGATGTCTCCTTATGGTTTCCCCACATTCCACGCAAGGCATCATAGCCTGATGAAAAAAGGGCAAAGAACGTCAGGGATATAATCAGCAGCGCATAAGAGTGGTAGTGTGTGAGGTAAGTCGCCAGCAGTAGTCCGTATATGACCACGATGTTAATCAATTCGAGTTTATCCTTGACTCTCCACCAGTAGCCAAGTGTGAAGAAAAACAGCGACATACTGAGGACGAAATTGTAAAACCCCATGTGCAGCAGGTAGTTATAGGCGAAGAGAAACCCAAGCAGTCCGAAGACCATATTTCTCTTTTGGACACTGTTGAGAAAATATAAGAGTGAGAGCGGCAGGAGACCGATACAGAGGGTCAGCACTATCTTTTCACAAACGAGCGGCGGAAAGATGTATAAGAATAATAGTAAAAGTGCGTGGGATGTCCAGTTTGGAAAGACAGTCGCGTTCAGTTCATAGACTTCGCGTAATCGGTAGTTTTCGTGTTTGTGGTATTCCTTCACAACATAAGCGTTATAGATATGACTTGCTCCGTCCTGTGTCGGGAAATACTTGAAACCCCAAACCGGCAGAAGATGTCCGACCAGTAACACTATGACTGTAATATGTCCAACAGATAGTTGACGTGCTTTCATTATCTCTATCACCTTATTAGCGTCTATTTGCCTTTCCAAACCCGTTCACGTCTTATTCTAATAGATTATCGCTTTTGTTTCAATATACAAATTCTTACCGACAACCGATAACTGATAACTATTGAATTTGCTATCCATCCTGAATTGTGATAGACTACTTTCAAGATTGGTGTGTATAGTATTGAAATATGATTAATTACCGCTACTTAAGTGTTGCTTATTGTGCCTCATGCATGTTATTACGCGAAAACGCCTAAACGAGTTTGCTCAGAAACATCGAAATACCCGAGTCTCGCTTGAACATTGGTATCGATTAATGAAACGAAGCAGCTTCCGATCGTTTGCTGAGCTGCGGACAGTATTTCCGCATGCTGATCAAGTCGGGAAACTAACGGTTTTCAATATTGGTGGCAACAAAGCACGTCTGATTTCGGCAATACACTACAATCGCCAAAAAGTCTATATTCGCGCAGTACTAACACACGACGAGTATAGTAAAAGCAAATGGAGGAAATGAACCGTGTTAACGGAAGTCCAAACTGCTCAAAATGTGTGGCCAATGCTAACAGATGTCGTATTTGTTCCACACGCACAAGACGAGTACCAACGGCTTGTAGAGGTGTTAGATAATTTAATTGATGTCGTAGGTGGGGATGAAGATCATCCGTTGGCTTCACTAATGGAAGTCATTGGTGTGTTGATAGAAAAATATGAAGACGAACATGTTCCAGAGCTGACAGAAATATAGTCTATAGGTTGGGTTGATGGAAATGCCGAGTATTCGTATTATTGGCGGTAACTCACAGGCTGGAACATATATCTTGCGAATCCTCCTTAAAGAAAATACCACACTGCAATTCGGACGCTTCAAGAAAGGGAAATGGATTTCACTACTTGCTGGTGATTATATTTATGTCGGTTCCGCACTTTCAGAAAAGGGATCGACTTCGCTGGCGCGACGGCTCATTCGGCACGCAACGCGGAGTAGTGATAGACCACCGCACGCTATCAGAGAAGAGATGGTGAAGCAATTCCGTGATTGTGGCTTAGGACCGCCTGACCCATTACCAAAAAACGGCAAAAAGTTGTTCTGGAACATTGATTTTCTCTTGGATTTACAGGCAGCTGAGATTGTCAACATTATTGCGATTCGTTCCGCTGAACGCTTGGAAAACAGAATTGCCAAATGGCTTGAATGCGATCCACGGACAGATATTATTGAACAAGGTTTAGGAGCAAACGATGCACCGGGTAACACACACCTGTTACGCTTCCGGGTAGATGATATGGGGTGGATGTCGCTCACTGACAATGCAATGGCTGTTCTGGGAGAAACACCTTAAATCAAATGAACAATATTGAAAATTGAAACCCGTTTTTGAATTTTTACATACTCAACTTCGAGGTGAATATGCACGATCCACGACTTGATAAACTCGCAAACGTTCTCACGACACATTCCACCAAAGTCCAACCCGGCGAATTTGTGCTCATAGAGGGCATCGACCTTCCGCAGGAGATGGTCATTGCCCTCATTCGATCGGTTCGGAACGCTGGTGGGATTCCGCTCGTTGAACTCAAACAGAACCGTATCCAACGTGAAATTATCCTTGGTGGAGATGATGCTGGCATAAAATTGATTGGTGAATACGAAATATATCGTATGGAGAAGGTACAAGCATATATCGGTATTCGTGGGAGTCATAATATTACAGAGATGTCTGATGTTCCGTCAGAGGCAATGCAGCGTTATCAAAAGTATTGGGTGCGACCGCTCAACGATATCCGAGTGCCGCACACAAAATGGGTTGTCCTACGCTGGCCCTATCCAGCGATGGCGCAGCAGGCGCAGATGAGCACAGAAGCGTTCGAGGATTACTATTTTGACGTTTGCACGCTTGACTATGGTCGAATGGAGTGCGCGATGGTTCCCCTCAAGTCTCTGATGGAGGAAACGGATGAAGTTCACATCGTCGGTGAAGGTACCGATTTGCGATTCAGTATCAAGGATATCCCTATTATTCCTTGCGCTGGCGAGAAGAATATCCCCGATGGTGAATGTTTCACCGCCCCTGTACGGGATTCCGTCAACGGCACGATCCATTTCAATACACCCACAATCTATCAAGGAACGACCTTTACGGACATCCGACTCTGCTTTGAAAATGGTAAAATCGTTGAGGCAACGGCGAATAACACTGAGAGGCTAAACGCCATCCTTGATACAGACGAGGGCGCACGCTATATTGGCGAGTTTGCTATTGCGTTCAACCCGTATATCACAAGTCCGATGCTCGATATTCTGTTCGATGAAAAGATCGCTGGATCGTTTCATTTCACGCCCGGTCAGGCTTATGAGGAAGCAGATAACGGGGTCAGATCCGCTGTCCATTGGGATATGGTGATGATGCAAACACCGAAGCACGGTGGTGGAGAAATGTTCTTCGACGGAAACCTGATTCGGAAAGACGGACGATTTGTCCATCCGGCATTGGAGGCTTTAAATCCGGAGAACTTAAAATGAGCCGAAAACAACACCCTGTATATGGCGATCCTCAGCGATTTGAAGTTGTTGCAGATTTCATTGCCGCTCGATACGGCAATGCGATCCATTGCGTTGCCGATGTCGCCGGGGGGAAGGGAATATTGACGCGTCTTCTCACAAAAAAGAAGAATTTCGCATGCGAACTCATTGACCCACGTCGCACAGTGCTCAAAGGTATTGATCACCGTCCTGAGCAGTTTGAACCTGAGATGGCGGATTACTATGACCTGTTGGTTGGACTCCACCCAGATGGCGCGTTACGTGAATTGGGAGAAGCCGCACTCATTCGACCTGCCGTGATAATTCCGTGCTGTAATTTCTGGGATGAACAGCGTCGCGGACAGTATGAATTGTTGACGGCAATTGAAGACTTCTATCGGCAACATTCAGTTCAGTTTGAGCGAATTGAACTTGGCTTCAAGGGACCGAAAAATATCGCTATCGTATCCGAACCCACTTGAATCTTGAAGCAGATGCTAACGCTAATACTCTTATAACTACAATTCAATCTATGAGAAAATGGGTTCTCACGGCAATTGGCATCATTCTCTCACTTGCATTGGGATACCTCTTCCTTGCAGGCAGCCGCTACAGTCAATTGATCGGTTTTTTCGGATATATGAGTGTAGCCTGTACACTGATTCCATTGCCGACACCGCCGTATGTCATCGCACTCGGAAAGGTCTTTCATCCGGGCATTGTTGCCCTCACTGGAGCGATTGGAAATTGCATTGCTGCATTTGTGGAATATCATTTGCTGCTTTGGATCTTTTCGAGAACTGAACTCCAACAGCGCGTTGAAACCAATCGCATCTTCCAACGATTTTCCCACTATTTTCATCGTGCGGCGTTCGCATGTTTAATTTTTACGGGATTCACGCCGATCCCCTTTGAGCCTTTTCGATTCGCCGCAATTCTGACACGCTATAATCTTTTCCTGTATCTCTTAGCAGTTTTGCTCGGACGTTTCCCGCGCTACTATCTGATTGCCCTCATCGGAGACCAATTCCAGATTCCAACACGCTATCTGATTGTCCTTCTTATCGTTTTGCTTGTTATTCCTATGATAGGGATGTTGATTAAGGATCGCACGTCAGTCGATAATGAAGAAACGTAACACGAATAACGATAGATTTCCTTGTTGTCGTTTTCTTAGTAATCGACTATACTTAACGTGAGTTTGAAATAAATCAGGGGAACGCAATCTTAATTCAAATAACTAAAAAAGGATAACATGGCACAACAACCCAATATTCTCTTTCTCCTTACTGACCAGCAGCGTTTCGATTCTCTGGGCTGTAACGGTGCTCCCGTCTGTAGAACACCAGCCGTTGACGAAATTGCTGCAACAGGCATGCGATTTACGAATGCCTATACCCCTATTGCGCTCTGCTCACCGGCACGCGGGTCGCTACTCACTGGACTTTATCCCCACAATCACGGACAACTTTCAAATATGGGGAATTTCAATGGTGTGTTTGCAAACCAGATACTTGATAAACCGGCATATCCAAAACTCCTAAGTGCAGCGGGCTATCAGGTCAGTTGTATCGGTAAGTGGCACCTCGCCAAGCAAGGCGACACCGAGTTCTGGGGCTACGACAAATGGCACCCTTATAATGAGTGGCATCAGTGGCTCCGCGACGACGGAATTGACTTCCGAATTGATACGGATGCTGTCCAACCCTTTGAGTGGGGCGGTGACGCGCCTTTCTACGGCAGACTTCCACTCCCCGTTGAGCGCACCATGGAGGCGTGGACTGCGGATAAGACAATCGAGTTAATCAACGGTTATTCAGGTTCTGAGCAACCTTTTATGATTGCTGCGAATTTCTTCGGACCGCATTTCCCTTATGCGGTACCGGCACCTTACGACACAATGTACGATCCTGACACCGTTGAACGGTGGGGCAACTTTGATGAGCAATTCATCAACAAACCCCTCATCCAACAGAAGGAGATGCTCCGGTGGAACGCCAGCCACCTCACTTGGCCCGATTGGCAGAAGGTTATCGCTGCGTATTGGGGATTTTGCACCTTCATTGACGATCAAGTGCGACGAATTCTCGACTGCCTTGAGGAGAACGGTTTGGCGGAAAATACCGTCGTTATCTTTTCAACCGACCACGGCGATATGCTCGGCAGCCATCGGCTTTTTAACAAAGGTTTCCACATGTACGAGGAAACACACCACATACCACTCGTGATTCGGTGGCCCGGCGGAACACCACAAGGAACGACGTGTGATGAATTTGTGAACCTTGTAGACCTCATGCCCACGTTTTTGGAACTTGGTGGCGCGACAATGCCTGAAAATCTTGATGGTAGGTCGATTGTGCCCCTGTTGCAAGGAGAAGACGTAGAGGATTGGCCCGATGACGTGTTTGCCGAATTTCACGGATATGAACCGACACTTGCCTCTGTCAGGATGGTACGGACAGATTCATGGAAGTACGTCTACAACCCTTACAGCGAGGACGAACTCTACGACATGAAGAGCGATCCGCACGAACTCCATAACTTAGCGAATCACCTCGGCTACAAGCATGTCCTCCGTCGTATGAAAGCACGCATGGTTGATCGTTTACGTGAAACAAAAGACAACATCGTCATGGAAGGTGGGTGGCAGAGCAATTCGTTTGACCTGCTTGTTTCGGAACGGGAGCGGTAGTTTTGTCGTGCGCGTCGTAAGCACGGCTCCACAAGCGATTTGTGAGAATAGTTATTTCTGTTTTATTTCTCCCCACATTGTCGTTAGTAGGTTCGGTTGCGGTGAAACAGGTAGTGCTTCTGGATCAAACCAATCCGCTTGGATATTGTGTCCGTGGCGTGTGAGTTGTTTCGGTTTCCCACTGGGCAGAGCGATTCTGAAGAGTTGAAATCGCTCTCCTACTTTTTTTTCCTCGACCTGCTGTTCATAAAGAAACGCGTCCGCGCGCGGAGACCAAACAGGCCCCAGGAACTCCAGTTTCGTTCTTTTGACGATTTGCTTTACATCTGTGCCGTCCCGATTGACGGTGTAGAGAACTTCCGTTTTGAACTCGCCTCGGTCTGGATCCCATTCACGAGCAGAGAAAACGAGTTCGTTACCTAATGGCGACCAATCTGGATTCTGCATAAACATCCGATCACCTTGGATGAGTTTCCGTGGCGGAGGATCTTGTGGGATGAGGATAGCAATCCGATTGTCCCCTGTCCCGACGAAGGCAAGTTCACTCCTGCGAGGTGCCCAAATTGGATCTCGTCCACTCGCGACGCGCACTTCTTTTTTTGTGTCCATTGCTGCAATATAGATAGCCCATCCGTCTGGGTCTCGTCGTTCATAGGCGATCTGTTTTCCATCACTGGACCATGCTGGGTCTTCTCTACGTGCGCCTTTTGAAAACACCTGTCTTTCACTTTTCCCGTCGGCATCCATTAGATAAAGGTCAGGAAGTCCTCGACGGGTGGAAACAAAAAGTATCTGCTCCCCCGTGGGTGACCAAGCAGGATAGAAATCATCAGCGGGATTGTGGGTTAATCTCGTTTGTTGGCTTCCATCTGGGTTCATTGTGTAAATTTCTTTATCTCCGTCTCGGGAGGAAGTGAACACAATCTTAGCGGTTTTGGGAGCTTTTGCCAATACTTTACAAATACTGGTCCCTAATAAGGTATAGCTTAGGAGAAGAAATAGAAGGCAATACTTGTATTTCATGTAGGACCTCATCAAAAAGCAATTATAACGGAACACTCTACTTCAATCCAACTACAAATTGGCATGGATGTTATATTCATAAACAAGGGGAAATCCAACTCTCTTCTGGTGTATCTAAGGTTTATTCTCTAACGAGTGTAGGCTCAAAAAGTCTGAAATTCAAGTTTGAAAAAAATGTGGAAATGTGATAATATCTGTATCACATTCCTATTCTAATTGGGAGACGTTGATGATTATCACCGTTGACGAAAGCTACCGTCATAAAAGGGACCACACCGAACAGCAGCTCTTCGCAGTCGTTGAACGGAATACACCTAATTCTATCAAAACACCGCTTTTTCCGCAAGACGAATCAGAGGCGTTCACATTCTATCTCGATAAGGAACTAATTGAGCGTTTGAACCTCTGGGAATGGTTTCGCAACTATGCGAAGGAAGCACAGGTCTCGACTGCTGGCATCCGAGGTCCACAGAATATTTTATACCCGTGGGATACCCGCTTCCCGATTAACCAGATTGGAATTATCTTGGCGACACTCGGTAAGAGTCTTGTCGCAAACGAAACTGCAGATGGTAAGCCGGTTGAGAAGCTTACAGGGTGTGAGGTACGCTATAACTCCCAGAAGTATGTCGAATACATCGCTCGGATCCAAGCTGCACAGGGGATTCGCACGTACGTGCCGAAAGGATTCGGGACGCTGCCTATCTGGATGGCGTCCTTCCTGATTTTCATGCTTGATTTGGACGGGGGCGAGCATGTTACATCGAGCCACTCTGTTAGTACCAAAAACGCAACCAAGGACCTCAACAATCAGGGGAGTCAGTATTTGCCGGAAGAATCCATGCGGTTCGTCAACAAGATTGAGGAGATTCTCAAAACTGCTGAAATGGAAGGCTACCCGATTCAGTTCAGCGCAGTTACCGATGAACACATTGATTTTGAACGACTGGATGAACTCCACGACGGTGTGCAGCTTTATGTCGGCTATCTCAAAGGTGGGGTCGCTACAGATGCGAATCTCCGCCTTATTCGTAAAGTGAGACCTCCGATCGTTGTCGAT
Organism: Candidatus Poribacteria bacterium; assembly: GCA_022821965.1. Lineage (GTDB taxonomy): Bacteria > Poribacteria > WGA-4E > WGA-4E > WGA-3G > WGA-3G. The sequence continues at coordinate 172,605 of JAJECN010000010.1, forward strand.
TGTGTCGGTGGATGTATGTATCGTCCGATGCGTGCTATCTTCGAGCGATTGGGAATTGCTAACTCTGTTCGCTGGCTCCACGTTGAGGCAGATCCTCTCTATCACAACATTGGGAAACTCGACCGAAACCCGAAGACCGGCGAAGCTGAATTCTACGATCTCGGATGCGATTTTAGCATTCTTGATGTCGTAAAATCGACAGATTACGCAACGAAACTTAAATCGCAGCCTATTGGAACTATTATTGAAGCGACCGATCCAGATGGGGATAGACTTATCGTTTGTGAGATAGAGGACGCATCGCGGGCAGAGGTGTTAGAACATCTCGGCGTTGATTATCTTGATCTTGGTGATGACCGATTGTTAACGATTTACACGCCCAATCAAGCATTTCTCATGCTAATGGATCTCTACGCTAAGCAGCTTAAGGCTGCTGGACTTTGGGGAAACCATCCTCGATTCATGATTAAGACGACACCTTCCGCATTGGCTTGGGACCAGTGGGGCGCGGCGAACGATGTTGCTGTTATTAACGTGCCTGTCGGTTTCAAAGAGATCGCCGCGATTATGAAAAAGATTGAGAGGCAACTCACCGACGCACCAGACGCTCCAGTTGTTGTTCAAGATGTCTACGGCGAGACGATTTCGCTCGGTGTCCAGCCGAGACTCATCTTTGCTGGCGAGGAGAGCGGTGGAATGATTACCGGTCCTGAAGCACTCATTCAGAGCCAAGGCGGTCGCACTGCTATTGCGATGCGTGAGAAGTCGGCAGGCGAATCGATGGTGCTGGTTACCGCACTCGCAGCGCACTGCAAGCAAGAGAATATGCCCTTGTCGGACTATCTCGCTGGTGTTTTTACGGAGAGTCAAATCACTGCAACGTGCGATGTCAGGGAGGACATCACCTATTACAACGAGTCTGAACCGAACCCTGAGAAACTTCGTGCAGCAAAGTTGGAAGGCGAAGCGAAACGCGACAAAAACGATCTATTTTTCCTTGGTATCGCCATTGCCCTTCGTGAAGGGAAAATAGACATAGAGCAAGCGCGTGCCATCCTTACGGATGCACTTCCAACACTTGATTTCACGGCACTTGAGGATGTCCGATTTGTCGGGGATGGGAGTTATCTCAAGTTTCATGATAAGTTTGTTGAAGTGCGGAAATCCGGCACAGACGCGAAAACCAAAGCCTACGCCTCCGGTGGCGATAAGGAGGAGTGTCGAAAGTTCGCCAAAGCCTTCGGTGAGGCAAGTGGTGATTTAACCGAACTTTACACCGAACAAATAGGTCAAAACTACTTAGGGAGTGTTGAAGAGAGAGCACGAAAGATTTATGATGCATTTCAGTCGGATTAATAGCAGTCGGCTGTCAGCGATCAGCGGTCAGAAAGATAACCATTAGCAGTTGACAATCAGCAAGTGGTCAGAAGAATAGCGTTAGCAGTCGGCAAAAGGATGTAATTTCGCCAGAAACCTCTTTGCTGAAGGCTGAAAGTCGATGGCTGATGGCAAATAAAAAAGGAGATTATCATGATCAGAACAATTATCGGTTCTTTTGGAGTGTTTATTGGATTTGCGCTCCTTTTTTCTTTTGCGACGGTTGCCGATGCGGAGTGGACCGTTCTGCGCGAAGACGATATCCTCCGCGGCGACGGTATTGAAGGCATGCTACAAGATGTCTATTTCATGGATGATCAGAATGGTCTGGTTGTTGGAAATGGGGGACTCATGTTGAAGACATCGGATGGCGGCAAAACGTGGGAGAAAATGGAAGTTGATATGCGTCCTCCGGGTGCCGGACAAAGACCCGGTGGTGGAGGCGGCGGACCTCCCGGTGGTGGCTTCGGTCGCGGCGGTCCTGCACCGCTCTATAATATCTACTTTATAGATGAAAATGTCGGGTTTATCACTGGTGGTAGAGGTACTATCCTGAAGACTGAAGACGGCGGTAAAACCTGGGCACGGAAAATAGCGAGGAGTGATACCCCTGGACGTGGTGGGAGACCGGGCGGTATTCGCGCCAATTTGATGGGCATCCAGATGATTAGTGAAACGACCGGTTTCATCGCCGGATCGGAGAATACGATTCTCAAAACAACCGATGGCGGCGAAACTTGGGTCGGCAGCTCGGAACGCGCACGCGTCGGCGAAACCCGAAATAATCTTGAGAATATCTTGTTTGTTTCACCGACAACAGGTTGGGTTATCGGCTCATTTGGGACGCTCCTGCATACCACTGATGCTGGTGAAGCGTGGGAGAAGCGGGATCCTGGCTTTGATAACAATCTGTTCGGTATCCATTTCCTTGATGAAAACACGGGTTGGATTTGTGGACAAGAGGGTTTAATCCTGCATACCGCCGATGGTGGTGCCACGTGGAATCAGCAAAAGACCGAATCCTACGACGATCTCCACGATATTATCTTTGTTGATGCTATGGTCGGTTGGGCAGTCGGTGGGTATAACTCTATTTTGCATACCACTGATGGCGGTAAAACATGGACAGTCTCGAATATACCCGGAGGCGCGACCTTCAAAGGCGTTCATGCGACAGATCAGAACCACTGTTGGACAATTAACGATTGGGGTGTCATCGCAGGATATAAAGCAGAGTAGTTATCGGTTGTCAGTTATCAGTTATCAGTTAAAAGACCACTTGTGGCGGGTACAAACCTTGTTACTGCCACAAGAAGGTAACTGACGACTGAAGACTGATAATAGATAACTCAACTAAGGAGAGACAATGTCAGAACTGAAAAGTCATAAAGTCACGATGCTCGGTACTGGACTCATCGGAATGTTCTACACGATGACACTCCACAATCAACGCGGTGCAGACCGCGTTCATTCTGTCTACTCTCGACGTGAAGAACGCGCAACCGCATTCGCCGAAGAGTGGAACATTCCTCACGCGACAACCGATTTGGCAGAAGCCATCAACCACCCGGAAACAGACACTGTTGTTATTGGATTGCCTAACAACCTGCACCTGAAAGCCGTTGAACTCGCAGCAGCGGCGGGCAAAAGCATTCTCTGTACGAAACCGCTTGGACGCACTGCCGAAGAGGCAAAAGCGATGCTGGACATCGTTGAAAACAAAGGCGTATTTGGGGGGTACCTTGAGGATTTGGTGTATCCGCCAAAAACCCTCAAAGCATTAGAGTCTGTCCAGAACGGCGCGCTTGGCAAAATTCTGTGGGTGCGTTCCCGCGAAACACATCCGGGTCCCCACAGCGATTGGTTTTGGGATCTGGAACAAGCCGGTGGCGGTGCTATCGTTGATATGGGATGCCACTGTATCGAGATCATCCGAAACTTCGTTGGAAAAAATAATAGACCGCTTGAGGTGATGTGCTGGGCGGATACACTTGTGCATCCGATTGATGCGGAGGACCACGGCATCGCACTCATCCGTTTTGAGAGCGGCGCGATGGGACAGTTTGAGGTTGGATGGGCGTTCCGTGGCGGCATGGATTTGCGCGATGAGGTCTCCGGTAGTGAGGGAACGATCTGGCTCAATCATTGGCTCCGCACTGGTTATGAGATGTTCACGGCTGTCGGACAAGGTGGCTATGTTGCTGAAAAAGCCGAGAGCGATACCGGTTGGCTTTTCCCTGTCGGCGATGAAGTCGCGGAACTCGGTTATCGCGATATGTTCCTTGATATGTTCAACGCAATCGACGAAGGACGAGAACCTTTGGAAACTTTCTATGACGGTTACGTCGTGAACGCTATTATTGATGCCTGTTATAAATCCGCAAAATCGAAACAGTGGGAAGCAGTTGAGATTCCGGATTGGCGAGGCACTACCGAAACTACTGATGCACAGGCGAGCCGATCGGATGCTGATGAGCAGTATGCCCTCCTCAAAGAGGAACGGATGCCCGATGGTAGAATGAAACGCATCTTCAGAGATCGGGAAACCGGACAGATTATTGAGAGAGTGGAAAATTGATCCCGGTTCGCTGCGAAGTTCCTTCTTGTAGGAGTGAGTTCCAGTTCGCTACACCTGCATCACAAAATTTGGGTGAATAAAGCAAAGGGGGAATTCCAAATGACCCGAATGCTGACAATTATTGCACTCTTGCTCTGTTTGGGGATGAATTGTTTCGCTGCATTTGAAGAGGAGACGGTGTTATTGTATCTCTTTGACGAAGAAACCGCCGATGAAGCGACAGACCTATCCGAATTTGAGAATCATGGCGAAATCACCGATGCTGAATGGACAAAAGACGGAAAGCTCGGTGGCGCATTGGTCTTTGATGGCGCGAGCAGCCTGATTGAAGTACCGCATCATGAAAGTCTTTTTCCGGGAGGCGATGAACTCACAATTGAGGCGTGGTTCAAGCCGAATACATTTCCGGCTGGGCATCCGCCGATTGCGAGAAAAGGCTCGGTTCCTGAAAGCGGCTGGGGTTTTGACACACCCGGCGGAAAAATTCGCGGATTCGTTTATACTGCGCCCGGTGACCCTGTTGTTGCACAAGGCGCGACACAAATGAAATTGGATACATGGCATCATCTCGCTATGGTCTACGATGGCGCGGAAATTCGCATTTATCTGGACGGTGAGTTGGACGGTGAAGCCCCACGAAAAGGAGACATCAACAAAAACGACGCCTCAGTCTGGATCGGTAAGAAAGCGATTGAGAGCGTTTGGCTCGACGGAACGCTTGATGAACTCCGTATTCTCAACATTGCAATCACCGAAGAGCAAATTCAGAAGGATATGGAAGAAGGTATCACGTTTGCTGTTGAAGTCACTGGAAAACTCACAACGACGTGGGGACGGATTAAATCTGAGGTCCACCGTTAGCAGCTGAAGGAGATGACAATGGATACAAGTTGGCTGGAATACTGTGCTACAGAAGAACAACTCAAAGCATTCAATGACAAAGGCTACCTGATCGTCGAGGATGCTATAAGTTCGGAGATGGTAGACGCGTTAGAAGAGGTCGCAGATCGACTTGATGCCGAAGAACGCGCCAAAACAGGACTGGCGCCCCACGAATTGTTATCGAAGTTCCGCACCGTCATCGAAGACGATGTATTGTTGGAGCTGCTTGACAATAAGAAGGTTTTCCCGCTACTCTGGGATATTCTGGGGTGGAACATTCAACTTTATATCTCCCACCTCATCATGTATCCCCCAGAACCTCCCGATAAACAGCGGGTTCGCAAAGGCGCACATTGGCATCAGGATGGCGGTAGACCCGTGCCGGAGATGGAACGTCCACACCCGCGACTCTCATTGAAGGTCAGTTACTGGTTAAGTGATGTTACCGATCGCGATAACGGTGCTATGCGCATTGTTCCGTGTAGCCATAAGCTCGACACCCGTCCGCCAAACAGGGATGACGATCCTGATGGTGACCCGGAAGGTGCAATAGATCTGATCGTCAAACGTGGCACAGCCGTGCTATTTGATCGACGGATGTGGCACTCACGCGGTTGGAATTTCTCCGATGCGACTCGGAAAGTTCTGTTTATGGGCTATAGTTACCGTTGGTTGCGCGGTTTGGATTACAACCTCATGCCACCCGAGATTCTTGAGAAATGCGACCCGATTCGGCGGCAGCTCTTGGGGGACGGTGTGGACATTAAAGGTTGGTGGCAACCCACAGATGCGGATGTGCCGCTGAAGACATGGATTGCGGAGCATCGTGGGGAGGAATATGTGCGATAGTTGTTATTAGTTCTACCGAAGTTCCGCTTGTGTTTAGTCATCGTCATCGGATTCTTCTATCGGTATACGCTTAGACGGATCATAGTACGAGACGTATTTTACTCCATTCTGTTTGTTTTCTTCCTGCATTGCTTTCAGATACGCGTAGAGTTCGCCCGGCTTCTTGAATTGCGCGCTGATCTCTGCTTTGATTCTATAACATTCTTCGAGGATAGGATTCGTATAAGTTTCGGGGTCAAATTCTGGATACTTTTCTGGGGTTTCTTTCTCTTTCATCTGAGTGTCCTCCATCAGTTCAATAGGTGTGCAGATGGTTGTCGGTTGAAATCCTGTCGCTTGGCAAACTTGGTTGATATGCTCACGCTTGTGTTCATTTACAATGTGCTTATGATTCCACGATACCAAGTATTCAATACCATGGACCGTTGCGATAGCAATATGCTGTGCATCTGGTTCAGCATTCCATGGGACTGCGCCAGTATCTAATAGTTTCTGCACAAACACATCTATCTCTGGTAATAGTTCTAATACCGTCAGAGATGATACCACTTCGAGTCTTTGCTGCGCTGCGGTTGGATTACCTCTCTGGATTTCAGCGAGAACTATGTCTGAAATCACGAACTCAAATCTATCGGCATAATCTTTCCATAACCGCTGGCTTGCTCTCTGCCAGGACGCTAATATTGCATCATTGCTCGGACGCGCGACCAAGTGGCTAACAACCGTTGGCTCGATATAAACTCTTGGTTTTACTGTTGCATATTTTAACACGAAATACTGCTTCTTTCAAATCAAACTTCTGGCGTAGTGAAAGCGTAGAAGGATGGCAGATTGGTAAAGGCTCCTTTTCCACCTTTCCATCCTTCCAACTCAGACTTAAAATCGTCTCACGCCAACGTATCCTCACCATCCGTTAACCATGCCAGATCGAACTTCGCAAACGACAGCGTCTCATACGCACCATTCTCACCGCGTTCATAGAGGCAACATATACTCATGTCTGAGGCGATACAGAGGTCCGAGTAAGCCGCCGGACCCGCGTGCAAAACTTTCCCACTGCTCCAACTTTGGCACTCATCATAACTGATGCGGATTGTCATCCGTTCACGACTCTCGCTGGCGGGATTAGAGAACAAAATGCGATTCTTGTCGTGTTGATTCGCGTTTGTATACCGCACCATACTCGCCTGACAGATCGGTTCGATGAGGTCTTCCTCGTAGCCGAATTCTGTGAATGTATCGCCGCTATCGCTACTTCGGGCGTAAGCACGTCGTTTTGGTGCGACGTAGTTCCGACAATTGAAATAGAGTCCACCGTCCACCGTCTCAACGACAACCGATTCGTTTGTTCCGGGTTGTGCTTTACCAGCCATCCGCCATGTCTCACCGCGGTCATCGCTGACAATCAGGTGTGAGTAGCCGTATTGGGCGTAGTCCCGATTGTTTCCATGCACATGGTCACACGGGATTACGAATCTGCCGTTGGTGAGTTGGATCCCGTGACAGGGACCGGTTGCATACCACGTCCAGTCTTCGTCTTTCGTTGTGGCTGTAATTTCTCTCGGTTCCGCCCATGTCTCCCCGTCGTCTGTGCTGGCGGTTACCCAGACGGTGCGGGGTGCTTCTCCTGCAACAATTTTCCCTTCCGCGCCGTCAGCGAGATTTTTGCAGAAAACGAGCCAAATCGTGCCTGAATCACGGTCAACGACTGGAGCAGGATTGCCATCCGTGTCGGTTCCAGTAGAGACAGCGATTTGCATCGGCTGCCAACTTTCGCCGTTGTCAAAGCTTCGTTTCAGAACAATATCAATGTTTCCTGAGTCACCACCACCGTGTCGCCTACCTTCACAGAACGCTAAGAGTGTTCCCTCGTTTGACCGGACAAGCGCGGGGATTCGGAATGTGTGATACCCTTCCGTCCTCGCCGTGAAAAGCGGACTCTCCGTTTTGTACATGCTTTATCAGCTCTCCTTGTATAGTGCGAATGGTAACAACAACTGTCCCTATCGTGGTTGTTACTTAGCGCGCTTGATCCGTGCCCACGTTGTGGCGAGTTTTCCAATCGGTTGGACATCCGCTGGATCGTCCATTACGAATTCATCGGGTTCTTTCTGATGGTCAGAGAGTCGCAATCCATCAACGACACAATTCGTCGGGAATTTCGGATCCGGCGGCGAGGCGTTGTTAATCTCAAAGGTTTCCGCGAAGACGGTGGGTCCCTTTTTGAAGGGAGCTTCACCTTCGAGCTTGCCATCTAAGTAAAGTTTCAAGCCATCGGGTCCCCATGTTCCTGCCATGTGATGATGGTCCCCCGTTTTCCAGTTGAGTTTAGCACTGTTGGCGTTGTGCCATGATCCAGCACTTTTAATCCGCATCTGTGCGATCCCACCACTGTTGAACTGCAGGAATACGGCATCAGTGCCGCGTTTGTAAGTCATAAAGGTGAAAAGCTCACCATTGATTTGGCTGGCATCCAACCCCATTGTTACCCACAATTCAACGGTGCCTTCATCGAGGTTGACGAACCGATCTTCCACGGGGAAGTGGATAACATCGCCAACCGCTTCGCTGACAAAACCGTTACCAAATTTACCGGGCTTGAAACTCCCGCCATCAACGGTGCCGCCTTCTTTTTCTACTTCCGCTTTACTCTCCAATGCAGAAAAGAAGGTCTCCTCTGCCATAGCTACAGAGGCGCAAAGCAACGTGATCGCTAAAAGACATAACATTCTCATAAGACATCCTCCTATTTAGGTTGAAGGTTTCGGTTAAATAATGATGTGTGAACTGGTATTTTCACTGCATATATTATAACATATCTATTGCAAAAATGATAATATTCGATTATCGTCTCCAAAGGCTTTGAGCAATGCCCTCTCATTTTGGCTTTGTAGAGAGAGCATACACATAAGGCGAACTCAACTGTTGGTTTGGTACGCGAAGTCCCGCGAGTAGATTACCAACGACAATATCCGTTAGATTGACGAACTTACAAAGCACTTCGTGCCCCCATCTACCGATGACTGCTCGCCACGGGGAATAATCAACAACGCTCAGCTTCAACGGACCGCCTGTATACCCAAACTCTGTGACCTGAAATCCTGTGTCTCGTAATGCTGCATCGAGATCAGTCGGCAGGATTACCTTGTGTGTCGCGAGGAGTTTCGGACTCGCGACGCGGGCGATCGGCGTATACATACCGCGCAGATTCGGTGTTACCGTGAGCATTGTTCCACCCGGTTTAAGAAGGTTATACATCTCCTCCAAGATCGCTTGTGGTGTATCGAAATGTTCAATTAACCCCATTGAATAAACGAAATCAAAAGTTGCATGCTGGTTTTTGGCAAATGTGAACAAATCTTCACAGATGATTGTGCCGTTCGCCGCGGCAAGGGCAAGGTTCCGTTGTGCAAGTTGACACCCCAACTCCGAAAAATCAACGCCGTAACACTCGCTTTCATAATTCTGGGCGAGATAAGGGAGCCACAACGAATCGGCGCATCCTAACTCAATTAACGTCGGTTGCCTAAAGTCTGAAAGTGCTCGATCGAACAACTTAGCGAGTTGACGGTTCGCCACATAAGCCCATCGTAGGTGACGAACTTTATGTTGTTGCCCATCCCAGAGGGTCGTCCAATAGGATTCATCTGTCAAGGGTTTAACTTGCGAATCCATACTAACCTTCCTCTGGAAGAACTGCATCGTGTTCCAAAATAGGGCATAGATCGCAGAGCCAATCCGCACAATAGTTTTTATGGAGACGGAGGATGCCTTGCTCAATTTTAGCTGTTGGTTTCAGGTGCCGCATCTGCTGTGCCTCTGTTGTGAAAATCTGTTCGTCAATTTTTCGGATAATCTTGTTCCCTGTTGACTTGGAACCAGTGCTGTAGAGTCGTAGAATCGCCTCCTGCAATGTCTGGCTCTCCGCCTCGACAGCCCAAACGTAGGCAGCTGGTAAAATTTTATTGATGATGATGTCCACAGCCCGAGCATCGCCAATTAGAGCTGCTTTACGGGCACCGCCTGTGCCGAAATCGAAATGTGTTTCCCAGTAGCCGATGGGTTCGAGCATCAGCAGTGCACGAAGTTTTTTTTCAATGGTTCGTAATAGTTTTGGTGTATCTACATCTGCCGCCTTTTCACAGGTTGGCAGAAAGTACATCATGAGGCTGCCGTGGCAAGCGTGAATGAGTTGACTCATCGCAGCGATGCGTCGGGTAGGACGGTTAACAGGTCTTCCTGTAAAGCTCCAGCGTGCTTCTGTCATGCGTGCGGGGAGTTCGGCGTATTCTGAAGCGCGCCACAATTCTTCTAATGCGATAACATTGGGATCGTTTGTTACTTCAGATGGGAATGATTTCTCTCGTTGTGAGGGTAGGAGTCCAGCAACGCCGAAGAGGGTCGCCTGAATTTCTAACGCTGATTTCTCGTCAAGATCAGTAAAAGGAACATGCTGTGCCAACTCGCGAAATGCCTTGCTATTCCGTTCATACCCGAGTGCCTCCATGATACCTTCATAGAGAAGTTGCTCGAAATCGAGGCGCGTTCTTAACAGGCGTATTGATTCAGCCTTTTCCAGGAACCGTTCACGTCCCAAAGATTCAAAAACGTTTTTCAGCACCTCCATGTTCAGTTGTTTCCCCGTTATTCTACAACGTCCGTCAGTTGTTTCTGGGGCTTGACTATCATCGTATAGATCCCCTGTATCTACGGCGACCCATTTCAGCAATTCAAGGGTTGAGACGCGTTTATTGTTCTGAAGCCGCGTCCGTAGGTTGAAGTCATCGTTAAAAAACACGGCATGCAGAATAACGCGATTATATCTGGAGTTGAGATGATGTTTGTGTGCATACCACTCCGAAGATCGGACATGAATTTCGACATCACCGACCTGAAGTTTTCCATCAATTTCGATCTCAGCGTGCATAAAATCGGGACCTTCGTTATGGTTCCAGACACCCGGTTTTAGGACGCGAATGGGTCGTCGGTCAATCGTCTCCATGTTGGTATTGAAAAAGCGTTGCTCCTGCCACAATTTCTGAACGAACGCCTCGTCAATTTTATCCAAGTCAGGCTTATAGGTTTCGTCAATTTCTCTGAAAAGTTTAAGGACATCCTCAAGTGTGGTTATATCGTCCATATCGGTTTCCATTTGTTTCGGTTTACTTCGCCCCTTGGATTTCGTTGAGCAATGCCTGTGTTGCGATATTTGGTTCGGAGTGCGCACAAACAGCGGAGATTACCGCGATGCCGTGTGCCCCTGCTTGGATGACTTCGCCCGCGGTTTCCACGCTAATACCGCCGATAGCGATGACAGGGCATGCTGCGATGTCGCACATTCGGCGAAGTCGTTCTAATCCTTTCGCTGCTTCAGCATCCGGTTTTGAAAAAGTGCCGTAGATGGGTCCGAATCCGATATAGTCGGCACCTTCTGTAATTGCTTCAAGTATTTTTTCTTCGGTTCTGGCGGATGCACCGATGATGGCTTCTGTAGGTAGGATTCGTCTCCCGATGGAGACAGGCATGTCGTCTTGTCCAAAATGCGTGCCCGTTGCTCCGACAGCCAGCGCGATGTCGGCTCTGTCGTTCACGATCAATGGCACACTGTGCCGTGTGCATACGGTTTGCATCTGTTGTGCGATTGCTACCAATTCACGCGTCGTTCCGTGTTTCTGCCGGAATTGCACCGTATCCGCGCCGCCTTCGATTGCGAGTTCCGCCAGTTCCGCGTGTGTAAATTGAGATTGCAGCGTTGTATCCGTGATGACGTGTAGAACGCCGATGTTTTTCATGTTGGCATGTCACCCAAAATGTGATAAATTATAATCATCGGTTGTCAGTTTTCAGTTCGGTTTTTCTGCGAAGAACCTTTCAGTTGTCAGTTAAAGAGGGTTGCTATGGCAGTAACATACTTTCTAACTGCTACAAGAGGTTAACTCTCACTACGAAGAGAACCAACTGGTAACTGACGACTCCTAATTTAGTATATCACACTTGGGAGGTACTTTGTGAGTAATTTATTATTTGAATCAGGAGATAAGGTGCTGTTTATCGGGGACAGTATTACGGATTGTGGGCGACGGGATGCGCATGCCGCTCCATTGGGGAATGGCTATGTCCGCAAAATAACTGAACTTATCACTGCAAAATATCCTGAACGTCATATCACATACATCAATAAAGGCATCGGTGGCGATATCGTTGAGGGTTTAGAAAGTCGATGGGACGTCGATGTGATTGACGAAAAACCGAAATGGCTCTCGGTGAAAATCGGCATTAACAATGCGAGTCGGCAACACGGGGAAGGGATTTCGACAGAGGATTACTTGCCGGTTTGGGAAGCGTGTTATCGGCGGATTCTCACGCGTGCGAAAACTGAATTAGATGCCTCACTTTTTCTATTTGAAATTTTTTATATTGAAGAAGATGTTGACGCGCCGCGTCCATTGGCTGTTGATGCTTACAATGAAAGTATTCACAGGCTCGCGGGAGAATTTGATGCAAGACTGATACCCACGAATACCGCTTTTGATAGTGCTGTCGCTGCTCGTCCCGGCGCGCTCTGGACAACCCAAGATGGCGTTCATCCGAATGCAGAGGGACATACTTTGATGGCGTTGGAATTCCTCAAGCAAGCAGCGTGGTAAACTGTCCTCGTGGACGCGCTTTGCGGAACAGCGTTTGCTGCTACGGTGAAACTGCTTTGGCTTGGCGTTTCAACGTTTGGATGAGTTTCTGTTCGTGGTTTTTGTTGTGTTCGGAAGCGAGTTGTCGAGCATTGATGCGGTTACCCCAGTAGAATTGCCATCCGACTAAAGCGATACCGGTGCAGTCAACGTATCGGCGTTCACGAATTGCATCTACCGCAAGATAGATGAACGTTCCGCTCAGGGCTGCCGCGAGGATACCTTCTTTAACGCTCCCGACATAAATCTGCCCACTCCCAGGGACAATTGTGGAGAGCCATTCTGCCATTTGTGGTGATTTGTGTGGCAGCAGGGTTTCTTTAAGGAGCATGTCTGCCAATTGACGCGCCTCTTTTCTCTGCGACGTATCAATCTGAAGCGTATCCACTCGCCGTAGTTCTGTAATAGCCTTGTTCCAGTCGTTCGTATGGATGTAACACCAACCGCGCAGATAGTGCGCTGCTGCCTCGACTTCTGTGTGCTCGTTTATGTGCAGGAGTTCAAAGAGCGTGGTCCGTGCCAGTGAATACGCGCCTGAATCAAATTGGAGTTGTCCAATCATCAATTGACTCTGAAACCGGAAAGGTGAATTTGGGTGGGCAGCTAAGAATTCATGAAACAGACGTTCAGCACGGTCGGGTTCGTTTTGGTAATAATAACTCTGCGCGATCCGATAATCCGCTACATCCGTGAATTCTGTATTAGGTTGGTAAAATAGAAAGCGTTTATACTCACGCCTCGCTGCTTGATAGTCGCCCGATTTAAAAAGTTGCTCAGCGTAACTGTATTGCTGGATCGTTTCTTCAGCAGTCCCACTTGTCGCAAAGACTATGATGGAGATTAAAAGGCTTGCAGTTGTCATATCAGAACTTGGATTTCCATAGGACGAGTGCTATCTGATCTTTCGGAGGCGATAGTGTCCCGAATAACCCTGAATCTCGGATTTCTTGTTGGAGTCGATTGCGAAAGTGTCGCTCCTGTTGGATGTTGAAGGTTCGTGCCGTCTGAACACTCTGATAGATACTGTTTCCATAGAGAAACAGCCCAAGCACGCCAATAGGGACGGCAACTTCGTAACGTTCTTGGTCAGCGTAATAGAAGCTTGCACTCCCTAATACTGCTACACTCACAAAGGCGTAGAGACCGTTCATTGTTCGTCCGCTATAAACCTGTCCACTCCCCGGGACCAACGCTGAAAGCACGCCTGCAACCGTCGGAAAACGGTGCGGCAGCGTGTCAACATCTTTGACTGTCCGTGCTAATCTATCGCTGACTTTGGCGAAAGGACTCTCCGGGTAAGTTAAAAAAACCTCGTTCCACACGCTGCTTGCTTGTGCCCATTCTCCCTTGTCTATGTGAAGCATCCCAATTGTAAAATGCGCGCGGGGTGCCAAACTGCTCTCCTTGTGTTCCGAGAGAAAACGTGTGAGTGATGCGATCCCTTGCGCGCTATCTCCTAAAAGAACATGACACTGCGCGATATTATTTTTCGCACGCGCGACGAGAACACTTTTCGGATATGTGTCAATCAGAAGTTGATAAGCACGGATCGCGTTTTCCAGCTTACCTGCGTTCTGATAAGATGCGGCAACGCGAAATGCTATGAAGTCAATTTGGGGAGCGTCCGGATCTGAAAAGAGGAGTCGCTTATACTCGTGAGCGGCGTTAAGGTAATCACCCTCTTGGAAGAGCGAATCTGCAAAATAGCGATCAGCGTTCAGCACTCGGAAACCATCAGCAGGGAGAATCTCTTTACTGACTGCTGATTGCTGGCTGCCGATAGCCATTCCAGTGGGTAAGGAGAATACCCAAAGAAAAATAAGAGGCAAGGCACAACTCACATGCCTATATTGTGTTGAAACAGAGAAAATGGTTTTCATTCGGTATCGAGTTGCTTTTGCACATGTTCTTTACCGACCGCCCAAACGTTATTACCGATGTCCATGAGTTGTGGAGCAAAACGAGAATTTGCGATCTCGTTTTTAAGACCGTCGCCCCCGTATATGTTGAGTAAGATAAGTGTGGCAGCGATAACAAGTCCACCTGAAGCAATACCGAAGCAGAGCCCAAGCAAACGGTTTACCCAGCCCAGAACTCCCTTTTCAAGAATCCGCTGGATACGCTCAAAGAGTGAGTCAACAAGAATAGAAGTGGCGAGTACAAGGGCAACAATGCTTAGCCATTTTGCCCAAGTGGGATCCTTCACGAACTTTTGGAGAAACATCGCGAGTTGGCTCCAAAATTGACAGGCGATAAAGAAACCCAAGCCGATAACGAATACACCCCATACACTTCGGGTGAAACCAGCCCGGCAGCAACTTACGCCAGCCAACCCAACAAGAATGAGAATACCGATATCGAGTTTCGTCATTTTAGATGTTTCAGTATGGGAGATTTGCGAACTGTGCCTTAGAACGTGCCTGCGAGCGGAATTTCCGCCAAACTTCGTTTAAACGCCTGTTCAATTGCAGTTTCAATCGGAGTACCCTTGCTCAATTGGGAGAGCAGGGTGCGGATTTTAGAGAAACCGAATTGTTGGATGAGAAATTGTACTATCGCTGTGGATTGAATATATGCCAATTTCCGGAATTTTGGACTGAGTTGGCTAAATGGTGTGCTCAATAGTGTAAAGGGAAGTAGACGTTCTGTCTGAACGGCTTTTTGCAATTCAAACCCTTCAGACTGGAACATAGGGCGTGCGAGACTTTGTGCGAGTCCCTCATCAAGCCATGCGGGGCAATGTCCGTTTGCCAGATGGTGAACCAGCAGATGAACCCACTCATGTCGTAGCAGGGCATATAAGATACTGAGGACAGGCTCGCCAGCTGTGCAGTATGCTAAACGGATACTACCATCGTAGCATCCACTTGCCCACTTTGGTAGAGAATATTGAGATTTGGCAGTACCGTTTGTGTTTTCAATTGAGATAGAAACTGGGGAAACGGGGTAACACCCTAATGTTTCACCGAGTTCTGAATAGGTTCGGTAAATGAGTCGGCAGATGTTCCACACCGTTTGGGAATTTATCTCGGAGTGGCAGGTGAGACTGAAAAATTCCGAATTTACAACCTGTTTAGAGAACTTTGTGGTGTTCTCTTGCAATTGTTTAAGGAATTTTCGAGGCGGTGGTTTCTTAAAACCGTCCAAACAGATCAGTGTATCGTAACATGCTTTCTCATCAAGAATGCGTGCTTTACGCCTGAGAGCTGTTGGCGACTCTGGACATAACCGAAGTGCGATGTCTAAGCATGCCAATGCCGTATCCCAGTCTCCAATCATCTCGTATGCTTTTGCGAGATCGGCATAGATATAGTGATGCTGTGCCGCTCCCAATTTTAAGCCAGCGAGATAGTGTTGGATAGATTCAACGTAGCAAGCCTGTTTATAACTGAGCGTTGCTTGCTGAAAATGTGATAATGCCAATGGATTGGTATGCGTTATCTGCACTGCCTTCATGAGGAATGGTAGTGCATTAAGAGCTTATGCCCTAATGCACAACACAATCCTTTTCCCTATATAATTATGACCTTTCAATATCGACGACTTTGAAACTCACTTTTCCACATTTTAGTGTAGAGCCGTCTTGAATAAGGGTCGGCGTTTCAACGCGCGTGTTATCAACGTAAGTTGTGTTGGAGCTACCCAAATCTGTAACATACACATCATCATCCTTCTGTTCAAATCGGATGTGCAAACGGGAAAGCGTCCGGATTGCGTTGTAACGTTTCAACATCTCTGGGGATGCAGTCGATTGTTCGGTATCCCACTTCCGCAGTTCGTCTACGTTGGGTAAAGACGCGTCAACCTGCATGATCTCAGTTGTTTCGCTGCCCATACCTTGTGGGCTGTAACCGGGTTGCAGCTCCAGGCCGTCTACGGAAGCCGTATCGGTTTCGAGTGCTTCGCCCCGAATTTCCGCCATCACGCGTTCTCTCGCGCGCTGCTCGGCACCCGGCGGCGGCTGGACATTCTCTCTTTCCTCAAAGCGGTAGTGTGAGAAGTCTATTAATTGTTTCAATGGCTGAAGTTCCGGGAAGTTATTGACTTCCTTTAGCAGACGTTTCTGCTTACGTGATAACTTTTCATTTTTCAGCCAACACGTATAAGCTTCCAGCATTTCTGCCTTTTTCAGGTCGTCAGCCGAGATACCGGCTCTCCGCCATTTCTTCCAGAAGCGCATGAATTAATCCTCCAATTAGTATATCCACTGAATGCCTTTTGCAATCAGAATTTTCCGCAGTTCTTCCGTGCACCGAAAGATCCAGATTTTCACGGTTCCGTCCTTCCGGTTGAGAATGCGGGCAATCTCTGCAATACTATAACCCTCGAGGTGCCGCAACATCCACGCGATCCGATGATTTGGTTTCGTGACCTGTTCAAGGGCACTCTCCAAAATCTGTTGCGCTTCTGCAGCCTCTAATTCTTGCTCGGGCCCCGGGCATGGGTCTTCATACTTGCTCAACGGCTGTTCATCATCGTCAGGTAAGCCACTGAGCGGACGTTCCCGGATCCGGTCCCGTTTCCGTATTGCATCGATGATCGTATTGCGAGCCACCGTGTTTAACCACGCTTGAAAACTACCCTGTTCTGTATCCCATTTGCTGAGTTTTTGCCAAACTTTAATGAATACATCTGAGGCAACTTCCTCTGCGTCTTGGTAGTTTCCGAGCATCCGGTAGGCTTTGTTATAAACCCATTTATAATGCTTGTCGAACAATTGCCTGAACGCGGCATCATTGCCTGCTTTCGCTTGCGTCGCGAGGTAGGTATCTTCGACAGCAGATAAATCATTAGATATTTGGCGCGCCATCCTAATCTGCTCCTTCGCCTAAAAGGATCCTTTTCAGCAGGCTAATGCAATATAACGTTAGTGAAACTGGTTGCGTTTCAAAAAACAGATAAGATGACACGCTGTGGAGAATTAACGCGCTGTTCATGTTATCTAAACGACCTAAAAGAAAACAGTTAATTTATTATACAAAATTTTCACAAAATATGTCAAGAAAAAATAACGGAATAAGTCGTTTTGGACTTAAGGAAGGTTGTGAAAAAGTGCGATAAACCCTTGTAAATAAAGGGTTTATGTGATACAATATAGGTAAGAAAATAGGGGGCTGTCACCCCCTATTTGAAACCAAAAAAGCGAGTTGCTTTTTCTGGATTCAACTTTATCTGATTATTGTATCAGAAACCATCAGAGAAAAGCAACTCCTAAAATTATAGGACTTGGTGTCTTGGTGAGGCATGTATGACAATTTAAATGATAATTCCGACGATCGTCAAAATTGCTCGGAAGACTCGCTGTAGAAAGTTTTGTCTTAGACCCAAAGCATTTTGTGGGTCTTCGACCGTTACTTTACCACCTTTGTGGCTTGTGATTTTGATTGTCATTATTTTCACCATCCTTGTCTGAACGGATTTAACACTAGCAACGTTGTGTTCAGACAAGACATTAAAGCATGTCAACACCCAAGACATCAAGATAATGTGGGAGTTATTCTGATGGATTTGGTAAAGGTGATGGAAACATTCCCGGATCAGGAGAGTTGTATTGTGTATTTAGAACGTCTAAGATGGCAAGACTCACCAGAATGCCCACATTGTAGTAGTACAAGGATCGGAAGACGTGAAGAATACGACACAGGGCGCATAGGACGCTGGAACTGCCATGATTGTAATTCTACATTCAAAGTAACGAGTGGCACAATCTTTCATGGAACAAAGATTCCACTTCAAAAGTGGTTTTTAGCAATCGCGCTTATGGCAAACGCTAAGAAAAGCCTATCATCTCATCAATTGGCGCGTGATTTAGGCTTGCCGCAAAAAGCAGTATGGCGGATGATGATGTGTATCCGGGCAGAGATGGGTAAGGATAATGTGATTCTTGAAGGAATTATCGAAGCAGATGAAACTTATATTGGTGGAAAAGGTCGCAAAAATTACGATAAGGAAGAAGGCGAGTATCGTAAGGCTGGACGTGGCACTCCGAAAGACACTGTGCTTGGTGCTATCGCACGTGGTGGGAAAGTCGTCGCAGAACTCGTGCCAGATGCGAAAAGTCTAACGATTACGAAGTTTATCAAGAAGTTTGTCGATACAGATAACGCTGAACTTTATACCGACCAATATAGAGCATACAACGATGTCGGTGAGATAATGAAGAACCACGAGAAACTTAATCGTTCTGAACAATGGGAACTTGATGGTATCCATACCAACACAATGGAAGGCTTCTGGTCTTTCGTCAAACGGGCTTGGTATGGATCACATCATCACTATTCAACAGGATACACACCCTTGTATCTCGCAGAGGCGTGTTACAAGTATAACTACCGCGACACTAATATATTCTCGAAGTTTTTGGAGGAGTCGGTCGCGGTATAGGAGGTTCTACAATCGGCAATCGACGCGCTAATGGTAGATTTGATTGTTTATCTCGTTTTTTAGGACGAATTACGAGTTTAAAGTCTATGTAAACGCGCATAAGGTTCACTCCCTTTTCTGTATTGTAGAGCAAGACTGATGCCGAACTGTAATTCGGCATCAGCCGCCCTTTCTTTAAGTTAAAACATGTCTGAGAAGGTGTGTCAAGTTAAAAAGACACAAAAAAAAGGCGATAGGTTTCCCTACCGCCTTTGGGTTAATAATTAGCAACTTCGGATCAGGGCAATTAGAAACAAGATACCAACTATAGGTGCAAGGAGTGCTCCAATTTGCCATAAGCAGCTCACGCCTATGCATCCTGCACCAAAAAGCCCTGCTATTCCGTCAAACACGTTGTCCCAAAAGCCTTTTTGAGGGGGTTCATAATGCATAATATTTAGGAATTACCTTATTGGGACTTAATTTTACCCCAAGTGGTAGTAAGTCTACCTTGAGGGTTGACGGGCATTGTGTTGATGAAGTTAGAGAGTGGTTGATTGTAGATATTTTGGATGTCCCTGTTGCTTAGATTTATTCCAAAAATACCTACATCATCAAAGAGTGCTCTCCCTGTAAATGTGCCTTTTAGATCACCTATACTAACGGAAGTAAAGCTTCCTTCTATTTTAAGAACTTTGTCCTCTTGTTGGAAGACGATTTCGCCGTCAACGTAAAATCTATGGATCCCTCCATAATGGGAGTAAGCAATATGGTGCCAATTATTATCCATAATATCTTGGTCTTTGGACTTAATCTCAAACATAACTGCTCCTAGAAGTGGTGCAGGAACAGAGTAGAAAGCAGTAAGTCTTAAGACTCCACTTTCTTGTATTTCAAGGATTCTGCTACTTTGTCCTGAGTTAAACCCAAATCCCTGAAATGTGAGATAGAGCGGAGTGCTCCTTTTTGGTAAATCTACTTTTATCCATGTGACGAATGAGACGGAATTGCCAGATACGACTGGAGGGTGATTCATAGAACACTTAATCCATCCACCGCTCATGACAGCAAGAGATTTTCCGTATTTACCTTCACGGGTTATCTCAGCGTCATGCACGAGAGTTGGAACGTTATTAAGTCCCCAACCGGATATGATGGATAGATCGTCCCATTGATCTTGCACTGGTGTTTCAAAATCGTAGGCAGCGATTAGTGGAAAGGTTATGGTGTCATTAGGGTTAGCAACATTGATAAGACTAAAGGGCAATAGAATCAAAAACAATCTTCTAAGCATTTTTCACCTCTTGTGGGTTATGCTATCCGTGGATAGTTGTTTAGAAATTTGGTCACCAAGAGGATACTCACTTAAAAAGAAGTGGGTATCCCTGGTGACCAAACCAACATACCCAATTTGCATTAGATAATGGGATACCCATAGTCCTGCGGGAATGTTAGTTTGGTCTGTTAAGAGTCTATATTTTTAAAGGAAAAGTGTCAAGTTAAAGGTGGGATTTTTGTGAGAAATGAAAAATTACAAGTCCAAAACGACTTAAACCGAAAAATAACGGAATTAGTCGTTTTGGACTTGCAGAATTTTTTAATCGGACGTAGTTAAATTGATTTTCACAGCAAATAGTATAGCATTTTCATGCTCTATAGTCAATGAGAAAAGTCGTGATATTTGTACTGCCATCGGAAATTAGGGCCACCCTCTAAACCAAGATTGTGCTACAATGCAATCTTACTGAAAGGAGTATCCGATGGCGAAACGAAAACGAAGAGCCTTCACCCCCGAGTTTAAAACGGAAGTTGTTCTTGAAGCACTCACCGGTGAAAGTTCCCAAGCGGAATTGTGTCGTAGACACAACCTCAGCGAAGACCAAGTCTCAAAATGGAAGCAGCAATTCCTTGAAAATGCTGTCTCTGTCTTTACTACAACCGATAAGCAATCGAGCAAGGATGCCGAGCGTATCGCTCACCTTGAACGCCTCGTTGGGAGAATGGCTGTGGCAATGGACATCCAAAAAAAAGCATTGACTTTTTTGGATTGAATCCATCTCAACAGCGATGCCTCGTTGAGAAGTTACGGACGAAATACTCGGTGCGGTTGATTTCTGAGGTGCTGGGTTTCAAACGAAACCTGTTCTATTATCATCCGAAAAGCGACCCTTCTGAAGCCGAACTCCGAGCGGAAATAGAGGAGTTAGCACTCCGGTATCCAAAGTATGGATATCGGCGTATCACGAAGTTACTGGTGCGTATGGGATACCGCGTTGGGTATCGACGCGTTGCCCGGTTGATGAAAGAAGCACATCTGTGTGTATCCGTGAAACGGGTCTGTCAAACCACGAGATCCCTTGAAACTGGACACAACTGGGTCAATAGAGTTCAGCGTCTTGAAGTCTGTCGGGCGGATCAGGTCTGGGTCGGCGATATTACCTACGTCCGACTCAACAGACGCTTCGTCTATGTCGCTCTGCTCATGGATGTCTTCACTCGCATGATAAGAGGGTGGAAACTTAGTCAGCATTTGACGCAATCTCTGACCTTGAAACCGCTCGAAGAAGCGTTGTGTCAAAGCGTCCCAGAGATCCACCACTCTGATCAAGGGGTGCAGTATCTTTCAAGCACTTATATCTCCACTCTCAGGCATCATGGGATTGAGATTTCCGTAGCACACAGAGGCTGTCCTTGGGAGAATGGGTATGCTGAACGCCTCATCCGAACGCTCAAGGAGGAAGAAGTCTACCTCAATGACTATCAGGACATCCATGAAGCGAGAGATCGCATCGGTCATTTTATCACACAGGTGTATCACCACAAACGCCCCCATTCGGCGTTAGGATATTTGACACCTGTCGAATTTTCACAACAAAACTTGTCTTAACTTTACGAAATTTTGGCCCTAATAAGCGTTGGCACTTCAATTAGTTGGTCGTAAAACCTTTAGACCTCAGTATTCCATAGTTCTTTTATTATTTGATACAAGAAATATAGACCTATCAAAAAGACTGGGACGATTAGAAAAGAAAAGATATATTTAGTAGGTTGGTAATAGTATCCAATGCATGTACCAATTACGAGAATTATATGTATAGTTATTCTAATGAGGTATTTCATTTAGTAGATATTACGGTGGGGTTGCACCAAATGGTTCTACTGCTGGATACCATTTTTCAAGCAACGCATAGATTAGTGGGTCACGTAGTTTCAAATCCTCACGTCTCTGTTCAGGGACTTCAACACCTTCAGGGAAATGGTGTGTAGTATATCGTGTAGCACGCTGTATGAAAAACCAATACTCTGAAGCGACTGCCCAGTATTCACGTATATTTGTCATGGCATATCCACCGCTTAGAACTTTACCGTTATCCCATAACTCTTTTTGTTTTGCATTCTGATAGGCGTTTTGTAGTTCCGAATTAAAATTAGGGTCAATTTGACGGGCTGCATGGTCAATAGCGTGTGCCATTTCATGCACAAATGTAGACCAGTCTTTTAGGTAAAGATTAGTGTTACACCAATAACTACTACATGTCTTATCATGAGGACGGCTTTGGATTTTCACATTCTTCGCAGCGTTTGAAGTGCAGATATACCTGCCGTCTATTCCTAAACACATTCCGATATTAATGTATACCAGCGGGCCGCGGCTAAGAATTAATTCCCATACATTCCATTCAGGTAACGTTTTTACATTCCCTCTTGTATACTCTATATCTGTGAGAATGAAATAAAAACCTGTTTCAGGTGAGAGTTGTACACGGAGTTCAGGTCGTTTCGCAGTCATTGCGAGTGCAATATCTTGTGCCTCTATCATTACCTCGTCCGTAAGTGTTTTCGCCCCGATAATAGCGATACCGCCTGCGTCAACATATTTGGTATAGTAGAGGTCTTGCTCTTGACGTGTTTGAATACGGGTAAGTAGTTCTTCTGCTTCCTCTGTATCCTCTATACCGAGTTCAAGTAATTTAGTAAGCAACGCTTCATAGTCTTGCCAAATGAGTTCCTTGATTTCTTGAGGTATTTCTTGCACCGTAGGCTCAAGGTCAGTCTCAATATCGTCTGAAGATAAGATTGTATTTGTCAAGTCAATACAGCTTATAGAAGTGATAGATTGTAATGCCATCGGTTTTTTAGACCACAGTCTAAAGGAAGATTGTGATACAATAACAATCATCCCATTGAAAGGAGAATCCGATGGCCAAACGAAGAACATTCACCTCCGAGTTTAAAGCTGAAGTTGTTCTTGAAGTCCTCAGCGGTGCGACTTCCCAAGCAGAAGTGTGTCGGTGACATAATCTCAACGAAAATCAACTCTCACAGTGGAAGCGACAGCTGCTTGAAAATGCGTCTACGCTGTTTGAGTCTACTGATAAGGAGTCGAGTGATACCGAGAAGCGTATCGCCCACCTTGAGCAGCTTGTTGGACGGTTGACGGTGGCGTTAGACATCCAAAAACAGGTTCCT